>JAVJSY010000031.1:0-42633 GCA_040219175.1 Kiloniellales bacterium
CGGGCGACAGACTGCTGAGGCGGGGTACGCGAGCCATTCATAGCTTGACTCATATTCCACACCCGCGCCGCAACCCCTTTCTCCAACGACAACACCCGACGCTGGGCGCACTCCCGTAAACCAACACCCTGAGCAGTTACACATTTTTTCGAAATATTACACCTTTAACATGGATATCCTTGCATTTTTCCTTGGGAGTTTTCCAAATCGATTCAGAAACTCCTTTAGGGATATGTAAATTGGCAGATCTAATATCGGGATATTTCCAAGAATGCTTCCGTCATTTACCTTGACCGGGAGGAACCACTTTTTCAGTCTTGATTCTGTATTGCTTCCGTGAAGGCATTCAGTGCTCATATTTTCGTATTTATTACAGTCCATATTCACATATCCAATAAATTTAGATGGCCCAAACAACGGATCTTCGCCAAATTGGTCAATGGCGTACCATGATATAAATTGTGACAGTCGAGAAACAAGTATGCTATCCATAGGGGCGGTTATTATTTCTTCATTGAATCTAACAATATTTTGTATCACCTGATTTTTATTTGTGACTAGCTCAGGTGCGTATCCCGTGGTCAGCAGTTCAACATTCGAACAGGTTTCTCGATCTTGCTCCATGATGCTGAATCCTCACTGATTGTGTTCCAACTGATTGCGTTCCATCCGAATCTCTAGCCGAGCGCAAACGTAAAGGTCATTTTTAACGTGTGTCAATGAAGTCCATCCTGTTGCACCAGAAAATCAAACTCTATGGCGGCGCGAACACGAGCCTGAAGGAGGCCTGGTGCAGGGTCACTTCGCCTTGCTCGAACATCGCGCTCAGGCGCTCGCCGGTAACTTGGATGGGAAGGCCCTCCACATCGCGCAGGATCAGCGCGTAGCTGTTGGGCCGCTCTTGGACCATGCCCCAGATGTCCGCTTCGATCTCCAGCGGATCCTCCTCAAGGCAGTGGTCTTTGGGCCAGTAGTAGCGCAACAGATCGCCGTTCGTCCCGCGATGCTCCCAGGGGAAGAGGAGGCCTCGCGTCTTCTCAATCCAGCTGCCATCCTCGTGGACGTAGCGATCCTGCCCGTCCTTCCGAAAGCCGTTTCCCAGCGCAAACCGCTCCATGAAGCCCTGCTTTTCGGGCTTGGGAGCCTGCCGTGACCGTTGCTCCGTCTCATCGGTGTTGGAGGCCTGCTCGTCGTCGTCCTCTTCGGTCGAATCGTCCACGGAGACCAGGTCCTCCGGATCCTCTCTTAACAGGTTTCCCATTTCAGCGTCCGAATGGTCGGGTTCTTCGGGAGCATCGGCCGCGTCGTCTGCGGTCCACCGGTCCTCCGGTCCCGTTAGGACGGACCCAGTCTCTTCGGATTCCCAAGTTTGGGAGTCCTCGACATCGGGTTGGGCTGCCGTCGCCGGCCTTTGCGCATCGTTGTCCTCTCCCGGCGCAACTGCGTCCTCATCCGATCGCTGTGCTTCAGGCCTTGGAGAGAGGGTGAAGTTCTCCTCGAGATAGTCTTGCACATCGTCGACGGATCGTTCGTATCCATAGTCCAGGGCTGCTTTGATGTCCCTGCGCGCGAAGTCCTTGCCGATTTCCTCCGGGACGCGCTTGGCCAGCTTTGCCTTGGAGAGGCGTTGCACGTAGAGACTTGTACCGAGCCAGAGGACATCGCCCGCACGTGCCGTTCCGGCAGGTGTGCCGTCGATGTAGGGGGTGAACTTGAGCTCTGGTGTTTCAAGCCACTCGGTTTCGGCAAGGCGCTTTCCCAGCTCTCGTACGCGTGCGGTCTCGTCGTCGCTGTCGAACTCGACTCGGGTCATTTCGGTGCCCAGGGTCCGCAACCAGCCCTTGCTGGTCGGGTGTCCGGACAAGAGCGGGTTATCTTCGAATCGCTCTTCTATCTGCGTCGCGAGCAGTGGCAGACTTGAAAATGGCGGGTTGCCTGAGGTCTCGTCCGAAACCCGTTGCAGATCGGCGGTCTTCTGCTTGACCCACTGGTGGAGGTTTCGATAGGGCACCAGCGACTGCATGGTCAGCGCATAATCAAGGGTTTCGACCGACGCCCATTCGCCGGCGAGGTTGAGCCAGTGCCCGCACTCCTCCCAGATACGAAGCGGGTGACGGGCGAGAAGCGATCGCACGCGCCGCGCATCGTCCTGCGGGAGGATAGACCCGGACGGCAGGGTCGTAAGCCACTCGATTGCCAGATCGGCAGACGGCCTCTCTGGCACACCGATCTTTCGCCATAGCGTCAGGTCGCTGACCGCTTCCCGCACGATTGCTGCATCCGGTACGTCAAGATCATCTGTGCTGAGAAACACGCCCGCTGCCGAAGCCCAGCCCCCATCCTCGGTCAGGATTAGCTTTTCCGTCCGAAGAGCGTGCTTGATCGTTTGGAAGTCGTCAGTCGATGCGGAAGCGACCATCTGGTCGAGGCGGTGGTACCACTTGTCCAGTTCGTAGGCTGGAGGCTTCTCTGCCTGTGCCAGCGCCCTTAACCTGTTCAGAATGCCGTCCGATCCCGTTGGGCTGCTTCGAACGCCAAGCAGATCGAGCAGCGCTCGCGTGGACTCATTGTCCAGATGCCCGGCGACGAAGGGCTCCACGCCAAGCAGCGCCTCGGTTTCGGACGTGCGTCTCAGCAGGTCGACGGGCTTGTGGAGGGCACCCAGCGTATCGGGCAGGCAAGGCATCTCCTGTAGCCTTAAGGCCCACTTAGGTCTCAGACCACGACGGACAACCGTGCTCATTTGTCCGTTCGACGCCTTCTGAACGACTTTTGCCGACAGCATCGGAGACCAAAGACCGTCCCTGCCATTGAGAATTCTGGCAGTGATCTTGCTCCATATATAGGGGTCTTCTTCATGTTTAGTATTCCAGTAATAGAGCAGGTCGTCATCGAAGTCCCAATCATATATATAAAAATGGGGATCCACATAATTGGAGTTTATGTCTTTAACAAAAGAGCGTTTTGCGAGTTCTGCGTCGAGGCCACCCCTGCGACCGGAGAAAGATCGCGTTTGAACCATGGGAACAAAGGTGTTCAGCCCGGATTTCCCCGATGAAACCCATTGGGTCCAGTCTTCGCGTGAACATGAGGAAAAGGCAGCGGTATAATCATGATGGATTAGCAGGGAGTTTCTCTTTCTTTCAGGTAGCAGTTCCTCTAACTCGCCATCCTCATCGAAAAGGACCCCGTCATCAATGGATCTAAATGTGCGGTCCTGAGTGGCGAAGCGAAATGCCTGATCTATCTTTGCGCCAATTTTTGCTGCGATTTGCGCGAGCTGGACACAGTGCGCAAGGGTTGTGTTATCTTCAGCAAAAAACGCTACTGCAACCTGGCCCATGACCTTGCTGACATCGCTTGTGTCGTCGAGGCCGGTCTCCTCCAGCACTGCAAACACGGCCTCCACGTCTTCTTCGATTCCAAGGTTTGCGTTCTCCGAGGCCGCACGCCTCTGGTCGGCCAGGAAGCGGGGCCAATTCTGGTTGAGAACGATCAGGTGCGTGGCCAGGAACTCCCAGTCCGCCTCCGACTGGAGGAGTTTCTTTTCGCCCAGACGCACGACCTCTTGCGCGGCATGCAGAGTGTCCTTGCCCTGGACGGGTACAATGTTGAGAGCTGTGGCATCTGCTCTCCCGCCATAGCCAGTGACTTCGGCAGCGATGTAGACCCAAAGCTGGAAGAGCCGACCCCAGGTTTCCGGCCTGGGAAGATGCCTCTGTTGGAGGGCGGCAAGTATCTCGTTGTTGTCGACCTCGTCGACGACATCCCAGCGCAAGAGCTTTAAGAGATGTCCAGGATCCAATTTCTGGCACAGAACCGGCCGTTGAGCCTCGTCAAGCAGGGTTGCTGCTTGGTCTGGAGGCCAGACGGCGAGGATGGGCCTCGGAATGATGATGCTCTGCTTTTCTTTGACGACACGCCCGTCTTCGGTGAGCAGAAACGCTTCTCCATCGATGCCTTCGGCGAAGGCTCCCTCCACGATCACACCGCAGGCGCGCTCCAAGGAGCTGTCGTCCCGGTCGACAGCAGGAAGCAAACCGTAGGCGCGCGCGCGTTCGTCCAGCGAGATCTCGGTCTGGCCGAGCCAACGGAGCATGGCCGAGGCTGCCAGGCTGCCGGCACGTTTGAGAAGCCAGCGGTTGGTCGGGGATGTTTCCGGATCCTTGATCTTGAGCCGCGCCGGATCCTGGATGAAGGGTGCATTGCAGGCGAATGGCAGCGTCGTTTCGACCCCTGTTGGAAGCACCACGTAGAGTCGTCCCTTTGCTCCCAGGACGATCTCCACCCTGCTAGGAGGGAACTCGGTTTCCTCCTCGGTCCCCAACATGCGCTCGTCTCGGATCTCGGCCAGGGCATCTGCGGGGAACGCCTCTGGATCCGACCGGATCAATAGGAAGGAAGAGTCGGTGGTCTCGTCGAGGCTCATCCACTCGCTGTCTTGGATCGGCCCGGCCCCGAGGTTACGCCAGTGGACCTCCTGATCACCAATTCGCATGAAGCGGATGTTCCTGAAGAAGAGGAACGAAACGGGGCTCCTCAACCACTCTTCAAGGTTCTTTTCAACCTCGCGCTGACGGTACTGATCAGCGATTTCCACCCGTACCCGGGTCCAGCCATCAGCGGGGAAGCGCTGCGGTATCCACCTGGGCTCGGTAAAGCGATTTCGATGGAAAGCCACTGAGAGAGAGGGTGTAAAGAGTTCGACCTGGTGGCCCAAGCTGAACGTGCTTTTGAAGCCGATCCCGCGGAATCCAATCGTGTGTAGAGCTCGCTTGTTCGAGAATCCGAAACGGCAGATAGAGAGAAAATGTTCCTCAAGAAAGTCTTCACCGTTGTGTTCGAAGATGAATACGTCATCTTGGATTCGAACGGTCGCCTCAGTCGCTCCTGCATCGTCGGCGTTTTGCAGGAGCTCAGAGAGAATGTGTCTTGGGCTCTGAACCTGCTTGAACAGCTGATGCCAGGGCCCTGCCAGTTCCGGGTCTTGCTCGAGCTGATCCCACCGCATCGCTGCCCTTTGGCGAACGGCTTCGAAATATTTAGGCTGGATACTCACTTCGATCTTCCCACATCTGCGCTTTCTTCAACTTCTCTCGCCCACCGCCGCCTCGCTGGCCCAGCCAAGCAGCAGGTGGCGGCCGTCCGGTAGCCGGTGGTCGACTTGCTGACCGGGTGCTGGGTCATGGCCGAACAGGCGGCAGAAGGCTTGAAAGTCGGCAAACCCTCGGTCGATCTCAGAGAATGACTGCACGACCATGGCGGCCTCGTCTGTCTTGAAGCGCTTGGCCTCGACGACGGCTGCCGCGGTGCGGTGCAACAGCTGGTAGCGAATACTTGGTGGGGGTTCTCGATCGAGACCGAGGTAGTCGCAGATGGCGGCGAGACGAACCTCCTTGCCGGGTGATGTCTTCGACCGCCACCGGCCAAGGCTCTCACCGAAGGACTCCGCCACCTTGGCTTCGATGGCTAGAGACAGTGTGCGCTCGCCTCGACGGACCAGGGCGAAGACATCGCACTGGCTAGGATGTCCACCACCGGGTAGCGGTACCTTGTGCTCCGGTAGGGCCAGCAGGAGCTCGGCCTCGCCGCCCAGAAGCCGGAGAATCGACTGGGGCAGGCCCCCAGCCTCCTCCCAGCTGTCAGCCGCGCAACAAGCAGAAAAGCCTTCGCGCCAATGCTTTTCGGGATTTGCCAGGAGCTGCCGCCAGTCGGCTGGCTCCTTGGTCGGTGTGTAGATTCTCGGCGCCACGGTGGTCCCCTCTCCCCCGGCTTGCAGACCATAATTGATCCACACGAAATCGTACATTCAGTCGACCATGTCACGCAATTTCCCCCCGATGTCACGACTATCAGAACGAGGTTCATATGATTCAATGGCTTAGCTGCCGTCGATGTCACGACTTTCTGCAGGGCTGTCCACAGACATCGGTCCGTTCGCAGCGCATCTTACAGAGCAGAAAAGACGCGCGACTGGGCGTGCGTCAGCGAAGCGTTGGAGGACGAAATCCATGGACCACCTGAGTCAGAGCAAGCTCGCCAAGCGCTGGAATCTCTCCCCGCGCACCTTGGAGCAGTGGCGTTGGCGTGGTTGTGGGCCGCGGTATCTCAAGATCGGCGGCAGGGTTGTCTACCGCCTTCAGGACGTTGAGGCCTACGAGGCTGGGTGCCTGCACCGCAACACCACCGGTCCGTTGCCGCCTATGGCGAACGACCGGAATTCGTGAGCGGCAGGACGTGTTCGCCCCTCTGCATCACCGGCCAGGGCAGCATATCGCTTTCGTGCCCTCAGCAATCATGTCGGAGACACCGAGGTTCCATAGGTGCTGGTCATGTCCATGAGCGCTGAGAACCTGGCTCTCACCCTCAACGGCCGGAAATCGGGCGCCAGCTGGATGTGTCTCTGCCCAGCCCATCCCGACCGCAGTCCGAGCCTGGCGGTTCGCGACGCCGAGGGTGGTGCCGTTCTGGTGCGCTGCCATGCAGGTTGCAGCCAGGAGCAGGTGATTGCCGCCCTCCGCGCGAAAGGCCTCTGGCCCATGAAGAATGGGGCGCGGTCGCCCTGGCTGATCCGGCGTCGTCCGGACCGACCGGAGGACAAGAACAAGGATCGCAGCGCGTCGGCTCTGCGCCTCTGGGAGAGGACCTTGCCGCCGAGGGCGACCGTCCTCGAGGTCTATCTTCACTGGCGGGGCATCACCTTGAATCTGCCAGCGTCGCTTCGCTTTCACACCGACCTGAAGCACCCCTCTGGCGGCCGATGGCCCGGCATGGTCGCGCTGGTGACGAACGGAGTGACCGGGAAGCCTCAGGCAGTCCACCGCAGCTTCTTGGCGCGGGATGGCAGGGGGAAGGCACCCGTGGATCCGCAGCGGATGATGCTCGGTCCCTGCGCTGGCGGCGCCGTCCGCTTGGCCGATCCTGAGAAGGAACTGCTGGTGGGCGAGGGGGTCGAGACCTGTCTGGCGGCCATGCAAGCGAGCGGCAAGCCCGCCTGGGCGGCGATGTCCGCTCCTGGTCTAGGCAGCCTCGAACTGCCGCCGGCGATCGAGAAGGTGATCGTCTTGGCCGATGGCGATCTGCCAGGGGAAGCCGCTGCTCGGGGCTGTGCAACGCGCTGGCGAAGGGAGGGGAGGCATGTGCGCATTGCTCGGCCGCCCCTGGGCCTCGATTTCGCGGATCTGCTCGAGGGCCGTGAACGATAGTGAAAGGGAACGGTTTCGTGACGAAGGACAAGGAAGGCAAGATTCGGGACATCATCGATTCCGCCGAAGTGGTGGACGATCCGATCGAGGATGAGGATGCTCCCCGCAAACCTCGTCTCCGCATCGAGCCAGCCGATCCGGACACCACTGTCGCCGCCTTGCGGGATGTCCTTGCCGCAGCGGACGGTCTCTACGACCGCGGTGTGCCGGTCCGCCTTGCGCGCGATCAGTTCCTGGGCGGCATGGTCGCCCAGGTGGTGACGCCCGAGATCCTGGTGATGATGGCCCACAGGGTGTGTCGACCGTATGCGCGTAAGGTCAGGCACGACGGTTCGATCGATGAGAGGGACGTTCGTCTGCCGCGCCACGTTGCGGTCACCTATCTTGATTGGCATGGGGCCTGGCAGCTTCCGCCGCTCAACGGAATCGCCTCGGCGCCGATCCTAGCGGACGACGGTAGCATCCAGCTTGAGGCGGGCTACAGCAACGCGACCGGGATGTGGTGCGAGAATCTGCCGGACCTGACCGGTCTGGTTCCTGAACAGCCGACGTTCGATGACGCGCGCATTGCTTTTTTGACGCTGCGCAGGGCTTTCTGGACCTTCTGCTTCGCGGACGCCGAGACCGGTTTCGTTCCCGACGAGGACGGTCTTGTGGTCGACCTCAGTCGGCCGCCCGGCTACGATGAATCTGGTTTCCTCGCTGCCATCTTGACCGCCGTCTGCCGGCCGAGCCTTCACCTGGCGCCCGGGATCCTGCTGCATGCGGCCCCGCTGTCCGGTGCCGGAGCCGGCAAGGGGCTGCTGGCACGCTGCATCTCCATCATCGCCTACGGCCGAGAACCCCATGCGGTGACGGGCGGAACTGGCAATGAGGAGCTGGAGAAGCGCATCGCCGCCGAGCTGATCGAGGGCAGTCCCGTCCTCTTCCTCGACAACCTGAACAACCGAGCCTTCCGGTCCGACCTGCTGGCCAGCGCGATCACCGAGCGACCAGCGCGGGTCCGGATCCTGGGCAGGTCGCAGATGGTGCCGCTGAACGCCTCGGCGCTGGTCATCCTGACCGGCAACGGGCTCAGGGTCTCCGAGGACCTGGCGCGTCGTTTCATCGCCGTGGAACTCGACCCGCGGACCGAGGACCCGGAGGCACGCCGCTTCAGGACCGACGCGAAGGCCGTCGTGACGGCGAAGCGCGCGGAGCTGCTGGCCGCCGCGCTGACGATCTGGCGCTGGGGACGCCAGCACCAGGCGCTTCCCGCCGGCCGGGCGCTCGGCAGCTTCGAGCAGTGGTGCCGCTGGGTCCGGGACCCGCTGCTGGTGCTGGGATGCAGGGATCCGGCCGAGCGTGTCGGCGAGGCCAAGGAGCGGGACAACCAGCGCCAGGCCACCGCGGAGATCTTCCAGCGCTGGTGGGCGTGCCATGCGGACCACGCCGTTCCTATCCGCGGCCTGGCCGAGGAGGTGGTGCAGCTGGTCGACCCGCAGGGCCGGGGCCGCCAGTTCGTCGCCGCGAAGCTCGAGCAGATGGCGGGCACGCGGATTGCTGGATTCCTCCTGACACGGCAGTTGGCGGCCGGAAAGTGGGGCGCAGCCACCTACGCGCTGGAGAAGACCGACGGGGCCGAGGGGCATAGGGGGCATAGGGGGCATGGGGCCGCTAACCAGCCGGCTGCGCACTCCCACAGCGCCGATACCCCCTATGCCCCCTATGCCGACGCCGGATCCGAGGGCGGCACGGCCCCAGGCACAGCGGCCGATCCGGCGCTACCCCGGGCCGATGGAACTCCTGACACGGCACCTGCGGAGACCGCGCAGCCCGCATGGAGTACGTTGATATGAGCGCGGCCGCAGCCCTTCGCCTCGCTCTGGAGCACGGTGTCCGGGTCGAGGTCGAGGGAGACGACCTGCTGCTGGAGGCGGAGCGCGAACCGCCGGCCGACGTTCTCCATCACCTGGTGCAGCAAAAGGCCCAGCTGCTGTCACTCCTGCGTCCAGGTCCGGATTGGGATGCGGAGGATTGGCGGAACTTCTTCGACGAGCGGGCCGGAATCCGCGAGTTCGACGGCGGCCTCGATCGGCAGGCAGCGGAGGCTGCGGCCTTTACCGATACGCTGGAGGAGTGGCTGCTGCGGCATCCATCCGACGCTCCGCACGACCGGCGCCAGGCCGCAGCGGTCACCGCGCTGGCGAAAATTGGGATAGCTGGACCAACGGAATCCTCAAACGATTTCGGTAAAAACGGAGAGGCATGATGGGCGGTATCGGATCCGGCCGACGTGCGGGCTTCGGGTGCATGACGGTAGAGGACTGCCGTGCGCTGGACGTGAGCCGGTTGCACCGCGAGGGCTGCCTGCAGCCCGGCTGGCAGGGTCTGTGGCAGTGGACAAGGGACGGGGAGGTCGTGGCCTCGATCCAGCTGAAGGCTGGGACCGAGGGCCTGAGCCTGGCCTATTCCTGGCGGATCGGTGACGACGCTTGGCAGCCCGTGCGTGAGACTGTGCCGATCGAGCGACTGCCCTGCCGCTTCGGCGGTAGCCGCCCCTACTTCCGCTGTCCCGGCCTGGTGGACGGCAATGCCTGTGACCGCCGGGTGGTGAAGCTCTACGCGGCTGGCCGCTATCACCTCTGCCGCCACTGTTACCGCCTGACCTATGGCAGCCAGCGCGAGGATCGTCTTGATCGGGCGCAGCGCCAGGCGGACCGGCTCCGCCGGCGCCTGGGCGGTGAGGCCGGCTTCGACGCGCCCTTGCCGCGGCGACCAAAGGGAATGTGGCGGCGCACCTACGACCGCCTGATCGACGAGATCCTGCAGACCGAAGACCAGGTGGAGGCCGCCTTCGGCAGCCGCTGCCTGTGGCTCCACCAGCGGCTGAAACGAGAGGAGTTCTGAGCCATGTCGGACAGTAAGACCATCCTGCCGGCCGCGGCCGGTGGCACCGAGCTAACTCGTTTCAACGCGGTAAAGCACGGCCTGCTCTCGCGCTACACCGTGTTGCCCTGGGAGGACGGCGTGGCCTATGCCGCCCTGCATAACGCGCTGCTCGCCGAGCACGCGCCGCTGGGACCGACTGAGGAGCACCTGGTCGAGGAACTGGCCGGTATCCTCTGGCGGAAGCGGCGCCTGCGGATGGCGGAGGCGGCAGCCTTTCGGCGCGGACTGGCGGGGACTTTCAGCTCCTACGAGGAGACGGCCAGGTCGGCCCTGGCACACCGGCGCTCTGCTGGAGACGGCGAGCGCGTGGTCGACGCCGTTCAGGCGACCCCGGACGACACCGCGCAGGAATTCTCCGAGCTGGAGGAGGACGAGGCCATGACCCGCCGCGCCCTGGCGATTCTGGACGATGGCGAGGCGGAAGCCTACTCGGCGGCGCTGGATGCTCTGCAGCAAGACACCCGCGACTGGTGGGAGAATGAGTTGGAAGGCGCCGGGGATGGTGAAGACGAAGACGTCGCTGTCCGGCCCGATCCCCCGGGCCTGCGCCACTTCCTGGAGCAGTCGGTGCTGCCCTGGTACGAGGACCGCCGTCGCGAGCTGGCGGAGCGGCCGCTGATCCGCGAGCAGGCCCATGGCCAGGCGCTGAACCCGGACCGCCTGGAGAAGCTCAGCCGTTACGAGACGCACCTGGACCGCAAGCTGGAACGCACCCTGGGCATGCTCTTCAAGCTGAAGGAGCTGCGTGGGCCGGAGTCCGGCGGGTAGATCCGTTTCGCAAAATGGTGTGGTCCGGAAGGATGTTAGGCGGTCTTGCTGCCCTCCAGGACGACCAGGACGCTATCCGGGTTGAGGCGATAGCCATGCCAGGAATGGGTCTCGACGATCGCGTTGATCTCCGGCTGTTATAGTCCGGCCTGGCTGAAGATCTCGGCGATGGGTTTTCTCAGTTGCGTCATTCACCTCCGTACACCTTCCTCTCGGATGGTCCAGCAGTGCGCCGGGGTCCGTGACATCAGCAAGGGGAAGTCTTCCGGCGGGCCTGCACGGCTTGATTAGTCGCTGCTGGACGCTGTGCGTCTGACCTGCACCCGGTCGGGGTTCAGACGGTATCCCTGCCATGGGATGTTCTCGACGATGTCGTCCTTGCCCGGTTGGTCCAGTCCGGCCTCCAGTGCGCGCTTCTCGAGTGTCTTTCGCAGTCGGCGAATCTGCTGGCGCACAGTCTCTTCATTGACGTCCCACCGATCTGCAAGGACTCCGGCCGCCAGGGCGGGGTGGTCTTCTGGCGCCTTGCCCTGACCGATCGCTTCCAGGTGCAGCTCGGCTAGTGCGGTCAGGAGCCGGGCCTCGGCGCCTCTGACGGCACCAAGGCCCTTGATGCAAACCACCGGACCATCGAGAACGAGTTGCCAGGTTTCGTTCGGTTTGGCGGCAATCGGAACTGACACCGACGCCGGGGTCATTCTGAAGAGCGCCTGTCCAGCTAGCATCACAAGGCTGTCCGGATGATGGCGGCCTCCACCGCCGCCGGAGGAAATCAGCGCGAATTCCTTGTTAAGAACTTCCGTCACCGCCTGTCCGTGGCGCTGATGGAGCCGGAAGGTACGCTCGACGGCCGCATGCGCCGGCTCGTCGAGGAAACCTATCACACGCTGGATCTCCCCGAATGCCGTCGTGAAGTTCGTCGGCGACATGCTGGCGAAGCGACGGGCGTTGTTCACGTAACCCAGTGCCATCTCGCGGTCCGGACCTTTGACCCGCGGCCCCGACAGGGGATCGACCGAGTAACCCGCGAGGGGGTCTGAGTCCTCAAGCCCGGCCGCCAGGGCGCCAAAGCGGCGGTCGATGCATTGAGAGCAGAGACCGCAATGCGGGTGCATGGTCGTGCTCTGGCGGACTTCACCGCAGCTCCGAGTCCGAGGGATGAGATCCTTTGCCCCAAGGTGTTGGATCACGGCTAGGATCTCCGTTTTGGTCTTCCAGACAAAGGGATTATCAACGTGGAAGTCCTCCTCGAAGAGCGCCGTGAGCAGTGCCGAGAGCCCGGCCAGCACCTGCGGATGGGTGGAGCGAGTGGCACGCGCGCCCATCACCTGACCGGAGATCGGCAGGTTCATGCTGACGATGCCGTTCTCGTGGAACCGCACCCGATTTTGGCCGAAGGCTCTGGCCACAGTCGCGGAAAGAGCAGCGAAGAAGAAGGATCTGCTCCGATGCGTGCTCTCGCGGTTGCCGCGGTCTAGCAGGTGCATGGTGACCGGTACGTGGAAGATCCTGTCCTTGCCCGCCTTGTTTCGAAGACCATCCGCCAGATCTCGCTGCACCTTCTGCAGTTTGGTGGCGGACTGGTGGCTCACCAGTACGACGCGACCCTTCCGGTTCACGACCTCGTCCAGCGCACCGGCGAGAGAGTCGAGGCCGCCGGAGAAGAGCAGAACCTGATCCGGCATGAAGCCCTCGTCCTGGCCGAAGTCGAAGTAGTCCCCGGATGCCGGCGGGCGCTCCTGCTCAAGAAAGGAGAAGCTGTAGAGATCGTCCGACAGCAGTCCCAGGGTTTCGGTCAGGGGACCGAGTACGCCCGGCCGTCTCCAATGCACCGCATCTCTGACCGGGATCTCGAACCGAAGGTGCCGGCGCCAGCGGGCGCCCAGGCCAGGGTCGCTGAGACCACCGCGCGGGAGGGCGGAGTCGGCGGCATATACGTAGGCCGCGATTTCCAGGAGATCGAGGGCTCGGTCGGAGATCCCGGCGACCAGCCTTTGATAGAGCTGCTCGATCCGAAGCCTGGCCCGGTGCGGCCTGCCGTCGATCTCGAAGACGAGGCTCCCGTCGGGCGCTTCGACCGGACCACCGCAGCGGATGCGGTGCTTAGCCCTGATCCCGTCGCCGCCGGAGCTCATCGCGGATCTTCTTGAAGGAGTAGCGGGCGAAGCGCTGAGTGGATTCAGGCGTCAGCTCGTCCTGCTGCCAGACCGTCTTGCCGTACCAGCCGCCGGCGAAGGCTTCGACGATGCGGGCCGATTCTTGGCAATGCAGCGCCAGGGATTGATCGAACTGCCGTCGCTCTTGATCGGTAGTGAAACGCCGGTCAGCGCCGATATGGTTCGCCAGTTCACGGCTGAGGTAGTAATTGAGGCTGCGGTTAGTAAGGCGGCTGAAGAACGTACGGGCGAGCGCACCGAAGCGCTCTCCACCGGAGAGGCGTCCGAGCGCGGTTCTAACCTCGGCAGGATCGGGCGTGAAGAGCGAAGGGAGCTGGGGTTCGATCGTCTGCACTAGGCTCTCGACCAGCGCCATCTGTGCCATCTCGCCGAGATCAGTGCGTCCGCCTAACTCGATGGCTTTCTTATCGAGCGTGGCCGACAGAGCGGCGGTCAGTTCGAAAAGCGATGGGGGTCCATCGGTCTCGAGGCCCAGCTCGCGCAGCCTCTCGGTCCACCCGGGGGCACGGGCTGCCAGCGGCAGGGCGGCGAGCAGCCAGACGGCATGACCGAGCAGAGGATCGTCCGCGGCCTGCTGCAGCGCCCTCTCGGCGGCTTCCGCCGAAGCGCCGGCGACATCGGGGAGGGCTGCTCCCCCTTCCAGCAGCGCCACCACCTGTGTCCACTTGCGGGACTTTGGCAGGACGCCGAGACGCACGTGTCCCATGGTCTCCTCCCTAAACTGAGGATGGCGTGCGCCACACGTGCCGAGCAAGGAAAATCCCGACGCTGGTGCTTACCTACTGCTTACCTGGCGGCGATGGTAGAGGTCGTAGTGTTTGCTAAGTTATTGAAATCTTTGGTGAGCCCGACAGGATTCGAACCTGTGACCCGCTGATTAAAAGTCAGCTGCTCTACCAACTGAGCTACGGGCCCGACCAGAGATCGGCGCGCTTGGCGCCGCTTCGGGGCTAGACCTATTGACCCGGGCGGCGCCGGTCAAGGGTGGCGCGGCTCCCCGACACAGGCTGGGTCTTGATCGTGCTTAAGCAACGACAGGGCTGCCGTGCTCTATCGACGGCGCGCTTGGCGCAGGCTAAGAAACAAGGGGTCGCAAGCGTGGCGCGGCTGGTGTTCCAGGAGCGGAGGTCCGGCAATGCAGGAGGAGAGCAAGGCCCAGGCTGAAGAGGCTGCTGGCGTACGTGCCCTGGTCCTGGTGTCGTCCGGCAAGCTGAGCGAGCGGCCGGATCTTTCGCTTGCGCTGGAGGTCTTCGAGGCGGCGGGTTGGGATGTCGATCTGCGGGCCTCGCGCGATCTCGGCAAGGTCATGGACGAGATCGCTGAGCGCGGGGAGGTTTTTGATCTGCTGATCGCCGCCGGCGGCGACGGGACCGTACGGCAAGTCGCCGGCCTGGCGGCGAAGCTGGAGGTGCCGCTGGGGGTCATACCCTTGGGCACCGCCAACGATTTTGCCCGGACACTGGGCCTTGGCTTCGATGTTGCGGCTGCAGCGCGAACGATCCTGCCGCGGCGGACGGCCGCCGTCGATCTCAGCACCATCAATGGAAACTGTTTCCTCAATGTCGCCAGCATCGGCCTGAGCGAGGCGGTGGCGGAGAACCTGACCAAGGAGCGCAAGCGGCGCTGGGGCGGCCTCAGCTATGCGCTCGCCCTCTTCGACGTCCTCAAGGCGCGCCGGCAGTTCTCGGTCGAGATCGACTGCGATGGCACGGCGAACAGCCTGCGCTCAATCCAGGTCGGTGTCGCCAATGGCCGCTACCACGGCGGCGGTGTCGAGGTCTCGCCGTCGGCCCGCATCGATGACGGCGCCTTGCGGGTCTATGCGATCGAACCGCAGCCGCTGGGCAAGCTGCTGGTCATGGCCCTCTCGACCAAGCTGGGCGCCCACGACCTCTGGGAGGGCGTGCGCTGGTTCGAAGGCAAGCGCATCGAGATCAAGACCAAGCGAGCCAAGCGTGTCAGCGTGGATGGCGATCTGATCGCCACCACCCCCCTAGTCGTCGAGGTGCAGCACGGCGCACTCACGGTGATCGTTGGCGAGGAATTTCGTTCGGCGGCTCGGCTCTAGGAGCGCCAGGCACCGGAGCGTGTGGCGATCCCCAAGCGAGAGGTTTTGACCCCGGCCGGCTTTAGGCTAGGTTCCCTTGTCTTGAACAGGGACAGCCATCCGACAAGGGGAGAAGATAGCAAGATGAAAGCAATCTTAACGGGCTGCGCGGCCGCTTTGGCTTTGGCGCTGCCGGCGCAGGCGCAACTAACCGAAGTGGGAGAGCCCGAGGGGCAGGTCAGCATCGTCGCCTGGCCCGGCTACATCGAGCGCGGCGAGACCAGCCCGGATTTCGACTGGGTCACCAGCTTCGAGGAGAACACGGGCTGCAAGGTGCAGGTCAAAACCGCCAACACCTCGGACGAGATGGTGGCGCTGATGAACGAGGGCGGCTTCGACCTGGTGACGGCGTCCGGGGATGCCTCTCTGCGCCTGATCGCCGGCAAGCGGGTGCAGCCGGTCAATGTCGAGCTGGTGCCCTCTTGGAACAGCGTCGACGATCGTCTGAAGTCCGCGCCCTGGCACACGGTCGACGGGGTGCACTACGGCGTGCCCTACATGTGGGGCCCGAACGTGCTGATGTACAACACCGAGGCCTTCCCGGAGGCGCCGACCTCCTGGGCCGTGGTCTTCGAGCCGATGGATCTGCCGGACGGCCAGCCCAATGCCGGTCGGGTGCAGGCCTACGATGGCCCGATCCATGTGGCCGACGCCGCGCTCTATCTGATGCACCACAAGCCGGAGCTGGGCATCCAGAGCCCCTATGAGCTGAACCAGGAGCAGTACGAGGCGGCGCTCAACCTGCTGCGCCAGCAGCGCAAACTGGTCAGCCGCTATTGGCACGATGCCTTCATCCAGATCGACGACTTCAAGAACGAGGGCGTGGTCGCCTCGGGCTCCTGGCCCTTCCAGGTCAATCTGCTGAAGGGCGACAAGCAGCCCATCGCCTCGACCATCCCGGTCGAAGGGGCGACCGGCTGGGCCGACACCCTGATGCTGCATAGCGAAGCGGAGAACCCCAACTGTGCCTACCTCTGGTTCGAGCACAGCCTTTCTTCGCCGCTGCAGAGCGACCTTTCGGTCTGGTTCGGCGCCAATCCCTCGGTCCCGGCGGCCTGCACCGACGGGCGCGGCATGCAGACGGCGGAAGGCTGCACCACGAACGGCTTCGACGATTTCGAGAAGATCAGGTTCTGGCAGACCCCGGTCTCGCGCTGCGCCAGCCAGGACGCGTGCGTGCCCTATTATCGCTGGGTCTCCGACTACATCGGCGTGATCGGCGGCCGTTAAGGCCAAAGGACGAACGTGCCACGATCGGTCGGCCGGCAAGGCATGTCGGCCGACCGTCTTTACGAAAGAGGAACGGCATGTCGCTCGCCGTGATGTTCAAGGGCGTTTCGCGCCACTTCGGTGAGGTGCGGGCTGTCGATGCGGTCGACCTTGCCGTCAGGGAAGGCGAGTTCTTCGCCATGCTGGGCCCCTCGGGCTCCGGCAAGACCACCTGTCTGCGCTTGATCGCCGGCTTCGATCAGCCAACGGCCGGACACATCGAGATCTTCGGCCAGACGGCGGAGGGCGTGCCGCCCAACCAGCGCAGCGTCAACACGGTCTTTCAGGACTATGCGCTCTTCCCGCACATGAATGTCCTGGACAATGTCGCCTACGGCCTGATGGTCAAGGGGGTGGGCAAGAGCGAACGCCACGGCAAGGCCCAGGCGGCGCTGGAGATGGTGAAGCTTGCCGGCTTTGCCGCGCGCAAGCCGGCGCAGCTCTCCGGCGGCCAGCGTCAGCGCGTGGCCCTGGCGCGCGCCTTGGTCAATCGGCCACGTGTGCTCTTGCTGGACGAGCCCTTGGGGGCCTTGGACCTGAAACTGCGCGAGCAGATGCAGGACGAGTTGAAGGCCCTGCAGCGTTCTTTGGGCGTCACCTTCGTCTTCGTCACCCACGACCAGGGCGAAGCCTTGTCGATGGCCGACCGGGTCGCCGTCTTCAACGAGGGGCAGATCATCCAGGTCGGCACGCCGGAGGAGATCTACGCCCGGCCGCGCACGCGTTTCGTCGCCGACTTCGTGGGCTCTTCCAACCTGCTGCCGCCGGCGCTGACGGAAAAGCTGGTCGGCGAAGCCCGTTGGGCGAGCCTGCGGCCGGAGGCGGTGCGCCTCGGCAGCGGCAGCCGGACCGGCCGGGTCACTGCGCGTCGTTACCTGGGTGCGGCCAGCCGGGTCACGGTCGAGCTGGAGGGCTTTGCGCTCGCAGCCCTGGTGGCCGCCGAAGCCGGCGCGCCGGAGCCGGGCAGCGAGGTGCAACTGGACTGGTCGCCGGACGCGCTTCATCTCTTGGCGGAGGAGGAATGACCGCCAGGCCACTGCTTGCAGCGGGACCCCTGGAGCGGCTGTCGGACCTCTTCTGGCGGCGCCCGCCGGTGCTGCTGACCCTGCTGCTGATCCCGCCGCTGCTGTGGCTGGGCATCATCTACATCGGCTCGCTCTTCGCCTTGCTGGCGCAGAGCTTCTTCTCGATCGACGAGTTCAGCGGGCTGATCCAGTACGAGCTGACCCTCAAGACCTACGGCGAGCTGCTGCGGCCTTCCAACTTCGACATCATCGTGCGCACGGTGGTGATGGCGGCCTGCGTGACCCTGGCCTCTGCCGTGCTGTCCTTCCCGATTGCCTATTATGCCGCCCGCTATGCCCGAGGGCGCTGGAAGGCACTGTTCTATCTGGCGGTCATGCTGCCGCTCTGGTCCAGCTATCTGGTCAAGATCTATGCCTGGAAGATGATCCTGGCCAAAGAGGGCATCGTCTCTTGGGTGGTCGAGGGGCTGGGGCTGGGCTTCATCCTGGACGCCTTGCTGGGCATTCCGGTGCTGGGCGGTACCTCGCTCTCGGTCAGCTACATCGGCACCTTCATCGTCTTCGTCTATGTCTGGTCGCCCTTCATGATCCTGCCGACCCAGGCCGCACTCGAGCGGGTGCCGGGGAGCCTGCTGGAGGCCTCGGGCGACCTGGGTGCCGGGCGCGGCCAGACCTTCCGCCATGTGATCTTGCCCCTGGCCTTGCCGGGGATCGTCGCCGGCTCGATCTTCACCTTCTCGCTGACTCTGGGCGACTACATCATTCCCCAGGTGATCGGCTCCTCGCGGCTCTTCATCGGCCAGGCGGTCTACGCCTATCAGGGCACGGCCGGAAACATCCCCTTGGCGGCCGCCTTCGCCGTGGTGCCGATCGTCATCATGATGCTCTACCTCTGGGTGGCGAAGAAGCAGGGGGCCTTCGATGCGCTCTAGCCAGCGACGCGAGCGGGCGCCCTTGGCGCTGAAGCTGGCAGCGGGCGCGGGGCTCGCCTTCCTGCACCTGCCGATCCTGCTGATCTTCCTCTATGCCTTCACCACGGAGGAAAAGAGCTATGTCTTCCCGCCGCCGGGGCTGACCACCAAGTGGTTTGCCGTCACCCTTGGCCGGCCCGACGTCTGGGAGGCGATGGGCCTCTCTTTGCGGGTCGCCGCGCTGTCGACGGTGATCGCCCTCATCCTGGGGACGCTCTGTGCGGCGGCGGTCAGCCGCTCGCGCTTCTTCGGTCGCGAGGCGATCTCCCTCCTGGTGATCCTGCCGATCGCGCTACCGGGGATCATCACCGGCATCTCGCTGCGCTCCGCCTTCTCGATCATGGACATCCCCTTCAGCACCTTCACCATCGTGCTGGGGCACGCGACCTTCTGTGTCGTCGTGGTCTACAACAATGCCGTTGCTCGCTTCCGGCGCACCTCGGCAAGCCTGCTGGAGGCCTCGGCCGACCTGGGTGCGAACGGCTTTCAGACCTTTCGCTTCGTCATTCTGCCCAACATCGGCACGGCCCTGCTGGCCGGCGGCATGCTGGCCTTCGCGCTCAGCTTCGACGAGGTGATCGTCACCACCTTTACCGCCGGGCAGCAGCAGACCCTGCCGATCTGGATGCTGGAGGAGTTGGTGCGTCCGCGCCAGCGACCGGTCACCAACGTGGTGGCCATGTTCGTCGTCCTGATCACCTTCCTGCCGATCCTGGGCGCCTACTATCTGACCCGCAGCGGCGAAGAGACGGCAGGCGGCGGCAAGTAGTGTTCACTGCTCGGCGGCTTCTTCGGCGGCCACGGCGGCTGCCTTCTGCTCTTGAATGCGGCTGTAGGCGACGTAGTACTTGAAGATGTTGGCGACATAGTCGACCGGCTCGCGACCCACCTTCTTGGCCACCACGATCTCGACGTTGTTGAACCAGAGGTTCGGGTCCAGACCTGCCTTGGCGGCCTCTTTTCGCAGACGCTGGATGCGGGTGGGACCGGCATTGTAGGCCGCCAGCGCCAGCAGGTGGCGGTTCAGCGGATCGATCGCGGGATCGTCGAAGTAGTGATCCACCAGATAGCGCAGGTACTTGGTGCCTGCATGGACGTTTTTGTCGGGCTTCTTGATGTCGGAGATGTTGATCGGATCCCCGGCAGCCGTCTTCGGCATCAGCTGCATCAGGCCGATGGCACCGACGGGGCTGACCAAAGACTGGTCCAAGCCGGATTCCTGATAGCCCTGGGCGATCAGCAGCAGCCAGTCGAAGTCGTATTCGCCGGCAAAGCTCTTGAAGAGATCGACCAGGGCGGCGAAGCGTGCCTGCTCTTCGGGACTGGTTGCCTGCTCCACATACTTGGTGTTCTCAAGGTAGCGCTTGATCAGGATGTTGGTGGTCAGGGTGCCGACCTTGTTCTTCTGGACGTAGGCATCGATCTCTTCGGCCAGCTTCGGGCTGTCCTTGCGGAAGGCCCAGGCGATGGCGCCGCCGTCGCGCAACACGATCTCTTCCTGCAGCACCAGCTTGTCGGCGACTTGGCCCCAGAGTTTGGCCTTATGGTTGTCCATGACGGTCGCCGGATAGACACCGGCTGCGATCATCTCGACGATCATGGAGTCCTGCAGATGCTCGTCCAGTGCGATGATCCTGACCGGCTCCTTGCCGGCAGCTTCGAGGGTCTGGTTCAAGGTCTGCAGGCTCTGGTGATAGCTGGAGGAGGGGCGCACGGCGACCTCAAGCCCGGAGAGATCTTCGACCGCGGCAAGGATAGGAAACGCGGGGCCGCCAACCAGGATCTCCTGGACCTTCTCGGTAAAGGGGGCCGAGAAAGCCACCTTCTCTTCGCGCTCAGCCGTGATCGTCAGATTGGCGGCGGCGATGTCGCCCAAGCCCTCGACCAGGCCCGGGATCAGCCGATCGGGGCTGACCGGGATCAGCATGATGCGCACCCGCTTGGCCTTCTTCAGCTTGTGGCGCTTGTTGATCGCCTTTTCGAAGAGGATCATGGCCTCATAGGTGAGGCCGCGCTGCTTGAACTCCTCGACGAAATAGAAGGCACCATCGTAGACGACCAGCACGCGGATCACCCGGCGTTTGAGCATCTCGTCGAAGTCGCCGGTCCAGGGCTCCAGTGCCTTCTGCACGATGGCCTCTTCGGCGCTGCGCTGCTCTTGCTCAGGCGGACGATTTTCTTGGGCTGTGCCGACACTCGCGTTCAGCAACAGAAGGCACGCAAGCGATAGCGCTGTGGCTGCTAGAGCCCTGACTTGGTTCATGGTCCCCCCTCGGATCCACTTGCCAGTCTAACAGGCTGCTCGCCCCAGGCAATCGGCTTGTGTAGCGAGGGGCCCGACCTTCCATGACTATGTCTACCTGCCGAACGCGGCGATGAAGAGCTGACAGCACCACCCGGTCTCGTCGGACAAGGCGAGAGCCGAAACCGCGACCGGAAAGGGGTTCTAAGAGCCCAACCCGAAACTGCTTGTGCCCTGCACTGACTTATCAAGGTCTTGGGCAAGGAGAGCGTCGCGCGGCGATGCCGGGCGCATCGTAAGCGGCGCTCGACGCAGTCCCAAAGGGCAGTCCCAAGGCCTTGATAAGTCAGCCCTTCGGGTCGCTGCCGGAGCCACGATTGCCGCGTCGCGGCGGCTTGACGATGCGCCCGGCATCGCCGGCACCACCGCTCCTAACACTCGCAGCTCCGGCAGCGATGCAGGGCACAAGCAGTTTCGGGTTGGGCTCTAAGATTAGATAAGCTCGAATTATAGATGCATTCAATTCGTTTTACTGGTTTGGTCAAGCATGCCATCGTTCTGTCCGCTGCCAAGGAGAGACAGGATGGAGTTCAACCACTTCCTTTCGGCCTATTACCCCGACACCGGGTATGGTGGCGCACGGCTGTTCGACGACATGCTGGCCCAGGCGCGCGCCGCCGATCGCTTGGGCTATGCCTCCGTCTCGATCCCGGAGCATCACCTGATCAATCTTCTCTTGACCCCCGCACCCCTGCTGATGGCCGTGCGTCTGGCATCGGAGACCCGGAACGTTCGGATCATGACCTCGGTGGCCGTGCTGCCGCTGCACGATATGCGCAGCTATGCCGGCGAGGTGATCATGGCCGACATCCTGACCGAGGGGCGTCTGATCCTCGGTGTCGGGCGCGGTGCCTTCGCCTATGAGATGGCGCGCCTCGGCACGCCGATCGAAGAGAGCCGGGCCAAGTTCGACGAGTCCCTGGCGGTCCTGCAGGCGCTGCTCACCCGCGAGGAGGTTTCCTGGCAGGGCGCCTATTACACCTTCGAGCCCCTGACCGTCATGCCGCGTCCGGTCCGGCCAATTCGGATGATGATGGCAGTGATGGTGCCGGACGGCATCTATGCCTGCACCAAGCGCGGCTTCCACATCCAGACGACCCCGCTGATGGGGTCGAACGAGAAGATGCTGGAGCAGGTGGGCGCCTTCCATCGTGCCAAGGCCGAGATGGGGGAGGAGGGACGCGACCTCACCCTCTCCCTGTCGCGCGTCGCCTGGCTTGCCGAGAACGAGAGCGATCGCCGGCACAAGCTGGCGCTGGCCCAGGACTACTACGCCCGTTTCGATAATGTCTTCACCGGGCCCGGCAAGGTCTCCCGGGGCGCGATCCTGCCGCTGCCGAGAGAGCAGAGCGTCGAAGAGCTGGCCGGCAACATCCTGATCGCGACCGAGCAGGAGATGATCGACAAGCTTGCCATCTATCACGAAGCCGGCGTGGACGAGGTGATCCTCAGCCAGAACATCGGCGCGGAGAACGCAGAGACCCTGGAGAATATGGAGCGGATTGCCGAGCGAATCATGCCGCACTTCTCGCAGCGCGTTTCGGCAGCGGCCGAGTAATACCAAGGCAGTCACAGAGGTGAGGAAGTCATGTCAGAGCCGATAGATTGCGCCTTCTCGGTAGAAGGGGAGGGGCCGCCGCTCTTTCTCATTCATGGCATTGGTGCTGCACGCACCGCCTGGCGTTTCATGCTGCCGCGCCTGGCCCGGCATTTCACGGTCGTGAGCTACGACCTGCGCGGTCATGGCGCCTCGCCGCTTCCCGACAGTCCCTTCGGACTGGATGAACTGGTTGCCGACCTGGAGCGCGTGCGCGAGAGGGTGGGGATCGAGCGGGCGCACGTCGCCGGCCACTCGCTGGGCGGGATGATCGGCCCGGCCTATGCGCGTCGCTATCCTGAGCGGGTGGAGAGCCTGGGCCTGCTCTCGACGGCTGCCGGACGCACGGAAGACGACAGCGCCAAGGTCTGGGGCGTGGTCAAGGCGATGGAGGAGAAGGGCATCGCCAATGTCCTGCCGGCCCTGACCGACCGCTGGTTCACCGATGCCTACATCGCCGAGCATCGCGACATCGTGGAGGCCCGCCTGCAGCAGGTGATCGACTGCGATCCCGCGGTCTTCATGACTGTCTTTCGGATCTATGCCGGCACCGAGATGATGCCCTGGCTGCACGAGATCCAGGCCCCCTCGCTGGTACTGACCGGTGAATTCGACGGCGGCTGCAACCCGCGCCTTAACCGC
This sequence comes from Kiloniellales bacterium, assembly GCA_040219175.1. Lineage (GTDB taxonomy): Bacteria > Pseudomonadota > Alphaproteobacteria > Kiloniellales > JACOMY01 > JACOMY01. The sequence continues at coordinate 22,995 of JAVJSY010000031.1, forward strand.
GGCATTGCAGAGGCACTTCCGAATGCTGAGCTGATGATCCTGCCGGGCTTCAAGCATGCCATCACTCTGGAAGCACCCGATCAGATCGTCGATAACCTCGTGCGCTTCTGTTTGGAGGCTGAAGGCTAGCGTCTCTCAGCCGTCGCCAGTATCCGGTACATGGAACGCAGGACCGGTTTCTCGATCAGCTTCTTATCGACCACGACCAGGCCGGTGCCGGCTGCCTCGAAGGCCTCGACGATGCGGCGCGCCTCGGCGACCTCGGCCGCGCTGGGCGTGAAGGCGGTCTCGATGATCGGCAGCTGCTTGGGGTGGATGGCGCCCTTGCCGGTCATGCCGATGCGCCGACAGGCCTCTGCCTCGCGCTGCAGACCCTCCATGTCTTCGAGATCGAGGTAGGGGACGTCGATCAGATCGACTTCGGCGCTGGCGGCGGCATGGACGCAGCGGGTGCGGGCATAGAGCAGGCCCTCCCAGGTCGGTGCGACGCGCAGCTCGGCGGCCATGTCGACACCGCCGAAGAGCAGCGAATCGATGCGCCCGCTGGCAGCCGCGATCTCGTGGCAGGCGGCCAGGCCGGCGTTGGTCTCGATGATCACCTGCAGCCGCAGGTCTGAGTCGGCTCCGGTCAGCAGTTCGTCCAGGAGGCGGATTTCCTCGGCCGCCTTCACCTTCGGCAGCATCAAGCCGTCCAGCCTCGGTTTCCGCTCCAGCAAGGCCAGAAGGTCGGCCCAGCCGTCCTGGGTGCGCAGCGCGTTGGTTCTGACCAGGATCTCCGAGCGACCGAAGTCCGGTCCCGTGGCCAGGTGCGCCAGCGTGTCCGCGCGTGCCTGGACCTTGTCGTCCGGGGCGACGGCGTCTTCCAGATCGATGCAGACGATGTCGGGCTTGCGCGCCACCGCTTTGGGGAAGAGGGCAAGACCGGTGCCCGGCACGAAGAGGAAGCTGCGCCTGGGTCTAACCTTCGTCTTCTGGTTCTTCTGCATCGTCATGCGTCTCCCTCCAAAGCCCTCACGGCGATCTTATAGGCCGCGACCCAGGGCAGCGGCAAGTTGGGCCTGCTGCGTCTCGGAGCTTGGAATTGACTTTCGCGAAGGTCTGGTCCGGGCTTTCCGAAGCCTTCGAGAAAGCTCTTGCAAGCGCTTACATTTTTGCCTATGACCAGGGCTAGGACGTTCGGCTTCACGCGAAAAGGACAGGCGCATGCAGTATCTGAAGAAGGCTCCCAAGACCTCTGCGGCAGGGGAAGACGATGTGCGCCAGGCGGTCCAGTCGATCCTGAGCGAGATCGAGGCCGGCGGTGATGCGGCGGCGCGCAGCTATGCGCAGAAGTTCGACAAGTGGGACGGCGAGATCGTCGTATCCGCCGAAGAGCGCGCGGCGGCGGCCGGCAAGGTCAGTCAGCTGCTGAAGGACGATATCCGCTTTGCCCATGAGAACGTCCGCCGCTTTGCCGAGGCGCAGCTGGCCACCATGACCGGTGCCGAGGTGGAGGTCGTGCCGGGCCTGATTGCCGGCCAGAAGCACATTCCCGTTTCGGCCGCTGGCTGCTACGCGCCGGGCGGACGTTACAGCCACGTCGCCTCTGCCATCATGACGGTGACCACGGCCAAGGTCGCCGGCGTCGGCCATGTCACCGCCTGCTCGCCGCCGCGCCCGGGTGTCGGCATGAACCCGGCCATCGTCTATGCGCTGGATGTCTGCGGCGCCGACACGATTCTCAACTTGGGTGGGGTGCAGGGCATCGCCGCCATGGCCTTCGGCCTGTTCGATACACCGCCGGCTCGTGTCTTGGCCGGCCCCGGCAACCAGTTCGTGGCCGAAGCCAAGCGCATTCTCTATGGCCGTGTCGGCATCGACATGTTTGCCGGCCCGACCGAGAGCTTGGTGATCGCCGACGCCTCCGCCGACCCCTCGATCGTTGCCTGGGACCTGGTGGGCCAGGCCGAGCATGGCTACAACTCGCCGGTCTGGCTGATCTCCACCGACCGCGCGCTGGCCAAGAAGGTGGCCGAGTTGATCCCGCTCTACATCAAGGAGCTGCCGGAGCTGAACAGCCAGAACGCCGAGGCCGCCTGGCGCGACTATGGCGAGATCATCCTCTGCGACAGCCGCAACGAGGCGGTCAAGGTCTCCGACGACCACGCGCCGGAGCATCTGCAGGTGCAGGCCGAGGATCTGGATTACTGGCTGGAAAACCTCACCAACTACGGCTCGCTCTTCCTGGGCGAAGAGACCACGGTGGCTTACGGGGACAAGGTCTCCGGCCCCAATCACGTGCTGCCGACCAAGGGCGCTGCGCACTACACCGGCGGCCTCTACGTCGGCAAGTTCATGAAGACCGTCACCTGGCAGAAGGCCACGCGCGAGGCCAACCGCTCCATCGGTCAGGCCTGCGCCCGCATCTCTCGCCTGGAGGGCATGGAGGGTCACGCCAAGACAGCGGACGTCCGCCTGGAGAAGTATTTTCCCGATGAGGTCTTCGACCTCAGGGGCGAGTAGGGCGGTTAGCCGTTTGCGCTGAGGTCCGTGTGATAGCGGCGCATCCAGTCCAGGCTGAGCGCGTCGGAAAGCTTGGCGACACCCGGCTTCACGTCGCCAGGCTTTGGCGCTTGAACGCCAAGCGCCTGGCAGAGCCTTGCGAGTGTTCCGGCAGGATCGTCTGCAAGCTCTTCATAGACGACGCGCAAGGGAGAGATGCCTTCCTTTTGGAACCAGACCTCCCACGCTCTGTCGAAGGCGGTTAGTGCTGCCTGTTCTCGTTCGATCCGCTTGAAGTCGTATTGCGGTTCGGCTGGGGGCGCCAGTCTCTCGACCTCGCTGCCGTCGGGTGCGACGTGCCAGAGCCCGCTTTGCTCTGCCTTTATCAGGGATACGGCCTGCGCCAGCTTATCGGCGCGGGAGAGATGGATGAAGACCAGCGGACCGAATGCTTGCTCCAGTCGCGCGCAGTCAGAGGGCAGCCGCGGGAAGAGCCCATCCAGGATGTCCGAGAGTTCTTCCAGGTTCTCGCGCATCAGGCGCATGCCGAAGATCGGCGTGCCGGCCGTCCCCTCCTGGACGGCAGCCGCCAGGTAGAGGCGGTCGAAGGCACCAGCGCTCATCGTCTCGCGGCCCGGAAGACCCCACCACGCCGCCCACTCGGTGATGGACTGGCGGCGATAGAAAGAGTTGGGCTGGCCGGCCTGCTTTGTCGAGGTCAGCAGATCGCACAGCAGCGTGCTGCCGCTCCGCGGTGTGCTGCAGAGGATGTATCCATTAGCCATGTCTTGCCGCAGACCCCGTCAACTATCCTGGTGCGATATCAAGGCTAGGCCCCGCTAAAACAGAAACGACAGGCGGGCATTGCCCATATAGATCTGCTGGTCGCCGGAGAGCAAGCCGTCGAAGCCGGCGGAGAGTATGAGCCGGTCATAGATCTCAGCCTCGAGACCGACGCCGACCTCGCCGAAGAGCTGGTTGGCCTGGTCCTTGACCAGGAAGGAACGGCCATCGAGCCCGTTCAGCTGTACCTCGGTGGAGCGCTCGGTGTCGCCCAGGATTGCCAGCATGCCGCCGGTGAGCGAGGCCTTGCCGGTAAAGCCGGCGACCTCGAAGTGCGTTGCGGCCTCGGCCGCGGGGTTCAGGGTGACATAGGTGAAGGCGCTGTCGTCCACCGTCAGGCCATAGTCGCCGGCGCCGCTTTCGGTGAAACCGCCCTGCCACTGCTGGATCAGGCCCAGGTCGAAGCGCGGCTCCACCTGGCTGGTCTCATCCAAGGGCAAGGCATAGGCGGCACGGGCATGGGCGCCGATCCAGGAGGTCGTTGGCTTGCCCTCGGCCCTGGCCGGGCCGCTGGCCGTGGTGACATCACGGGTCAGGCGATAGCTGCTGACGCCGCCGGAAACAGAGGCGGAGAGGGTGGCCGGGCCGGTCAGATACTTGCCGACCAGGCCGCCTTGGAAACGGTCGCCGTCACCGCTGGTCATATCGCTGGAGAGGGAAGAGCGCTCATAGCCGAAGGCGCCGCCCAGGAACCAGCCCTCGGCGATCTGGCCTTGCGCCCCCAGCGAGAGGCTGAAGACCGTCTCGTCATAGCCGGAACTCAGCCCCTCGTCGTCGCGGTTGTTGAAGATGCCGGCGGTCCTGACCCAGGTGCAGGAGCCCTCTCCGAAGTAGGCGACCGCACCGTCGCTGCCCATGGCCGGGCAGGAGTTCAGATCCTCCGAGAAGCGCAGCGAGGAGAAGAGGGCGGCATCGGCCGGCGCGAAGATCTCACCCGGCGCATAGCCGTCGTAGATGTCCAACAGCTCATCGACTTCCTCGACGCTCAGCACCATGGCGACCAGGTCGCCGACGAAGTCCTCTGCGGCCGGATCGCTGGGTTCGACAATCAATGCCTGGGCATAGTCGCCGAAGGCCGTGTGGTTCTCGGTGATGCGCGCCCGGACGGCCTGCGGCACCTTGGCCTGCTCGTCTGCGCTGCCGTTCCAGGGTGTGGTGTTGATGTTGTAGCCGAGAAAGCTCGTCGGTCGGCTGGTCTGCGGGCTGGTCTCGGTGGTCAGCGTGTAGGTCGTGGTCGCCGTGTTCTGGATCTCGACACTGGCCGTGGAGTAGCTCTGGTTGCTGTCCAGGATCGCGACCCTGCCGCCCGCATTGGCGTCACCGGGCGTCACCAGAAGGTTTGGCTGGAAGATGCCGTCGACCTGGGGCGGGGAAGCGCCCGTGACCTCGAGACTGAGGAAATCGGCAGTGTTTGTGCCGGTGTCGAGATCCAGGGCGTAGGTTCCAGTGTCCCCAAGGCCAATAAGATCGGCACTGATTGTCGTGCTCCCAAGCGTGCCGACCCCTGCTGGCGCGATTGTCCCGGTGTTCTGGAATGCGCTAAGGGGCCCTTGCAGGGTCACGGTTTTCCCGGACGCAAAGAGACCCGAGTTGTTGAAGCCGGTAAAGCCGGTGCTGCCTCCAACCGTCTTGCTCTCGGTCAGGACGGAGCCCACGAGGGTGCCAGTGTTGCCGATTTGAAGCTGGTTGGCGCTGCTGGTACGGATGGCGAAACTCTCGGGATTGCCGCTGGTGACCGTGCCGTTGATGGTGAGCGTGGAAGAGCCGCCGCCATCGATGATGCCGATCGTCTCTGCCCCCTGGCTGCCGGTAGAGACGCTCACGCCCTCGGCGATGGTGATCAGGACGTCGCCTGTTGCCTGGTCCTGGAAGGAAGAGCTGCCGACCAGGAGGCCGCGACCGTCGTTACCGCTGGCCGTAACGTTCGCGTTGACGTTGACCGTGACCGTGCCGCTGGAATCGCCGCTTTCGATGCCCCCGGCACTGTGGGCGGCGATGCCGACCGAGCCGGGACCGCTAACGGTAATGGGCGCCGTGTTGGACACTGAAACGTCGCCGCCATTGCCGCCACCGCCGCGGCTGCCGACGAAGATGGGGCTTATCGATGTCGAGTTGGTGACGCCTGCCATGCCGCCGGACCCACCGACCGATTGCGCGATGATGCCGGGCGCCGCAGTGCCATTGGTGACGATAGCGCCGGAGGAGGTGACCGTCACCGCCCCGCCGTCGCCACCGGCGCCGCCGTCGCCTTGAATGCCGATACCGGCCCCGATGTTGAGCTCCTCCCAAGAGTTCGACCAGCCCAGCCCGACATCGCCAGCGGTGCCGCCGCCGCCGCCGACCGACTGTGCCAGAATGCCGGCGCCGCTGAAGCCCTCGGTGGTGATCGCTCCGCTGTTGGTCACGCTCACCTTGCCGCCGTCGCCGCCGCCGCTGCCGCTGTTGCCGACGGTCACGAGCGCGGTCAGGCTGGATAGACCCGCGCCGCCATCGCCGCCACCGCCGCCGACAGACTGGGCAAAGATGCCCATGCCGCCATTGAGAAACGGGAGGACGTCGGCCGGTCCGCCGGACAAGCCCTTATAGGCCTCCACCACCGAAGCGTCCGGGCCCATGATCTTGAGGTCGCCCTGGTTCTTTACCTCGACAGCGCCGCCGTCGCCACCGGCACCGCTGGTGCCGCCGATGACGATGTCGGCGGAAGTGAAGCTGGGCAGGAAGTTGTCGGGTAGGTTGCCGATGTTGTTGGCGATCTGGTTGCTGGTCCAGGCCTCCAGCCCCAGGGAGCCGTCGCCGCCGCTGCCGCCGCCGCCGCCGACGGACTGGGCATAGAGGCCATGGCTGACGCTTCCTGCTGTCGTTATGGCCGCGGTGTTGTCGAGGACGACAGCACCGCCCTTACCGGCGCCGCCGCCGCTTCCACCGATCTGCAGGCTCGCCCCGATGCTGACGCTCTTCTCTTCTCCGTCCGATGCCGGGCAGATGTACGCCCCGCTGCCAAGGGTGCAGACTTGGCTCACCGCGTAGGATGTCGCCGATGCGGCGCCGCCGTCGCCGCCGCCGCCGCCGATGGCTTGGGCGACGATGCCGCGCGAGCGATTGCCGCTCGTCGTGATCGGCGCCGCATTGGTGATCGTCACCGTGGTCGCATCGGCGCCGGCGCCACCGCCGCCGCCGCCGCCAATGTTCACGTCGAAGCTGAAATTGGCACTGCTGGAATCGGTCTTGACCGGCGGTGTCAGGTCGATGCCGAGGTAGGCCGCACTGCCGCCGCGACCGCCGCCGCCGCCGATGGATTGCCCGATGATGCCGTCCGATCCGCCCTTTTTCGTCGTGATGGCGGCCGTGTTGGTGATCGAGACGGTCTCAGCCGCGCCGCCCGATCCACCGTTGCCGCCGACGCTGACCTGTAGGCTTTCAGAGGAAGCCGCACCAACCTGGGTGCGGACGGTATAGGTCGAGCCGCCATTGCCGCCGTTGCCACCGACCGACTGAGCCAAGAGGGCGGCTGCCAGAAAGCCCTCGGTGGTGATCGCACCTTGATTGGTAACGGCGAGGGTACCGGCGCCCGATCCGCTGCCGCCCGAGCCACCGACGCTCACATCAACGTTGACCGAGGCTTTGCTGCTGATGTTCAGGTTGCCAGCATAGACACTGCCTCCGACCCCGCCGTTTCCGCCGATCGATTGCGCCAGGAGGCCGATGGAGCCGAAGTCGGTCGTGCCGATGCCGGCCGCATTGGTGATCTTGACGGCACCGCCCGTTCCCCCGGCAGCAGCGCCGCCGCCAACGGTAATCCCTACCTGTCCGGAGACGCCATCGGTCGCTGCACCCAGGTTGACGGAAAACTCTCCGGCAAAGCCACCGGAGCCGCCGGCCCCGCCGATGCTCTGGGCCAGGATGCCCGGCGCGAGGGGGCCCGAAGTCGAGATCGTCGTCCCCGCTGCGGTGCCAAGGCTGACTTCGCCGGCGTTCCCGCCTTCGCCGCCGTCGCCCCCCACGGTGACCGAAAGGTTGCCAACATCGACCACGTTAGCCGTAACGGCGCCATGCGCCCGGCCGCCGCCACCGGCAATCGACTGTGCGTGCACGCCGCTTGCGAGCCGACCTTCGGTGGAGATATCGCCCTCCGTGGTCACCTTTACCTCGGCAGCACTGCCGCCGGCACCGCCCTGGCCACCGAGCGTGACGTTGAAAGAGCCCGCGGTGACGAGGTTGACGTTCGCGGCCCCGGTAACCGCTGTCCCGCTGGCGCCGCCGAAGCCGCCGATGGAGGCAGCGTGAATCCCTTCCGATAGATCCCCGCTGGTCGCAATTGCGCCCTCGGCCAGGACCGCGACCTTGTCGCCCGAACCGCCTTGGCCGCCGTCTCTGCCGATGGCCACATCGACGGCGCCAATGGTCACCACGTCCGCGTTGACGACGCTGCTGGCCGTGCCGCCGCCGCCGCCAATGCTCAGCGCCGAAAGGGCGGTTGCATCCTTGCCAAGCGTGGTAATCGAACCGGCGGTCACGGTGACCGCTGCGCCGTCTCCGGCCGATCCGCCGCTGCCGCCAAGCGCGACATTGATCGCCCCGGCATCGAAACCCGTTTCAGAGCCGACGCTGCTACTCGCATTGCCGCCGCCGCCTCCGACCGATTGCGCGACGAGCCCCTTTGCGCTGTCGCCGGACGTCATGATCGCGCCGGTTGCGTCTACTTGAACGCTGCCGCCGGCCTGACCGCTGCCGCCGTTTCCGCCAACCGTCATGTTGAAAGTCCCGAGGCTGCCGCCGTCAAAGCTGCTGACCACGCCGGAATGTCCGCCGCCGCCGCCGATCGATTGCGCCACCAGGCCGGCCGCCAAGTCTCCCTTCGTGGTGATGGCACCGCTGCTAGAGGCTGTCACCGCTGCCGAGGTGCCACCGCTACCGCCGCTACCGCCGACGGCGTGGGTCATGGTCAAGGTGCCTTCGCCGACCGCTGTCGCCGCGGCACCAATGCCGCCGCCGCCGCCAACGGACTGCACGAGGGCGCCGTCCGAAAGTTTCCCTGCTGTCATGATCGGCGCGGTCATCGTCAGGTTGGCCGTTCCGCCATCGCCACCCGAGCCGCCGCTGCCGCCGACCGCGTGGCTGTAACTGATCGGACCGGCAGCGAAGGCAAGGGCACTACCGCCGTTGCCGCCACCGCCGCCAATCGATTGGCTGATGGCGCCGCGGGACCGCTCGCCGGCGGTCGCGATCGTGGTTGACGATGCGCTGGCGGGTTGGGTGATGCTGACGGCAGCGGCATTGCCGCCGGTCCCGCCGGATCCCCCTATCGCCTGATCGAACAGGATGCCGCCGGAGACGACGCTGGCGCCGTCGCCGCCGCCGCCGCCCAAGGACTGGGCGAAGATCGCGTCGGCATCATCGCCGGCCGTCGAAACGCTTCCTCCCACCTCCACGCTGACCTCACCGCCCGCGCCGCCGCCGCCGCCATCCTGTCCACCGACCATCTCCACACCCGAGGTGGAGAAGGCGGAACCGCCGCCGCCGCCGCGGCTGGCGGCAAAGACGCCATCCGAGGCATCGCCTTGGGTTGCGATCGGCGCAGCGATGCTGGCGCTGATCTTGCCGCCGCTTCCGCCTGTCCCGCCGCTCGCCCCCAAAGCCGTTATGGTCATGTTCGGGCCCGCATTGCCGCCACCATTGCCGATGCTGTCGAGATAGACGGCGCGGGAGAAGGTTTCCGCGGTCTCGATTGCCGCCGACCCGGACAGGGTCACTTGAACCGATCCGCCGTCACCGCCGGCGAAGCGCGTGGCGCCGAGCGTGGTGAGGTCGCTGACCACCTCGAATGCCTTGCCGCCACCGCCGCCAATCGATTGAGCGGCAATGCCGTCCGAAGCCAAGCCCTTGGTCGAGAAGGCGATGTCGCTGCCTTGAGGCGCTTGGGTGACCAGGTTCACCATGACCGAGCCACCGGCGCCGGCGCTGCCGATACCGGCGCTGAAGCCTTCTCCGGCCGTATCGCCGCCGAGGAAGCCGCCGATCGATTGCGCAATCAGCGCGTCCGAGGCCTCGCCTGCCGTGGTGATGCTGCCTTCGAGGAAGAGAGAAAGATCGCCGCCGGGTCCGCTGCCGAGCTGGGCGCCATTGTTGCCGACAACCTCCTTGCGGCTGGCGTCGACAACACCGCCGGCGCCGCCGGTAGCACCCACACTTCGGGCGAAGAAGCCGCGGGCATTGCTGCCAGTGACTTGGATCGTGGTGTGAAACGGCGCCGAAGCGCTGCTGCCGGCCGCAACGGAGCCGCCGCTTCCACCGACACCGCCATCGCCGCCTTGAGCGGAGAAGCTGTTGGAGGCTCTACCGCCGGCCCCGCCGACGCCGCCCTTGGACTCGACCCGGACTGCATCGAAGGGCGCGGTGGCTGCAGCCGTGATGCTCACCGATCCGTTTACCGCCGCGCTGCCACCGTCCCCGCCGAAGCCGCCCTCGCCGCCAACGTCGATGAAGCCGGTCGGGTTAGAATTGGCGTTGCCGGCGCTGGTGCCGATGCCTCCCGCGCCACCCAGGGATTGGACGAGGATCGCTGCACCGCTGCCGTCGGTCACAGAGACAGCGTCCAGATCCAGGCTGGCACTGGCTGATCCTGCCGCACCGCCATTACCGCCGGCGCCGCCGAAAGCGCTACCGAAAGAAACGATCTGAGAGGCCGTCTGCGGCGCGCCGTCACCGCCGCTGCTGACCACCTGAACCGCGCTTGCCGCGTTGGTGAGGGTGACGCTGGGCGCGGTTACGGCCGCGCTCGCTGTCCCACCGGATCCACCGGCACCACCGTTTCCGCCGGTCAAGGTTTCTTCGGTGGTGACCGGAGCGGGCTGCGCGACGCCCCTACCGCCGATGCCGCCAAGGGACTGCACGAAGACCGCCATGCCGGCCCTGCCCTGGCTACCGGCGATGAACTCACCAGCCTTCAGGAAGGGGGCATCGACCGTCGCCGTTGCCGCGTTGGCTTTGCCGCCGGCCTGGCCGGAGCTGCCTTGCGCCTGCACCGGGTCGGCGTCCGCACCAGACCCACCCCCTTGCCCGAGCACAACCATCCGCAGGCCGGCAGCGCCGACCACCTCCACCCCGAAGGTGGCGTCGTCGAAGCTCAAGCTGCCAGACGGGCCAGCAGCGCCGGGCGTGTTGTCCGCAGCTTGTGCAAACTGCCCATTCAGGACCCCGACGCCTCCGGTCAGCTCAACGGGCGTGATGTCTGCCGTCAGGTTGGAGACGTTGGTTGTCGTGATCTCCGAGAGCAGGATTCCACCGGCCGAGAGATCGCCGCTGCAGCTTGCCGTCGAAGCGCTCTGGTCGATCGTACAGTCTGCCTGGGCCGTCGTGAAAACAGCGGTCGAGAGGGTGAACGCGGTGAAGAAGATAAGCGGTACCAGATGCAGGCGGGTACCCTTCCGTCTGAGTCTCTCGGTCATGACTCTGGCTTTCCTGACCCTTGGTCGTGTCACTTGCTCCGAACGCAATGTTACCCGGACTGGACGCTGATTTGGAAGTGAAAGCTGAAGGTATTTGTCATTATGTAGCTTTCGAGTAATCAATTACCGTGAAAATCATCGGTTCCAAAAACATAATACACTTCTATAGAAATGGGGCAAAACCCTCTTGTGCGACGACCGCAAGAGAGGGCTCAGGACGGGTCGCTCTTCTTGGCAGCATCAGCAATGCGCTTGGCGAGCAGGTCGAAGACGATGCGGATGCGGCGGCTGGTGTGCAGTTCGCGGTGCGTTACCAGCCAGATCGGCACCTGAATGGGAGGAACGTCCGTCAGGATTTGTTCCAGACCTGTCTCCTTAGAGACCGACTCCCGAGGCAGCAAAGTAACGCCGAGACCAAGTTTCAGCATCTCCAGCAGGACATTGCCGCTGTTGGTCGTCAGCTTGAAGTTCTGCCGCGTGATCGGCAGTCCCCAGTCGCGCAGAAACGCGATCATCCGCTCTGGCTCGTCCAGGCCGATGAAGTCGGCTTCGGCAAGGTCGGCGAGGCAACCCGGTCGGCCGTGCGTATCGAGATAGCGCCTGGCCGCATAGAACTGGACATTGGCCTCGCCGACCCGCTTGGCGATCAGGTCGGGCTGATCGGGTCGCACGTGACGGACCGCGATATCGGCCTCCCGTCGTCGGAGGTCGCGCAGCTCGTTGGCGGCGATCACCTCGACCTCGATACCGGGGTTGAGTTGGCGCAATTCGGCCAGGATCGGCGTCAGGGTGTAGGTCGACATCAGGTCCGTCGCGGTGACCGAAACGCGCCCCTCGACGGCTTGCGATTGGCCGGAGGCCGTCAAAGCCACGCGGCTGGCGGCCTCGCCCATCGCGCGCACATGCTCCAGCAACTCCAGGCCGGCCTTGGTGAGCGACAGCGAGCGCCCGACGCGCTCGAAGAGGGTGACTCCCAGCGCGTCTTCAAGTGCTGCCACCTGGCGGCTCATGGTCGGTTGCGTCTGGCCCAAGGCGCGGGCCGCGGCGGATAGAGAGCCCGCTTCGGCCGTCGCCAGGAAGGCACGGGCTTGGTTCCAATCGAAGATGGCTGCCGAGCAATTCATACAGAAATGCATAACACAGATCAGAATTTTCGCAATTCCTCTTCGATCTCTGTATATCTATCTCTGCGCGGAAAGGAGAAACGAGATGACCGAAACCACCGCGCCGATCCGGGAGATCGTATCGAGAAGGACAACTGGCAGCATGGCACCATCACCCCGCTTCTGGGACCGGATCGCCAAGGGATATGCCGCCAAGCCGGTGGCCGATATGGCCACCTACGAGAAGAAGCTGGAGATCACGCAATCCCATCTTAGACCCGATATGGAGGTTCTGGAGATCGGCTGCGGCACCGGTACGACGGCGCTGAAGCACGCGCCCTTCGTGAAGCACATCCTGGCCAGCGACCTCTCCTCGGTCATGCTGGAGATCGCGCGAGACAAGGCGGCGGCCGAGGGCATCGAGAACGTGACCTTTCAGCAGGCAGCCGTCGAGGAGCTGACCCTCTCGCCAAACAGCCTCGACGTCGTTCTGGCCATGAGCATCCTGCACCTGCTGGAGGATAAGGAGGCCGCGCTGGCCAGGATCTTCGCTGCCTTGAAGCCGGGAGGCCTGCTGATCAGCAGCACGGTCTGCCTAGATGGCTGGATGACGATCTTCAAGGTGATCGGGCCTATCGGCAAATTCTTGCGCTTGCTGCCCACGGTCAAGGTCTTCACCGCTGCGCAGCTGGCGCGTAGCCTGCAGGCGGCCGGTTTCGAGATCGAGCAGCACTGGCAGCCGGAGGGTAGCAAGGGAGTCTTCATCGTCGCCCGCCGACCCGCGTAGAGGAGCAGGAATGACACTGACCTATCGGGTCATGACTCCCGACGACCTGCCTGCGGTCTTCGAGCTACGGCTCTCGACCATCGAGAATGCGGTCACGATGCAGGAACTGGCGGAGGACTACGGCATCACGCCGGCGTCCTTGGCCACGGCCATGCAAGACAAGGTGCGCGGCTGGATCTGCGAGGAAGACGGTCTGGCCGTCGGTTTCGCCATGGGCGACGCCGGCGAGGGCGAAGTCCAGGTGGTTGCGGTTCGGCCGGGCTTCGAGCGAAGAGGCATCGGCAAGACCCTGCTGGCGAGCGTGACGGACTGGCTCTTCGGGGCGGGGCATGATGAGATCTGGCTGCTCGCCAATCCCGACCCGTCGCTCCGCGCGACCGGTTTCTACCAGAGCCTGGGCTGGCGTCCGAACGGACGCCGGCAGGGCGCGGATCATGTGCTGGTTCGCCAACGGAAGGACGGCTAACCGGTGTTTTCTGGCTTTGAAGAAACCTATTTGGACGGCGCGGGGACGAAGATCTTTCTGCGTCAGGGTGGGACCTTAGATGCGCCACCGCTGCTTCTCTTGCACGGCTATCCGCAAAGCTCTGCCATGTGGGCCGGCGTGGCGCCGATCTTGGCACAGCACTATCGCGTGATTTGCCCCGACCTGCGCGGCTATGGCCGCTCGGGCAAGCCGGCCTCCGACCCAGAGCATGAGACCTACTCGAAGCGCAGGATGGCCAGGGACATTCTTGCAGTCATGCAGCAGCTGGGTCATCGCCGCTTTCTGGTCGGCGCGCATGATCGCGGCGCGCGGGTTGCCCACCGGCTTGCCATGGACCATCCCGACGCCGTCGCCGCGCTGTCCCTCTTGGACATCGCACCGACCCGCGAGATGTACGCCAACACCTCGGCCGCCTTCGCCGAGGCCTACTGGCACTGGTTCTTCCTGATTCAACCCTATCCCCTTCCCGAGACCATGATCGGCCAGGATCCCGCGAGCTATTGGAAGCTGAAGTGCTTCAAGCAGTCGGGCGGTGCCAACCCTTTCTCGGAGGCGGCCCTGGCGGAGTACCTGAACGCCTTTAACGATCCGGCTGCCATCCATGCCTCCTGCGAGGACTATCGCGCCGCAGCCACAATCGATATCCGTCATGACGATGAGGACGGTGCGCGCAAGCTCGCCATGCCGCTGCAGGTCCTCTGGGCCAAGCAGGGGACGATCGAACGCTGCTTCGATGCGCTTGCGCTTTGGCGGTTGCGCGCCCGGCAGGTCGTAGGCGAGGCTCTGGATGCCACCCACTATCTGGCCGAAGAGATCCCCGAAGAGGTGGCGGCCAAGATGCTTGGCTTCTTCGAAGAGGCTGCGGGAGATCACGTTCTCACACCTTGATCGGCCCACTAACTGGTTGCACCACCAGGCCAGGGCGGAGGGTCTGTGCTGCGGCGCCGAATTCTGTAAGGTGATGGTCACAGAGTTTCACGCGGAGCAGAAGCCTATGTCACTCACGCGTCGCCGTCTCTTGGAAGCTGTGGGGATTATTGCAGGATCGGCTCTCACCCTTCCTGGCAGCTTCGCGCCTACGGTCATGGCCGCCGGAAACTGGGCCCATGGCCCGGCCTTCGAAGCGCTGAAGGATCGCCTGGGCGAGCGCTTGCTCGCTGTGACCTCGCCCTTGCAGCCCTGCTTGGCATCGGCCGGCAGTGCGGCCTGTACCGAGCGGCTGGAGGCGCTGCAGAATCCCTTCTTTATCCAGGACCAGCCCGGCGGCTTTCAGACCAACGGCTGGCTCAAGGCCTGGACGGCAGAGGTTAGCCCCTTTGCCGTGGCGGCCGAGAGTGCGGAGGATGTTGCTGCTGGCGTGACCTTCGCGCGCGACCAGGGTGTGAAGCTGGTGGTCAAGGGGGCGGCGCACGACTATCTGGGCCGCAACTCGGCTCCGGACTCGCTGCTGGTCTGGACCCATCGCATGCGCGAGGTCTCCTTCGATCCCGACTTCCGCATTGCCGGAGGGGACAGCGCTTCACCTGGCTTGCCGGCACTGTCGGCCGGTGCTGGAACGCGCTGGATCGAGGCCTACCAGGCCGCCTCTGCAGCCGATCGCTATGTCCAGGGTGGAGGCTGTACCTCGGTCGGCGTGGCCGGTGGCTTCATCCAGGGCGGCGGCTTCGGCAGCTTCTCCAAGCGCTACGGCACCGGGGCCGGCAGCGTGCTCGAGTTCGAGGTGGTGACAGCAGACGGCAAGATCCGCATCGCCAACGCAGTGCAGAACTCCGATCTCTTCTGGGCCTTGCGTGGCGGCGGTGGCAGCACCTTCGGGATCGTCACCAGGGTCACTCTGCTGACCCATCCGCGTCCAAAGACGGTGGGCCTCTTCTCCGGTCGGATTGTTGCCGGCAGTGACGAGAAGCTGCGGACTGCCTTGCAGCAGCTGGTCGCCTGGTATCCGCAAGCGCTCAACAACCCCGATTGGGGTGAGCAGATCGCGATCAAGCCGGATAATGACATCGACATCTTCATGACCTTCCTCGATGTGAGCGCCGAAGCGGCCTTGGCCCTCTGGCAGCCCTTGAAGAGCGCCTTGGAAGGTGAGGGGATCACGGTCGAACTGCAGGCCAAGACCTTGCCCTTCGCCGCTCTATGGGATCAGGGGGCCTGGGAGAAGGGCGACCCGGCGTTCATCCGCCGCGATAGCCGCGCAGACGCCGAGCCCGATCACTATTGGTGGGCCCCGAACCAAGGCGAGGTCGGGCAGTTCATCGACAGCTACACATCGCGCTGGTTGCCGCGCAGCCTGTTCGAGCAGGAGACTGCGCCGGCCTTGGCCGAAGCACTCTTCGACGCGTCCCGCCACGCCCGCATTGTCCTGCACATCAACAAGGGCCTATCGGGTGCCAGTGAGGAGGTTTTGGCACGCGAAGGGACGACCAGCGTCAATCCCCTGGCGCAAGAGGCCGCCGCCCTGGTGATCTCGACGGCGACGCAGCAGAGGCGCTATCCCGGCCTAGCGGGCCATGAGCCGGATCTGGAAAGCGGGCGTATCGCAGCCGAAAAAGTGACGGCCGCCATCGCAGTGCTGCGCGCCGCCACGCCCGGTGGCGGGGCCTATGTGAACGAGGCCGACTACTTCGAGCCGGACTGGCAGCAAAGCTTCTACGGCCCGCACTACGAGCGCTTGCTGGCGATCAAGCGCAAGTACGACCCCGGCAACCTCTTCCGCGTGCATCACGGCGTTGGAAGCGGTTAGCGTCCGGCCCGAAACTGCTGGATCCCCTATCGCTGTCGAACCCTCGATTGCCGCGTCACGCCGGCTTGACGAACCGCCCGCGATGCTCTGCGGCAAGGGAGCCACAAAGAGCGCTATTTGATGAAGGGCAGAGCCGCCTTGAAATCCTCGGTTCCGGCCCGCGCGAGCCACTCGAAAGCGACCATCTCGCTGCTGACGATAGTAAGGCCCGCTGCCCGCATGCGCTCCAGCCCCAAGGTTCTGTTCTTGGGGTCGCGAGAGCCGACGGCATCGGCGACGACGAAGACGCTGTAGCCCTTCTCCGCCATGATCAGCGCCGTCTGCAACACGCAGACGTGTGCCTCCATCCCCATCACGACCAGCTGGTTTCGACCCGTGGAAGCCACCGCGTCGCAGAAAGCCTTCTCCCGTCCGGCGGAGAAGGCGAGCTTGGCCATGACCTCCTCTGCCTGGAAGAGGGGGAGGAGATCGGCGTGCGTGTGACCCAGGCCTTGCGGATACTGCTCGGTCGCCAGACAGGGAACCTCCAGCAGTCGAGCGATCTGGATGAGGCGCGCCGCTGCTGCGATCGCGGCCTCGCCCTCGTGGATTGCCGGTGCCAGCTTGCTCTGAAAGTCGATTGCCAGCAGCAAGGAGTCCGCACTGTTCATCAGCATGATCGCGGCTCGTCGCCTACTGCAGAACCATGCCGCCGTCGACGATCAGGGTCTGCCCGGTCATGTAGTCGGAATCGCTCGACGCCAGGAAGCAGGCGACACCGACCAGATCCTGCGCCACCGATGGACGGCCCAGAAGGATGCCCTCGGAGAAGGTCTCGAAGGCCTGGTTTTCCCTCTCGGTCAGGCCTTCGTCCAGGAAACCCCGGTCGATCACACGCCACATTTCGGTGTTGACCACGCCCGGGCAGATGGCGTTGACGTTGATCCCGTCAGCGCCGAAAGCACGCGCGGCGGCCTGGGTCAGGGCCACCACGCCGAACTTGCTGGCGCAGTAGTGAGCAAGCGGATCGTAGCCCTGCTTACCGGCGATCGAGGCCGTGTTGATCACCTTGCCGCCGTCGCCCTGGTCCAGCATCTGCTTGATTGCCTCCTGCATACAGAGCAAGACCCCAAGACCGTTCACGTCCATGACCTCCTGCCAATCGGACTCGGTGATCGAGAGAAAGGGCTTGGTCTGTGCAATGCCGGCGTTGTTGAAGATGACGTCCAGCCTGCCGTGCTCTTCGACCGCATCGCCGATCATGGCCTCAACGCTGTCCCGCCTGGTGACATCCACCGCGGCAGGGATGGCCGTGCCGCCGTCGGCGCGGATGGCGGCTGCGACGTTCTGGGCACTCTCCCCATCGATGTCCGCGACCATGACCATGGCGCCCTCGGCGGCGAGGCCCTGGGCGATAGCCTCGCCGATGCCGCGACCGCCGCCTGTGACGATGATCGAGCGCTCGTTCAAATCTTTGGACATGGATTCCTCTCCTCTGCGCGGCACCAGCCTTGGGATGCACAGCATGCCACGAAAGAGTGTGCTTGGGGCAAGTCCTTGGTGATAGGCTGTTATCCTACGCGGGCTCTAAGCGCCCGGCCTGCAGCCGGTCCCTATGCGATGGAGATGAGCTTGTCGGGGCGGCGCATCTTCTTTTCGATGCGCAGGGTGACGAGCGCAAATGTTACCCAAGAGACGTGAAAGACCAGGCCGATTGCCAGGATGATGCTGCCGGGAATGCCGCCGACCGAAGCCCGCTCGGCGAGTTCCGCCAGGCCGGTCAAGGGGGTGGGGTGGATGATCAGCTTGCCGAAGTAGGCGATGGCGTGGACCACAAGGATGTAGCTGTAGTTCTTGCGCAGGCGGCGACCGATGGCACGGGTGTAGCTGATGTGGAAGCCCGGCCGGCTGTAGTCATGGGCCAGCAGCAGGTTCCACTTGCCGTCCAGGGTGACGCCTTCGCCGCGCAGCATCGGCCCGTAGAATTCGGTCTCCATCAGACGACAGCGCGCGCGCCAGACGTTGAAATAGCGATAGCGGCGCGCCTCCAGCAGCAGAAAGACGACGATCAGCAAGCCGACCAGCAGGATCGGCAGCGGCGAGGCGCTGGGGCTGGCGTAGCTCAGCGAGAGAGCCAGGCCGGTGGTGACGACCGACCAGTTCGTGGTGTTGTCCAGCCGGGTTCGCCAGGTGGTGCTGCGATAGACCTCGCCGCGATAGAGATGCGCGATGGCCCCCATTTCGGCGGGGTTGAAGCTGGATGCCGGAAGACTGGCCTCGCTGTCGGCAGGGGGCATGCGATCGTTTCCTCAGCAGTGTTCTTTTTTCCCAAGTCTTTCACACTTTGCCGAGAGTCGCGTTTGGAAAACGCAAATGGATGATGGTCTCACCTTTTGGGGCTTTGCGCCGATAGCGGCTGAAAGGTCTGACGAGGGCGTGTTAAGATTGCTTGGGCGGCGGACGAACGTCGGCTGCACTCCTTTCGGCCAGAGGAAAAACGAGACATGTCCAAAGACATCAGCTTTGCGACCTTCAATCTCTACAACCTTCAGCTTCCGGGGTTGCACTGGCGCCAGGCACCCTACAGCGAAGAAGACTATGCGGAGAAGATTTCCTGGACGGCCGGGCAGCTTACTTCATTGCATAGCGACGTCATCGCCTTCCAAGAGCTCTGGTCGGCTCAATGCCTGAAAGATGCCTTCGCCGCAGCCGGGCTCGACGGAGAGTATGAGCTCATCTTTATCGGCGATGACTGGTATGACATCGCCGTTGCCGCTGCCATCCGCGACCCTTGGGAACTGCGCAGCAAGACCTTGCACAAGACCTTCGACGAGGGTTTCGTCCTGAAGAAGCGCGGCGGCAGCCGCGATCCCGAAGATGACGAGATCGAGGTGCAGATCGACCGCTTTTCGCGAACGGTCCTGGAGTTGGAGGTCGGCCACAAGGACCATCCGGACCTGCCGTCGGTGCACGTGCTCTGCGTGCACCTGAAGTCGAAGCTGCCGACGCGCCTGGACCGGGAGGAGCGGGATATCGAGGCGGTCCGCAAGCATGCATCCGCGCTGGGCGCCGCCATTTCGACCATCCGCCGCACGGCCGAGGCGGCGGCCTTGCGGGTCATCGTCAACGACCTCTTGAAGAAGAGCGATAGACCCCTGGTGGTCTTGGGCGATCTCAA
This sequence comes from Kiloniellales bacterium, assembly GCA_040219175.1. Lineage (GTDB taxonomy): Bacteria > Pseudomonadota > Alphaproteobacteria > Kiloniellales > JACOMY01 > JACOMY01. The sequence continues at coordinate 42,041 of JAVJSY010000031.1, forward strand.
CGATGCTCAGCTCAGCAACACGCTTGCGATCATCAGCGAGCAGCCCTCTTACCGCCTTTTCGAATCGCACCGCGCCGGCCGCAGCAGCGACGCCGGCCTCTATTCGGCCGGCATCCTGCAGGAGTTCCGCTCGCTGCGCGATGTCATCTATACGCACGAGTACAAGGGCGTGCGCGAGAGCCTGGACCACGTCCTGGTCTCGGAGCAGTTCTATGACCACTCCAGGAATCGCCTCTGGTCCTTCAGGGAGATGAAGGTCTGGAACGACCACTTGGAGGACGATGAACTGGCCAGCAGCGACCATGGCGTGGTCGCCGCCTACTTCGTCTATGACCGGCCTTAAGAGCCCGGCCCGGAAACTGCTTGTGCCCTGCATCGCTGCCGGAGCCGCGACGCGGCAATCGCGGCTCCGGCAGCGATGCAGGACGCAAGCAGTTTCGGGCCGGGCTCTGAGCTCGACTTTGTACGTTACGCGGCGAAGCAGAGGGCCTCTGCCATGCGTAGGAGGCGGTCAGGCGGGATTTTGTGCCGTTCCCGGTGTGGCGGGGAGTGTCGGTAAATGTCACCGACCCATAGGGCAAGACGCACGGCAC
>JAVJSY010000032.1:0-13568 GCA_040219175.1 Kiloniellales bacterium
CGCCCGTTCTCTGCCTCCAACTGCTTCAGACGACGCACATCGTTGGCCTGAAACGTGCCAAAGCGCTTGCGCCAGCTGTACAGCGTCTGCTCGCTCAAGCCATGGCGCTTGGCGACCACCGCGACCGTGTCGCGATCCGCCTCGCGCAGCATCGTCACCATCTGCTCTTCCGTGAACCTCGACTTTCGCATCCTTGCCCTCCTTATGGAGAGCAGTCTCTCAGTTTATCCTTGGCACGAAAACCCGGGGGCACGTCATGCGCATCTTCTTTTGTAATATCGAAGTAGTTTTCTTCTAAATTTGGGTTGACCGCGTCTCTTGTTTATTATTTGAATAGTTTTTTCTCGTTTATCAGCTGAATCTTCTGGATTAAAATCTTTGTAACTGCTCAGGGTGTTGGTCAGTCAGCGAAGAGCGGTGTGCCGGCGAGAGCTCTTGAGATGGCCTGATGGGGCGTATGTCCCTGCAGTCGCCCTGTGCCGATGACGGAGCGGATGAGGGCGTGTGTATCGGCGCCCCAAAGGGATCGGAAGCCGTTAGTAACCTTACGATGGATGACGGAGGGCCTGAGCGCACGCTCTGAGGCGTTGTTGGTGGCGGGCACGTCTCGATCGATCATGAAGGTGAAGAACTGCCAGCGCCAACGCTTGGTTTGACGCAGCAGGTTGTCGCCGGCTTGGGTCGCAGTGGGCAGCGCCAGCAGCCGGTCGAGGTCTCGCTCGGCTGTGCCGCGGTAGTGGGCCAAGGTGCTGTCCTTGAGGCTGTCACGGCGTCTGCCGATGGCGATGGCCCGGAGCAGCAGGCGGCGCAGGGCGGGAGCGAAGTGGGGTTCGCCGCAGTCGATGGCGTATTGGACGTCGCGCAGCACGTGAGCCAGGCAGACCTGGTGGTTGTCGGCATGGCCCTGCTGGGCACTCCATCGGTCGGAGACCCAGCAGCGCGGCCGCTGGTCGCCGAGCAGATCGGTGATGACGGCCCTGCCGCGCGAGAGGTGGATACGGTGCAGGACGGCCTCGGCCGAGACCAGCACCCATTCCCAGGCCATGCGGGTGCCCAGGGTCTCGGTGGTGAGCCGTGCTCCGGTCTCGTCACAGCCGATCACCGGCGCTTGGAGCAAGCGCTCCTGGATCGCCTTACCGGCCTCGCCCAGGGGGTGGCCGGCCCGGTTCAGTGCAGCGGCTATAGCCCCCTGGCTGATGTGCAAACCGAAGAGTTCAGCCATCAGGCCCGACAGGCGCTCGTAGCTGACTGCATGATGATGGTGCAGATAGGCCAGCATGGCGACGACCGAAGGACCGAAGGGCGAGCCCGGAGCCATGGTCTCCGGCGGCGCCCCGCGCACGCGCCGTCGGCAGCCCGGACAGCGCCGGCCATAGATCCGTACCCGCGTGACCTGAGGCCGGATCTCCGGCAGCTCGATGTGATCATAGGCCTGACGCAGGCCCTGGCCTTCTGCAGCCAGCGCTGCCTTGCAGTGCCGGCAGTGTTCGGCGTAGCAGTCCACAACCCGATCCGGCTCGCCCGCCAAGGCCCGTGTCACCCCAGGCCCCGAGCGCTTCTTGCGTGGTCGCTTGGCCTTGGGCGGACGGTTGCGCTTCTGACCGCGCGACGGCGGCAGGCTCGAGTTGTTCGGCGTCTTGGGCGGCTTGCCACCGGAAAGTTGGGCCCGCAGTTCGGCAATCTCAGCAGCCTGAGCCTCCAGCAAGCGTGCCAACTCGACGATCAAATCGTCCTTCTCGTCGGGTGTCAAACTGCTGAGGCGGGGTGCGCGGGCCATCCATAGCTTGACTCACATCCAACAACCGCGCCGCAACCCCTTTTCCCAACTCCACGCCCAACAGCCTACCGTCCAACCGCAAACCACCCCCCTGAGCAGTTACAAATCTTTCTCACTACACTGAGTAGAGTTTGTGACAATATCTTGAGTGTGTTCAACGGTGAATGATAGCTTCTCGAGAAACTTCTTTGTTTTAACACCGCCGTAGAAATCTTCACGCTCAAGAACCCTCTTATCTCCGGGTACGAAAGAATGTGCTACACGTAGTATCGCCTTGGCGGGGTATTTCCCATTTTCCGTAAGAATCCAGGTAGATTTAGAATTTGCGACACCATAATAAGATAGAAACTTAGATTCTCCAAGTTTATCGAATTCTTTAATAGCTTTGATCACATGTTTTTTTCAATTTTTTCAAGCGCATTCATCTGTGTTGCCTCCTCTTTTTTCATCGTGTACTCATGCTACGAGTCCCTTGGGGTGCAGAGGGCGATTTGCTAAAGTCTGGAGTGTCGGGTTCACGATCACTTCAGCAAGGTCATCTGACTGCATGAGCCGCTGAACCGCGAGGTTTCGGACTCTAGTCATACTGCATCACCACTCCTCCTGAAGGCCGGCCTTGGTCAGGCCCTCCATCAGGTGCTTGTAGTCTTCCGGATCGGTGTTCCACTTCTCGAACTCGGCCTTGGCCGAAAAGTCCGGTTTCAACTCATAGACGCGCGCCAGCGCCTTTTGCGAGTCGGGATGTTCCAACTGACCGAGCGCGGTGGTCAGCAGGATCTGCGGCCAGAAGAAGTTGGGCATGGCCACGCGCCGGATCCGCGCTGCGGACTCTTCATATTCGCGGCGATGATAGTGATAGCGTGCGAAGGCGAAATGATACCAGGCAGGATGCAGTGGGTTCAGCTCTTGCGCACGCTTCGAGAGCGCGATGCCGCGCTCGAACTGGCCGAGGCAGACACGGTAGAGGCCGATATAGGCCAGGACGTCAGGGTCGTTCGGGTTTAGCTGCAATGCCCGCTCGGCCTCGGATTCGAAGGCTTCGATCTCTTTGCGGAAGAAGTGAATGATCGCCAGCCAACAACGCGCATAGGCATGCTGGGGGTCCAGGGCGATTGCTTTGTGCGCCATGGCTTCCGCGCGGGAGATCGAATCCTCTTTGGGATTCTCCTCAAGGCGATACTCGGCCAGGTAGACGTTCGAAAGAAAGGCCGCGGCGTCCGCGTTGTCGGGATCGAGCTCCAGCGCGCGCTCCAGCAGTTCGCGCGCCTCGGCATGCGCTGCAGCGTTCAAGGAATAGGGATAGCGGCGAGCCCGCAAGACGCAGTCGTAGGAGTCGAGTTCGCTGGGGCTCTTCTTGAGGGCCTGCTGCAGGGCGACATCCTGCACCGAGACGCCCAAGCGTACCGCAATGGTCCGTGTAACCTCGTCCTGGACCTCGAAGAGATCCTCCATGTCGCGATCGTAAGCCTCAGCCCAGAGGTGCATGCCGCTGACGCCATCGATCAGCTGTACCGTGATCCGGATGCGACCGCCGGCCCGCCTGACGCTGCCCTCGACCACGTAGCCGGCGCCCAGCTCGGCGCAGACGGCGGTCAGATTCATGCGCTGGCCCTTGTAGTGGAAAGTCGAGGTGCGCCCGACCACCAGCAGTTCGCGAAAGCGCGCCAGATTGGTGATGATGTCCTCGGTCAGGCCGTCGGCGAAGTACTCTTCCAGCCCGCCGCTCAGGTTATCGAAGGGCAGCACCGCGATCACCGGACGCGCACGCTTTGCCTGGCTGGTTGGTTTCTGGCTGGTTGGTTTCTGGCTGGTTGGCTCTTGGTTGGGTGCTGTTTCTGCCGGCTTGCTCTCATCCGCGGTGCTGTCCGGTTCAGGCGGTGGCGATGAGACCGGCGCATTGCTTGTGACCTCGCCGACGAAGCGAAAGCCGCGGCCGTGCACGGTCCTGATCAGACGTTGCGAGCGTCCGTCGTCGCCGATCGCCTGGCGCACGCCCTTTATGCAAGTCGAGATGGTCGCCTCGGTCACGATGCGTCCGTCCCAGATCTCTTGCACGATTTCCTCTCTGCTGACCACGCGGTCGCGGTTGCGCACGAGGAAGAACAGCATATCGAAGACCTGCGGCTCGACCTTGCAGGCCTTGCCGTCACGACGAAGCTCGAAGAGCCCCGTGTCCAGTTCACAGGTCTCGAAGGCGAGGATCATCGATTGCTCCGGTTCCCCACCTTGCGTATCGCGCGAGGATGTTCAAGTGGCGCTTCAGTCACTCTTGCCGGGTTCCTGGAGTTGCGATTCGTCCAGATTCGACGAAGATTCTGCCACAAACGAGCATTTCCTCATACACTCCTCAGATCCTCCTCAAGCAAGGGCGGAAAATAGCCTCTACCTATAATGCCACGCAACGGGGCCATCCCGTTACCCAACGACGACGAGGTTGAGGAGACAGACAGATGCCGATGATAGACGTTCACGTGATCAAGGGCGTGTTTTCCGCAGAGCAGAAGCGCGACATGATCGAGAAGATCACCGACACCATGGTCGACATCGAGGGCGAGAGCCTGCGTGAGGTCACCTGGGTTCGCATCCGCGAAATCAACAGCGGCGAGTGGGGCATCGGCGGCCGTCCCTTCTCCACCGACGACATGAAGGCACTGCAGGGGATCGCCGGATAGCCGGGGGCGTCCGGAACCGTTCCGTGGAAACAAGACCAAGGCAATGCGAGCGAGCGCTGCTGGCGGCCGGTTCACAGAGCCGCTTGAGGGACCGTTCTGCCGGCGTCTCACGCGGCCTCCTGCAATCCTGCTTTGCGCAAGCCTTCCACAAGGTGTTCCATATCGTCGGGGTCGGCGTTCCATTTCTTCAGTTCGCGATAGGCCGAGAAGTCCGGCTTCAGCTTAAGGGCCTGCGCCAGGGCGCTTGCGGCTTCCGGGCGGCCCAGTTGACCCATACAGGCGGCGATCAGCACATGCGTCCAATAGAAATCCGGCATGGCGATCCGCTTCGCCTCGGCCAGGGCTCGTCGGTAGTCGCGCTTGTGATAAGAGTAGCGGGTGAAGCTGAAACGATACCAGCCTGGATGCAGGGGATTGAGTTCCTGGGCACGCCTGGAGAGCGCGTAGCCGCGTTCGAATGCGCCCATAAAGGTGAAATAGTGGCCGAGGTCGGCCAGGATCTCCGGATCGTTGGGGTTCAGCGCAAGGGCGCGATTGGCCTCGGCCTCGAAGGCCTCGTTTTCAAGCTGGAAAAAGTGAACGATGGCCAGCCAGCAGCGCGCATAGGCGTTTTGCGGGTCCAGCTGCACCGCCTGCTGCGCCATATCCAGCGCGCGCTCGATCGGGTTGGGCCGCGGGTTGGCTTCGACCCGATGCTCGGCCAGATAGACGTTGGCCAGAAAGGCTTTCGCATCGGCGCTGGAGGGATCCAGCATCACCGCACGTTCCAAGAGATCGCGTGCCTCGGCGTGAAGCTCCGGGTTCATCATGACGCTGTAGCGCCGCGCGCGCAGCACGCAGTCATAGGCATCCAGCTCGGTCGCGCTCTTCTTCATCGCCCGCTGCAAGGCGACATCCTGCATGGAGACGCCCAAGCGCGCGGCGATGGTGCGCGTGACCTCGTCTTGGACGGCGAAGATGTCCTCCATCTCGCGGTCATAGCTGTCGGCCCAGATGTGGATCCCGCTGACCCCGTCGATCAGCTGTGCGGTGATGCGAATGCGGCTGCCGGCACGGCGCACGCTGCCCTCGACGATATAGCCGGCATTCAGCTCTTCGCAGACCTTGGTCAGGGCCAGGCGCCGGCCCTTGAATTGAAAGGACGTGGTACGGCCGACCACCAGCAGTTCGCGAAAGCGGGAAAGGTTGGTGATGATGTCCTCGGTCAGCCCGTCTGCGAAGTAGGCGTCGAGATCGCCGCTCAGGTTGTCGAAGGGCAGGACGGCGATCACCGGCTTGGCCGGGCCCTTGCGCATTCCCGTCGCTTCGGCGAGGTCCGGCGCGTTAAGGCCCTTGTGCATAGGCGCATCCGCTATCGGCTCGGGTGTCGATTGGGGCGGGGGCGCTTCTGCCTGGACATGGCCGGCCCGCAGTTCATCGGCCAGCAGTTCAAGGGCCAGCAGTTCAAGGGCCAGCGGTTCTTCGGCCAGCGGTTCTTCGGTCAGGGCCTTAACCGTGCCGACAAAGCGAAACCCGCGCCCATGCACGGTGCGGATCATGCGCTGCAGCCGCCCATCGTCGTCCAGCGCCTGGCGCGCCGCCTTCAGGCAGGTGGAGATGGTGGCTTCCGAGACGATGCGGCCGTCCCAGATCTCCTCGACGATCTCGCCCTTGCTGACGACCCGCTCATGATTTCGCACCAGGAAGTGCAACAGATCGAAGACTTGCGGCTCGACCTTGCGAACCACCCCGTCGTGCCTGAGCTCAAAAAGCTCCGTGTCGAGCTGCCACTCGTCGAACGCAAAGATCATCGATGGTTATCGTCCATCTCGCTGTCCAGGCTCGTTTACCCCCTGGTTTTGGTGCACGGAAGCTGACGCCGGCTGCAGCTTGACAATGGCTCCATGCCGGACCCGGAAAACTCCCAGCCCTTCCCCGACCGCTCTTCAGGTTGTCTTCAAGCGGTCGAGCATTCTAGCGCCTCGGTCATGGCCTTCGCAATGGTGCGGCCTTGGCGTGAAAGCAACAGTAAGTGAGGGCCCGATCATGGCCCGCGATCGCCGTGCACGCAATCGACGGCGTGAGCAGCAAAGAACAAAGGCTAGAGACGATCAATAACATCGCCAAAACGATGGTAATCATTGAAGAGGAGCCTGCGCCAGGTCACCTGGATGCGCAGTCACGCGTTAAGCAGCGGGGAGTAGGGGGCAGTTGACGGGGGGGCGGTGCGCGTTATTGTTTCGGCCGTCGGTCCCACCAGGGCGAAGCGTCCTCCAGTTGGGCGGCCAGGCGGAGCAGGAGGTCCTCGCGGCCGAAGGCGGCGCTGATCATCACCCCGATCGGCAGGCCGGCAGGGCTCCAGTGCAGCGGAACGGACATGGCGGGCTCGCCGCTCATGTTCGCCACCGGCGTGAAGGGTGACATAGCACCGACAGCCTCCTTGAAGGCCTCGATGTCCTGGGTGTTCATGTGCAGCGGTCCCAAGAGCGGCGGCGGCAGAGCGAGGGTCGGGCTTAGCAGCAGGTCGTAGGTTTGGCGGAAGGCCGCCATCTTGCGGCCCTGGCGATGAAAGACGTGAATTGCCGCCGGATAGTCCTCGACCGAGAGTGTGCGAGCCAACTCCATGCAGTCCCAAGAGATGCTCTCTATCTCCTCGGCGTCGATGGGCTTGCCGCGTGCCTTGCCGTAGGCTGTCAAACTCTGGCTCAGGTTGCAGGCTGCGACGCGATAGATGGCCTCGCTCAGCTCTTCGCCATTGCCCGGTGGCATGACCTCTTCGACTTCGTGTCCCAGATCTTCCAGCAGCCTGGCAGCTTTCTTGACGGCGGCCAGGCAATCGGGATCGACCTTGGCATCGCTCAAGGGTTCCAGTTGCAGGGCAACCCGCAAGCTGCCCGTCGGCTTGCCGAGCTCTTTCAGATAGGGGCCGGTCTGCGGCGGCGCCCAATAGGGGTCGCCGGGTTCGGGGCCGGCGACGCAATCCAAGGCGGCAGCGCTATCGCGGACCGATCGGCTGACGACATTTTGGGTGGCAAGACCGCCCCAGCCCTCGCCGTAGTCGGGGCCGGAGGGCACGCGTGCGCGTGTCGGCTTCAGCCCGAAGAGGCCGCAGCAGGAGGCCGGGATGCGAATCGAGCCGCCGCCGTCGCTGGCATGCGCCAATGGCAGGATGCCGGAGGCTACGGCAGCCGCGGCCCCGCCCGACGACCCGCCGGACGTGCGCCTGCGGTCCCAGGGATTGCGGGTCTCTCCGGTCAGGCTGGTCTCGGTCGAGGTGGAAAAGCCGAATTCGGGCGAGGTGGTCTTGCCGAAAATGGCGAATCCAGCCTGCTTGTAGCGCGCCACCAATGTGCTGTCCTTCTCGGCCCGATAGTCCTTGAAGAGCCGGGCGCCCTGCGTGGTGATCTCGCCGTTCAGCATGGCGCCGAGGTCTTTCAGCAGGAAGGGGACGCCGTGAAATGGGCCTTCCGGCAAGCCGGCTGCGATTGCCTTGCGTCCGTGATCGTAGAGCTTCTGCGACAGCGCGTTGACCTCCGGGTCCAGGGTCTCGGCACGCTCGATCGCGCGCTCCAAGAGCTCTTCGGCCGTGACGGCGCCGCTGGTCACCAGCTCTGCCATACCCAGGCCGTCGCAGGCCTCATAGTCTTCAACCGACAGCATCGCTGCACCCCCATAATCGCACCTGACCCATCATTGCCAACTTGTCGACGGGCGAACTCCATGCGCACTATCCCACCCACCGACAGAGAGCAACCGAAAGAACGTCGAAGGGGGAAGCATGTCTTACTTTGCTCGCAGCCTGGCTGGATTGGCGGTGGCCGCATTCAGCCTGGGATTCGGCCTCACCGCGGCCAAGGCGGAAAGCACCATCACCTGGGGAAAACCCGGCGAGATCACCTATGGCGATGTGCACGTGGCAGGCACCTCGGCCTCGTGGGATGTGTTCCAGCTGGTCTATGAAACCCTGCTGACCACGGACGAGAATTTCGCGCTCCAGCCCGGCCTGGCCGAGAGCTGGGAAGAGGTCTCGCCGATCGAGTACGTCTTCACTCTGCGCCAGGACGCGGCTTTCTCCAACGGCCGCAAGGTGACTTCGGCCGACGTGGTCGGCACCTTCGAGCGCATCCTGGATCCCGAGACCGCTTCTTACTGGGCAAAGCAGTTCGGAACGATCGTCAAGGTAGAGGCGCTGGACGATCAACGTGTCAAGGTCACCCTGGAGGAGCCGCATACGGCCTTCCTGCCGGCCGTCGCCCACATCTCCTCCGCCATCATCCCGATCGAGGAGTATCGTGCCGGCAGCTTCGATCCGATCACCCAGATGCTGGGTTCCGGCCCCTATATGGTCGAAGAGCACAAGCAGGACGAAAGCTGGACCTTCAAGGCCAATCCGCACTACTGGCGCGAAGGCTACCCGCTGGCCGACACCCTCTATGCACCGATCATCCCCGATGAGGCAGCGCGAATCGCCGCCCTGCGCGACGGGCGCATCGACTACACCTTCTTCGGCAACCCCGATGTCGAACTGCTGCTGGCCCGCGACGAGAACATCAAGGTGGCTCCGCAGCAGACCAGCAACTACTTCCGGGTCGACGTGAACGCCAAGAACGGCGAGCGGCCGTTCAACGATCAGCGGGTTCGTCAGGCCATGAACCTGGCTTTGGACCGCGAGGCGATCCGCGACCTGGTCTTCGCCGGCACCACAGAGGTCGACTACCCGGTGCCGCGGGCCTTCGGGCTGGAGGCCTGCCGCCAGCTGCCGACCTATGCCATGGCCCGCGACGAGCGGCTTGAGCAGGCCCGCAAACTCTTGGCGGAGGCAGGAACGCCCGCGCCCAAGGTCAGCATCATCGCGACCTCCTCCAACGAGCTCTATTCGCGCATTGCGCAGGTCATGCAGCAATCCATGGCCGAGGCCGGCTTCGAGGTCGAGATCGAGCAGCTTCCGGTGGCCGACTGGCTGCAGCGGGTCTTCACCGACGGCGATTTCGACCTCTCGGTCTCCTGGCTTGCCGGCTACACCGATCCCAGCATGGTGATCTCTTGGTGGAACCCGAACTTCGCGGTCTGGAATCAGGCCTTCTTCGTCGACGATCCAGCCCTGGACGAGGCCTTGGCTCAGGTCAAGCGCATGCCGAACGGCCCGGACCGCGAGGCCAAGCTGGATCAGGTCTGCGGCATGATCGATGCCGGTGCCAACCTGCTGGCTCTGGTCAGCAAGGTCGACTATGTCGCCTATCGCGACGACCTGGTCGATGTGCGCCTGGCGCCGAAGACCGGCTCGTCCAACATGTTCCAGTACATCGACGAGTTCAAATCCCTGAAGAAGTAGGGGGTAGGATGGAGGAGCAGGGCGACGGGCCTGGGTGATGCGTATCTTCACCTATTTGGGGACGAGGGCGCTTCTTGCCCTCTGCACCCTGGTCGGCGTCGCCCTGCTCATCTTCATCGCCATCCGCCTGGTGCCGGGCGGCTTCGCCGACATCGTGCTGGGCCCCTTCGTGACGCCTGAGGCCCGCGAGGTGCTGACCGTGCGTTTCGGGCTGGACGAGCCGGTCTGGGTGCAGTTCTTCAAGTGGTTCTTCGCTCTGCTGGAGGGGGACCTCGGCCACTCTCTGGTGACGCAGCAACCGGTCATGAGCGAGCTGTTGCGCCGCCTGCCGGTTACCGCCGAGCTCGCCTTCCTGTCTTTGGTCTTTGCCCTCTCCATCGGCTTGTCTTTGGGCGTGGTCTCGGCAGCTGCGGCTGCACAGGGCGGTGGACGGGCGGGTCGCTTGGTCGGCGCGCTGGGTGCCAGCGTTCCCGACTTCGTGCTCGGCAGCATCTTCATCTTCGTCTTCTCGGTCTGGTCGCTGGGCCTGCCGGCCGGCGGCTATGTCGCCTTCAGCGAGGATCCGATCGGCAACATCATGGGGATGATCCTGCCCTCCGTCACTCTGGGCGTCTTCGGTATGGCGCTCATCCTGCGCACCACGCGCGATGCCGTGCTCACGGTGCTGACCGAAGGGCACATCACGGCGGCGGTTGCCCGCGGCGACAGTCCGGGCGAGATCCTGCGCCACCACGTCCTGCGCAACGCCTCGATCCTGGTCCTGACCGTCTCTGCAACCTACTTCGGCTATCTGCTGGGCGGGGCGGTGATCGTCGAGGTGCTCTTCTCCGTGCCTGGTGTCGGCTTCTACATATACTCGGGCCTCTTGAACCGCGACTATGCCGTGGTGCAGGGCGGCGTGCTCTTCGTCGCCGCGCTCTTCGTCCTGCTCAACATGGTCGTGGATCTGGCCTATGTGCTGATCGATCCCAGAATCGGTGCTGCGCGGGCGCAGCGATGAGCAGGCTCTGGTCTCCGCTCGCAGCACTCTGGTCGGTCGACCGTCTGGCCGGTCTGGCGCTCGGCGTGCTGTTCGTCATGGTGCTGCTGGGGGTCTTCGGCCCCTGGTTGCCGCTTGGCGATCCGACCAAGCTGGCCGCCGGGCCGCGCCTCTCGCCGCCGAGCTGGGACTTCCCCTTCGGCACCGACGAGCTGGGCCGCTCTTTCCTGCCACGCGTGGTGGAGGGCATTCGCTACACCTTCCTGCTGGCCAGCATGGCGGTCGCCATCACCGCCGTACTGGGCACTCTTCTGGGGATGCTGGCAGCCTACCTGGGGCGCTTCTTCGACCAGTCGGTGGCGCGCTTCGCCGATCTGCTCTTCGCCTTTCCGCCCCTGCTGGCCGGCCTGCTGGTGGCCGCCGTCGCCGGCCCGGGCGCGCTTTCGGTCATCACCGTGATCTCGGCCGCCACGCTGCCGCTCTTTATCCGTGTCATCCGCTCGGCCAGTCTGAGCGTTGTCGAGCGCGACTTCGTGGTGGCCGCTTCGGTGGCCGGCGCCTCCACCTGGCGCATCATCGCTCGGCACATCCTGCCCAACGTGCTGTCGGCGGCGATCGTACAGCTGACCTATGCGCTCTCCATCGCCATGATCATCGAGAGCGCACTCTCCTTCCTGGGGTTGGGCGAGCAGCCGCCGCGGGCCTCGCTGGGCACCCTGCTGCGGGTCAGCTCGGTCTATCTCACCATCGCGCCCTGGCTGGTCGGTTTCGCCGGCCTGGTGCTCAGCCTTGCAATCGTGTCGGTGAACCTGCTGGGCGACGGCCTGCGCGACCGGGTCGATCCGCTGAAGGGGCGGCCGCTGACATGACCGCGATCCTGGAAGCCTCGGACCTGGACCTGGTCTACGAGACCGAGGCCGGCTCGGTACAAGCACTCGACGGGCTGGACCTCACACTCGCTGCCGGCGAAACCCTGGCCATCGTCGGCGAGAGCGGATCGGGGAAGTCGACGCTGGGGCTTGCCGTCGGCCGGCTGCTGCCGCCGGCCGCACAGCATCGTGGCGGGCGCCTCGAGATCGCCGGGTCGCCAGTCTTCACAGCCGACGCGCGCTCCATGCGACGCCTGCGCCGCGAAACCCTGGGCTTCGTCTTTCAGAACCCCATGTCGTCGCTGGATCCGACGATGCGCATCGGCCGCCAGGTTGCCCGTGCCAGTGGCGGGACGGCCAGCGAGGGCCGCATCGTCGAGCTGCTGGCCAAGGCAGAGCTGGACGCGCCGGAACAGTTGCTGCGCCGCTATCCGCACGAGCTCTCCGGCGGGATGGCGCAGCGCGTCGTGATCGCCATGGCGATTGCCCGCGCGCCTGCCTTGCTGGTCGCCGACGAGCCAACGGCCTCGCTCGACGTTTCGATCCGGGCCAAGGTCATGGCGACTTTGCTGGCCCTGCAGCGCGAGGCCGGAGCCGGACTCATGCTGCTGACACACGACCTGCATCTTGCCGCACGCCACTGCCAGCGGCTGGCAGTCATGTATGCCGGGCGCATCGTCGAGATCGGACCCAGTGCTGCCGTCCTCAGCCGTCCGGGTCATCCCTACACCAAGGGCCTGCTGGCGGCGGCCGCGGGAACCGAGGCTCCGGGCGAGATGCTGGAGCCGATTCCCGGCCTACCGCCGGTGCTGCGCGGCACGGCGCCCGACTGCTCTTTCGCGCCGCGCTGCCCCTATGTCGAGCGACGCTGTCGCGAACTGCGACCGGCCGCACGCCGGCTTGACCGGAGAGAGATCGCCTGCCACTTCGCCGAACGCCTCTTGGCCGGGGGCGAGCCGTGAGCCAGCCGATCCTCGCCCTCTCCGGCATCCGCTTCAGCTATCGTGCGCGCGGCTTTGGGTCCGGCAAGGTCGACGCCGTCCGCGGCATCGATCTGGGGATTGCGCCCGGTGAAACTCTGGGGCTGGTCGGCGAGAGCGGTTCGGGCAAGACCACGCTGGGCAAGCTGTGTCTCGGACTGCTGCGGCCCAGCGCCGGATCGGCCGTCTTTCTGGGGGGACCCATGGGCGCGCTGCGTCAGCAGAAGGGGAAGCGCTCGCTGGTCTTGCAGCATCCCGAATGGGCGCTGAATCCGCGCATGCGTTGCGGCGCGTCCGTTGCCGAGCCTTTGGAAATTCTGGGCAGTGGCGATCGCGCCAGCCGCGCGCAGGCGGTCGCCGCGATGCTGGGCGCCGTCGGTCTGGACGCCGGCATCGCCGAGCGCTACCCCGGCGCGTTATCCGGCGGACAGCGCCAACGTGTGGCAATCGCCCGTGCCCTGATCACCGAGCCGAAGCTGGTCGTCTTCGACGAGGCCGTCTCGGCGCTGGATGTCTCCGTACAGGCGCAGATCCTGAACCTGATCAAGCGCTTGCAGGGCGAGCAGGGCTTTGCCGCCCTCTTCATCTCGCACGACCTGGCGGCCACCCGCTATCTCTGTCACCGGATAGCCGTGATGCTGCGTGGAGAAATCGTCGAGGTGGCGCCGGCAAGCCTGTTCTACGACCGCCCCAACCATCCCTACAGCCGCCAATTGCTGGCGGCGATTCGCTAAGAGTCCGTCCGGAAACTGCTTGTGCCCTGCACTGACTTATCAAGGTTTTGGGCAAGGAGAGTGGCGCGCGGCGATGCCGGGCGCATCGCAAGCGGCGCTCGACGCCGTCCCAAGGCCTTGATAAGTTAGCCCTTCGGGTCGCTGCCGGAGCCGCGATTGCCGCGTCTCGGCGGCTTGACGATGCGCCCCGCTTTCAATGTGCAGGCATCGCCGACGCCACCGCTCCTAACACGCGCGGCTCCAGCA
>JAVJSY010000033.1:0-27523 GCA_040219175.1 Kiloniellales bacterium
CGCCCGTTCTCTGCCTCCAACTGCTTCAGACGACGCACATCGTTGGCCTGAAACGTGCCAAAGCGCTTGCGCCAGCTGTACAGCGTCTGCTCGCTCAAGCCATGGCGCTTGGCGACCACCGCGACCGTGTCGCGATCCGCCACGCGCAGCATCGTCACCATCTGCTCTTCCGTGAACCTCGACTTTCGCATCCTTGCCCTCCTTATGGAGAGCAGTCTCTCAGTTTATCCTTGGCACGAAAACCCGGGGGCACGTCATTGGTGAGTGCCTCTGGTTCCTCGAACCGACTGCTTGGAGACAGCGGTGCCGATATCCTGACGGTTGGCAATCTTTCGGGGGTCGCCGTTTCGCCGAGTGCCGGTGATAAGGATGGTCTCTATGGCGGCAGTGGGGATGATCGGCTCTACCGATTGGAGGTCGGGGGCAACCTTGCGAGCTTCTTCGGCGATGCCGGTGCAGATACCCTCTTTGGCGCCACGCAGAACGATCGGAGCTTCTTCGGCGGCGATGGCAGTGACACGCTCTATGGCGGGGACGGTAACGACACCTCCTTCTCAGGTGGCGATGGCAGCGATAGCCTCTATGGTGGCAGCGGAGACGATATCTACTTCTTCGGCGGTAGTGGCGACGACAGCCTTATCGGTGGCTCCGGAGAGGACAGCAACTTTTATGGTGGCACAGGCAACGATACGCTGGAGGCTGGAGACGGTGCGGACTATGCCCTCTATGGCGGCTCAGGGCTGGATCGTATCGAAGGGGGATCGGGTGGCGATTTGCGGCTTCAAGGCGGCACTGGGGACGACGACATCTATGGCGGCTCTGGAGACGATAGCGACATCCGTGGCGGGGACGGCGCCGACCGTGTCTTTGGTGGAACCGGCGGCGATAAAACGCTTCAGGGCGATAGCGGCGACGACCTCATCGATGCCGGCTCTGGCGTGGACTTCAGTCTGATTGGTGGTACCGGGAATGACAGCCTCTATGGGGGCGACGGCGACGACTCCATCATGCGGGGTGGCGACGGTGAGGACAGCCTCTACGGCGGAAACGGTGCCGACAACAAACTCTATGGCGGTAGCGGGAAGGACAGCCTCTTTGGCGGCGATGGAGACGACACTGGGTTCTTTGCGGAGACCGGCGACGATCTGATCCGCGGCGGAAGCGGGGATGACTATTCCCTCTTTGGCGGCGACGGGATGGATCGCATCTATGCCGAAAGCGGCAACGACCGTGCCATGGCTGGCGGAGACGGTGACGATACGCTATCCGGCGGCAGTGGTGATGACTCCGTCCTCGTCGGCAACAGCGGTGACGACACGCTTCTCGGTGAGGACGGCGCAGACTCTCTCCTCGACGGCAAGAGTGGATTGGATGCGCTGTTCGGCGGCAGCGGCGATGATGTGAGCCTTAGCGGGGGCTCTGGAGACGACAGGATCGAGGCCGCTACGGGCAATGACCGCGGGCTATTTGGCGGGGATGGCGATGACACGCTTGCGGGCGGTTTGGGCGACGACAGCGACCTTCGGGGCGGGGATGGCAACGACAGCATCTATGGCAGCACCGGCGAGGATGAGTTCATCTATGGTCAATCCGGCAATGACCTGATCGATCTTGGCAGCGGGGCCGAGTTCTCGGTTGAAGGCGGCGACGGCGACGATCTGATCTTCGGCGGTGATGGCCACGACACCGGTTTAGGAGGCGGGTCGGGCTTGGATCGGATCTATGGTGGATCGGGCGACGATGGCTTCTTGCGGGGCGGCGAGGATGCGGACCTGGTGTTCGGCAGCCAAGGTAACGACCTCTTCTTGGAAGGCGGTGGCGGTGATGACCTGGTCTATGGCGGAACCGGGGACGATAGCCGCCTGAGCGGGGGCAGAGAGGACGACAGGGTCTTCGCCGGGTCCGGCGAGGATCTCAGTCTCTTCGGCGACGATGGTGTCGATACGCTCTTCGGCGGCGAGGGCGGGGACCGACGCCTCTTCGGCGGCAGCGGCAACGATCGGATCGAGGGCGAGGTCGGTGACGACGGCAGCCTCTATGGAGGGGCGGACGACGACCTGGTTTATGGCGGTGTGGGGATCGACGGAAAGCTCTACGGCGATGCAGGCGACGATCAGATCTTCGGCGGCTCCGGTTCCGACTCCCTGCTTGTCGGCGGCAACGGTAAAGACACCCTCTTCGGCGGCACGGGTAACGACAGCCTTCTCTATGGCGGCGGTCTTGGAAGCTCCGCAAGCGATAGCCTCTTCGGTGGTTTGGGGGATGACGTTAGCCTCTTCGCAGGCTCCGGAGGCGCTAGGCTCTACGGCGGCGAAGGCGCGGATTCTCATCTCATCGGGAGAAGCGGCGATGACGCCCTCTAC
Source organism: Kiloniellales bacterium (assembly GCA_040219175.1). Lineage (GTDB taxonomy): Bacteria > Pseudomonadota > Alphaproteobacteria > Kiloniellales > JACOMY01 > JACOMY01. The sequence goes on from JAVJSY010000033.1 coordinate 2,364, forward strand.
GGCGGTGACGGTGACGACTATGCCCTGCAGGGCGGCAGTGGACTGGACCGAGTTTACGGCGGGTCCGGTGTCGACTCACGGCTCGCGGGTGGGTCTGGCAATGACACGCTCACAGCAGGCACCGGGAACGATCACGACCTCAGAGGAAATGCAGGCGTAGACACCCTCTTCGGTGGCGTCGGTGACGACAGCAGCCTTTTGGGTGATGCCGATAACGATAGCCTCTTCGGCGGCAGCGGTGCCGATCTCTCCCTCTTCGGCGGCGCTGATGATGACGCGCACTATGGTGACACCGGTGCGGATCGTTCGCTCTTTGGCGGCGACGGCGCCGATCGGATAGAGGGCGGCGAGGGTGAGGACAGCGACCTCTTCGGCGGCTCCGGCAGTGACACGGTCTACGGCGGGCTTGGCGACGACGATAGCCTCTACGGCGGCAGCGGTGCCGATACGGTCTATGGCGGCAGTGGGGCCGATGTCCTCTTCGCCTACGCTGACGAGCTGATCGCCGGCGAAAGCCTGGACGGGGGCAGCGGCCAAGATACGCTCTATGTCTTCGGCGCCCTGGCTGTGCCGGCCGGCATTGAGGTGACCGGGATCGAGACGATCCTCTTCAGCAGCCGACAGTTCGGTGGTTCCGGTGACGACATCCTGCGCGGCAGCAGTCTCCCGGACACTCTCTATGGTCAGTCCGGCGCAGACACTCTGATCGGATATGACGCGGACGATCTCCTTTTCGGTGGCGCTGGCGACGATACCAGTCTCGACGGGGGCAATGGCGACGACCGCCTCTACGGGGGGGCCGGCGCGGACTATGACATTGACGGCCAAAGCGGCAGTGATCGCCTCTACGGAGGCGACGGCGATGATGGCTTGTTGATAGGCCGTAGCGGGGATGACAGCATCTTCGGAGGGTCGGGTGGAGACAAATTCCTCCGTGGCGATAGTGGCAAAGATTTGCTGAGAGGTAACAGCGGTATCGACTCTAACATTGATGGCGGTTCAGGAAATGACACGCTTTATGGCGATGATGGCGATGACCGCATTCTGAATGGAGCCCGTGGCGACGATCTCGTCTATGGCGCTTCGGGTAACGATACCAGCCTGGGAGGAAACACCGGCGATGACCTTGTCTTCGGCGGTAGCGGCGCCGATACATCCTTCTATGGAGGCAGCGGCAGTGACACGCTGTTCGGTGGTGTGGAAAATGACAGAGTCATCGAGGGAGGAGTAGGCAATGACACTCTCTATGGCGGCGACGGCGACGACTCTAGTCTGATCGGCGGAGCTGGCGACGACATCCTCTATGGCGGCAGCGGTGCCGATTACAGCCTGTTCGGCGATATCAATGGCAAGGTTTACGGTGACGGCAACGATCTGGTGTTTGGCGGCAGTGGCGCGGACAGAAAGATGGAGGGTGGTAGCGGCAATGACTTCCTCTTTGGCGGGGACGGTGACGACGGATCCATAGACGGTGGCGAGGGTGATGACTTCCTCTTCGGCGGTAAGGGTAACGACTCATTCTTGTATGGCGGCGATGGCGATGGTTCCGATCGGCTCTACGGCGGGAGTGGAGCGGATACTGGGTTGGGTGGACTCAGCGGCAACGATGCCCTGTTCGGTAGGTCGGGAGACGACAGCCGGCTCGTTGGATTCTTTGGTGATGACACGCTCTACGGCGGCGATGGCGACGATGTGTCACTCCGGGCCGGCGATGGCGACGACAGCCTCTTTGGTGGATCCGGTGCCGACAGCAGTCTCTTCGGCGGTGACGGCAGCGATCGCATCTATGGCGGATCCGGTGACGATGCCTCTCTCTTCGGTGCTCCGGCCTATGGCGCCACGTTCTTCAATAGCGACGGCGATGACCTGATTGACGCCGGTGCCGGAAACGACAGCGACCTCTTTGGCTTTTACTTCGCCGACACCTTGATCGGTGGGGACGGCGACGATACGGGCCTCTACGGCGGTGCGGACGGCGACACGCTCTTCGGCGGCAGCGGGGACGACATCGGCCTCTTCGGCGGCGAGAAAGTCGACACGGTCTATGGCGGCGAGGGAAGCGACCGTCTCTATGGCGACGCTGGCGAGGATATACTGCGGGGTGAGAGTGGCAACGATCGCGTCTTTGGCGGCTATGGCGATGATTTTCTCATCGGAGGCAGCGGAGAAGACGTCGGCTACGGGGGCAGTGGCAACGATATCTTCGTGGCCTACGCACAGTCCGACCTGGCGAGCGACGAAAGCATCTTCGGTGGCAGCGGCACCGACAGGCTGCTCTTGGCGCCGGGCGTGACCCTGCCTGCCGGCCTGCTTCTCGACAGTGTGGAGTTCGTCAACCTCTATGGGCTGGCAACCGGCGACGACAGCATGATCGGCAGCAGTTCGGTCAACATTCTGCGTGGGTTCGGTGGCAGCGATACGCTCTTCGGCTTGAGCGGAGACGATAGCCTCTATGGCGGTAACGACAACGACGTCGGCCTCTATGGCGGGGACGGTGCGGACAAGATATTCGGCGATCAGGGCGACGACACCAGCCTGTTCGGTGGCGCCGGTGAAGATACGCTCTACGGTGGCTACGGCAAAGACACGGCACTGAATGGCGGTGGTGGCGAAGACTCTCTCTTTGGCGGAGCCGCCGATGATGATCTTCGGGGCGGAGGAGACAACGATGCCCTCTATGGCGGCGGGGCCAATGATCGCTTGCTCGGTCATCGCGGGGATGACCTCATGATGGGCGAGTCCGGATCAGATATCATGTTCGGCGGCGATGGCGCCGATACGGCCTACGGCGGATTTGGCCGCGATAGCATCTTTGGCGGTGACGGAGCAGACAAGCTCTTCGGCGGTACCGGTGCAGATCTGTTCCGTGGCGGTACTGGGGTCGATACGATCGAAGGCGGTTCCAGCAGCGATACGTTCGTCGTCGACACGGCGACTGACCTTGTGCTCGAGGCCGCAGACGGCGGCCTGAACGATCTGGTTCGCGCCGAGGTCGACTACACTCTGGCAGATGGGGCGCAAGGCTTTGTCGAGAAGCTGAACCTGGAGTTCGACTTCGGCGATATCAACGCCGGTGGCAATGTGCTCGATAACCAGATCCGCGGAAACACCGGCAGCAACGAATTGCTGGGTTTCTCCGGCAACGATCGCCTGCTTGGCCTCAATGGCGACGACACGCTGGATGGTGGATCCGGCAGGGATCGCGTTATTGCTGCCAGCGGCGATGACACCCTGCTTGTGGGCGCCGACGACACCCTCTTCGGCGGCAGTGGCGCCGATAGCTTCTTCTTCTCCGGCACGGGCCAAGGCACGGCGGTCGCCGACGTTGCCCTGCTTCAGGATTTCTCGGGCGAGGTCTTCGGCGTCGGCAGCGGTCAGGACAAGTTCGTCTTCGAAAGCGGGCTGGAAGTTGGCAGCTTCGCCTATGTCGGCGATGCCGCTTTCAGCGGCGGCGGGAACTCGGAGGCGCGCTTTGCCGGCAATCGTCTGCTGGAGGTCGACCAGGATGGCGACGCCGTCACCGACATCCGGCTCCGCGTCGGCGACCTGAACAGCGCCGGTCAGCTGACGGCTACGGACTTTGTCTGGCTTGCGTGATCGTCTACCCCTTCCAGTGGCGCAAGCGGCGACGATAGCGTCGCGGTCGACATCAGGATCGACGTGATTGAAGAGCTTGCCGATGAAGCTGCAGATCTGTTGGGCTTAGAGCCGGAGTTCTTGTCTCCGGACGGCAGCTCTGGGACCCGAGTTTGGACCGCCGGAGTTCCTTGTTGAGATTTTCCAGGTGCTGCTTGTTGATCCCGGTTGCTCGTTGAACACGCGACCGCTATTGCGTCTTCTCCTTTTGCGGAGGCATCTGTACAATCGCAGAACAAATGTCAAAGCGATAGAGGGGAGAAGTGTCGGGACGGGTCCTCATAGCCAGCGCCTCCGGCGTGGTCGGCCGGGCGATATGCAAGGCCTTCGCCTCGATCTTACGGGAGCTGGGCATGCCGCTGCGCTTTCCGGGAGGGCCGCCCCGGGTGCAGGCGGCCACCGACAGCCGGCTGCTGGCCTGGGCGTCGCTCGGGCCGCGGATCGCCAGTCTCTTCGACTGCGAAACGGGACCGGTGGTGCCGCCGCACGTCGCGGTGGTCGGTGCTGGCTACGGATATGGCGTGGTCCTGAACGCCGGCCCGCGGGATCGCCACTACTCGACCCTGCCGCTGTTCCATGTCGGCGCCACTATCATCGATCCGATCAGCGCGATGATGACCAGCAACCGCGGGGGCAGCCGTGTCGACGACTTCCCGCGTTCCAACCCGTCTTCCAACCCGTCCGGCCGCGCCACTCCATTCGGAGTGGCGTCCCTGCTTTCAAACGAAGAGTTCGAACTTTATTCGAACGGGCGCGGAGGTTTAGCTACGTTGTCCGCTCCACCCTTGCCAGACAAGGCGCCGGGAGGAATAGTCGGGACCGCGCCGCAGATAGAGAGCCGACGCGGTGAAGGATACTGCCTTTGACACTGCCGCTGACCAACGTCCTGCAGCGCGGTACCTCGCGGACCCTGAGCGACGCGGTCACCGATGCGCTCCGCGAAGCCATCGTCAGCGGGCGGCTGCAGCCGGGCGAAGCGCTGCTCCAGGCCAAGCTGGCGGATGATCTGGGCGTGAGCCGGGTGCCGATCCGCGAGGCGCTGCGCGTTCTCGCCGGCGAGCGTCTGGTGGAGATGCGCGCTCACCGTGGGGCCACGGTCGCGCGCCTGTCGCTGGAAGAGCTGGACGAGACCTATTCCATCGTCTGGACCTTGGGGAAGGCCTCGGCCGCCAGGGGAGTGCCACGACTGAACGACGAGGACCTGATCGAGATGCGCGGCTTGATGCAGGCGTTGCGGCGTAGCGGCAAGTATACCCCGGTGGAGTGGTACCGCATCAACGTGGCCTTCCATCGTCGGGTACTACTCGCCGCCAAGTGGCCCTACGTCGTGCGGATCGTCGATGACTGCCGGCGGAACATCGGCCGCTACGTGACGGTGCCCTCGCTCTTCGTCGAGCATGTGGATGAGTGGGTGGAACGCAACCAGACCTTCCTCGCCGCCTGTGAGGCGCGCGACCCGCATGCCGCGGTGGCGGCGTTGGAGGTGATGCAGACCCTCTCGGTCAGTCAGGTGCGCGCCTACCTGGAAGAACAGAAGGCCGCGGCGAACGGGTAGATCGAGTAGGGCCCGGCCGTCTCGGCGGCTAAGTGATTTTCTTCAAGTAATCGATGACCGCGCCGGAGGCCTTCTCGCCCATCTGCTCGATGATCGCCTGCACCTGATCGGTATCGCGCGCCTTGCAGGCCTCCAGCAGGGCAGCGTTGCGGTCGTTCCAGGCCTGGATTTGCGACTGGAACAGCGACCGGCTGTTGACGTAGCGCATCACGTTCTTGCGGCAGAAGTCGACCGTCCGCACCAGGCGCATCCAGCCTGAGGCGGTGATGAGCACCCGGTGGAACTCGGCACTGAGCAGGTACCAGTCGATCGGCTCGTCCAGGGTCTTGCGCATCCGGTCCAGTAGCTCGGTCATGCGCGCCAAGTCCTCGTCGGTCAGGCGCGCGACGCCGCGGTGCGCGGCCAGGACCTCGAGTGAGGTTATCATCGCGTAGATCTCGTCGATCTCGTCCTGGGTGAGCTCGGCCACCACCGCGCTGCGGTGCGACTTCAGGGTGACGAGGCCCTCCGCCGCCAGCTGACGCAGTGATTCGCGGATCGGCACGCGGCTGACCGAGAACTGCTCGGCCAGGCGGTCCTGCCAGAGCGGCTGACCGGGGCGCAGCTTTCCCCGGATGATCGCCTCGCGCAACTCTCGGGTGACCACGTCGCCCAGCGTGCGTGCCCGGTCGCCGTTCCGGTCACTGACACTGATGCCAATCCACTCGTTCTCCATCTAGGTCTCGGCTCCTGTCTGTGGCAATGCGACGCCAGGAAAGGTAGCGACATAGTGGATCGTGCCGGCCGATGCCAAGGTCAAATAGCAATGCGGGCGCAAGGGCCGAACCTCCGTTTCCTACTCCACCGCGTCTTCTCTACCGTCGGTCCTGCGCTCAGGCGCGCCTCCGCTTAGCGCTTCGACTGGGCACTGAAGCGACCCATCACCGCCTCGCGGTCCCACACGCCCTCGTTCGGCCAGGCCTTGATTTTCGCGCGCTCCACCTCGCGCTTGGTCGCCGATCGCGGGAAGTCCTCGACGTAGCAGATGAAGCGCGGCAGCTTGAAGGCCGCCATGCGATCCTTCGCCCAGGTGATCAGCCCCACCGGGTCGGGCGTGCTGTCCGGATCTGGTATGATGCAGGCCTTGATCTCCTCCTCGCCCAGCTCGGCCGGCACGCCGACCACCACCACCTCCTGGATGCCGGGGTGCTCGCTCAGGATCGACTCGATCTCGTAGGCCGAGACGTTCTCGCCGCGCCGGCGCAGCCAGTGGACATGGCGACCGACGAAGAAGAGACTGCCGCCCTCGTCAAGGTAGCCGAGGTCGTCGGTGTGGAACCAGAGGTTCCGATAGCACTCCAGGGTTCGCTTGGGATTGTTGCAATAGCCGGTCATGAACATGCTGGCCACGGTCGGCCGCAGCACGATCTCGCCGATCGTGCCGGGCGGCACCGGCTCGTCGTTCTCGTCGAAGATCGCAAGCTCGACCCAGCCGTAGGTCTTGCCGTTGGAGCCCTCGACATAGTCGTGCAGGCGGTTGGTGGTGATCATCGCCCCGCCGGCCTCGGTCAGGCCGTACATGTCGACCATGGGGATGCCGAAACGACGCTTGAAGGTCCGCGGGATCGCCTCCGGTATCTGTCCGGTGATGCCCAGCGCCAGGCGCACCCCGTGGGCGCGGTCCTCCTTCGTTTCCGGCTGTTGGCACAGCAGTGAGACAATGGTGCCGATCGGGTCGATCATGGTCGCCCCGACCTCCCGCACCCGCGGCCAGTAGGCCGAGACGCTGAAGCGCCGGTCGATGACGCTGGTCATGTCGTTGACCAGCGGCCCCATCACCGCGAACTGGATCGCGGCAGCGTGAAACAGCGGCAGGGTGGTGTAGTGGCGGTCGGCGGCGGTGACGTCGAAGGCCTCGGCGTAGCGATAGCCGGCGCAGATGAAGGAGAACTGCGGCAGCATCACCCCCTTGGGCAAGCCAGTGGTGCCGCCGGTATAGATGATCATGGCGACGTCGTGCGGCGAGACCTCCACCGCCGGGGCAGGCCCCTCGGCCTGCATCAGCTCCTCGAAGGGGCGTGCGCCTGGCGGCAGGGCGCCGGCGACGCCGTACACGCTGAGGTCCGCGCGCTGGGCCGCGTCGAGCGTCGCCAGGTTCTCCGCCGTCTCCTCGTCCACGAAGAAGAGACGCGCACGGCAGTCCCCGAGTGTGTAGCTGAGATCCTTGCCGCGCAGGCTGGCGTTGAGCGGCGTCCAGATCGCGCCTAGGCGATTGACCGCGAACCAGAGCAGAAGCTGTTCGATGCAGTTGTAGAGCTGGCTTGCGACCTTCTCGCCCTGCTGCACGCCGGCCCGCGCCAGGCCGGCCGCGAGCCGCGCGCTCTCGCGCTCCAGCTCCCGGTAGGTGAGCTTGCTGCCGTCGACCTCGATGAAGGGTGCATCGCCGTTCGTCCGGGCCTTGTCCTCGATCAGCTCGGGGAGTGTCTGCCAGCGGGCGGTCTGGTGCTTGATCTGCATCTTTGAGGCTGTCTCCGGGAGGTCAGGCGGCGAGCAGGAGGGCGCTGGAGGGAGCTGCCGCAGCACCCCCGGTGACCAGACAGGTGCGCGCGCCCTCGACCTGCGAGCTGGATTGGCCGCGTAGCTGGCGCACCCCCTCCAGCACGTGGTTGAAGCCGATGATGTAGGCTTCCGAAAGGTTGCCGCCGGCGGTGTTAATCGGCAGCCGGCCGTTTGGCCAGCGGCCATGGCCATCGGCCAGGAAGGCGCCGGCCTCGCCGCGCGCGCAGAAGCCGTAGTCCTCCAGCCCGATCAGGACCATGCCGCTGAAGTGGTCGTAGAACTGGGCGACGTCGATGTCCTCGGGCTTGAGGTCCGCCTGGCCGTAGAGATCGCGAGCCACCACTCCTGCGTTGACCGAGGTGTAGCTCTCCGCGGGCATGTTGTGGGAACCCAGCGGTCCGGTGCCAAAGCCGGGGTCGCAGCCCTGCACGGCTGCCAAGATGTCGACCGGCTTGACGTCGAGGTCGCGGGCCCGCTCGCGCGTGGTGACAATGACGGCGCAGGCACCGTCGCTCTCCAGGCAGCAGTCGAAAAGGCGCAGCGGCTCGGCGACGAAGCGGGAGGCGAGGTAGTCCTCCAGGGTCATCGGCCGGCGCATCACCGCACGCGGGTTGCGGGTGGCGTTGTCGCGGCAGATCAGGCTGACCTCGGCCATCTGCTCGATCGTGGTGCCGGTCTCGTGCAGGTAGCGCTGGACGATCAGCGCCATCATCTGCGGCGGCGCGAAGAGCCCGAAAGGATGGACATAGGAGCCGTGCAGGCGGCCGGAGCTGTGCTGGCCGTAGCGCCTGGCCTGGCCCTGGCAAAGCGAGCGGAAGACCGCCACGGTCTCGGCCTTGCCGGACTCCACCGCCGCCTGGGCCAAAGCCACGCTCCCGCAGGACCCACCGCCGCCGCCGCCGAAAGGCATGCCGGCGAAGCGCAGCCGCGGTATGCCCAGCGCTGCCTGCAGCAGGTTCGGCACGTTGGGATCGTTGTTGAAGGAGGCGAAGCCGTCGATCGCCTCGACCGGCAGGCCGGCATCCGCGGCGGCGGCGAGGATCGCCTGGCAGGCCAGCTGGAACTCGCTGCGGTCGGCGATGCCGCCACGCTTGGCATAGTCGGTCTCGCCGATGCCGACGATGCAGGCCTTGCGTCCGGGCTCGGTCATCGGCTTGTCTCCAGCGGCCGGAAGCGCGGCAGCCAGCCCTCGCGGAAGGGTTCCCACACCAGCTCCAGCGTCATGCCGATCCTCAGGCTTTCCGCTTCGGCGCCGACGACGTTGGTGACCAGCCGCACTCCCTCGAGTTCCGGAAACTCCACCACCGCGACGTTGTAGGGAAGGATCGGGCGGACCGACTCGTGGGCGGCGTAGTGCACCACGGTGAAGGTGAAGAGCCGGGCCCGCTCCGGCGCCTCCACCCAGTCCTGCGCGGTCGAGCGGCAGGCTGGGCAGAGTGGGGTGGGCGGATGGCGCACCCGCCCGCAGTCGCCGCAGGCCTGGAAGGCGAGCCGCCGCCCGGCCAGGTTCTGCCAGAAGACGGTATCGTCGAGGCCGGGTTCCGGTGGCGGCAGATTGTCGGGGAGGTAGCTCATGTCACGCGGCCCTTTTCGCTCGGCCCACTACTCGGCCCACTACTCGGCCGCGCTCACGACCGAGCCGGCCGGGTGGAAGTGGCGCGGCACCAGGCGCAGATCGTCGCGTGCCGCCCGCATCAGCTCCTCGCGGAACTTCGGGTGGGCCAGTCCGATCAGCTTGACTGCCCGCTCGGCCAGGGTGAGGCCGCGCAGGTTCTCGATGCCGAACTCGGTGCAGACATAGTGGATGTCGTTGCGCGAGATCGTGACGACCGAGCCCTCGGGCAGCAGCGGGTTGATGCGCGAGACCGTGCCGTTCTTCGCGGTGGCGGGCAGGGTCATGATGCCGATGCCGCCGGGCGCCACCGACGCGCCGTAGTGGAAGGCCCACTGTCCGCCCACCCCGCTGTAGTGGCGCGGCCCCAGAGTCTCGGACGCGCACTGGCCGAAGAGATCCATCTGGATGGTGGCGTTGATCGAGACCTGCTTGTGGTTCTGCTGAATGATCCCCACGTCGTTGGTGTAGGAGATCGGATGCATCTCGAGCGCCGGGTTGTCGTCCATGAAATCGTAGAGCCGCCTGGTACCGACGGCGCAGCAGCAGATGATCTTGCCAGGATGCAGGGTCTTCTTGCGGTTGGTGATGAGGCCGGCATCCCAGAGCTCCACCACCCAGTCGAAGAGCGCTTCGGAGTGCACGCCGAGGTCCTGCTGGCCGCCGTTCACGAGCTGCTTGATCACCGCGTCCGGCACCTTCCCGGCGCCGACCTGGATCGTCGCCCCGTCCTCGATCACCCCGGCGATGTGCCGGCCCATGGCCTTTTCTTCTTCGCTTGCGACCTCTCCCGACATCGCGATGGTGACGAGGGGGTAGTCGGCCTCGTAGGTGGCGGCGACGTCGCGCGCATGGACAAGGCAGTGACCGTGCAGGCGCGGCTGCTGCGGGTTCACCTCCAGCACCAGCTTTTTGCCCTTGTAGAGGAAGTCGTCGATCCAGCCGCCGAAGGCGCCGAGGCTGAAGAAGCCGTGCTTGTCCATCGGCGCGGCCGCGGTGACGATCAGGTCGATGTCGTAGGGGAAGTTGGACCCCGAGAGGTGGGGATGGACCGGACGATAGGTGGCCCGGCCGTCGCGCACCGCATCGATCACCGGCTTGTCGTAGGCGAAGTCGGAAACGTGATAGATGTGGCCTTCCAGCTCTTTGGCGGTGATCTCCGGGGACATCGGCTGCGCCTCGCGGCGCATCGGGTGGCAGAAGCGGATGTTCTTGAACCGGTGGGCGTTCTTCGAGAGAAGCTCGAAGAAGCGGTTCGGCAGGCCGGTGCCGCCGTTGATGTAGATGACCATGTCGTCGTGCAAGAGGTTCAGAAGATCCTCCTCCTGCATCACCGGCGGGGCCTGCCGCGTACTGCTGCTCATCGCCAACCTCCTTCGTCTGTCTTGCGACCGCTCAATCGCGGTCTATCTTCTGATCGCCGCCCTGGCGGGCAGCGTGTCAATCCTTACCCAGATAGGCGTTCAGCATCTTCGGATCGTCGGCCAACTCGCGCGCGGTGCCGGAGAGCGCCGTGCGTCCGTTGGCCAGGACGTAGACCCGGGTGGCGTACTTCAGCGCCTGGTGGGCGTTCTGTTCGACCATCACCACGGTCACCCCCTCTTCGTGGATGCGGGAGAGCAGCTTCATCAGGTCGCTGGTGATCTTGGGCGCGAGGCCGAGCGAGAGCTCGTCGACCATCAGCAGCGAGGGCTGCGCGACCAAGCTGCGGGCGATGGCTAGCATCTGCTGCTCGCCGCCGGAGAGCATGCCGGCCGGCTGTCCGGCGCGCTCGCGCAGCACCGGAAAGAGCTCCAGCACCCTGGCAAGCTCGCTCTGCAGCCGGCGCGGCCCCTTGAGGTACATGCCGAGCCTCAGGTTCTCCATCACCGTCAGCTCGGCCATGAGGCCGCGGCCCTCAGGCACGTGGGTGAGGCCGCGGCGAACGATCTCGTGCACCGGCAAGTTGGCGATCGATTCGCCCTTCAGGCGGATCTCGCCGCTGCGCGGACGCAGCAGGCCGGAGATGCAGCGCAGCAAGGTGGTCTTGCCAGCGCCGTTGGCGCCCAGGATCGCCACCAGCTCGCCCTCGTCGACCTCCAGCGAGACGTCGTGCAGCGCGGTAACTTCGCCGTAGGCGACCTGCAGGTCCTTGATCGAGAGCAGCGCCATCAATCGGTTCCTATATAGGCGGTAATGACGTCGGGGTTGTTGCGGACCTCCTGCGGCGTGCCGTGGGCGATGCGCCGTCCGAGATCGAGCACCGTGGCCACGTGCGCCAGCTCCAAGAGGAACTCGACGTGGTGGGTGATCACCAGGATGGTCAGGCCCTCTTCGCGGTTGAGCCGCGCCAGCAACTTGGCCAGCCGCTCCATCTCCGTGCTATTGAGACCCGCCGTCGGCTCGTCCAGCATCAGCAGCTTCGGGCGGCCGACGCAGGCGCGCGCCAGCTCGGTGTTCTTGCGGATACCGTAGGCGAGCTGCCTGACCGGGGTGAGCGCCACCTCTTCCAGGCCGACCAGCGAGAGCATCCGAAGCGCGCGCTGGCGCATTTCCGCCTCGAGGCGGTTGCGGCGCCAGAAGCGGACGAGATCGTCGAAGAGGGTACCCTGGTGCACCGTGTGCAGGCCGACCAGCACGTTGTCGAGCACCGAGGACTCTTCGATCAGCCCGAGGTTCTGGAAGGTACGGGCGACGCCCAGCGGGGTGATCTGGTGCGGCCGGTAGCTGAGCATGTCGTTGCCGGCGAAGCGCAGGCTGCCGCCCGAGGGCTCGACCAGCCGGCTGATCGCGTTGAGCAGGGTGGTCTTACCGGCGCCGTTGGGTCCGATCAGGCCGTGGATAGAGCCAGCCTCTACGGTGAGATCGACCTCGTCCAGCGCGACGACGCCGCCGAAGCGCACGCTCATCGCCTCGATCTGCAGCAGTGCCTCCGGCCCGCTCATGGTGCCCTCTCTCCGGCCGTCGCGGCCTTGATGGAGCCTCGGCGCAGCCGTCCGATGAGGCCTTCGAGGATGCCCAGGATGCCGCCGGGCGAGACTGTTACCACCAGGATGAAGAGGATGGCATAGATCACCTCGGCCAGGCCGCGCGCGGCCTGGGTCACCTCGGGGATACCGACGATGAAGGCCGCCCCCAGGAAGGGTCCCAGCAGCTTGCCCTTGCCGCCGATCATCACCGCCGCGAACATGGTGACCGAAAGCTCCGCGGCGTAGGTTTCCGGCGCCACGTAGCTGGTGAGCACCGCATGGATCGAGCCGGCGAGCGCGCCCAGGACCGAGGCGAAGATGAAGGCGGCCAGCTTGTAGTAGGTGATGTTGATGCCGAGGCTGCGTGCCGCGGTCTCGTTCTGGCCGACCACCAGCAGCGCCCGGCCGGACTTGGAATGGGCGATGGAGTAAGAGGCCAGCAGGCCCAGCACCGCCACCAGCAGCGCGAAGAAGTAGATGGCGCGGCCGCTGAAGGCGTCGGTCAGCCACAGTGGGTCCATGAAGAGGCCCTGGGGGCCGCCGGTGAACTGGAAAGACTTCACCACGTGGAACAGCATGAAGCCGAAGGCGAAGGTTACGATGGCCAGCGAGAAGAGGCGCAGGCGCATGGCCGGCAGCCCGACCAGGATGCCGACCACCACGGCCAGGACCAGCGACGCGATCAGGGCCACGGCATAGGGCAGGTGCCAGGTCGAGGTGACGATCGCCGTGGTGTAGGCCCCCACCAGCATGAAACCGCCCTGGCCCAGCGAGTAGATCTGCCCGAAGCCGATCGGCAGGTTCAGGCCCAGCCCGGAGATCGAGTAGATCAGCCAGATCACGATCAGATAACGCTCGTAGTTGCCGAGCGTGAAGCCGGCCAGGATGAGCAGCAGGGTGGCGACCCCGGCCACCAACCAGCCGCCCCTTGCGGCCGGGGGGACTCGCGACAGCATGGCTAGACCCTCACCTTGTGCACGCGGCCGAAGAGGCCGCCGGGCCGCAGCAGCAGGGCGATCAGGAGGATCGCGAAGGTGAAGGGCTCGCGCAGGTGGATCGAGATCCAGATCGACGCGAAGCTCTCCGCCAGGCCCAGCACCAGCCCACCTGCGATGACGCCGGGGAAGCTGTAGAGGCCGCCAAGAATGGCCGCGGTGAAGGCCTTGAGGATGTAGGGCCGCATCAGCAGGGTGTCGAGGAAGGAAACCGGCGCCACCAGCAGGCCCACCACCGCGCCGATGGCGCCGGCGATGAACCAGACCATCAGGGTGATCTTGGCGACGTTGACGCCGAGCAGGCCCGCGACCTCCGGGTTGATCGCCACCGCGCGCATTGCCAGGCCGAGCTGGGTCAGCTGGAAGAAGAGCAGGAAGAGGGCGCCCAGCACCACGGTCACCAGGATGGTGCCCAGTTGGTCGTAGGAGATGTGGAAGCCGCCGATGGCGATGGTGCCGTCGCCGAAGAGGCTGGGCACGGTATAGGGTTCGTTGGCGCCCCAGAAGTAGACCGACACCGCGTAGATCAGGGTGTAGAGCCCCAGGGTCCGCACCGTCAGGTTCAGGTGTTCGGCCTGGGGGTTGGGCCTGAGCAGGACGATGTAAACGAGCGCACCGGCTACGGCCGAGACCAGAACGGTGACGAACCACTGGCCCCAGAGGGGCAGCGGCAGGCTGTCGGCGAACATGATCAGGATGAAGACGCTGAACATGGCCATCTCGCCCTGGGCGAAGTTGGCGACCGTCGTGGTCCTGAAGATCAGGACGATCGCCAACCCCAAGAGGGCATAGAGGCTGCCGTTCAGGACGCCGCCGACGATGGCTGCTGACAGCAAACTGGTATCCACCTTAGCCTCCGTGCACTAGGCGTGCCGCTGCATTCGCCCCGGGCCTAGTTGGCCGCCTTGATCGGCGACCCTAGCACCACGAAGTTGCCGTCCTTCACGCCGAAAGGGATCACCGAGTCGAGGCCTAGGTGGCTCTCCGAACTGAAGGTTACGGGACCGCTGATACCGGTCTCGAAGCCGTCCATGCTCTCCAGTGCCGCGATCAGCTTCTCGCGGGTGAGGTCGCGGCCGGCACGATCGAACGCTTCCACCAGCACCGCCGCGGTGAGGCAGCCGAAGACGCTGAAGTGGTTGGGCTCGATGTCGGGATTGGTGACCTTGAGCGCGGCGTTGCAGGCCGCGGCGGCGGGGTCGGTCGGCGGGACCACGAAACCGGGTGCGATCAGGATGCCCTCGGCCACGTCGGAGACTTGGCTCAGGAACTGCTCGGCAGTGAAAGTGCCGATGCCGGTGCTCATCTTCGGCTTCCAGCCCTGGCGCTTCATCTCCTGATAGATCCTGGCGCCGCCGGGGGCGGCGTCGGCGATCACCGCGAGGTCGGGGTTCTTCGCCTTCATCTGCACCACGAAGGCGGCCCGTTCGGGCGAGGTCACCTCCATCAGGTCGTCATAGACCAGTTCGATGCCGTACTCGTCGAAGGTCTTCTTGGAGGCCTCGCGCCAGGCCTCGACGCCGGCGATGTTGTTGGAGAGGATGGCGCCGGTCTTGGGCTTGGGGTCCATCTGCTCGATCACGTAGGGCAGGATCGCCACCAGTTGCTGGTCGTAGAGCGGCATCAGCGCGAAGACGCCGGGCTTCAGCGGCTCCAGCAGCTCGCGCAGACCGGCGTAGGGGAAGAGGTAGGGCACGTCCGGCTGGCTCTTCAGGAAGGAAAGCACGCCGGCAGCGGTAGCGGTGCCGCAGCCGCCGAACATGGCGAAGACGTCGTCCTGCTGCACCAGGCGGCGGGTGTTGCCGACCGCGCGCTGGGCCGAGTAGGCGTCGTCCAGCACGACGTAGTCGATCATGCGGCCGTGGACGCCGCCAGCCTCGTTCACCTTGTGGAACCAGGCCTGGGCGCCGTGGGTCACGGCCGAGCAGACTGCCGCCACCGGGCCGGTCATAGCGTTGGTGCCACCGATCACGATCTTGTCGTCGGTGACGCCGGGAGCGGCGCTTGTGGCAGTGGCATAGAGGGCAGCAGCAAAAGTCGCTGCCAGGAACGTCACGTGTCTCATTCTAATCCTCCCGTAGGGTCGTTTGACGGCTTCGTTTCGGTCTTTGCCGCCAACCCTTGTCTTGTTCATTGGCAATGGATTTCCAACGCTGCCCCTGGGCCGGCTAGGCTGGGGGCAGTATCCGCTGCTCTTGCAGCAGCGTCAGCCAGTCCAGCAGCATCTCTTCGCTGTCCTGGCATTCCTGAAAGCCGTACTTTCTGGCCTTGATCGTGCTCAGGTGAGAGGGGTTCGGCCTGGAGCCGTAGCCGAACATGGAATCGGCGAACTGCCAGTTCGGCGTCAGCTCGTCCAGGCTGTAGGGCTGGAGGCCATAGCGCTTGACGACGCGCTCCCACACCGCTGCCTTGTCGACCATCACCCGGTTGAGCGAAACGGCGGCGGCCGGCCCTACCTCCATGCCGAAGAGCTTGGCAATGCGCGGCCAAACCGCCTCCCAGGTGAAGACGTCGCCGTTGACGATGTTGAATGCCTCGCCGGCACAGCGCGGCTCCTGTCCCGCCCATTCGATGGCCTTGGCCAGAAGCCTGGCGTCGGTCGCCTCGTTGACCCTGGGGGCACCGCCGGGAAAACGCAGCGGCATGCCCAGTTCCCGCGAGATTGCCGCGAATGTGCCGATCGCGGTGATGCCGTTCATGGCGCTGGCGGTGGCATGGCCGATCACCACCTGCGGGCGCAAGGCGGTCCAAGTCCAGGACTTACCCTGCTGCAGGCCGCGCAGGTAGTCCTCTTGCACGTAGTAGAAGTTCGGCGCCAGGTAGCGGGCGTCGCTTTCCTTGGCCGGGATCTTGTAGGGACCGGCGGCGGCGCCGTAGGCCTTGGCGCCCTGCATCAGGGTCACGTGCTTCAGGCTGCGCGCCAGCGGCTCAACCACGCTCATGATATTGCGCAGCATCGCCAGGTTGACCTCGACATGCTCGGGGTCGGTCCAGCCGGCGATCAGGTTCGGCTTCTCGTAGTTGGCCGTGTAGACCATGTGGGTGATGTCTGAGAGGTCTGAGAGCTTGGCCCGGCAATCTTCCAGATCGCGCAGGTCGACCGAGCGGAACTCCGCAGCGGTCTCGAAATCCGGTGCCCGGCGCGACAGTGCGACCATCTTCCAGCCGCCACGCTTTTCCAGGTGATTGAGATAGGTTCGGCCGACGACGCCCAGTCCGCCGACCACAAGCACCTTCCTCTCCATGTCGTCCTCCTCGACGTCCCGCAAATTCAGTGCTTGCGGGATCAATCTTTCCAAAACTATGACATGAGCGATTGTATCCAATCAACATAAAATCATAGACTGGAGAAAAGTTGCCCGGTCAGGTCCTCCTGAGCGCGCGTCCGTCCGGTCGGCAACGGCCCGGCGACGACCTTCGGGGACCGGCTAAGAGGCAGCGGTCACAAAGGAGGGAACGAATGCCATGTCAGACCTGACCACGGTCACCGAGGGGTTGCGCTTTCCGGAGGGGCCGATCGCCCTGCCCGACGGCAGCGTGGTGCTGGTGGAGATTGCCGCCGGGCGGCTGACCCGCGTCTACCCGGACGGCAGCAAGCGCGTCGTTGCCGAGACCGGCGGCGGGCCGAACGGCGCCGCGATCGGCCCGGACGGGCGCTGCTATGTCTGCAACAACGGCGGTTTCCGCTGGCACGAACGGGACGGCAAGCTGCTGCCCGGGCTGGTCGCCGACGACTATCAGGGCGGCTGGATCGAGGCCGTCGACCTGGAGAGCGGCGCGGTCGAGGTGCTCTACCGCGAGTGCGAGGGTGTGCGCCTGAACGGGCCGAACGACATCGTCTTCGACGGCCACGGCGGCTTCTGGTTCACCGACCACGGCAAGGTCTACCGCCGCAGCCGCGACCGCGGCGTTGTCTACTACGCCAAGGCCGACGGCTCGATGATCAAGCAGGCCATCTTTCCGATGGAGGGCCCGAACGGCATTGGCCTCTCGCCCGACGACGACTGGCTCTACGTTGCCGAGAGCCCGACCGGCCGGGTCTGGGCCTATCAACTTGCCGGTCCGGGCGAGATCCAGCCGATGAAGGGACCGGTCCCCTGGGAGCGCGGCAAACTGCTGGTCGGACTGGGCGGCTATGCACTGCTGGATTCGCTGGCCGTCGACGCGGCCGGCAACGTCTGTGTGGCCGATATCCCCCACGGCGGCGTCACCGTAATCTCGCCCGAAGGCGAGGTGGTGGCGCGCGTGCCCACGCCCGATCCCTTCACCACCAACATCTGCTTCGGCGGTCCCGAACTGCGCACCGCCTTCATCACGCTCTCCTCCACCGGCCGGCTGGTCTCGATGGAGTGGCCGCGTCCCGGCCTGCCGCTGCACTACCTGAACCGCTAGCGACGCCCGGACGTCTCGTCTCCGGCGCCGGCAACCAGCCGGCGCTGCTGTGCAACAAGAAGAGGTCCGTGGCCGAAGCAGAGCCGACGGACCGGGAGGATGACAATGCCGCAACCCTTCAAGCGCGCCTGCGTGGTGGGTATCGGAGAGACGCAATACACCCGCTGGGGCAAGACCGACCGCAGCGAGTTGGAGCTCGCCTGCGAGGCCGTGGTCAAGGCGGCCGCCGACGCCGGCCTACCGGTCTCCGCCATCGACGGGCTCTCGTCCTACGCGCTGGACCGCAACGACCCGGCGCAGCTACAGGACAGCCTGGGCCTGTCCGAGGTTCGCTACGCCACCATGACCTGGGGCGGCGGCGGTACCGGGGCCTGCGGGCCGATCCTGCATGCAGCGATGGCGGTCGAGGCCGGCTACTGCGACTACGTCGTCGTCCTGCGCGCTCTCTGCCAGGGCCAGACTAGACGCTACGGCCAGTACGTCGGCGGGCGCTACAATGCCAATTTCTTCGCGCCCTACGGCCTCTTCTCGCCGCCGCTGATGATCGCACCCCTGGTGCAGCGGTACATGTACGAATACGGCATCAAAGAGACCCACCTCGGCGAGGTCGCACTCACCTGCCGGGATAACGCGACCCGCAATCCGCGCGCTGTCATGGGCGGCAAGCCGCTGACCATGGAAGACTATCTCGCCTCGCGCATGATCGCCTCGCCGCTCAGGCTCTACGACTGCACCCAGGAGAACGACGGTGCTTGCGCCCTGCTGGTCACCAGCCTGGATCGCGCGCGCGATCTCAAGCGCAAGCCGGTCCGCATCTTGGCCGCGGTCCAGGCCAATTCGCCCGGCTGGGGCTCGGGCGCGCTCGGCAGCCACAACATGCCGGTCGAAACCTACGCCGCCGGCAACGGCGAGACCTGCGCCAGGCTGCTCTACGAGATGGCCGGCGTGGAGCCCAAGGACATCGACGTGGCGCAGATCTACGACCACTTCACCGGCCTGGTGCTGATGACCCTGGAGAACTTCGGCTTCTGCGGGCGCGGCGAGGCCGGCGCCTTCGTCGAGGAGGGCAACATCCGCTGGCCGGACGGCCGGCTGCCGCTCAACACCCACGGTGGTCACCTCTCGGAAGCCTACATCCACGGCCTCAACCACGCGGTGGAGGCGGTGCGTCAGTTGCGCGGGGACTCGACCTCGCAGGTGAAGGACGCCGAGCTCTGCCTCGTCACCGCCGGCTTCTCCGGCTCTCCCACCAGTGCCGCCATCTTCGGAGTATGATCCCATGAGCTACCTGCCCGACGGCATCCCCGGCCCGGAGCCGACCTTCGACGACACGCCCTTCTGGGACTTCTGCGAGAAAGAGGAGCTACGCTTCCAGCGCTGCGGCGACTGCGGCCGTCACCGCATGCCGCCCTCCCCCTTCTGCCCGCACTGCCAGTCGCAGGCGGTGGAGTGGGTGCCGGCGCCCGAGGCTGCGGAGCTCTTCAGCTTCACGGTCGTGCATCACCCGGCCCATCCCGAGATCAAGGCCGCCCTCCCCTACAACGTGGCCATCGTGATCTTCCCGGATTGCGACGACGTCCGCCTGATCAGCAACGTGGTCGATGCCGCGCCCGAAGAGATGGCGATCGGCATGCCGCTACGGCTGACCTGGGAGACCGCCGGCAACGGCCGCAAGGTTCCCCGCTTCCGCAAGGCCTGAGCGGCTGTGCTGCGATGTTCCGGCTGAAAGATGAAGAGGGGTTGGTGACGCTGACCCTTGACCGGCCCACCTACAACACCCTGGACCCCGGCTTCGCCGGGCGCTTGGCGGAGGCTTGCCGTGCAGCGACCGAGCGGCCGGAGGTGCGGGTCCTGCACCTGCGCAGTGCCGCGCGCTCTTTTTGCGCCGGGGTCAGCCTGGAGACCCTGAGAGACTGGGAGAACGCGGACCTGGACTCGCTGGAGCGGCTCAACGCCGCGATCGAGGGCCTGCCGGCGATCACCCTGGCGGAGATAAGCGGTGCCTGCGTGGGCGCCGGGCTCGGCCTAGCGCTCGCCTGCGACCTGCGTATCGCCGCGCACGAAGCGCGCTTCGGCGTGCCGGAGGCGCCCGCCGGCGTCGTCCCTCTGGGCGACAGCTTGCGTCGGCTGGCCGCCGTTGCCGGTGCCGGCACCGCCTTCCGCCTCTTCGCCACCGCCGAGCTGGTGGGAGGGCGGGAAGCAGCGACGCTTGGCCTGGTGGCTTGGTCGGTGCCGCGCCGGGAACTGCCGTCCCGCGCCGCCGCCCTGGCCCGCCGGATCGCGGCCTTGCCCAAGTCGACGCTGTTGGCAGCCAAGGCTCAGATCGCCGGGCGAGCGCCGGCGAGCGAGCGCCAGGTCATGGCAATGGCTTTGGCCGATTTGGATGCACAGGACCGCTTCGCCGTCCTCTTGAAGGAGGGGCGGGCGAGGACCTAGTGGTGCAACCCAGAGGGATGGTTCCCATCCGCCTGGATAAGTTGCCCCACCAGATCAACACGTTAGTGGGCCGATCGCGATCAGTTGGAATCACCTGCTCGCGTGAATCTGCTCTATCTTTCAAACCTGTATAGCAGGATTCAGACGACAAACCGTTTCGATTTGACGTCATCCTGCTCTCGCCCTCGCTGTCACGCTGGCCGGAACTGCGGCAGCACCACGCCGGGGGCGATCTCCTGGAAGGTGAGACTGACCGGCATGTCGACGGCCACTGTCTCGATCGGCGTATCCATGATGTTGGCGACCATCCGCGGGCCCTCCTCCAGCGTGACCAGGGCCACGAGGTAGGGAACCTTGTCGGCGACCGCGACATGGGCTGGGTGATGCACCACGGTGAAGCTGTAGACCCGCCCGCGCCCACTCATCGGCTGCCACTCGTAGTCCTTGGCCTGGCACTTGGGGCAGATCGGCACGGGCGGATGCCAGAGGTGGCCACAGGCCCGGCACTGCTGCACCAGGAGCTGGCCTTTGCGCGCGCCCTCCCAGTAGGGACGGGTCAGCGCGTCTTCCTTCGGTACGATCAGCATGGCCTACCTCCCCAGGATGGCGGAACTGGCGCCGTTACAGCCGACCAGTGCGGTCTCCGCACCCGCGACCTGATTGACCGCGGTACCTCGGAGTTGCCGAACAGCTTCGGCCAGATGGTTGAGGCCGTGGATGTAGCCCTCCGACAGGTGGCCGCCGTGGGTATTCACCGGCAGGCCCGACTCCGGCCCGATGCCCTGCTCGATCAGGTGCCGCCAGCCGCAGCCGTCCGCAGCGAAGCGATAGATTTCCAGGGAGGCCAGCACGTTGATCGATGTCGCGTCGTAGAGTTCCGCGACCGAGATCTGCTCGGGGCTGATGCCGGCGTCGTCGTAGAGCTTGGCGATGTTCTCCGGCACGTAGATGCGGCTCAGGTCCTCGGCGTAGACTGTGATTGGCTCGGCATGGGGGAAGAGGCTCTGCTGGGCGGAGAGCACGTAGACCGGATCCTCGCGCAGGCTGCGCGCCGTCTCCGCGCCGGTCAGCACCAACGCCACCGCCCCGTCGGTCTCCAGACAGTAGTCGTAGAGCCTGAGCGGCGAGGAGATCATGCGTCCCTGACGGTAGGTCTCGCGGTCGAGCGGCTTGTCGCGCATCATCGCGTTGGGGTTCTTATTGGCATAGCGGCGCTGCTGCACAGCGATCGCACCCAGTGCCTCGCTCAGCTCTTCCTCGTCGAGCCCGAACTCGTGCATGTAGCGTCGCGCCCACAGCGCCATGCTCTGGCCCGGCACGTGCAGGCCGTAGGGGCCGGAGAACTGGCCCGAGGGGGTCCGGTCGCCGACCGCTGCCACTTGCTCGCCGGTGGCGGCGATGCTGCGCTCGGCCCGCCCGTAGCGCACGCCCGAGCGCTCGTTCAAGGCCCGGTAGACCACCACGGTCGACGCGATCCCGGCTGCGATCGCTGCTGCGGCCTGGGCGATGACCCCGCACTGGGCGATGCCGCCGAAGGGCAGCTCGCCGTACCAGCGCAGGTCCTTGATGCCCAGGCTCCGCACCAGCATGCCCTGATGGACGTTGTCGTAGCTGTAGCGGATCAGCCCATCGACTTCGGACGGCGCGATGCCTGCGTCGGCCAGTGCGGCCAGGACAGCCTCCAGCGCCAGCTCCCACTCGCTGCGGCCGGATTCCTTCGAAAAGTCGGTCTGGCCGATGCCGACGATCGCCGCCTTCCTACGCATCACGGCCCGCTTCGGCCAGCCCGAAGGTCCTTCTTCGCTTGCTCATCGTCTGTCTTGCGCTCCTCTCGCTTTGTTCCATATACTGGAACAGTACTCATATGTTAAAACAGTCTACAGAGGCCGGCGGGTGCAGGCAAGCAGGCGAGGACGAGGACGACGGGCATGAGCGACCGGGGGATCGGGTTACCGGCCGAGGAGGCAGAGCTGCCGGAGGGCGCCGCGACTGAGCAGGGCTGCGACCCACGCTTGGCCACCACCCTGATTCGCGGCCTCTCTGTTCTGCGTGCCTTTCGCGCGCGCGATTCTGGCCTTACCAACGGCGAGATCTCGCGCCGCACTGGCCTACCGAAGGCCACCGTTTCGCGACTGAGCTACACCCTCACGCACTTGGGCTACCTGCAGCACGACGTGCAGCGCGGCAGCTATAATCCCGGGCCCGGGCTGCTGACCCTGGCCCATGCCTATCTGGCGCAGATGGACATTCGTGCGATCGCCCACCCGTTCATGGAACGGCTCGCGGAGATGCCGGGCGTCACGGTCTCTCTGGCCGCCCGCGACCGCCTGAACCTGGTCACCATCGAGGCGGTGATGGCCGACACCCCGATCAACCTCAGGGTGAACATCGGCGCTCGTGCCCCCATCGCGGTGACCGCGCTGGGCCACGCCTACCTGGCCGGGCTGAAGGCGCCGGTGCGCGAGGCGGTGCTGGCCGAGATCCAGGCGGACAGCGAGGCCGCCTGGCCCAAGACGGAGGCGCTGATCCGCGCCAATCTCGCAGCAATCGCGGAGCAGGGCTACTGCATGGCGCTGGGCGAGTGGCGCGCGCAGATCAACGGGGTCGCGGTGCCGATTCGCAGCCTTGAGGGTCAGGAGGTCTTCGCCATGAGCTGCGGCGGGCCCGCCCAACTGCTGCCCAAGAGCGCTCTGGCCGCGCTCGGCCAGGAGCTGGTTGCGGCTAGGAAAGAGATCGAGCGCGCGACCGGTACGCAATGAGTGCGGATGAAGGTGGAAGGTGGTGAAGGCGAGGAGAAGCGAGCGGTGAGCAACAGAAGCGCGGGCGAGAGACTGCCCGGCACGCCGGTACCGATGCACATCTGGAAGGGCTTCGAGGGCCTACCAATTGCGGGCGACAGCTGGGGTGACCCCGAGGGCCCTTTGGTCGTGCTTCAGCACGGCGGCGGGCAGACCCGTCACGCCTGGAAGAACACCGGCGAGCTGCTGGCGGAGGCCGGCTATCATGCCGTCGCCTTCGATGCGCGCGGGCACGGCGATTCCGGCTGGGCACAGCCCGGCCACTATGGCGCCGATTCGATGGTGGAGGACCTGCGCTGCGTGATCCGTGCCTTGGGGGGCAAGCGGCCGGTGTTGGTCGGAGCCTCAATGGGCGGCGGCACCAGCCTGGTGGCCATCGGCGAGGGACGGGTCGAAGCCTCTGCCTTGGTGCTGGTGGACATGGCGCCCTACATCGAAGAAACCGGCGCAAGAGCGATCCAGAACTTCATGGACCAGCGCCCGGACGGCTTCGGCACCCTGGAGGAAGTGGCCGAGGCCATCGCCAACTATCAGCCGCACCGTCCTAGGCCGCGGCGACTGGACGGACTCGCCAAGAACGTTAGGCTTGCTGAGGACGGTCGCTACCGCTGGCACTGGGACCCGGAATGGCGGCGCAATCGCAGTCCTGCAGGTGCCTACCGCCAGCGTCTGCACGACTGTGCCGACCGTCTCTCCCTGCCGATCTTGCTGGTGCGCGGTGCGCTATCCAACGTAATCAGCGACCAGAGCGTAGAGCGCTTCCTCGCGCAGTGTACCCATGCTGAGTACGTGAACGTGCTTAACGCTGCGCACATGGTGGCTGGGGACAAGAACGACCTCTTCGCCGACGCGACGATCGAGTTTCTGCGGCGCGTCGTGCCGTCACGGTAAGCCAAAGAGACGGGGGCAACAGCAATGGCCCCAACTGACTGGTTCTGTCCGAAGATGCGGCCTAGGTTGCGTCGTGCCGAGGTCATGTCCCGATGCGTGGTGCAGGAGAGACCTGACGTCGACCGAAGAACATGAGCCGGTTCGGATCGTATGGATCAATTCTCAATCACGCGGCAGATAAGGTCGCCCAGGGCCGACTTATACGAACCCGCGTTGAGTGGAACGCATCGCGGGTTGGCAAGCGCGACCGCGCGCCCGCAGCGCAGCGAGGATAAGCCCGCGTGGCGTGTGAACGCCAAAAACAGATGCAATGAGTCTTCATCTCTGCCGTGTGGTATTACGGATTCTTTCCTGCGAGGGCGTCCATTCTGAGTGCTCGACTCAAGACCTTATGAGCAAGAACTAGGCCTTGCCAGTCGTCTGGTGGAGCGGCGGATGTGAGCAATGAAGCTCCAAGCCTCGCCGCCGGCGATGGATTTTTCCAGTCCTTGTCCAGTCCTTGTCCAGTCTGCGGCATCGGCCGAACCACGCAAGGCTGCGTTCGACCACCCATCGCCTAACCCGGAAAACTCAGTGCGCCCCGAAGGCGCGGAACACCGGTGGAGGAAGGATCCACGCGGATAGTTCACGGGTAGACCTGGTCGCTGACAGGCGGTTCTGCCGGGTGACCGGCAGGGCCGAAGCCCTGAAACAAAGGCCACTTTGGGCGGTTGAACAATCTTGCGGGCGGTAACGCGAGTGAAGCCCGAGTGGGCCTCGAAAGTGAAGTCGCGGACGCCGACCCTCCCGAGATGAGGGAAAGGCCGCGCGGAAGGGGGAAGCAACCTCTTACGCCGGGACCAGCTTGGCGCGCCGCCGGTGCGCCTCGTGATGAAACCAGTCGGAAAGCCGGATGCGGGAAGGGAACCGGGGTGATGCCCAACGGCCCAAGCCACCGCGCCCGTCCTCGACTCTAGCGATCCTTACGAGGCATCGATTCTGCCAAAGAAAATCGTGATAGAGATCGTGTCAAATTCCTGAAAATGAACGCTATGTAAGCTGCTCTATCGGTCATTAATGGTGCTCTTGATAGAAAGAAGTCACGTCAAGCGATTTCAATGGCAGCATAAACCTGATCTTTTGGTCAGGTTGTTTAATTTGGGAATAGAAAATAACATGATGCCATAACTGAAACTTCGGCACTGTGTCGGATCGACCAGAGCGATACTGCGAGCGATCAATTTCGCCCGTTACGGATGACGTCGGAGACAACAGGGGCGGGTAGTAAAGCGGTGGGGTCAGAGCATGCCAAGCATGTCGAGATCCCAGATCAGTCGAGCGCCGCTGAGCCGGCGTCAGAATCGGGAGGCGCTGTCTAGC
>JAVJSY010000034.1:0-30427 GCA_040219175.1 Kiloniellales bacterium
GCACTGTCTTATCAAGGTTTTGGGCAAGGAGAGCGCCGCGCGGCGATGCCGGGCGCATCGTAAGCGACGCTCGACCCAGTTCCAAGGGGGCTGTCCCAAGGCCTTGATAAGACAGCCCTTCGGGTCGCAGCCGGAGCCGCGATGCAGGGCATAAGCAGTTTCCGGACGGGCTCTGAGAGATGATTGCGGTCCGCAATCGAACGATCAGAGCGGTGTCGCTGTCAGCGAGACCGCAATACGCTGTCAGCGAGACCGCAGTACAGGGCACGCGGCTTGCGCGTCATCGCTGCATCAGCAGAGCCAAAAAGCCTTGCTGGCGCCCGCATGGGCTTGACGGAGCGGGGCCGCTTGGGTCATCGCCTTAGCCCATGCTGCGGTTGCTTCCATTCCTCTTGCTGGCTGTCCTCAGCCTGCCTGTGTCAGCGGTGCAGGCTGAGAGCGAAGAGGGCGCGCCGGAGGCCAGTGCTGCCGAAGAACCGCGCCGCGGACCCAGCGGTCTGCCGCTGCCACGCTTCGTCACCCTGCGCAGCAGCGAAGTTAACCTGCGGACCGGTCCGGGCGTGCGCTATCCCATCGACTGGGTGTTTCAGCGCGAAGGTCTGCCGATCCAGATCATCGACGAGTTCGAGGCCTGGCGCCGCGTGCGCGACCGCGACGATACGGTCGGCTGGGTGCATCAGTCGATGCTGAGCGGTCGGCGCAGCGTCATCGTCATCGGCAAGACCCTGCCGCTGCGCGACGACCCCTCGCAATCGGCCGGAACCCTGGCCTACCTGGAGCCCGGCTTCCAGGCCAGTCTGGAATCCTGTCCCGCACTCTGGTGCGAGGTCACGGCACTGGGCCCGCAAGGCCAACGCTATCGCGGCTGGCTGCCGCGCCAGGGCATC
Source organism: Kiloniellales bacterium (assembly GCA_040219175.1). Taxonomy (GTDB): domain Bacteria; phylum Pseudomonadota; class Alphaproteobacteria; order Kiloniellales; family JACOMY01; genus JACOMY01. The sequence continues at coordinate 888 of JAVJSY010000034.1, forward strand.
TGGGGTGTCCTCGAGGGCGAGACGGTCGAGTAATACCAGCTTGCATTGCGTGGATCGCGGCGCAACCTGGCAAGCGCGCCCGCAGCGCAGCGAGGATAAGCCCGCGCACCCGCAGCGCAGCGAGGATAAGCCCGCGTGGCGTTTGAACGCTCAAAGAGCGTGCCATGAGTCCTCGAGCCTGCCACCCGGTACAAGCAGCGTGCGCCCGGATCCAGGCTCTACGGCAGGGGATAGAAATCCAGATTCAGATGACCGGCGACCGGATCGCGGCGAGCGGCGGCCGGCTTGTCGTGGACGATGGCAAAGCCGGTCTCGCCGCCGTATTCCATCAAGGTTAGGCCCTCGGCGCGATCGGCGCCTTCGACGGTCGGCAGGTCCAGAATGCGTTCCAGATGACTGCGCTCGACCAGAGTTGGGTGGGCGCTCACCAGGGCATCGGGCCAGCGATAGAGGCGGAAGGGACCGTCCAGGTCCATCGTCGGCCCGGCCAGGATGATCAGGTCTTCGCCGCGAAGCGTAAGATCGCGGATGCCCATCCCGTCGAGGTCGAGGAAGTGCTTCAGGTAGAATGCACCCTCGGGACCCAGGTGGCGCAGGTTCAGCCGTCCATCCTTCGGTGCTTCGCTGCTGAGTTCCAGAACCAGAGCCCAGCCGCGCAAGACCGGACCGCGCAGTCCGACGAACAGCCGTTCGCCGGCCACGGCCAGCCCCTCGGCATCGAAACCATTCTCCTTTGAAGGTATCGACATGAAGGGGCCGAGATGGGGGTCGTAGCGCAGTTGCTTGACCAGCTTGCTGCGCTTGCGGCCGATCTTGACCAAAGCGCCACTCTTGCGTCCTCCGGTCTTTTCCTGCGGGGTCCAGCATCCCGCGCCTGCTTCGCTAAGCGGCAGGCTGGCGAGGATGTGCCTGCTGCGCGACTGGTCTACCTCAGAGAGCGTTTGGATCGCGGCTTCCGGATCCTCGGTCTCGCGCTTGATCTTGCGCCGAACTGCAGCGTGCGACCCCAGAAGCCAGAGCGAGCCGTCACCCAGTGCCAGGCTCTCCAGGTCCAACTCCGCCTTGTCATCCGGCAGGTCGAGATAGTCGGGCAGGTCGAGCCTGGTGTGTGCGCCATAACTACCGTCGGCCTGCAAGGTCAGTTGATCCAAGGCATTGCCCTCATCGCTGACCAGCCAGAGGCTGCACCCCTTCGCGGCGATGCCGGAAAAGTCATGGAAAAAGGGCTCGCTACCCGGCGTCTCGCTGCCGTAGTCGCCAAAGGTGAGGTGGATCGGACGGGGTTTCATTGTTGAGCGTGCTTGCGAACTCTAAGGGTTGGTCAGGATTCGGCTGCGCCATGATCGGGCAGTGTTCGTGATCCTGCAAGGGACGACTCTGCGACCAGACCGACTTGGCCTCCAGCCGAACAGCGCGCTTCCTTCTTGACCGCAGGGCTTGACCGCAGGGCTTGACCGCAGCGCAGCAAATCCGCATGTTAGAGCCGTTATGAAAAAACAGCCTGTGGCAGTTCTGCGAATTAGCGACCCGGCGCTCGTCTGAGCGACCGGGACCTCTGCTTGTCGCGACCCTCTTTACTGCCACAACCCTTCGGGAGCTGTTTTCCCATGATGACTCTTTCATTCGAGCGGCCGTTACAGCGGCCGCAATCCGCCGTTTCCTGCTATTGCGTCGAGGGTGCCTCCGACCCCGGCCTGCTGCCGCGCGTGTTGGAACTCTTCGCCAAACGCGGCCTGGTGCCGGAGCGCTTTCATGCCCAGCCCAGCGGACACAGTGCCGAGGCCCTGGTGATCGACCTGCAGGTGCGTGGTTTTAATGCCGCCGAGCGCGAGGTCGTCGCCTCCTGCCTGCGCCAGATCCCGCTGGTCTGGACCGTGCTGACATCCGAGAAAGTGACTGTATGAGCTTGCTGGATCGCGCCCGCTTTGCGCTGCGTTGGGACCCGGAGGCCTATCGCCCCTTCTTTGTCGGCGCGCGCCGCTACGGCTGGGTGACGCACGCTGTCGCCCGGCGCTTGGAGTGCCTGCCCAAGGAGATCCTGCAAGAGCGGGGGCGGCTGACCCTAAACCCGACCATCGCCGGCTACAGGGCGCGCGGGAGCGTGATGGCAGAGGTCAATCGGGTCCTGGCCGAGAGCGGGCATAGCCGACCGCCGCGCGGCGAGCTCTTCCCGGTGGTGCGCGACTGGCAAGACGTGCCGCTGCTGGCCGTCGACCGCGCCCTGGTGCCGGTGTTGGGCCTGCGCTCCTACGGCGTCCATATGAACGGCTTCGTCAGGCGGCGCGACGGCATTCACATGTGGCTCGGCCGGCGTGCGATGAACAAGCCGACTGCACCCGGCAAGCTGGACCATCTGGTCGCCGGCGGCCAGCCGCTGGGCCTGACGCCGATGGCGAACCTGATCAAGGAATGCGCCGAAGAGGCCTCGATCCCCGAGAGCCTGGCCCGCCAGGCACGCCCGGTCAGCCTGATCAGCTATCGCTGCCGCTTCACCGACGGCCAGCGCGACGACGTCCAGTTCTGCTATGACCTGGAGGTGCCGGAGGACTTCAAGCCATCGCCGGGCGACGACGAGGTCGACAGCTTCATGCTCTGGCCGATCGAGGAAGTTCGCCAGCGCCTGGCCGAGACCGAGGACTTCAAGTTCAACGTCGCCCTGGTCATCATCGACTTTCTGATCCGCCACGGCCTCTATGGCCCCAGCGATCCCGACTACCAGGAGATCCTGCACTGCCTGCGCAGCGGCGGCGCCTAGAGCAGGGTTCCTCGCCGAGCAGTTTCACCTGATCGAGCGCGGCGAGCTTGCCCTGACGGGCCGCGGCAAACACAGGGTCTTCCAGATCGAGCCGACGTCCAAGTAGGACAAGGCGAGCGAGGATCGATCCGATCTCAGCGACATTCTGACCGAAACCGAGCCGCTTGACAGCCGGGCCTCTCGACAAGCAGCACATTAAGCGCCAATTGCTGTCGGCTCGCTCAAGAGTGCGACAAGTACCTAAGGCCCGCCGTAGAGGTTAGCAGAGATGTCCATGGAAGCGGATTACGTCATCGTCGGTTCCGGCTCGGCCGGCTCGGCCCTGGCCGCGCGGCTGAGCGAGGACGGCAAGCACAGCGTACTGGTGCTGGAATACGGTGGCTCGGATCGCGGGCCGCTGATCCAGATGCCGGGCGCGCTCTCCTTTCCCATGAACATGCCGCGCTACGACTGGGGCTTCCAATCGGAGCCGGAGCCGCACCTGGGCGGCCGCCGTCTGGCCTGCCCGCGCGGCAAGGTGATCGGCGGCTCTTCCTCGATCAACGGTATGGTCTATGTGCGCGGCAACGCCGGCGACTTCGACTATTGGGAGGAAAGCGGCGCCAAGGGCTGGGGCTACGCCGACGTCGCGCCCTATTACGACCGCCAGGAGAACTGGCACGAGAGTGGCCAGGGCGGCGATCCCGAATGGCGCGGCAAGAATGGTCCGCTGCACGTCACCCGCGGCAAGCGCGACAACCCCCTGCATGCCGCCTTCGTCGAGGCCGGGCGCCAGGCCGGTTTCGAGCTGACTGACGACTACAACGGCGAGAAGCAGGAGGGCTTCGGGCCGATGGAGCAGACGGTCTGGAAGGGCCAGCGCTGGTCGGCCGCCAATGCCTATCTGAAGCCCAGCCTCAAGCGCAGCAACCTCGACCTCTATCGCTGCCTGGTCCGCCGCGTCCTGATCGAAGAGGGCCGCGCGGTGGGCGTCGAGGTCTCCAAGGGCGGCAGCATCCAGCAGGTCAAGGCGCGCCGCGAAGTCATCCTGGCCGCCAGCTCGATCAACTCGCCCAAGCTCTTGATGCTGTCCGGCATCGGCCCGGCTGCACACCTGGCCGAGCATGGCATCGAAGTCGTGGCCGACCGGCCGGGCGTGGGGCAGAACCTGCAGGACCACCTGGAGCTCTACATCCAGCAAGCCTGCATCCAGCCCATCACCCTCTTCAAGCATTGGAACCTCTTCGGCAAGGGCCGGGTCGGGCTGGAGTGGATGCTGCGGCGCAGCGGCCCCGGCGCTTCCAACCAGTTCGAAAGCGCCGCCTTCCTGCGCTCCAAGCCGGGCGTCGACTATCCCGACATCCAGTATCACTTCCTGCCGATCGCGGTGCGCTACGACGGCCAGGCAGCCGCCGAAGGGCACGGCTACCAGGCTCATGTCGGCCCGATGCGCTCGCCCTCGCGCGGCGCCATCACGCTCAGCTCAGCCGACCCCGACGCCCCGCCGAAGATCCTCTTCAACTACATGAGCCAGGAGCAGGACTGGATCGACTTCCGCCACTGCATCCGCCTCACCCGCGAGATCTTCTCGCAAGCAGCCTTCGCCCCTTTCCGCGGCAAGGAGATCCAGCCAGGCGAGGCGCTGCAAAGCGACGAGGACCTGGACGGCTTCATCCGCGAGCACGTGGAGAGCGCCTATCATCCCTGCGGCACCTGCAAGATGGGTGCTGCCGACGACCCTATGGCCGTCGTCGACCCGGAAACGCGGGTGATCGGCGTCGACGGGCTAAGGGTGGCCGACAGCTCGATCTTCCCGCGCATCACCAACGGCAACCTGAACGCCCCCAGCATCATGGTCGGCGAAAAGGCTTCCGATCATATCCTGGGCAAGGATCTGCTACCGCGTACCAACCGTCGGCCCTGGGTCAACCCGCGCTGGCAGACGTCCGATCGGTGAGGTGACTTTGCGGTCCATTCACATGCTTTGACCCTCTTATCAACACCTTGCACGCGCGCCTATGCTCTCCCCCTAAGATCGACGAGCAAGGCTCGTAGAGTGCCTTTGCCACCCACCGAAATCTCTTAACAGGAGACCGTAACGATGAAGAGAATGGTTTTGGGCGTCCTATCAGTGTCGTTGCTGCTTGCGGCAGGTCCGGCCTTGGCGGATCGGCCGGCAACACCGGAAGAAATGGCGAAGGTAACCGAAGCCTTGGCTGCCATCGGCTGTACGCCCTACGACGTCGAGTGGGATGAGGACGACGCTCGCTTCGAGGCCGATGACGCGCGCTGCGGCGACCATGGACGCTTCGACTTCGAGCTGGACCAGACCTATGCGATCGTCGACGGCGAACGACCGGTGACCGCAGACGAGCGCACAGCGATCGACGCCGCGCTTCAGAAGGAAGGATGCAGCGGCGGTATGGCCGAGTTCGATTACGACGACGACCGCTTCGAGATCGACGAGGCAGTCTGCAGCGACCAGCAGCGCTATGAGATCAAGCTGGACAGGTCCTTCAAGCTGATCCGCAAGAGCCTAGACGACTAATACCACACGGTAGAGATGAAGACTCATTGCATCTGTTTTTAGCGTTCAGACGCCACGCGGGGCTTATCCTCGCTGCGCTGCGGGCGCGCGGTCGCGCTTGCCAACCCCCGATGAGTTTCACTCAACGCGGGTTGGTATAATGCCGTCCTTCGGTCCGAAACCCGGCAGCGAGTACCCTGGAGGAAACCGGAGCAGCCCCGCCGTAACGCAGCCCCGCCGTAACGCAGCTCCGCTACTCCGGCGTCTTCTCAAAAAACTTCTGGAAGATCGCCTGCGCCTCCGGCGAGCGCAGGCAGTCGGCAAAAGCCACGTACTCGCGGTCGATGGCGGCGGCGACGGCGGGGCGCTTGGCCTCCAGCAGCATACGCTTGGCGGTGCGCAGTGCGGTGCGCGGCTTGGCGGCGAGGCAGCGGGCCTCTTCGGCGACATTGGCCTCCAGGTCGACATCGGGGAAGACCGCATTGACCAGGCCCAATTGCTTCGCGCGATCGGCGTCGATCTCCTGGCATTCCAACAGCATTTCGGCAGCGGCGCGATAGCCGATGATCTGCGGCAGCAGCAGGGAGCTGGCGCCCTCGACCGAGAGGCCGAGGTCGACGAAGGGGGTGCGGAAGCGCGCGCTGCGACCGGCGTAGACGAAGTCGCAGTGCAGCAGGCCGGTGGTGCCGATGCCGATCGCAAGGCCGCTGACGCTGCCGACCAGGACGGCCTCGCAAGACGACAACGCCTGCAGCAGCAGCATGCCGCCCGAGGGTTCCTTGTCGTCGGGGTTGGCTGCACGCGCCTGGAAGTCGCGCAGATCGTTACCGGCGGTGAAGACCCCGCCGGCGCCGCGCAGCACCACCACGGCAATCTCCGGCTCCTTGTTGACCGCGTTCAAGGCCTCGGCCAAGGCGAGGTACATGTCGCGCGTAAGGGCGTTCTTCTTCTCCGGGCGATCGATGGTGAGGGTCAGCACGCCCTCGGCGCGGTCGGCCAACACATGCGGCACCAGTTCGGGCATAGCACTTCCCTTGCGTGATTGGCGCCCTCCCGTGACAGGAGCGAGCCCTTGACAGCAGCGAGCGAGAGCGATCTCTTTCGCGAAACTCGGTTTCGCAAATCCACAATAGCCGCCCAGCGGCGGATGCAAAAGAGAGGAATGGGCAAAGATGCGCGCCGTCCTGTGCAAGACCCTGGGTCCGCCGGAGAGCCTGGTGCTGGAGGATGTTCCCTCTAAACCACTGCAACCAGGCGAAGTACGCTTGGCCACCACGGCCTGCGGCGTGAACTTTCCCGACACGCTGATCATCGCCGGCAAGTACCAGTACAAGCCCGACCTGCCCTTCTCTCCGGGTGGCGAGGTCTCCGGCCGGATTGCCGAGCTTGGGCCGGATGTCGAGGGCTGGCAGGTCGGCGAGGCGGTAATCGCCATGACCGGCTGGGGCGGTTTCGCCGAAGAAGTGGTGACGACGCCGGACCGCCTGCTGGCCAAGCCCGAGACCATGGATGCGGTGACGGCCGCCGGCTTTGCCATGACCTACGGCACCTCCTATCACGCCCTGGTCCAGCGCGCGCGGCTCGCCCCCGGCGAGACCCTGCTGGTGCTGGGTGCGGCCGGCGGGGTCGGTCTGGCTGCGGTGGAACTCGGCAAGGCCCTGGGCGCAAGGGTCATCGCCGCTGCCAGCAGTCCAGAGAAACTGGCCGTCGCCAAGGCGCACGGCGCCGACGAGGCAATCGACTACAGCAAGGACTCTTTGAAGGAGGCCGCGAAAGCCCTGACCGACGGCAAGGGCGCGGACGTGATCTACGACCCGGTCGGCGGCGATCTCTTCGACCAGGCGACGCGCGCGATCAACTGGAACGGCCGCCTGCTGGTCGTCGGCTTCGCCAGCGGACGCATCCCCCAGCTGCCGGCCAATCTGGCGCTGCTGAAGGGCTCTTCGGTGGTCGGCGTCTTCTGGGGCGCCTTCGCCAAGAAGGAGCCGGAGGCCAACGCCGAGAACTTCCGGCAGCTCTTCCGCCTGCATGCCGAGGGCAAGATCAAGCCGCTGGTCAGCAAGACCTACCCCTTGGAGGAGGCCGGCGAGGCCCTGCGCGCCTTCATCGAGCGCCGCGCCATCGGCAAGCTGGTGCTGACCGTCTGAGAGCCGTTTCGGCATCGGCCCGAGCGAGGCGACACTCTTGTCTCGCTGTTCGCGTGGACTAGAGTTACGATCACCGCCCATTTTGGAGAGACAGCACTATGCAGAAGACCCTGGCCGATAGCCTGCGTTTGGCCTCCGCCGACAATCACGCCTTCAACTGCTACCGCAGCCGGCAGAGCGTAGGCGAGCCGCGTGCCGGCCTGGTCCTGCTGCAGGAGATCTTCGGGGTCAACCGCCACATCCGCGCCGCCGCCGACCGCTTCGCCGAGAGCGGGCTTCTGGTTCTGGCGCCGGCGCTCTTCGATCGGGTCGAGCCCGGCCTGGAGCTGACCTATCAGCCCGACGACGTCACCCGCGGGCGGACCTTGAAGGCACAGGTGCCCTACGATCAGGCGACCGAGGATCTTGCCGCCTGCGTGCAGTGGCTGCAGAGCCAAGAGCTGAAGGTCGGCGTGGTCGGCTTCTGCTGGGGCGGCGATCTGGCCTTCCTCTCGGCCCGGCTGCCCGGCGTTGCCGCCAGCGTCGCCTTCTACGGCGGCGGCATCGGCAATCTGGGCGCCGACAATCCGCCGCGCGGACCCCTGCAGATGCACTTCGGACTGGAGGATGCCGCCATTCCCGAAAGCGCGCGGGCGCAGGCCTATGCGGCAGCTCCCGATGCCGAGGTCTTCGAGTATCCGGCCGGGCACGGCTTTTGCTGCGACGAGCGGGGAAGTTTTCACGCCGAGGCGGCTGCAGCCGGCTGGGAGCGGGCGCGGGCCTTCTTCGCCCGCCACCTCGGCGCTTAGGGTCGGCGGATCGCATGGTCGCAGACTACCTGCGGCTCTATGCCGGCGAGATCGCCGCGCAGGCGGCAGCCGTCGCCATCCTGCCGCTGGGCGCAGTGGAAACGCATGGGCCGCACCTGCCGCTCGGCACCGACACGCTGATCGCCGAGGGGCTCTTGGATTGCGCCCTGACGAACTGGTCGGACGGGCCCGACCTGCTGCGCCTGCCGGCGCTCTGGCTTGGCGCATCGGGTGAGCACGACCAGGGCAAGGGCACACTGGCGCTGGAGGCCGAGGAGACGATTGCGGCCATCCAAGCCATCGGCGGACAGCTGGCGCGCAACGGCGTGACACGCCTGCTGCTGTTCAATGCGCACGGCGGCAACATCGCCGCCGGCCAGGTGGCGGCCCTGAACCTGCGACGGCGCCACGGCATGCTCGTCGCCGCCGCCCACTGGATGGATTTCGGGCTGCCGGAAGGGCTGGACCCGCCGACGCCGCCAAGGGGTGACGTGCATGGCGGCTGGCTCGAGACCTCGCTGATGCTCTATCTGGAGCCGGACGCCGTGCGGGTGGATCGGCTGACCGCCAGCCCGGCACGGGCACCCGGCCCCAGCCTCTTCCCCGAAGGACCCATCGCCTGGGGCTGGCGCACCGGCGATCTGACGCCCGAGACCTTTGTCGGCAATCCGCAGCTGGCCGACGTCAAGATCGGCCGCCTCTTGGCCAGACATGTGACCGACGGCCTTCGCCGCCTGCTAAGCGAACTCTCCGAGGCCGACTGGCCCTAGAAGCGATCGGCACCAAACTCACCGGCACCAAGCTCACCGGCACCAAGCCAACCGGCACCAGGCTCACCGGCGGCGAAGCGCGGCGTGCCGAGCCGACGGTGATGACCTGGCAGCGAAGCCGCTGTATGCTTGCCCGACCCTCTTCTATGACGAAAAGGGAAATTGGATAGGGAGGACCGATGCCAATGAAAGCTTTGTTTGCGACTGTCGGCTTGGCTGGCGTACTGGCGCTAGCCGCCCCCAGCTTGGCGGAAGAGGCCGCCTGGACCCTGGTTCCGGATGAATCGACCGTTGCCTACGGTTCGATCAAGAAGAACACGGTTGGAGAGGTCAATCACTTCACCAAGCTTTCCGGCCAGGCCTCCGCGGACGGCAAGGTCGAGGTCGCCATCGACCTGACCTCGGTCGAGACCTGGATCGACATTCGCAACGAGCGCATGATCAAGATGGTCTTCGGTGAGGATGCAACCACCGCCACGGTCACTGCCCAGGTCGACATGGCCGGCCTGCAGGCCTTGCCGGTCGGCGGTGCGATGATCACCGACGTGGTCGGCAAGCTCGCCTTTCTGGGCAAGAGCCTCGACATCGACACGCCGCTCTTCGTCGCTCGGCTCGGTGAGGACAAGGTGCTGGTGACCACGGCCGAGATGATCATGATCTCGACCGCCGACCTGGGGGTTTCCAGCGGCATCGATGCGCTGCAGGAGGTTGCCAAGCTGCCGGGCATCACCCGCGTCGTACCGGTGACCCTGCGCTTCGTGTTCCAGTCCAGCGGTGCGGCCGGTGCAACCGCCGTCGCACAGAGCGAGACGGCACAGAGCGAGACGGCACCGACCGAGACTGCAGCCGCAATCGATGGCGACCCGGCCAAGGGCAAGCGCGTGTGGAACAAGTGCCGCGCCTGCCACGTCCTGGACAAGCCGCAGAACCGCGTAGGTCCGCATCTGGTCGGCATCATCGGCCGCGAGTCCGGCTCTGTGGAGGGCTACAGATACTCCAAGGCCAATGCGGACTCCGACGTGGTCTGGACGCCAGAGGTTCTGACCGCCTATCTGGCCGACCCCAAGGCCTTCATGCCGGGCACCAAGATGGTCTTTCCCGGTCTGAAGAAGCCTGAGGACATCGCCAACCTGCTGGCCTACATCCAGTCGGTTCAGCAGTAGCATTGACAGCGCCGGGCGGGGTATCGGCCTCGCCCGGCGCGCGTCGCTAGAGGCCCGATCCGAAGGCTTGGATCCCAAGCGTTCGGTGAAGCGGCCCACCAACTGGTTGCCCCACTCGGCGTCATCTCCGCCTCGAGGGCCAGTTGATCAGCAAGACACCGAGGATTGCCGCGGCCAGGCCGACGGCGATGGGCGGAGAGAAGCTCTCGCCCAGGATGAGGACGCCCAAGAGGACGGAGACGCCGGAGCGGAGGTAGCTCTGACTGGTCACCCCGATCGATCCGAGGGTCCGGACCAGACGGAAGTAGATCAGCAAGGCACCTGCAGTGCAGAAGACGCCCAGCGCCATGACCGCCGCTATCGCCTCGGGCGCGGGCTGCAGGCGCCAGGGCGCCTCTAGTAGGAGGCTGGCCGGGATCAGCACGGCACACGACCACAGCATTGCGCTGGCGGCCGTCACGCTGGCCGGCAGATGCCCGAAGCGCTTGCCGTAGATCGCCGCCAGCGCATAGAGGAAGGCAGCGAAGAGCACGGCTGCCTGGGCCAAGACCTCCTGCCCCAGCCCCTCCAAGACGTCCAGGCCCATGATCAAGGCAACGCCGCAAAGCCCCAGGCAGGCGCCCAGCAGCCGACGGGACGACAGGGATTCGTGCCGCGTCACGATCAACGTGAGGAAGAAGACGAAGATCGGCGAGGTCGAGTTCAGGACGCCGGCCAGGCCACTCTCCACATACTGCTGCCCCCAGGCCAGCAGCGTCCAAGCGCCGAAGCTGTTGAGAAAGGCCTGCAGGCCCAGCGCCAGCCAGGTGCGCCGGTCCTTGGGCAGGCGATGCCCCTTCCAAGCCAGCAGGCCCAGCAAGAGAACGGCCGCAATCGTCACCCGAAAGGCGATCAGCGTTATCGGTGGGATGGTCTCGACGGCAATCCGGATGAAGAGGTAGGAGGAGCCCCAGAAGAGCGCCAGGAGCGCCAGAAGCGCCAGCTCAAGCGCAATACCACCGTCTTGCGCCTGATCTACCCGCCGCATCGAAGGGTCCATCTTCCGCTAATGAGATATCTGTCTTGGACGAGCGCCCGTGCCCGCTGTTGCGGCCGCTGGCGAAGCGAGGCCCCTGTTATAGAGGATCTTCGCCGTCGGAGCCATGCAGGTACTTCGGCAGGCTATCGCTTAACTCCACCCAGCGCACCTTCTCGGCGTAGTGCACATGAAAGTCCGGTTGAAAGTTGTACGAATCCTCGAGCGCTGCTGCATAGAAATGGATCTCTTCCGGGTAGTCGTCGCTCTGATAGGCGATCGGCGTGCCGCAGCGGCCGCAAAACGAGCGCCGCACGCCGAAAGAAGAGCGATAGACCTGGGGCGCCTGACCGCTGTAGCGAAACGCCGAGATCGGCACGCCGAAGAAGGTCGTGAAGGGCGAGCCGGTGTTGCGCCGGCAGCTCTCGCAATGGCAATGGCCGCGCCAGTTCTCCGGCCCCTCGTACTCGAAAGAAACGGCGCCGCAAAGACAGTGACCACGCTTCATTCTGCTTATCCTCCTACTCTCATGCCAATCTGCACGCAAAGCAGCTTAGGGCTCGACCCGGACTCGCTCGACCGGCAATGCTGCAACCCTGCCGGCCATGGCAAGAGACTGGCCTTTCCTCCGCGGGTTAGACCATGCTGAGGGATCGGAATGAAACAAGGGAGCCGCCCCATGATCCTCATCGGTCAATACGATTCCCCCTTCGTGCGCCGCGTCGCTATTGCGCTGCAACTCTATGGCCTACCCTACGAGCATCGTGCCTGGTCGACCTTCGGCGACGCCGACAAGATCGCGCCGATCAATCCCCTGATGCGTGTGCCGACCCTGCTGTTGGGCGAGGGCAAAGCACTGGTCGATAGCGCGGCCATCCTCGACTATCTGGACGACCTTGTGGGCGAGGATCAGGCGATGATCGCGCCGCGCGGGCCGGAGCGTCGCGATACGCTTCGGATTGCGGCACTGGCCTGCGGCCTGGGCGACAAGGCGGTCAGCCTCTTCTACGAAGGCATCTTGCGTAAGGAAGCCTCGGAGATCTGGGTCAATCGCTGCCGCCGCCAGATAGGCGCGGTCCTGGAGGCACTGGAGGCAGAGCGTGGCTCAGGCGCCTATTGGATCGGCGACACCCTGAGCCATGCCGATATCGCGGTTGCCTGCAACATCCGCTTCGTCGGCGAGGCGCACCCCGATCTGCTGGCCGAAGCCAACTGCCCCAAGCTCAAAGCCGGTGCGGAGCGCTGCGAGAGCCTGCCGGTCTTCCAAGACACATCATCGCCGCTTGCCGGCCCCTCGGGCGACTGACGCAGCTGTCTCAATCAACACCAAGGGAAGTCAGGGTCAGGCGTCCAGCTCCAGATAATCCGAACCGGCGCGCGGTACGGCACTGCAGGCCAAGACCTCGCCGGGGCGGACCCTGGCGCTGGGCGCTTCGGGATAGCTGACAGCACCCTTGATGACTCGCAGCGCGCAGGTGCCGCAGAGGCCGTTGCGACAGGCATAGGCCGGCTTCAGCCCCGCTGCCTCGGCCAGGTCCAGTAGGCTGCCCTTCTCGGGCCGCCAGTCGACCGCCACGGCGGACTTGGCAAAGCGCACCTTGGCGGCGCCCTCCGCCGGGGCGACATGCGGCAGCGGCTCTGCCGTGCCCTGGTCGGGGCGACGCCGGACAGAGGCCGGGCCGAAAGCCTCCAGGTGGATACGCGCGTCGGATACATTCAATTCGCGCAGACCGTCATAGAGATCCTGGCTCATGGATGCCGGACCGCAGATGAAGAAGTCATAGTCGTCGAAGGGCAGAATATCCCGCAAGCCCCGCGCACTCAGGCGCTCGCCCGTTGCAGTCTGGGCGCCCAGAACAGTGACAGCGCCGTCGCTGTTGGCCAGCGCACTCAACTCCCCAACGAAGGGGCGCTCTTCGGCGGTGCGGGCGGAGTGCAGGAACCAGGCGCGGCGCGCGGCGCGTGTGCGCGCATTCTCCGCCACCAAACCCCGCAGCATGGCCAGCATCGGGGTGATGCCAATCCCGCCGGAGAGAAAGACGGCCGGCCGCTTGACCGCGAGGTCCAGTAGGAAATCGCCACGTGGACCCATCGCCTCGATCACGCTGCCTGCCACAATCGAGTCATGCAGCTTGCGGCTCGCCCGCCCCTCGGCTTCGCGTTTCACCGTGATGCGCAGATGCGGGTCACCGACCAGACTGGTCAAGGTGTAGCTGCGCAGCAGCGGTTCCGCACCGGCGATCCGGATCGGCAGGAACTGACCGGGGCGATAGCTGGGCAAGCCCTTGCCGTCTGTCGGAACCAGGAAGAACGAGCGCACCGCCGCGGTTTCCCGGACGATCTTGTCGACACGATAGGGCCGCCAGCTGTTGGCCAGGCGCCCGGCCTCCAGGGCTCCGGCCGCCTCCTCCCAAGAGCCGGTGGCAAGCGACGTCGCCGCGCTCTCGGCGAAGACGAAGCGGAACGGCAAGGCCGCTTGCAGCCTGATGCTGCGCTCGACCTTGAAGGTCCAAAGCCTTTCGGCACCGCGAAAAGCCGCGATCTCCGGCGAGTCCAGAATCACCGTGCCGCGGCCGGCGAGGTAGAGCAGATCGCCGCTCTCGAAGTCCACGAACAGCAGACCTGCGCGCGGATTGACCAAGAGATTGCCCAGCGTGTTGAACAGCAGATTGCCGGCAAAGTCCGGGATGGTCAGCAGATCGTCCGCGCCGATGCGCACGAAGCCAGCCTTGCCGCCGCGGTGCGAAACGTCGACGCCATAGGCCCGGCCCTCTCCCTCCGCCGCCGTCGCGACAAAGAAGGTATCGGCGGCTGCGATTATCGCCTTGGCCGCCGCGTCCAGCCCCTGGGCCTCGCGGCGTTTCGGCACGGCATTGATACCTTCCGGTTCGGCAAGCGGCGTCAGTGTTCTGGTCTGGATGTACTGCGGGCAGTTGCCGAAGGAGTGCTCGATCTCGGCCAGGATTGCCGTGCCCTCCGCGCCCAGCCGGGCGGTGAAGCGATTGCGGCGGCGTGTGTGCAGCTCGATTCCCAAGCCACCGATACGCTTGCCGGGCTTGAGGCCGGCCGCGGCCGGATCGCCGGGCAAGGGCTTTGCGGAAATCCGCAAGTGCCGCGGATCCGGGCTATCGACGAAGCCTGGGCGGCCGGTCAGCAGGCTTGCCCAGGGCTGCCCCGCCTCGTCCAGCGCGCCGACGACCAGGAAGGGTAGCGTCCGGAAGAAGGCGCGGTGTTGGTCTGGCATGTAGCGGCGGATGAGCTTGCGGCCCACCCGCTCCATGCTCTCGCGCACACCGGCACTGCTCTGCAGGGACTGTTCGCCCGGGTGGAAGGGAGACGCCTCTCCCTCCCCGCTCGTGACTTTGAACATGAGGAACCCCTTTCTACCGACCGCCTCTGTTAGCCAACCAAGCCGGCCTTCGAAGCGGGCATGGCGACAAAGCCCTCCAGAGCCTCGATCCGCGCCAGCCAAGCGCGGATCGCCGGATAGGGCTCCAGACTGACCCCGCCCTCGGGTGCATGGGCGATATAGGAATAGCCGGCGACATCGGCGATGGTCGGCGTGTCGCCGGTCAGGAAGGCGCGCTCGGCCAGATGCGGCTCCATCACCTCGAAGAGCTTCGCCGCGATGGCCTTGGTCCGCTCGTGATCAAGGTCCGCACCGAAGAGGGTGACCAGACGGGCGGACGCCGGACCCTGGGCGATCTGCCCGGCCGCTACCGACAGCCAGCGCTGGATTTCGGCGCGCTTGAACGCGTCCTTGGGATACCAGCTTTCGGGTGCGTAACGCTCGGCCAGATAGACCAGGATGGCGTTGGAATCGGGGATGACATGTCCCTCGTCCTCCAGCACCGGCACCTGCCCAAAGGGATTGATCTTCAGGTAGTCCGGGCTCTTGTGCGCACCGCCGACCATGTCGACGTCGATCATCTCGGCGGGATGGCCGATCAGAGACAAGAAGAGCTCGGCGCGATGGGCATGCCCGGAAAGCGCGAAACGATGAAGCTTGGTCATAGTGTCCTCCAGTGAAGCATCTGGGCGTGGATCATGCCCCGGCCCTCAGGACCTGGGTCGTGCCTCGCCCCTAGGCAGTCAAGATGGCGTAACAAGCGATCATTGATAATCACGAAGATGATCGAAAGATCGTCAACGGATAGTGAACAATGGCGCTTTCCCGACACCCGCTTCAAGCCACCCTTGCAGAGGGCGGCGGGACATGGTTTCTATCCAGTCGGTCGACCCTGTCGACCTTCGAGATCGCCCCTCGATTTCGACCTCCTGGAAGGGCCCGTAGTTCAGCGGTCAGAACCCGCCGCTCATAACGGTGTTGTCGCAGGTTCGAATCCTGCCGGGCCCACCAAACCCAGTCCGGCATCTTGAAATCCCGCCAACGCTTTGGAAGCATAGATCCCTATATCAAAATAGGCATTAGCAAGAACTTCAAGAAATCAATGATATTACTTAAAATATCTCTCAAATAGAAAAATTTTGTTTTGTGATTAAGTTCAATTTTTAATTAGACCATACTTCCATCTTCGAGCAACAATTCATCCTGAGGCAGGACTGTGCAAGGCTGGACGACAGATTGCCGATGGTGATGCCCGCTTTGGGCGGACCGATGGGAGCTCTACGGCGAACGCGGATAACCCGATGAACGTTTCGACCTGCAAAGGAAACGCCGTGTTGGCGGACATCGCCAGTTGATCGCCCCTCCAGACAAAGGGCCGCGCACGACCGGACGGGCTCTAAGCCTCGTAGAATGGCGCCGGGCATGCTACACCGGGCCTAGAGGGCTTGAGGCGAAGACTGGAACGGCCGGGGGACCCGCGGTATGTCGACAGCGAAATCCTCCCTGACCATTGCAGCGCTGGGCATCGTCTTCGGCGACATCGGAACCTCCCCGCTCTATTCCTTCCGCGAGGCGGCCACTGCGGCCGGAACGGCGCATCCCGAGGCGCAGGTCTTGGGTGTGCTCTCGCTGATCGTCTGGACCATCACGCTCTCCGTCTCCTTCAAGTACGTCGGCCTTGTGCTGCGCGTGAACAACGAGGGCGAAGGCGGTATCCTGGCACTCTCTACCCTGCTGGGCCTGCATCAGCGCAGCGATCCGCGCGGCCGCTTTCTGCTAGTCTTTGCCCTGCTGGGCGCTGCCATGCTGTTCGGCGACGGCGTCATAACACCGGCGATCTCCGTCTTGAGCGCGATCGAGGGGCTGGAGGTCGCGGCACCGGCCATCGACCACTTCGTGGTGCCGCTGACGGTGCTGGTGCTGCTGGTCCTCTTCTCGGTCCAACGGGCCGGGACGCACCGCATCGGCGCCCTCTTCGGGCCGACCATGATGGTCTGGTTCGCGGTACTGGGCGTGCTGGGACTGCTGTCGATCCTGCAGCACCCCGAGATCCTGGAGGCGGTCAATCCTCAGCACGGGATCCGGCTCTTGGCCAACAATCCCGAGCGCGCGGCCCTGATCCTGGCCGCGGTCTTCCTGACCATCACCGGCGGCGAGGCGCTCTATGCCGACCTGGGCAGCTTCGGCCGGCCGGCGATCGCCAAGGCCTGGTTCCTGGTGGCCATGCCCGGCTTGCTGCTGAACTATTTTGGGCAAGGCGCCCTGCTGCTGGCAGAGCCCGACGCCATCAAGAATCCCTTCTTCCTGCTGGCGCCCGATGCTCTGCGCCTGCCCTTGGTCATCCTGGCGGCGCTGGCGACCGTGATTGCCTCGCAGGCCGTCATCACCGGGGTCTTCGCCCTGTCGCGTCAGGCCATGCAGGTCGATCTGCTGGTCGGGCTCAGGATCGTCCACACGGCAGAGGAGCATGAGTCGCATGTCTACCTGCCGGCTGTGAACTGGCTGCTGGCAGCGCTGTCGATCTCCGCCGTCCTGGGCTTCCAGTCCTCCGACCGCCTGGCCGACGCCTACGGAATGGCAGTGGCGACGGCCATGATCACCACCACCCTGCTCTTCGTGGCTGCCCTGATCTATCTGAACAAGCTGGGCAAGTGGGCGGCTTGGGCGATCGGCCTGCTGCTGCTCACCATCGACCTGATCTACTTCATTCCCAACCTCACCAAGCTCGAGACCGGCGGCTGGCTGCCACTCAGCCTGGCCAGCATCGCCATGATCGTGATGATGTCCTGGCGCGTCGGCATCCGCCGCAGCCTCGAGGCCAGGGGGCGCTCCAGCGAGCGCCTGGGCAGCTATGCGCTGGCCCTGCAGACGCGCGAACCGACCGTGGAGCGCTGGGCCATCTTCCTGACCCGCGGCGGCGATGTGATCCCGGAGCCGATGGCAAACATGGACCGCCTGCTGGGAAGCGTCTTCAAAGGTGCCGTGCTGGTCTCGGTCCGCATCGTCGGCCGACCGCGCGTACCTCCCGACGAGCGCATCGTGCAGCACTGGGTGGGCGAGCGCGTGCTGCGCCTGGAGCTGCATGTCGGCTATATGCAGTCGATCTCGCTGCCCTCCTTGATCGGCCCGGCCCTGCATGCAGAGGGGCTCAACTCCGAAGAGATGGTCTATGTCGTCGGCCATGAGCGACCGCTGCCGCCCCGGCGTTGGCGTCGCCCACGCGATCTCCTGCTCAGCCTCTTCTGCCTGCTGGTCCGCAATTCGGAACGGCGCACCGACCGCTTCGACCTGCCGCCACGCCGGACCCTGCAGGTCGGCTATTCGATCAGGCTGGACGATTAGGTAGGCTATACCAAGCAGCTTTGCCGGGAACGCGTCGCGGCTTGGCAAGCGCGCCCGCAGCGCAAGCGAGGACAAGCCCGCGTGGCCTTTAAACGCTCAAACAGATGCAGTAATACCAACCCACGTTGAGTGGAACTCATCGGGGGTTGGCAAGCGCGACCGCGCGCCCGCAGCGCAAGCGAGGACAAGCCCGCGTGGCGTCTGAACGCAAAAACAGATGCAATAATACCAACCCGCGTTGAGTTCCACTCATCGGGGGTTGGCAAGCGCGACCGCGCGCCCGCAGCGCAAGCGAGGATAAGCCCGCGTGGCGTCTGAACGCTAAAAACAGATGCAATAGGCCTCCATCGCTGCCGAATCCTATCTGACGATTGGACCGGCTGGACGATCAGGACAGAACAGCGCCAAGCGCCAGCGAGAGGCAACGGGCCAGGGCCTGCCCTTTGAAGGACTCGGCCGCCAAGAGGGGATGGCGCGCGAAATCGTCCGCGTCCACCAATCCATCGGCTGTGACCGCTAGCCCGGCTAGCCCGGCCAAGGCCGTCGCCTCCAAGGTGGCGCTGTTATAGGTCTTCGCGCCGCCGAAGGGGACGCAGAACAGCCGGCTCTTCGGCTGCGGAAAATGCGATAGGGCCTCTGACGCCACCGCGATCTCGCGCTGCTGCGCTTCGGCGGAAAGCCCGGACATCACCAGATGGCGATGGCTGTGGTTGCCCAGAGTGATGCCGGGAAGATCGAGGGCGGCAACCTCGCCGGGCGTGACGAAGTCCGGTTCCGGGCCGCCGCTGGGGTCGAAAGCCGCAAAGAGCTCGGCCATCGCCGAAGGCGACACCCGAGTCGGATCCTTGCTGTCCTTATAGAGACGGCCGGGCCGAATTGCCTCGGCCAGCGCCGGCGCCCTTGCCTGCAGGAACGCGCGAAAGGCGGCTTCCTGGCCGCTGGCCAGCACGCGTGTCACCTTGCGCCGCCAATAGGCCTCGCCGGCCAAGGCCGCCGTCATCAGGTACCAGGTCGCCGGCAGGCCGCGCGCCGCCACCAGCGGCAGCCCGACCTCGGCCACGCTGCGATGGTTGTCGTCGAAGCTGAGCGCCGCCAGACCGGTGAGATCCTCACCCAGCGCCTGGCGTGCTGCCAGATCGTCCAAGGGGACCACGCGATAGTTGGCTTGCAGCCAGTGCAGCGCCCGATCGAAGGCCTCGACCGGGATTGCATCCTTGTAGCCCGTCGCTTCGGGCGTACCGACGGCGTGAAAGAGAAGAACGATGGAGGCTGGTTGCATCGCCGGAGCCTACGACGTCGCTCGCGAAGAAGAGAAGACAGAACCGCCCAGCCGATCCCCAGGCTCGACATTTCGTCGCGCAAAAGGGGGTCGTCGCGCAAAGGGGGGTCGTCGCACAGAGCGGGAGTCGCAAAACCTCTTGCAAATGCGAATCACTATTATTATCACTTCAACAGATGCAACCGAAGGGTCGATGCCATGCAAGACAGGACGCGTACGCAATCGAAGGAACCGTCGGCACCGCCGACCAAGGAGACCAGTAGCAGCGCCCTCTTTTCCGGCGCGCGCGAGCTGCTGATCCGCCACTCGGGAGAGCTCTATCGGCTGCGGCCGACCGCGAAAGGTGGCCTGATTCTAACCAAGTAGCAGGCAGCACCCCGATCTGCCGGGGGCTGCTCGCCCTCCCGGCGCCTGCGCACGCCACGTCACGGCCAGCCAGACGCCTATCCCGACGGGCTGGCCGGGGCGGGGACGGGGCGGCGCAGACCGATCGCCCTGACAGGGGTCAGCGGCCAGTCATCTGTGCTTCTGGGCTTGACGATTGGTCGGCGGTGGCTAGGATCGCGCGCCGCCCCCCGATCCCAGATCCACTTGCAGGACGCACGCGCCGATGGCCAGCTATCAGTTCATCTATCAAATGAGCCACCTCTCGAAGACCTTTCAGGGTGGCAAACAGATTCTCAAGGATATCAATCTGAATTTCCTGCCGGGCGCCAAGATCGGCGTTCTGGGCCTGAACGGTGCGGGCAAGTCGACCCTGATGAAGATCATGGCCGGCATCGAGACCGAGTACACGGGCGAGGCCTTCGCCGCCAAGGGCGTGCGCGTCGGCTACCTCAGCCAAGAACCGCAGTTGGATCCCGACAAGACCGTGCTGGAGAACGTGCTGGAGGGCGTGGCCGAGACCAAGGCGCTGCTCGACCGCTTCGAGGCCGTCTCTGCCGCCTTCGCCGAAGAGGATGCCGACTTCGACGCGCTGATCGCCGAACAGGGCGAGCTGCAGGAGAAAATCGAAGCCCTGGATGCCTGGGATCTGGATCGCAAGGTCGAGATCGCCATGGACGCGCTGCGCTGCCCGCCGGGCGAAAGCGGCGTCGCCAAGCTCTCCGGTGGCGAGCGCCGCCGCGTGGCACTCTGCCGTCTGCTGCTGTCCAAGCCGGACATGCTGCTGCTCGACGAGCCGACAAACCATCTGGATGCCGAATCGGTCGCCTGGCTGGAGCGCTTCCTGGAGGAGTACCCCTCGACCGTCGTCTGCGTCACCCATGACCGCTATTTCCTGGACAATGTCGCTGGCTGGATCCTCGAGCTGGAGCGTGGCCGCGGCCTGCCCTTCGAGGGCAACTACTCCTCTTGGCTGGAGCAGAAGCGCAAACGCCTGGCCCAGGAGGAAAAGGAAGAAAGCGCCCGCCAGCGCGAACTCGCCCACGAGCTGGAGTGGGTGCGCAAAGGCCCCAAGGCCCGCCAGGCCAAGTCCAAGGCACGCCTTCAGGCCTATGAGGATCTGCTGCGTGCCGAGCAGGAGAAGGCGCCCGAGCCCGGCAAGATCGTCATCCCCCCTGCCCCGCGCCTGGGCGACCTGGTGATCGAGGCCAACGATCTGCGCAAGGGCTTCGGTAACCACCTCTTGATCGACGCGCTCAACTTCAAGGTACCGAAAGGCGCCATCGTCGGCATCATCGGTCCCAATGGCGCCGGCAAGACCACGCTCTTCCGCATGATCTATGGCCAGGAGCAACCCGACGGCGGCAGCCTGCGCGTCGGCGATACCGTACGGCTTGGCTATGTCGACCAAAGCCGCGATGCGCTGGACGGCAAGAAGACGGTCTGGGAAGAGATCTCCGAGGGCCAGGAGATCATCGTCATGGGCAAGCGCGAGGTGCCCAGCCGCGCCTATGTCGGCGCCTTCAACTTCAAGGGCCCCGATCAGCAGAAGCGTGTGACCCAGCTATCCGGCGGTGAACGCAACCGCGTGCACCTGGCCAAGATGCTGAAGTCCGGCGCCAACGTGCTGATGCTCGACGAGCCGACCAACGACCTCGACGTCGACACCCTGCGCTCGCTCGAAGAAGCGCTCTCCGATTTCTCCGGCTGCGTCCTGGTCACCAGCCATGACCGCTGGTTCCTGGATCGCCTCGCCACCCACATCATCGCCTTTGAAGGCAACAGCCAGGTGGTCTGGTTCGAGGGCAACTACGAAGACTACGACGCCGACCGCAAGCGCCGCCTGGGTGCCGCAGCCGACCAGCCCCACCGCATCAAGTACAAACCCCTCGAACGCTAGGTGTCGTTCGACCCCTTTTGAGTTTGCGGCGGGGTGCTTGTTCCATGGGCGTGGCGTTGGAAAGACGGCAGCGCTAGCGTCACGATGCGCCTTCGCCCGGGCTATCGTAGAAGCCGACGATCCTTGCCAGCTTGCCGTCGGGGGCGAGGATGGCGAAGTCGATCCCGGGCAGCAGGCGCTCGCCGTCCGCGCCAACGAGGACCCAGCGGAAGCGAAGATGGCCGTGGTGCTCCTCAATCTCGCCTTCCAGGTCCAAGCGCGCTCCCGGCATGGCCTCGTGCACGGCATCGATGTAGCCGCTCAGCGCGTCCGGCCCGGTCACCTCGACCCGCGGATCGATGTAGCGGCTCTCCGCCGACCAGACTTGAGCCAGCAGCGCCATGCGCTTCTCGCGATCCGGCTCGTTCCATGCAGCACCATAGGTTCTAACGGTATCTTCGCTACTCGCCATGCCTGCTCTCCTCTCAAAGAATGGTCTCGATGCGAGCTATGGCAGATGAGGAACGGCCAAGGCAAACCGATCGCAACTTCGCCTTCCCAAAGGCAGGCAAGGCTGTTAGCGTTGAATTCACCTTTTGTTCCCGAGGCAAAAACGAGCGTCCCACCATCGTGCCACAGCTCTCGACACCGCAGGACTCACCGCTTCTGGCGATGGCACCGGGCCAGCGTTTGGCGCGCGGCGTAACGCGGATGCTGACGGCCGAGGGCTGGTCGGTCTTGAGCGAGGTCTCCTTGAAGAACGGCCGCCGCGCCGACCTGCTGGCGCTCAGCGACAAGGGCGACTTCCTGCTGGTCGAGGTCAAGTCCTCGCTTGCTGACTTCCGCTCGGACAGCAAGTGGCCGCACTACCTGCCCTTCTGCGACCGCTTCGCCTTCGCCGTCCCGGAAGACTTCCCCTTGGAACGCCTGCCCCCGGAACCCGGCCTCCTGATCGCCGACCCCTTCGGTGCAGCCCAGGTCCGCCCGCCACCCGAATCCCGTCTGGCCCCCGCCCGCCGCCGCGCCCTGCAGATCCGCTTCGCCCGCTTGGCCGCGCAACGCCTTTTGACCCTAACCGATCCCGAAGCAAACAGTGCTGCCTTCGACCTCTAGCCCCCTGCGACACGCGCCCCTTGCCCTACTTTTCCGCATTGTAGATCCAGATCGAGATTGCTAGTCTCCGCGCCCTGCCCCAACGGCACTCCCGCGGCACCCCCGCGGCACCCCCGCCGTTCAGGACCCGTAGCTCAGCTGGATAGAGCGCTGCCCTCCGAAGGCAGAGGCCACAGGTTCGAATCCTGTCGGGTCCGCCATTTTTCTAGGTCTTCGGCCCCTTCTTGCACGCTACTTGCACGCACGGGGTTGATGGAAGACGGGTCCGCGCCTTTTGCCAGGGTGAGCGGGCCCGTCGCTTCTTTGCAGATACGATCCACCGCATCCGCCCAAACGCCCATGTACTCCGGGCGGTACTTCGCATAGTGCGCCTTTGTCGTGGTGTGAGCGGAATGCCCCAAACCGCCCTCGATGTCCATCTCGGGCACGCCCATGCCCCGCAGCAGCGTCGCCATGGTGGCGCGCAGATCATGGGGCCGAACGTCCTCAAGGCCCGCATTCGTCACGGCCTTCTGAAAGCTCTTCTTGATATCAGCCACCGGCTTGCCACGGTACGCGACCAGGTAGCCGCTCGCGCTGCCGGCAAGGTAGGGCTCGATGAACGGCACCATGGGCACTACCGGGTTTCTCTTTTTGGTCAGTCGGGCGCCGGCCGGATGCAGGTTGATCAGGCGTCGCTCATGGTCGATCTGGAACCGCTGCAGGCCAAGCACGGTGCCTTTGCGCCCCATCGTGGCCATGGACAGGGCCAGAAAGACCCGCAAGTGGTTCGGCATCTCGACCGACCAGAGCGCGCTCAATTCGGTCAAGGTCATGGGCCGATCTCTGGGCAGACCATCCGCTACCTTGATGAATGGCGGCTTCCATTCGATCATCTCGCGCCGGTGCGCCCAGTTGATCGCGGCCCTGACCGTATTGAAGCGGCGCTTCGCCGTGCTCTGTGCCCATCCCTCGTCAAGCATCTGGTCGACCAGGTTCTCTTGGGCAGCGACTCGGAAATCGTCCAGCGTCAGATCTCCGACACGCTGCACCACCGCGTCTAGGTGATAGAACTCGGTTTGAGGATCCGCGGTCTTCGGGACATGCCCCTTGGCGTACTGAGCCAAGATCTCGGCCACGGTCACGGTCTGTGCCGGCTCTTTGCGGAACCGCCGGTGTTCCGTCGCGAATGCATCGAGTCGGTCTTGAGCCTCTCGATACTGTCGCGTGCCCAAGCTGCGGCGGCGCGTCTGTCGAGCGGCCTCGTCGTACCAGCAGACATACCAGAACTCCGAGGCCTTGATCTTGCCAAGCCAGAACTCCCCGTTGCGGTACTCGTCTTGCCGTCTGGACATGCCGTCACCTTAGACCGTTCCACGTACTCTTGTAGATCTTCCTCTGCGTAGCGAACTTTCCGACCGATCTGCCGATACGAGATGAGGCCAGCCTTCCGGTAGCGCGCCAGGGTGCCCTTGGACACCCCTAATTTACACGCCGCGTCCGCCTCATTCATGAGGCTGGGAAGGTTGACCACATCTCCCACTTGCTGTTCCTCAGAACGGTCTGCGGTGCGCTCTGGGCGCTTTGGTTGATGTCACGCTCCCTTTGGAGCCCTTGAGCCAGACGGTCGGCCGGTGGGGCTGGTCTCTTGGCACTGGCATGGTCGGGAGATCCTTCAAGGGCAGCCGCGCGTTGTGACGCGGCTGCAAGTTGAAGTGTCTGTTGCGTCGCCGCATCGTTCTAGCGACCCGGATAGCCCAACAGCACGTTGACCGAAGCGGCAGCAGTTGCCGCGGCCTGGACCGCTACGCCGGCGACGGTAAGCCCGCCGCTGTCGGTCGGAGTGAGTGCCGTGCCTGCGTCGGTGTAAAGCGTCTGCCCAAGGGTCGCAGCCTCATCCGTGACCTTGGGCAAGTTCCATACGCCGTCGATCGCAAGGACCAAGTCCTCTCCGGTAAGAGCGGCCCCAAGAGCCACTCCGACCAGGTCACCGATCACGACAAGATCACCGGAAGCAGTGTCGGCCGAGGCCGTCACGGTGATGTGGTGGCCGGACTGAACGAAATTCGTTGCCATCGGATCTGTCTCCTTATGCACCGGGGTTGCGATGTGCGCCGCGGTGGTCGACCACACCAGCGCCGAAGTCGAGGAAGCACCGGAACGAGGTGCCGAGGACTTCCCAGCCCTGCTGCGTCTCTAGCTGCGGGCCAGGCGCGCTGGCCAGGTAGCCGTACTCAAGGACCGGGGCTTGGCCGGGCTCCGCGAAGAGAAAATAGGCCGTCGGATCGGTAAGGCGGGGCTCGACCACCACCTCGAGTCGCTGCGAGAAGACGTTGACCTGGTCCATCGTCGCGGGCTGAAGCGTGGCGATGATCTTCTCGGCCTGGGTCTCCAGGTCGGGCGGGACCAGGAGGAAGCGCGGCGCAACCGTGATCAGCGCCCCACCGACGCCGGTCTGGCGCCGCATCGCGAGCCGAGCCGCCGTCAAAGGGTCGATGTCGAGCGCGGCCGCGGTTCCGAGGTTCCCGTGATCGGCATGGAAGAGGGCCTTACCGTCGTCGAGAGTCGGCCCGGCACCGCCGTTGGCGGTCATCAGCTCTACCAGAAGCCACGCCTCGGTATCCGCCGCGGCCTGAGCCATGGCATTGAGCGTGTCGGTGAAGGCGCCCAGATCATCATTGACGATGGCCTGCCGCGTGATGCTGATCATCTGCGCATAGGTGTCGAGGCGCCAGGCCTCTTTGGCCTCGGCCCGGGTCGTCGAGGTGATCTCGCCGCTCTCTGCCACCTTCTCCAGACGCGACATCTCGCCGATCTTGGCCACGGTACGAGTCCGGAAGTCTGGATTCGTGATCTGGCGAGCCAGGCCCTTGATCGCTGAAGCGGATTGCTCGAAGGCCTCAAGCAGGACCCGGTTGCCGGTGCCCTGTAGCAGCACCGGAAAGTCACTGGCACCGTGCGTGGCACGTGCCATGAAGCTGGCCAGTGGTGCCGTTGAGGCGCGGGCATCGCCGCGAGCTACCGCCAAAGCCCTGATCATCTCCAGCGGGGTGTAACCGACATACTGGCGGGCCTCCTCGCTGGGCTTGTGATTGGGGCTGACCCGTGCATGCAGAGCCTCTATGCAGCGCTCCATAACGACGGTCGGATCGTCGCCGCTCGGCCCGACCTGGCGGATATGAGCGGTCCGGATCTGGTCGGCCGGCCGGGGCTGGGCAAGGACTATGTCGAGGATCTCGCGCCTGGCCTCTTCGACGCTTACGCCGCGATCGATCAACCCGTCGGCCACGGTGCTTGCAAGGTTGCCCCTCTCGACCAAGCCGCGGATCTCGCGGTTGGTTTCAGAGCGGGTCTGGGTGTCGGTGTCGTCGCGGTTCGCGGCATCACCCTCTACAGGCGGATCCTCACCCTTCGGAGGCGTTTCAGCCCTGGTCAGAATGTCGGCCTGGGGCAGGATCGCCGTGGCCCGAATCGTGTTGGGTTCCATCGTGGTAAACCTCCTTAGGAACGGATGACGGCGCCGCCATCGGCAGCGACAGGAACAAGGGAGACTTCGACGAGCTCCCAATTGGTGACCGTTCGGATCCGCTCCCCGGTCCGCGGGTCGGTTGTGTCGGCCCATTGCAGCGGGCGGTAACCCACCGACAGTCCACGCAAATGCCCGTCGCGCACATCGTCGAAGATCGCGGCAACGCCTGGGCGCTTGCTGAATTGGAGCGTTCCGATCAGCCGGTCGGCCTCGACCTTGACGTCGAAGACAGAGCCGATCACGTCACCTGTGCTGTCGCGCCGGTGCGCGTTCAAGAGCGAGACCCGACCCTCTTGGGCCACCGTGACGGCGCCTTGAGCGAGACTGAGGATCTCAAGGTATCGCCCGTCAAAGTCGTTGCGCGTAACGCCAGCACCGGTCGAGAGGATCCCGGTGCAGGTCATCTCCTCGACGTCGATACTGGCCGGTTGGTGCGGCGAGAGGCGAACCAAGACCTCGCTGCCATGGCGGGAAGGTGAGCCGGCAGAGGCAGGGCCAGTGGCCGAGGGAGAACCCTCTGCCGGCTCTTCTGCGACTGCCACCCCTGAGGCAGCCGATCCGAACTGCAAACCGAGTCGAGCTTCTCGCGCTCGGTCTTGTGCGATCTCCCGATCGAGGTCCTCGACGTCGTAGCCCATCTCAGCGATGACCTGGGCCCTGCTTTTCAGGCCATAGTCGATAGCCAAAGTCTCTGCCTGCATATCCTTGAGCGGATCGACCCATGGGAACTTCGGGAACCTCCATTCCACCGCCATGAGGTCGGTACCGCGACGGGGGCGGATCTGGCCGGTCATCACCATGTGGTTGACGAAGGCGCGCCACAGCGGATCCAGGAAGCCAGGCACCAACACGGTCCATTGCAGCGTCTCGATGCGCTTTCGCCATTCAATCATGGCGGTACGAATGGAGGAGTAGTTCGCGTCCGCTACGTCGCCACTCAGGACGTGATAGGGCAACCCCATGCCGCCTGCGATCGCGCGCAGCGCAGCCTTGGCAACACGGTCGCCATCGCCCGCGTTTGGCATGTTCGGGAATGCGATGCTCTCACCCGTGCGAAGCTTGTACAGTGTGCCGGGCTCCATATCGTCAATAATGCCGAGCTCCTCTTGCTCCTGCTCAAGGAGATCATCTTCATCGTCTTCGTAGGGAAAGCGCTCAGGCATCGGAGAAGTGACGAAGCCGCCGAACAGAGCCTGCACTTTCTTTCTCATCAGCTCAGCCTCTTCGATTGCGCCGAGCTCATGCAGTTTGGGGATCACCGGCGCCAGCCAAGAAACGCCGCGAACCTGACCGGCCTCAATCGGTACGAAGCAGTGGATCACATCTCTCGCAGGGATGCGCACCGTCTCGCTGGGCAGACCCATCGTCTCGCCCGGGTGCTTCTTGTGGATATGGTAGGCGACGATTGGACCATCAGCGCCGATCTCAACGCCTTGGACAATCCGCCCACCGCCGGGCAGTGTCTGAGTCTTGTCGGTTGGCAGCATGGCCGAGGGAACGAGCCGCCAGGTCAGGTGCTTACCTTTCAGGACGCGCAGAAAGATCATCTCGCCTGTGAGGATCATCTGCCGAAGCGCTAAGGCCTGCAGCCCGTAGATGTCGCAACGGCCATCGGAATCGGCGATACGGCCCCAGCTATGCCAGAGCGTGTGCAGCCGCTCGGCAAGAGCGTTGGGCCCCTGGAAACGAGGCTTGACGCCTGGACCAATCGCAGTGCTCACCCAGGCCTCGACCCCCGCGTTGGCGTAAGCATCGTTCGGAAAGATGAACCGGGCCCGACCGTCCATCCTTGCCTTGGCTGCGGACAGCTCGGAGTTGATCGGGCCCTGCATCGAGATGTCGTTGTCGCGGGGGCGTTGACTTGCGGCCTTGTAACGTCTGACCTGCACCCGTGTTTTTGGATGATTATCGGCACCGGCCCCCTTAAGCAGAGCCACTACTCGGTTGATAAAGAGGGGCATCTACCTGGCCTAATCAGTAGCGCGCTGTTGGAATGTCTCGTCGATTCGCCTCTCGACTGAGTTCAGATTGATCACGGTGACACAGCGAACGTCGTCCTCACTCAAGAGATCGAGCAGTGCCATCTGATCGACAATGCCGCTACCCAGGCCATTCGTATGCTTGAATGCGCTAAACCCAGCGAAGGACGTGTAGCCTTCGTGAGTGATCGCCTTCGACGGAGTCGTGTTGCCACGCTCATCGATGTGTGCAGTACGCTTGATGCTATCTGCTCGACCCTGCCACACGACCAAGAATGCATCTCGCCCTTTGAACAGCTTAAGATAGTTCGCTTTGTGTTTCGCATCAGCGGGTGGAACACCCTGCAGCACCAGCGTGGAGAACACGAAGAACTTGGCGGTATCATTGTAGGAGAAGCGCCGTTCTCTCCCGCGGATCTCGCTTTCTTCTGGAACAAAGTACTTCCTCGAAATCCACTGATCCAACTGCCGTCGAGTGACAGGGATCAAATCGAGCAAATCTCTGATTCCCACGGTCTTTGACTTGATGCCGTCAGCCATCTGTAGCTCCGCTGTCCTGAGTTGGAATACCATTGACGCTGCGTCAGCGCTCTTTCCAATCTGATGATTCGCTGACAATGCGTCAAGGGTTTTCTTCCTCACACCACGGGAGGCTTGATTCTAAACGGTCCGTTGCACCGCATCAGCTCACGCGAGATAGATTCGCAGAAGCCCAGCACAACACCTATCGCCTTTTCGTCTCCTCTGCGGACCATAGCGGACACGACCTGCCCGAGATGAAACTGCCAGTCGGATCCTCGCAGATACTGAACTGCGACCCGCCCCAGCTCTCGCCCAAGCGCCCAGTCCAGCTCAGAATTGCCCGTACCTGAGACGGCCCAGAAGTCTGGCCAGCCTTTGTTGTCCTTCCCGAAATACGGCAAAGCCGCTAGCTCGGTGCAGGTGTGAGGTTTGGTTTTGTTCTTGGGCAAGCCTTTGGCGGCCGCCGGAGTCGAGTGCTTCGGCATCATGGGCTCCAAAAATCAACGATATTCGTTGACCTATAGAGACTGAAGCATGATCTGGTTGTCAACGAATATCGTTGCTATTGCGTAAATTGGTTGGTGCAACCATCTCTTAAGCATGATATCGCCAGCTCAATCTCGTGCCGCGCGCGCACTCATCGAATGGTCCCAGCAAGATCTTGCGATCAAAGCAGGTGTAGGCCTTTCAACGGTCAGAGACTTTGAGAAGGGCAGGCGCACTCCGATCCGACAGAATCTCGAAGCCATACAACGCGCCCTTGAGGCCGCTGGCGTGGAGTTCCTGGACCCGAACGGTTGGGGAGCTGGCGTTCGACTTCAGGAGAATTAGTATGCTTAGGTTTCTTGCAGATAGACAAGAGCTGAATCGACTATTGAAGGGTAAGGCCGATACAATAAAAGTAACTGCTCAGGGTGTTGGTCAGGCGGGGAAGAGTGTCTTGCCGGCGAGTGCCGCTGAGATGGCCTGATGAGGCGTAAAGCCATGCAGTCTTCCGGTGCCGATGACGGATCGGATGAGGGCGTGAGTATCGGCGCCCCA
>JAVJSY010000035.1:0-23897 GCA_040219175.1 Kiloniellales bacterium
TAGGCCGTGAACTTCGCACCGCCTGCCTCCGCCAGTACCTTCGTGATCGCTGCCGTCAAGGACGTCTTGCCATGATCCACATGACCAATCGTCCCGATGTTGCAGTGCGGCTTCGTCCGCTCGAACTTTGACTTGGACATCTTGATTTCTCTCCGATAACTGGCGGCGCCTTGCCCGCTGTTCTCCCGTTCAACCCCGAAACAAACCCGCCTTAGGCAAGCTTGGCTTTGACCTCATCGGCGACGGCCTGGGGCACGCGCTCATAGTGGTCGAAATGCATGCTGTACTGCGCTCTGCCCTGGCTCATGGAGCGCAGGGTGTTCACGTAACCGAACATGTTGGCCAGCGGCACCATGGCATTGATCACCTGGGCGTTGCCCCGGCCTTCCATGCCCTGCACCTGGCCGCGACGGCTGTTCAAGTCGCCGATGATGTCGCCCATGTACTCGTCCGGCGTCACCACCTCGACCTTCATCATCGGCTCCAGCAGAACCGGACCGCAGCGCACGATGCCCTCGCGGAAGGCAGCACGGCTGGCGATCTCGAAGGCCAGAACGCTCGAGTCCACATCGTGGTAGGCGCCGTCCGTCAGGGTCGCCTTGAAGTCGATCAGCGGGAAGCCGGCGATGGTGCCGGTCTCGCGTGCCGAATTCAGACCCTTCTCCACGCCCGGGATGTACTCCTTGGGCACATTGCCGCCGACGATCTTGTTTTCGAACACAAAGCCTTCGCCAGCCTCGAGCGGCTCGAAGGTGATCTTCACGCGTGCGAACTGACCGGAACCGCCGGTCTGCTTCTTATGGGTATAGTCGATGTCGCCGACCTTGCTGATGGTCTCGCGGTAAGCCACCTGCGGGGCACCCACATTGGCCTCGACCTTGAACTCGCGCTTCATGCGATCGACGATGATCTCCAGGTGCAGCTCACCCATACCCTTGATCACGGTCTGGCCGCTCTCTTGGTCTGAGGTCACCCGGAAAGAGGGATCCTCCTGCGCCAGACGCTGCAGGGCGACGCCCATCTTTTCCATATCGGCCTTGGAGTTCGGCTCCACGGCCACCTCGATGACCGGATCGGGGAACTCCATACGCTCCAGGATCACCGCGGCACTGGGATCGCTAAGCGTGTCGCCGGTGGTGAGGGACTTCATGCCCGCAAAGGCGACGATGTCGCCGGCGTAGGCATCTTCGATGTCCTCACGGTTGTTGGCATGCATCAGCAGCATGCGGCCGACGCGCTCACGCGTCTCCTTCACCGTGTTCATCAGGCTCGATCCCTTGGAGATCTTGCCCGAGTAGATGCGTGCGAAGGTGAGCGAGCCCATGAAGGGGTCGGTCATGATCTTGAAGGCCAGCGCCGAGAAGGGCTCGTCGTCCGAACTCTTGCGCACGATCTCCTCATCGCTGCCCAGCTTCACGCCGCGAATGGCAGGCACGTCGGTCGGGGCCGGCAGATAGTCGACCACGGCGTCCAGCAGCGGCTGCACACCCTTGTTCTTGAAGGCAGACCCGCAAAGGATCGGCACGAAGGCCAGGCCACAGGTGCCCTTGCGGATGCAGGCGCGCAGCACCTCCTCGCTGGGCTCTTCGCCCTCGAGATAGGCCTCCATGGCGTCGTCGTCCTGTTCGATCGCCAGCTCGACCAGCTTCGAGCGCCACTCGGCGGCCTCATCTGCCATGTCGGCCGGGATCTCGCGATACTCGAACTCGGCGCCCAGGGTCTCGGCCTTCCAGACGATCGCCTGCATCTTGATCAGATCGACGACACCGATGAAGTCGGCCTCGGACCCGATCGGCAGCTGGGTGACCAGCGGCGTCGCGCCCAGACGGTCGATGATCATGTCCACGCAGCGCATGAAGTTCGCACCCATGCGGTCCATCTTGTTGATGAAGCACATCCGCGGGACGTGGTACTTGTCGGCCTGACGCCAGACCGTCTCGGACTGCGGCTCGACACCGGCCACCGAGTCGAAGACCGCGACCGCACCGTCCAGCACCCGCAAGGAGCGCTCGACCTCAATGGTGAAGTCGACGTGGCCGGGAGTATCGATGATGTTCACGCGGTACTTGGTGCCAAAGCGCTCCCAGAAGGTCGTGGTCGCAGCCGAGGTGATGGTGATGCCGCGCTCTTGCTCCTGCTCCATCCAGTCCATGGTGGCATTGCCGTCATGGACCTCGCCGATCTTATGCGACCGGCCGGTGTAATAGAGGATGCGCTCTGTGGTCGTGGTCTTACCGGCATCGATGTGGGCCATGATGCCGATATTGCGATAGCGCTCGAGCGGATAGGTGCGGGCCATTGTTGGAGTCTCGTTTCCGGGGTCTCTGGGGTTACCAGCGATAATGCGAAAAGGCGCGGTTGGCCTCGGCCATACGGTGCGTGTCTTCACGCTTCTTCACCGCTGACCCGCGATTGTTGGCGGCGTCCATCAGCTCGTTGGCCAGACGGTCGACCATGGTGTACTCGCTGCGCGACACCGAGGCCTTGATCAGCCAGCGGATCGCCAGCGCCTGCGCCCGCTCGGGGCGCACCTCGACCGGCACCTGATAGGTGGCACCGCCGACGCGGCGCGAGCGCACCTCGACCTCCGGCTTCACGTTGTCCAGCGCCTCGTGGAAGAGCTTCACCGGATCGGCCTTGGCGCGCGCCTCGACACGGTCGAATGCGCCATAGACGATGCCCTCTGAGACCGACTTCTTGCCGGCCTGCATCAGGTTGTTCATGAACTTGCTCAACACGAGGTCGCCGAACTTGGCGTCCGGCAGGATCTCGCGTTTCTCGGCCTTACGACGACGAGACATAATGCCCGCTCCTAACCCTACTTCGGCCGCTTGGCGCCGTACTTCGAACGACGCTGGCGGCGATCGCGCACGCCCTGGGTGTCCAGGGTGCCGCGGATGATGTGATAGCGAACGCCAGGCAAATCCTTCACACGCCCGCCGCGGATCATCACCACGGAGTGCTCCTGAAGGTTATGGCCTTCGCCCGGTATATAGCTGGTCACCTCGAACCCATTGGTCAGGCGCACACGGGCTACTTTACGAAGCGCCGAGTTCGGCTTCTTCGGTGTGGTGGTATAGACGCGGGTGCAGACGCCGCGCTTTTGCGGGCAGGCCTGCATGGCCGGCACCTTGTTGCGCGCCTTGATCGCCTTGCGTGGCGCCCGGATCAATTGATTGATCGTCGGCATGCTCTCTTCTCTATCACCTTAGCTTCGAGGCAAAGGTCGCTCGCGCCTGCCTCATGCAAACGCTATAGCGACCAAATTCCTGCGGCTTCACGACTAACGGCGCCGCAAGAGCCTACCGCTTTGGCTCTCGGGCGTTTTCTGGCAACGGCGGTATCCCTTGGGGGACCAATCCGCGCCGCCGGTGTTCGTTTTTCTTCCGGGACAATCAGGCACGGCACGAGTTGAGTGCCGCGATCCGAGAGAGGACCCCGTTGGAAGAGCGCGCATACTATGGATGCGCCCTTAGGCCGTCAAGTGGTTCTTATCCTATGTCCCGGGTCCGCTTTTGGACCTTGCGATGGGACTGAATCCGAGATGGTGACTGACTTCGCCAAGGACACTTGTAGAGACTGCAGGTGGGGGCCATAAGAACTGCATAGCAGCTTTGCTTCTGGAAAGGCGAAGGACGATGAGCTGTAGACGCCTATGCCAACCCGGGCGATCCAAGGGCACACTTGCCTTGCGCGGCAAAACCGGTCTGGTCAGAACAGTCTCCGGACTGCTGCTGGGCGCAACGGTCGGCGGTCTGGCGATGGCCGGCGATGCGGAGGTCGTGGATGTCACGATCACACCCGACGGCACCTCCACCTATCGATTCGACGTGACCGTGCTGCATCCCGACACCGGCTGGGACCACTATGCCGATCGTTGGGAGGTGCTGGACCCGACGGGCAACAGCCTGGGGGTACGCGAGTTGGCCCATCCGCATGTGAACGAGCAACCCTTCACCCGCTCGCTGAGCGGGGTCGCCATTCCCGACGGCGTGGACGAGGTCGTTGTGCGGGCCCGCGACTCTGTCGACGGCTGGGGCAACACCACGATGACCGTCAAGATCCCGCGCTGACGCGTCAGGAGGGTTTAGCGGGTCGCCTCGGGGTGTAGCTGACCGGCGCTCGGAAGCGACTCCGCCAGAGCCAGCAGTCGATTCATAGCGTCCACAGACTGCTCGACCGGGGCTGCCGTCGGCGCCTTGCACATACCGATCGCCTTCCAATAGCCGGCGACCGTACACTCCTGCAGCCAGCCATCGAAGCAAACGGTCGAGCCAACGGAATAGTAGTAGCCGCCATAGCTACAGTCTGCCCAAGCCGTCCCAATCCCCATGGTCGCAACAAAGATGCCGCCAAAAAGCAAAGTTCGCATAGTGCCCGGAGCCTCTTACCAGTTCCTCACCTTACTCTAGAGTGACAGGTGAAGGCCGTGTGATCAAGCCGCAGCGTTTTAGGCAGCATTGCTCTTGGGGCCGGCCATCGCTGGATCGCCATGCAGGTGCGCGAAAGCTTGGCGCGCAAAGATACGACGCACCATCGGCTCGAAATCGGCGAGCGAAGCCGTCGGATAGTCCGGATCGAAGGCGGTCTGGTCCCAGCGTTCGCAGAAGCGCGCACAGGCCTCGTAATTGGGGTGATCGCGGTACTTGTCACGCGCGTTGCGATCCAAATCGAGGTGATGCCAGAAGTAGTAGCCCTGAAAGATCCCGTGCTTCTGCACCACCCAATGCACCTTGCGGCTGACATAGGGACGCAGAATCGCAGCCGCCAGCTCGGCATGATCGTCCGGCGCGATCAGGTCGCCGATGTCGTGCAGCAGGGCGGCGACAATCCATTCTTCGTCGGCACCGTCGTCGCGAGCCCGGGTGGCGGTTTGCAAGGAGTGCTCGAGGCGGGTGACCTGATAGCCGGCTGCCGGCGCCCCGGTCGCCTGCAGCAGGGCCAGGACCGCATCGACATGATAGGCAGCCTTGGTCTCTTCGTGGATCGCCATGACGTGGGCATAGTCCTCGCGGGTGCCGTCGATCATGTGGCGGAAACTGACTGTCTCCATCTCCAAGTTCCCTCTTAGGAGTTTAAGGTTGCACTGCCGGCGGTGCATCCCAACCCGGCGCTTTCAGCTGGCTCTCGTCGCCGTCGTAGTAGGCGTTCAAGGCCTCCTCCAGCTGCTTCAGAGGCGTTTCCCAATCCTCGGCCTCGCGCACCCTGAAGAGGCGCAGACTGTCATACCAGGGCGTGTCCTCGCGCTGCAGCAGCCAGCGCCAGTCCGGTACGTGCGGCAGGATCACCCAGGCCGGAACGCCGATGGCGCCGGCGACATGAACGGTGGTGTTGTCGATCGAGACGACCAGGTCGCAGCCTGCCACCTGGTCGGCAAAGGCGCCCAGATCGGCAATCGGATCGACGTCGTCATGGAAGATCTCTATCCCGGTCTTCTCGGTGAAGGCTTTCCGCTCTTCCTCGGTGTCGCCGTATTGCAGGTCGATCAAACGCACGCCCGGCCGATGGCAGAGCGTCGCCAAGCGCTCCAAGGTGACGCTGCGCTTGCGCCCTGTCGTGCCCTTGCTCTTCCACGAGATGCCAACGACGAAGTCGTCTTCCGGCCGCTTGTAGCTGCGTGGCGCGGGCGCCTCTAGATAGGCTGCGCGGTAGGGTATGGAATCGACGCGGGTGTTGAAGAGCCTGAGCAAGTGTCCCATCGGCACGTGCTTGTCGAAGGGCGGCAGGTTGATCCCGGCGATGCTGGCATGCGGGCGTACCAGAATGCGCGGCCAGTGGCGGAAGGAGTGCTTCAGCCAGTCCTTCAGCGAGGGCTGGACCTCGATCACGATCTCGGCATTGGGATGGCGTTCGGCCAGCAGGGGGATGTAGCGACAGAACTGCACGGTGTCGCCCACGCCCTGCTCCAGGTGGATCAGCAGGATGCGGTTTCCCAGCTTCTCGCCGTTCCAGTAGGGCGCATCGAAAGGCCTGAGCGAGGCCTTGAATTCCGGCGTACCCCAGCGCGATTCATAGCGTTCCAAACCCACGGCATAGTCGCCGATCAGAAGCCTGGCATGCGCCTCGTTCCACTTCGGGGTCGGGTTGTTGGGCGCGACCGCCTGTGCCTGGGCCTGGCGGTTCAGCGCATCTTCGATGTAGCCAGACTCCTTCAGCGCGACACCCCAGTTGGACAGCACTTCGGGATCGTCGGGATAGAGCCCGGCCAGGGTTGCGCAGTTCTTCATCGCATCGCGCACCCGGCCGCTGGCCAGGAGCACCACGGCCAGATTGGTGTAGCCCTCTTTGCCCTTGGGATTGGCGGCAATCGCCTGCTTGCAGGCCTCCTCCGCCTCGTCCGCTCGCTCCAGCTTCAAGAGCGCCTGGGCGCGATTGGCGTGCGCGCGTGCATAGTCGGGCCGCAGTTCGATGGCCTTGTCGTAGGCGGCCAAAGCCTCTTCGTGGCGGTTCTTCTGCGAATAGGCCTGGCCCAGATTGTTGTGCCCTTCCGGCATCTCGGGCTTCAGCGCGATGCCCTTCTCGGCGGCCCTGATCGCCTCTTCGAGCAGGTTCTGACTCTTCGCCACGGCCGAGAGGTTGAGCCACGCCTCCGCCCACTCAGGCCGCGCCTTGACGCAACGGCGATAGGCCAGGACGGCCGCACCCTTGTCGTTGCAGGCGTCAGCGGCAACGGCAAAGTGGAACAGCAACTGCGGATCGCAGTCTTCGCGCCGGATAAAGGGCTTTGCGGCCTGGGCGACGTCGCGATGTCGCCCGGCCTTGATCAGAGCGCCACAAAGCACCCTGCCCGCGTCCATATCGTTCGGATTGTCTTTCAAGCGCGCGCGGGCGATGGCCAGATTCTCCTGCCAGCTCCGCTTCGCCTCTTCCTTGGGCTTCTCGTCGGTCTCGACGGTTGCGTCCATGACCCCCTCGTTCACCGGCGTCGCTCCCTCTATCCTCTTACTGCGTTCTCTGCCCGCGTTCTCTTCACGCCTAAGCGGCGTCTCTGGCGGCCATGCGCTCGCGAATGGCGTCCAGCAAATCCGGCAGCATCAATTCCCAATCGTTGGCATGCGTCTGGCGCAACAGCCTGAGGGTTGGATACCAGGGCGTGTCGTCCCTGTCCAAGAGCCAACGCCAGTGCGGTGGGTGAGAGAGCAGCACCCAGGTCTCCTTGCCCAGCGCGCCTGCCAGGTGGGCAACCGGCGAATCGACGGACACGATCAAGTCGCAACCGGCGACCACATCACTCCAGGGGCCGAGCGCGGTTCCATCCGGCACGCCTTTGGGGTTCTGCACGGCAATACCCTCGGTGCGGGTCAGGTGTCGGCATTCGGATTCGGTATCGCCCGGCTGCAGGTTGATCAAGCGGGTTCCCGGGTGCTGCAGAGAGCGCGCGAGCTTCGGCAGCGGCAAAGAGTACTGCTTGCCGTGCTCGGGGTTGCTGCTGCGCCAGGAGATGCCGATCGAAAGCTCCTTCTCGTCGGCCAAGCGCCGCGGCTGCTTGGCATAGAGATAGGCCTTGGCCGAGGGCACGTTGTTGATGTTGGTCTGGGTCCGGCTGGGCGCCGAGAGCAGCGGCAAACAGAGGTCGGCTTGCACCGGTGCCACCTCGCCCTTGCCGGCGGCGACCACCTGCACGCGATCGACGCGGGAGAAGCTGCGCCCGATCAACTCCTGCGCCTCGGCCGGCACCTCGAGAATCAGCCGTGCTTGCGGATAGCGGCGCAGGATCACCGGGGCGTAGCGGCAGAACTGCAGGGACTCTTCCAAGCCGCCCTCATGGCGAATGAAGAGGGTCTGGCTGGTCAGCGGACTGCCGTCCCACAGCGGCGGCATCCCGGCCGGCGCCGAGCCCTTGCTATCCAGGCGCGCTTCCAGATTGGCAAAGCCCGGCGGATACTTGCCCAAGAGCAGTTGAATCTCGCCAAGAAGATGCTTGGTCGCCGCATCCTCCTTGTTCTTGCGCAGCTGCTGTTCGCAGAGTTTACGCGCCTTTTCGACCTCCCCTTCGGCAAGCGCCGCCCGCGCTGCTTCTAGAGATCCCTCCGCCTCACTCATCAATCTCTCCCGTGAAAATCCCATAAGACTTGGCCACCGATGCCCTAAGGGGTCAAGTCTGGAGGTTACCCGAGAATGGAGAAAGGGTGCAGACGACGCGCTAGCCCGGAGGCTTCACCAGGGTAGGGCCGTCATCGCGCCCGCGGGAGTCCGATCCGCTAGGAGAGGGTCGACAAGCCTAGCCTTGTGCTAGGCTTGAGGCCTTCGGTACCGCGGGCGGCCCGCCCGACACGACCCGAAGGCTGGGCGATACAAGCCGACTCTATCCTGGTGTGATACCCAACCTAGTGCCTGGCGCGGCGCCGGCGGCGGCCTTCCTGGCCGGACTCGCCGCCCATTTGCGCGCGCTTCGGCGCCGGCAGGGTCACCTCTTTGGCAAGCTCCGGGAAGGGATCGCTGGCGTGCGGCATGGACATGGCGGCCACGAAGTGATCTTGGAACTGTGGCTCGACCGCCGTCTCGACCTTCTCGACCCGCCGCACCACGGCTTCGATCTCGTCGCGCGCCGACTGGTTCAGCAGCGCAATCCGCGCGCCCGTAGAGGCCGAATTGCCGGCGGCATGGACGCGGTCCAGCCGGCAGTCCGGTATCATGCCCAGCACCATGGCGTATTTGACGTCGATGTGGCTGCCGAAAGCGCCGGCCAGCATGATGCGCTCCACCCGATCCACGCCCAGGCGATCCATCAGCAGGCGAATGCCGGCATAGAGTGCCGCCTTGGCCAACTGGATCGCCCGCACGTCGTTCTGGGTGATGCGAATCTCCGGTTCGCCCGCGCGCAGCAGGTAGGAGAAGGTTCTGCCGTCGGCCTGGACCCGCGGGCTTTTCGCCGCCATGGCGCCGTCGACCGTGCCGTCGGTGGCGAGAATGCCGGTCAGGTACATCTCGGCGACGGCTTCGATGATGCCCGAGCCGCAGATACCGGTGATGCCTGTCTGCCCGGTCTCCTTGGCGAAGTTCGCGTCGTCCGACCAGAGGTCGCAGCCGATCACCTTGAAGCGCGGCTCCAGGGTCTCGGGGTCGATGCGCACCCGCTCGATGGCGCCGGGTGCGGCGCGCTGCCCGCCGGAGATCTGCGCGCCTTCGAAGGCGGGGCCGGTCGGCGAGGAGCAGGCCAGCAGGCGATCCTTGTTGCCCAACACGATCTCCGCATTGGTGCCGACATCCACCAGCAGGGTGATCTCGTCGCGCAGATGCGGCGTCTCGGAGAGAATGCAGCCCGCAGTATCGGCACCGACATGTCCGGCAATACAGGGCAGCACATAGACGCGCGCGCTGTCGCCAACCTCGATATCCAACTCGGACGCCCAAAGGGTCAGGCCGGAATTCAGCGCCAGCGCAAAGGGCGCCCCGCCAAGTTCCGTCGGATCGATGCCCAGCAGCAGGTGATGCATGATGGGATTGCCGACGAAGGTCATGTTCAAGATCAGATGGCGGTCGATGCCCGCCTCTTTGGCGACCTCTTCCACCAGGGTATTCACCGCCTCGCGAACCACGGCCGTCATCTCCCGGTCGCCGCCGGGGTTCATCATGACGTAGGAAACCCGGCTCATCAGGTCTTCGCCGAAGCGGATCTGCGGGTTCATCAATCCCGAAGAGGCAATGACCTCGCCGGTCCGCAGGTCGCAGAGGTGGGCGGCTATCGTGGTCGAGCCGACGTCGACGGCAATTCCGAAGGCGCGTTCGACGAAGCCAGGCCAGATCGCGGTCACCACCTGTCCGCGATGGACAGCGACCGTCACCTTCCAACCACCCTCGCGCAGCGCCTTCTGCAGCTTCTGCAGCATCGA
Source organism: Kiloniellales bacterium (assembly GCA_040219175.1). GTDB lineage: Bacteria > Pseudomonadota > Alphaproteobacteria > Kiloniellales > JACOMY01 > JACOMY01. Next base: position 9,834 of record JAVJSY010000035.1, read on the forward strand.
GAGGTCGTATTCCAGCTTGGTTTCGACCCCCCACTCGCGGTCCAGGGCCGCGTGCAGACGCTCGACGTCACCGGTCGGATTGTGCATGTCCGGCTCTTCCACCTCGACGTAGTAGAGGCGGATGGCAGGGTCCAGCTTGATGTCGCGGACCTCGGCGCGCTTGCGCACGACCTGGCGATAGACCTGGCTGTCAGCCGGTACGTCGATGACGGCATCGCCCAGCAACTGCATCTGGCAGGACAGACGACGCCCAGCCTTCATCCCCCGCTTGCGGTCGTAGCGAACCTCGACGTCGTTCCGCGGGGTGACATGGTCGGCCCGGCTGACGATCCCGTGCTTGGCGAACTCGCCCTCGCTGACCAGGCATTGGCAGCGCCCGCAAATGCCGCGACCGCCGCAGACCGTGTCGATATCGACGCCAAGACTGCGGGCGGCCTTCAAGATCGGCGTGCCAAGGGGGAAGTGCCCACGACGGCCAGAGGGCGTGAAGACGACAAGAGCCTTGGTCTGGCTGACCTCGGCCTCTACCTCGCTGGCGGCTATGGGATCGACCACCCCGTTCATCGCCCCTCCCCTTCACCTCTTCGCCCGCTGGTTTCGCAGGCGCTAACTCTGCCTCTTGCCTGCGCGCGGACCCAGTCGCCCTTTAGCTGGCACTGGCGCGCCGCCGGCGACGTTCGCCGCGTTCGCCCCTGGCACCCTGAGCCTGCCCTTCCGGCGCCGGCTCGCGATACGTCTTGATCCAAGACCGGCAATCGCGGTCGCGGTGCATCAGGACGTCGGATGCACGAATGCAGCCCATGTCCTCTTCGTGCAGTGGGTTCATGATCGCCGAGGTCATGCCGAAGCCGGACGCCATGGCCAGGAACACGCCGTTCATGACCCGTCGGTTCGGCAGCCCGAAGGAAATGTTGGAAGCACCGCAGGTGGTGTTCACGTCCAACTCTCGATGCAGACGATCGAGCAGGCTGTAGACCTGTTTGCCGGCGGTTCCCATGGCACCGATCGGCATCACCAGCGGATCGACGACGATGTCCTCTTTGGGGATGCCATGATCCTGCGCACGCTCGACGATCTTCTTCGCGACCTCGAAGCGAACGTCGGGATCCTCGGAAATGCCGGTCTCGTCATTGGAGATTGCGACCACGGCGGCGCCATACTTCTTGATGAGGGGCAGCACGACTTCCAGGCGTTCTTCCTCACCGGTGACGGAGTTTACCAGCGGCTTGCCTTGATAGACTTCCAGGCCACGCTCCAGCGCCTCGACGATAGAGCTGTCGATCGACAACGGCACGTCGACCAGCGACTGCACCAGCTTGATCGACTCGGCCAGGATGGCGGGTTCATCGGCCAAAGGAATGCCGGCGTTCACATCCAGCATAGCGGCACCGCCGGCCACCTGGGCCAGCGCATCGCGCTCCACCGTGGAATAGTCGCCGGCAGCCATCTCCGCGGCCAGCTTCTTGCGGCCGGTCGGGTTGATGCGCTCTCCAATCACGCAGAAGGGCTGATCGTAACCGATCACCACCGTCTTGTTCCTCGACGACACTACAGTGCGCGCCATTCCAGCTGGTCCTCTTCCACTTCAATCCGTTAACCCTTAGGACCAGCCAATCATAAGGGCCGCCAAACCCGCGCCACGCGCTTGGCGGCCCTCGATCAACATGTCCTGTCACCCTGCAGATTTGCGCATCCGCCAGAACTCCGGCTGATCGAAAAACGACCTCCTTTGTTCGAGACGCGCTGCACTGCGCTTTCCTTTCGCAGGGAGACGGCAGGGAGACGGCAGGGAGACGGTAGAAGAGCGCGCGTGCTTGGCAAATGGCTGGGCCTGAGCTAGCAGAAGGCCCTATTCTTCTTTTCCAGATGCGTGGACGGATCTCATGACCAAACGCCTTATCTCTTCCGGGTCCTCTTTCGAGGCTCTCGCCGGCTATAGCCGCGCCGTGGTGCAGGGCCCCTTCGTCTTCGTCTCGGGCACCACCGGTTTCGACTACAAGGCCGGCAGCATCTCCGGGGATCCTGGCGAGCAGACCGCCCAGTGCTTCGTCAACATCGAAGCGGCACTGGCCGAGGCCGGCTCCTCGCTAAAGGACGTCGTGCGGGTCGTGGTCTACTTGGCCAGCCGCGACTACTTCGAGATCGTGGCACCGGCACTTGGCGCGAAGCTGGGCGACATCCGCCCCGCCAACACCACAGTCATCGCCGAACTGGCCGATCCCAGAATGCTGGTGGAGATCGAGGTGACCGCACTCCGCCAGGACATGATGTAAGCAGGACATGATGTAAGGCAGGACCATGCGATCAAAGACAGTACTTGCTCTCTCACTGCTGCTTGCCGGCGCGGGCCTGGCCTCGGCGGAAGAGCCGATGTCGGCAGACTGCCTGCCGGCGGTTGGCTCCTACATCACCAAGAACAGTCTGCCCGACGGCCAGGGCGGCACGATCCACAGCCGCAGCTTGATCTCTCTGACCAACGGGGGTCACGCTCTGCGCAGCGATTCCGACCAGTATTCCGGGTTGGGCAAGCAGGCCTTCGGCGACAGTCATGGCGCCTGGCGCTGTGCGGGCGTTAAGGGCGAGGAAATCGCCATCAGGGCGACCATGCTGAACTTCAGCTACCCGCAGAAAGCGGGAGAAGATGCGCTGATCGGGGTCATCACCTACCAGGGTAGCTACAACACCAAGGACGACAGACTCCGCCTAAGCGGCGGCCTGCGCTTCGTCGGCGAAAACGACGACCCCTTCGGACCGCACATCCAGATCGCCCCGATCCCAATCGAAGTCGAAGGTGTGAAGATCGAAGCCCCGCGCTAGCGGTCCGCTAACCGATATCGCGGGTGAGCTTGAAGCCCTTGCCCTGTAGCTCGAAGTCACCGTCCAGCACCGCGTAGCTCCAGGCTGCCGAGCGGCGCATGCCGCCCAGGGGATACATGTGCGCGTGGGTGATTCCGCACTTGGGATCGCTGGCCTTGTAGGCCGCCAGTTCGCGAACGAGCTGGTCGGGGGCGTTCACGGTGAGAAGCCGGGTCACTTGCCGGGCCTGCTTGGTCAGGAAGCGGATCGAGTTGCCGACGCCGCTGGACTTCGCGAACTGGATCAGGGTCTTCAAGGTGGCCAGGCCCGGCACGCCAAGGTGGATCGGCAGCCTATTGCCCTCCGCCTGAATGGCCTTGTCCCAAGCGATGATGGGCTGCGACTCGAAACAGAACTGCGTGCAGATGTAGACAGAGGCATCGGTCCGCTCGGCAAAACCGTTCTTCCACTTCAGCGCGGCTGCGATGTCGGCGTCGCTGATGTCCGGGCTGCCTTCGGGATGGCCGGCAACCCCGATCGACTTGATGCCGTGCTTGTCGAAAAGCCCGGTCTCCAGCAGATCCATGGAGCTCTCGAAGGGCCCCAGGGGTTTATCGACACCGCCGGCCAGCGCCACCACCTTGGTCACCCCGGCCTCGCCCACGATCCGCTCCAAGTATCCTTCGAACTCGAGGTGGCCGGGCACCGAGCGCGCGGCGAAGTGCGGGGCCGGCTCAAAGCCCTCGTCGCGCAGCCGCTTGGCGACCTTGATGGTGTCGGCGAAGTCGGAGCCAGGCAGGAAGGTGACCGCGACAAAGGTGCCGGGCCGCAAATGCTCGCGGTAATCCGCAATCTTCGCCGCCGAGCCCGGTGTGGTCTCGATGGTGAAGTTGCTCATTAGATCGATGATCTGCTGTTTTTCGTTGCTGGCCGCGGTCATGGCGTCTGGCAGTCCTTAAGCGATACAGCGCCCGCGATAGGGCGACAGGGATAACCAATTCGATTTCAATCCCAGATCCCAGCCTATTCTTCAGGCGTCTCCAGGCCGCCTTGCTTCACCAAGGTGACCAGGCGTTCTTTCGGGTAGTCGGCTTCCAGGCGCTCGGCGGCGGCTTTGGCCGCGGCCTCCAGATCGTCGCCGCAGGCCTCTGGGGTGCCTCGGCGCCAATGCTCCAGATAGGAGTCGGTGTCGCGCAGGTTAGCCCGCATGGCCGCGCGATCGATCGCCTGCTCGAAGCGCTCGGTCAGTTGAATCTTGGAGGTCTTGCGGCCGGCCTTTGCAATGACCTGAGCCGGGATATCGCGCCAATAGACGGTGATGAGCTGCGCCACCTGAAAGCTTCCCTTGCTGCCTTGTAGTCCTGGTTATGCTGCGGCCTGGCGCAGAAAACGCTCCAACTCGCCCATGCCGGTGACGACCCTTTCGTAGTCCAGACCCAGCGTCTCCGCCGCCGCTTGGGCCAGGCGATCCAGCTCGGGATCCTCGGTCTGCGCCAGATAGACCAGACGGGTATAGTGGCCGAAGATCTGCTCCATCAGCTCCGGATGACGATCCAGCCAGAGACCCTGGATGATCAGCCGATCGAAGTGCCGGGCCAGATAGTCGGTCAGATAAAAGCAGGTCGGGTCCTTGTCATGGCCCGCATTGAAGGCTTCGACGCCACGATAGAAGGCATAGCAGTGGTCGCCGCCTATCCGGCTCGCCCCTTCTTCCTCGAGCACAGCGTCCAAGAGGCCCCCGGTGCCGCAATCGCCATAGGCCACGAAGATCCGCTCATAGCCGTCCTTGCGGCCCTTGCGGATCTTCTCGCGCACGCCGTCGGGGATCTTCTCCGGACGGTTATGCCAGATCGCCGGCAAGCAGGTAACGCTCACCCCTTGCCAGCCATAGGCCTTGACCACAGCGACGATCTCTCGGGCGAGCGCGCCGCAGCCCACGATCAGGGTTTTGCCCGAACCTACCTGGCCCGAACCTAACTGGCCCGAACCAAACTGGCCCGAACCTACCTGGCCCGTAGACGCCTTGCCCGACGACATGGCCGGTCGGATCCCGCTCGTGCCGGGGCCTAGGCGGCGCCGGCGCGCTGGTTGTGACGGCGCGAGACGTATTCCTTGGCCGTCTCCACGGCCACCGCCGCATCGCGGCAGTAGGCGTCGGCACCGATGGCTTCGGCAAAGGCCTCGTTCAAGGGCGCGCCACCGACGAGCACGACGTATTCCTCGCGGATGCCGTTCTCCTTCATGGCGTCGATCACCACCTTCATATAGGGCATGGTGGTGGTCAGCAGCGCCGACATGCCCAGGATGTCGGGCTCATGCTCTTCCAGCGCTGAAAGGTAGTTCTCGACCGGGTTGTTGATGCCCAGATCGATCACGTCGAAGCCCGCACCCTCCATCATCATGGAGACCAGGTTCTTGCCGATGTCGTGGATATCGCCCTTGACGGTGCCGATGACCATCTTGCCCTGCTTCGGCGCGCCGGTCTCGACCAGCAGCGGGCGCAGGATGAACATGCCGCCCTTCATGGCGTTGGCGGCCAGCAGCACTTCCGGCACGAAGAGGATGCCGTCGCGAAAGTCGATGCCGACGATCCGCATGCCCTCGACCAATGCCTTGGTCAGCACGTCGTAGGGCGTCCAATCGCGCCCAAGGAGGATGTTGACGCCCTCTTCGATCTCTTCCTTGAGACCATCGTAGAGGTCGTCGTGCATCTGCTTTACCAGCTCGTCGTCGTCGAGCGTGCTGAGATCGAGATCGTCTTCTTCCTCGGCCATTGCCTTCATCGCTCCCTAAACCGTTGGGTCTAACCCCAAGCAAGCCAAACTGTACTTTCACTCAACGCAGGGCGCCCGGCTACAGCCACCGCCTCTTCTTTTCGGTCCGCAGTCTCGTCGCATCGCGCAGCAGGGGTCGGCTTTTCTCCGACAAAGCCTATCTGGTTTGCGACAGAGATCCTTCCCAGCGCTGCATAGGCCTTATGCAGTGCGGCCAAAGCTCACGGCGCGCAAGATCCCGATCCAGCCTCAGGCGGCAATGTCGGGAGCGCCTTCCGGCCATACCAGATCCAGGAACCAACCCGACGCTATCAAGAGATAGACCTGCTCGATCTCTTTCGACAGCGCGCGGTCCTGATCCAGGAAGGCGGCCCGTTCGCGAATCGCCGTCCAAACCTGCCTGAGAGTTGCGCTGGTTTCCAGGGGACGCCGCAGTTCGACGCCCTGGGCCGCTGCCAGAAGCTCGATCGCCAGAATGCGACCGCTGTTGGCCGCCATCGGCGCCAAGCGGCGTGCCGCGTTGGTCGCCATCGAGACATGGTCCTCCTGGTTCGCCGAGGTCGGCAGGCTGTCGACCGAGGCCGGGCTGGCCAGCTGTTTGTTCTCGCTGGCAAGCGCTGCCGCGGTCACATGCGCGATCATGAAGCCTGAGTTCAGCCCGGGATCGACCACCAGAAAGGCCGGCAAGCTGGAGAGTGTGGCGTCGGTCAGAAGGGCGACGCGCCGCTCCGACAGCGCGCCGATCTCGGCCAGGGCGAGCGCGATCATGTCGGCGGCGATCGCCACCGGCTCGGCGTGGAAGTTGCCGCCAGAGAGCATCTCGCGCGTCTCTTTGAAGACCAGCGGGTTGTCGGACACCGCATTGGCTTCACGGCCCAGCATCGCCGCTGCCGCCGTCAAGGTGTCCAAGATTGCGCCCATGACCTGGGGCTGGCAACGCAGGCAGTAGGGATCCTGCACCCTATCATCGCCGTCGCGGTGCGATTCGCGGATGGCGCTGCCGGCCAGCAAGGCACGCAGCCGCTCGGCAACCGCAATCTGCCCTGGATGGCCGCGCAAGGCCTGGATGCGCGCGTCGAAAGGCGTGTCGCTGCCGGCAGCCGCATCGACCGAGAGTGCACCGGCCGTCAGGCCGGCGGCAAAGGCCTCATAAGCGCGGAACAAGCCCTCCAGGGCCAGGGCGGTCGAGACCTGTGTCCCGTTGATGAGCGCCAGGCCCTCCTTGGCCGCCAGTTCCATCGGCGCCAGGCCGAGCCGGCTCAAGACCTCTGCCGCAGGGAGCACGCAATCTTCAAACAGAATGTCACCCTCACCCAGGCAGGCGGCTGCCGCAAGGTGTGCCAAGGGAGCCAGATCGCCGGAGGCTCCGACCGATCCCTGAGAGGGAACCACCGGCAAGGCGTCGGCTTGCAGCAAAACCAGCAGGCGCTCGACGACCTTGCGACGCACGCCGGAGTAACCGCGCGCCAGGCTGGAGACCTTCAGCAGCAGGATCAGGCGCACCGTGTCCGCCGGCAGCGGATCGCCAACGCCCGTGCAGTGCGAGATCAGCAAACGACGCTGCAGCTCGCGCACCTGATCGTCGGCGATGCGCTTTCTGGCCAACAGTCCGAAGCCGGTGTTGACGCCATAGACGCGCTCGCCGCTGGCCAGGATCTCGGCGACGGTCCGAGCCGAGGCTTCGATGCCTTCCCAACAGTAGGGATCGAGGCCGACCTCCCGATTCCCGCGCCAGAAACGATAGATCTGTCCCAGGGTCAGCGCACCGGGTACGAAGGCAGACAGCATGACCAGGCTCCAACTTGTCCAGGGGGTCTCAACTTGTATAGACAAGTTAGTTCTATAGTCCCTGTCGTGCCCTGGCGAAAGAGGCTTTCGCCCCGCATCTATTCGCTATCTATTCTCCGCAGCCGCGCGCCGGAACGCCCCGCTCGCGACGCGGCGTATGGCCGAAGAAGTCGCGATAGCACTTGGAAAAATGCGAGGCCGAAACGAAGCCGCAGGCGAGCGCCACATCGATGATGCTCATGTCGGTCTGGAGCAACAGCAGGCGCGCCCGGTTCAGCCGTAGCTCCAGGTAATAGCGCGCCGGCGAACGGTTCAGGTACTTGCGGAAGAGACGTTCCAGCTGGCGGGCGGAGAGCTTGGCATGGGCGGCCAGGCTGGCGCGGCTCATCGGCTCTTCCAGGTTTTCCTCCATCAGCGCGATGATGGCCAGCAGCTTGGGATGACGCACGCCCAGCCGCTGCGGCAGGCTGATGCGCTGGTGATCGTGGCTGTCTCGAATCCGCTCATGCATGAACTGGTCGGCGACCTTGGCTGCCAGTTCGTGCCCATGCTGGCGGCCGATCAAATTCAGCATCAGGTCGATGACTGCGGTGCCGCCGGCACAGGTAAAGCGCTTGCGATCGATCTCGAACAGCTCTGTGGTGACGTCGATTTCCGGATAGGCCTCGACGAAACCGGCCAGATTCTCCCAATGTATGGTGCAGCGATAGCCGTCCAGCAAACCGGCCTTGGCCAGCACCAGCGAGCCGGTGCAGAGGCTGCCGATGTCCTTGCCGCGACGGCTTTGTGTCCTAAGCCAGGCCAGCAATCTACGGTCACTGGCGATCGAAGGATTGGACCCGCCGCAGACGACGACCGCATCGGCATCATCGCCCTGGGCAAGATCGCCCGCCGCCGCTATCGGCATGCCGTTCGAAGATTTGATCTCGCCGCCCTCGATGCTGACAAGAGACCAGCTGTAGAGATGCTTCCCACTGGCGCGGTTGGCCAACCGCAAGGCCTCGATCGCGCAGACAAGCGCAATCTGGGTCACCTGCGGCACCAATACGAATGCCAGGTGGTAGGGAAGAGTGCGTGGCGCTTCTCCGAACAAGGGCGCATTCCCTTTGCCGAAACGGGTTGCAGACGAGATCCAGACCAAGCGGTCGCGGGTCCGCCTGCATTTCCCGCATCGCTGCGTGCTTGCTGCTATGGGGTTCTTGCTTTCGGTCGGCCGCCTTTGTCGCAGAATCATAAATTCTTGGCGCCAATCCGCAAGTGTTTAGACGCAACCTCAGGCCCTTTCCGGGCTTGCTGGCACGAAATCCGGATTCAAGCGGCAAAGGGCTGGGCTAGACTTGCGCCGGCCCCTCCAGAGCGACAGAGTCTAGCAATCGAGACAGCTCAGTGCGGGCTTGACGCACATTTTCCGCCCCAGGCACCTGGCTCAGCCCTAGGCACCTGGCCGGAGCGGATGGATGGGCCGTAACGCAGGACGGGTAACCGATGAAACAGCGCTATTCCCTGGCAACCCTGATCAAGAACGCCTTCAGCCACCACGAACGCTGGGCGCAGGCACTGCCCTCGGCCGAGCCGAAGGGCGAGTACGACGTGGTCATCGTGGGCGGTGGCGGCCACGGACTGGCGACGGCCTACTATCTGGCCAAGGAGTTGAAGATCACCAAGGTCGCGGTGGTCGAGCGCGGCTGGATCGGCGGCGGCAACACCGGGCGCAACACGACCATCGTGCGCTCGAACTACCTCTGGGACCAGTCGGCCGCACTCTACGAACATGCGCTCAAGCTCTGGGAGAACCTCAGCCACGAGCTGAACTACAACGTCATGTTCTCGCAACGCGGCGTGATGAATCTGGCGCACAATCAACACGACCTGCGCGAGTTGTCGCGGCGGGTCAACGCCAACCGCCTGAACGGCATCGATTCCGAGTTTCTGGATGCCCAAGGGGTCAAGGACTTCTGTCCGGTCATCGATCTGCGCGCTGGCGGTCGCTACCCCGTTCTGGGTGCCAGTCTGCAGCGCCGCGGTGGCACGGCCCGACACGATGCCGTTGCCTGGGGCTATGCCCGTGCCGCCGCCGAGCTGGGCGTCGACATCATTCAGAACTGCCCGGTCGAGGGCTTCGAGATCAGCGATGGCCGCGTGGTCGCCCTGCGCACCGGCCGTGGACGCATCGCCGCCAAGAAGGTCGGTATCGTGGCGGCCGGCCACTCCAGCGTGCTGGCGCAGATGGCCGGCGTGCAGCTGCCCGTCCAGTCGCTGCCGCTGCAGGCCCTGGTCAGCGAGCCGGTAAAGCCGGCGATCGACTGCGTGGTGATGTCGAACGCCGTCCACGCCTATATCAGCCAGTCCGACAAGGGCGAACTGGTGATCGGCGCCGGCGTCGATCACTACATCGGCTATGGCCAGCGCGGCTCGATCCACGTGACCGAAGAGACCCTGGCGGCGATTTGCGAGCTCTTCCCGCTGTTCCGGCGCATGCGCATGCTGCGGATGTGGGGCGGCATCGTCGATGTCTGTCCCGACGCCAGCCCGATCGTCTCCAAGACGCCGGTCGAGGGGCTCTTCATCAACTGCGGCTGGGGGACCGGCGGCTTCAAGGCAACACCGGGCTCGGGCCACGTCTTCGCCCACACCATCGCCAAGAACGAGCCGCACCCCATCGCCGAACCCTTCCGGCTCGATCGCTTCGTCACCGGCTTCACCATCGACGAGCATGGTGCCGCCGCGGTGGCGCACTGACCGATGCTCATCCTGCCTAGAGATCCGAAAGGCACGCCATGCTGCTGATCACCTGTCCCTACTGCGGCCCGCGCCCGGAAATCGAGTTCGGCTACGGCGGCGAAGCGCATCTGGCCCGCCCCGAAGCATCGGAGAGCATGAGCGACGCGGACTGGGCCGGCTATGTCTACTGGCGTAAGAACACCAAGGGGGTGTTTCATGAGCGCTGGGTGCACACGCACGGCTGCCGGCGCTGGTTCAACGCGATCCGCGACACCGTGAGCTACGAGATTCTGGCGGTTTACGAGCAGGGGGCCGAGCCGCCTGCCGTCGAGATCAAGACCTACGTCTAACGCCAGGCTGGAGACGCTTAAAGAGATGCAACCCTTTCGCCTCACCGAGGGCGGTCTGATCGACCGCAGCCGGCCGCTCCACTTCCAGTTCGACGGCCATCGCTACGACGGCTACGCCGGCGACAGCATCGCCTCGGCCCTGCTGGCCAACGGCGTCCATCTGGTCGGCCGCAGCTTCAAGTATCATCGCCCACGCGGCATCGTCTCGGCCGGCGTCGAGGAACCCAATGCCCTCTTCCAGGTCGGCCAGGACCCCAAGACCGAGCCCAACATCAAGGGCACGATCGCAGAGCTGGTCGACGGCATGACCCTGCAGTCGCAGAACGCCTGGCCCTCGACCAGCTTCGATCTGGGCGGCATCAACGCGCGGATCTCCAAGTTCATTCCGGCCGGCTTCTACTACAAGACCTTCATGGGGCCAGGCAAAGGCACCAAGGCCTGGATGCTCTACGAGCGCTTCATCCGCAAGGCGGCAGGCCTCGGCTACGCCCCGACGCAGGCCGACCCCGACCACTACGACAAGAGCTATGCGCACACCGACATCCTGGTGGTCGGCAGCGGCCCCGCCGGCCTGGCCGCAGCACTCAGCGCCGGTCGCAGCGGTGCCCGCGTGCTGCTGGTGGAGATGGACTCCCACCTGGGCGGGCACCTGCTCGCCACCAAAGGCCAGGAGATCGACGGCGCGGAGGCCTCCGAGTGGCTGGCCAAGGCCGAAGCGGAACTGGCCAGCCTGCCGAACGTGACGGTCAAGACCCGAACGGTCTGCTTTGCCGCCTATGACCATAACTTCTTCGCGCTCTGGGAGAACGTCAGCGACCACCTGACCGAGGCGGAGCGCCCGGACCTGCAGCCCCGCCACCGCTTGATAAAGCTGCGCACCAAGCAGGCGATCTTCGCCGCCGGCGCGATCGAGCGCCCGGTGATCTTCCGCGACAACGACCGCCCGGGCTCCCTGCTCGCCGGCGCGGCCGAGACCTACCTCAACCGCTATGCCGTGCGCGCCGGCAAGCGTGCCGTGCTTGTCACCAACAACGACAGCGCCTACCGCACGGCCTTGGCGCTGAACGCCGGCGGCATCGAGATCGCGGCCATCGCCGATCTGCGCGAGACGCCGGTCGGCCATTGGACCGCCGAAGCACAAAAGCAGGGCCTGCGCATTCTGGCCGGCCAGGGCGTCTATGCCGCCAAGGGAACCAAGCGGGTGCAGAAGGTCTCAATCGGAGAGATCAGCGCCGACGGTAAGACCCTGGGCGGCAAGCGCGAAGAGATCGCTTGCGACCTGGTGCTGAACGCCGGCGGTTGGACTCCCAGCGTACATCTGCACAGCCAATCCAAAGGCAAGCTCGCCTGGGAGGAAGAAGGCCAATACTTCCGCCCCAGCACGGCCGGACAGCCGGGCCAGCGCTCGGCCGGCGCCGGCAACGGCACCTTCGGACTGGGCGCGATCCTGGCCGAGGGCCACGCCAGCGGACAGGCCGCAGCGGAAGCCTTGGGCAAGACCGGCGCGGTCGGCGAGGCCGCCAAAGCCGACTCGCCGGACTTCCTGCCGCTGCGGCGCCTCTGGCTGATCCCGGCCGACAAGCCGGTCGGTCACAAGGGCAAGCACTTCGTCGATCAGCAGAACGACGTCACCGCCGCCGACCTGCAGCTGGCCATGCGCGAGGGCTTTCGCTCTATCGAGCATCTGAAGCGCTACACCACCACCGGCATGGCGACCGATCAGGGCAAGACCTCCAATCTGAACGCACTGACCCTGGTGGCGGAGACCCTGGCTAAGCCGATCCCGGAGGTCGGCACCACGACCTTTCGCCCCCCCTTCACCCCGATCTCTTTCGGGGCCTGGATGGGCCGCGACGTCGGCGACCTGCTGGACCCCTTGCGCAAGACATCGATGGATCCCTGGCAGGAGGCCAATGGTGCCGCCTTCGAAGATGTCGGTCAGTGGCGGCGCGCCTGGTACTATCCCGAGCCCGGCGAGACCATGCAGCAGGCTGTGAACCGGGAGTGCAAGGCCGTGCGCGAGGCAGTCGGCATGCTGGATGCCTCGACTCTCGGCAAGATCGATATCCAGGGCCCGGATGCCGCCGCCTTCCTGAACCGGGTCTACACCAACGCCTGGATGAAGCTGGGCATCGGTCGCTGCCGCTATGGCCTGATGCTGGGCGAAGACGGCATGGTGATGGACGACGGCGTCACCGCGCGCCTGGGCGAGAACCACTACCTGATGCACACCACCAGCGGTAACGCCGCCCAGGTGCTGGCGCATCTGGAAGAGTACCTGCAGACCGAGTGGCCGGAGATGAGGGTCTTCCTGACCTCGGTCACCGAGCAGTGGGCAACAGCGCAGATCGCCGGCCCCTACGCGCGCGACCTGCTGGCCGAGATTGCACCGGATCTCGATCTCTCGGCCGAGGCCTTCCCGCACATGAGCGTGATCAACGGCCGCGTGGCCGGGCGCGAGGCCCGCATCTTCCGCGTCTCCTTCACCGGCGAATCCTCCTTCGAGGTCAGCGTGCCCAGCTCCTATGGCCTGGGTCTCTGGGAGACGCTCATGCGGGCTGGGGCCAAGTACGGCATCACGCCCTTCGGCACCGAGGCCATGCATGTGCTGCGCGCCGAGAAGGGCTTCATTATTGTCGGGCAGGAGACCGACGGCTCGGTCAATCCGCTGGATCTTGGCATGGACTGGATCGTCTCCAAGACCAAGGACTTCATCGGCAAGCGCTCGCTCAGCCGCGCCGACATGGCCAAGCCAGACCGCAAGCAGTTGGTCGGCATCCTGACAGACGCGCCCGCAGAGGTGCTGCCGGAAGGTGCCCAGCTGGTCGAAACGCCCGGCGAGCAGCGCCCGCTGCCGATGCTGGGGCACGTCACCTCCAGCTACTGGAGCCCGGCGATGGAACGCTCCATTGCCATGGCACTGATCAAGGGCGGCCGCGCACGCATGGGCCAGACCCTGCATGCCCCCCTGAAAGACGGCAAGATCATCGCCTGCAAGGTGGTCGAGCCGGTCTTCTACGATAAGGAAGGGAGCCGTCTTCGTGGCTGAGTTCCAGCGTCAAGGGCCGCTCGACGGCCTCTCACTACAGCAGCGTGCGGTGGCAGAGCTTGGCGAGGCCGGTGTCGGCATCGGCGAGATTCGCTACGAGGGCGCGGTCAACCTGCGCGCCCGCCGCGACGACCCGCAAGCCCGCGATGCGCTCACGCTCTCGCTGGGCATGGCATTGCCGGCAACCGGCGGGACCGCGCGCCGGGACGAGCAGGTTCTGCTGGGCCTGGGTCCCGACGAGTGGCTGCTGCTCTGTTCCAAGGCCCCGCAAACGGCCGAGAGCCTGGACCAGAGCCTGGCGTCCCAATTCGTCGCGATCACCGACCTGTCGGATAACTTCACGACGCTTTTCGTGCGTGGCCCGCGTGCTCTGGACCTGCTGGCCAAGGGCATCCCGATCGATCTGGATCCCGAGATCTTTCCGCCCGGGCGCTGCGCGCAGACGCTGATGTCCAAGGCAGAGGTCATCCTCTACCGCGGCGTCGCGGACTGGTCGGAGAGCTACATGCTGCTCTGCCGCCCCTCCTTCGCCCAGTACGTCTTCACCTGGCTGCAAGACGCAGCGCAGGAATACGGCCTGGTCATC
>JAVJSY010000036.1:0-62643 GCA_040219175.1 Kiloniellales bacterium
GATCCGAACGCTTGGATCCCAAGCGTTCGGCGCATCGGCCCACTAACTTGTTGATCTGGTAGGGCAACTTACCCAGACGGATGGGAAGCATCCCTCTGGGCTGCACCACTAGAAAAAGATCGAGAGGCGCCCGGTCCCACCGTACTCCTGCTGGTTGCCTGCCAGCAGGGCCTGGCCGCCGAAGCTGATCACGGCGCGCTCGTGCACGACGATATCGACACTGGCGCCGATGTCGGCAAAGAGCGGGCGGGCCTCGTCGGATACCAGGTAGGAAGGACCGCCACTGCCGCTACCCAGCAGGCTGACGTCGGTCGAGCGGTCGCGACCGCTGACCACGGCGAGCAGCCCGGCCTCCGCGGTGGCGTTGACCTGTGCGCCGAAGAGCTGGAAGCCGCCGCCGAGTTCGAGCATGGGGTTGAGCGTGACCAGAGTCTGGCTGAAGCCGGCGACCGCCAAGCCATAGTCGCCGGCACCGCTCTCGTCATAGTCGCCCTGCCACTGGTGATCGATGCCGATGTCGAACCAGGGCTTAAAGTAGAGCGCTTCATTGAGGTCTATGATCTGGGCCACGCGGGCATGGCCGGATATCCAGTTGCTGTTGGGCGAAGAGTCGGCGGTCATGGTACCGCTGGGCGTGATCACGTTGCGGGTCAGGTCATAGCTGCCGACACCGCCGGAGAATGAGGCCGAAAGGGTGGTGTCCTGGATCTCCTTCTTGATCGAAACACCGCCCTGGAAGCGCGAACCCTCGCCGCTGAAGCGGCTATTCGAGAGATTGCTGTCCTCGTAACCGAAGGCCAGGCCGGCAAAGTAGCCCTCGCCAAAAGCGGTCTGGCCGCCAAGCGAGAAGCCGAAGAGGGTCTCGTCATAGTCGATGGAGTCACCGGTCCGCTGCCTATCGATGCCACCGCCGCTGGCCTGCAGCCAGAGGCAGCTACCCTGCTGGGTAAAGACGACCTGCCCCTCCGCGCCCTGTAGCGGACAGGAATTCAACGAGTCTGCGAAGCGCAGGCTGGAGAAGAGGGCCGCATCGGAAGGCGCAAAAATCTCGCCCGGCGCGAAGCGATCATAGATATCGACCAGATCTCCCACATCGCCGGTCTCCAGCAGCAAGCCGGTTAGATCGTCAACGAAGGAGAGATCATCCGTGCCGCTGGCCTCGGCCTCGTTCCGACGGGTGACCAGCAGATCGATGCTGTCGCCAAAGTTCGTATGGTTGGCGTTGATGATCTCACGTGTGGCCGGGGTGACCTTGGCCTGGGCCGCAGCATCCCCGTTCCAGGGGGTGAAATCGACCGCATAGCCCAGGCTGATATCGTTGCTTTGCCGCGTCAGGCTGTAGTCCACGGTCGAGGTGCTCTCCACCATCAGATCGTTGGAGCGATAGCCGGCCTCGGAGGAGAGGATCACGAATGAGCCCTTGTCGCCGGATTTCGGCAGGCTGCCCTGCAAAGCCGGCTCGACCTGACCCGCCAGCGCCGGACTGGAGCTCTGGACGAAGGAGATGCGGTCGTTCTCTCCAGCCAGATTGAAGTCGATATGCAGCGTGCCGCCGCTGTCTTGCGTGAAACCGCCCTGGAAGACAGAGGTCCCGATGCTACCGACCGTCCCCGGCGACACGGTGCCGGCATTGTCGAGTGCGCCGCCTTGGCCGAGGTTCATGGTGGCGCCCAGTCCGAAGCTCGCGTTCTGGGCATTGGTGATGATGATCGGACCGCCCGGCGGACCGTTCGCCTGGCTGGACTGGCTGAGTACCGAACCGGCGATTGCGCCATTGTTCTGCACGGTGAGGCCGAAACCGTTCGTGCGCAGGACATAGTCGTCCGCGGCGCTTCCCTGATGCTGGATCAGGCCGTTGTTGGTCAGGCTGTTGCCGCTGCCGTGGAAGAGGCCGATGGTCTCTGCACCGTCGGCGCTTGTCACGACCGCGGCATCCTCTTCGACCGTGATCGCGATGGTGCCGCGAATGGCGCCGTCGCTCTGCGCCAGGATCGCGCGACCGCCCTCGCCGGAGGCGATGATGTCATCCTGCACTGTGATCGTGACGTCACCGCTGGCATCCTGCGAGCCCAGCCGGCCGGTGCTGCTCTGCGCGACCACGCCCTGCGCGCCCTTGCCACTGACCAGGATGGAGCCGCCGACCGTGATGTCGATGGCGCCGCCATTGCCGCCGTCGCCCGCACCGCCCGCATAGGTGTTCAGTTTCGAGAGGCTGCCCAGGTCGCCGGAGATCTGGGCGATCCCGCCGGAACCGCCGACCGACTGGGCGACGATGCCGTGCGCGCCCACACCGCTGGTCGCGATGTCGCCGGCCATCACCGTGATGTCGCCACCGTCGCCGCCGCCGCCCGCAGCCTCCTGCACGCCAAGGCCAGCGCCGATGTTGAGATCCAGCCACGAGTTGGAGAAGGCCTTGTAGACATCGCCAGCGGTGCCGCCGCCGCCGCCGACCGATTGGGCGAAGATGCCGATGCTGCCCTCGCCATTGGTCGTGATGATACTCTCTTGACTGACCGTCACAGCACCGCCGTTGCCGCCACCGCTGCCACGCCCGCCGACGGTCAGCTCCGACCAAAGGCCGGTCGAACCGGCACCGCCGTTACCGCCGCCGCCGCCGATCGACTGTGCATGGATGGCGAAGGCAAAATCACCGGCGGTGGTGATCGCAGCCGTGTTCTGGACGCTGACAGAGCCTCCAGTGCCCGAAGCACCGCCGCTGCCGCCGATCGCCATGCTGACATCGTTGAAGTTGGGGATGAAATTGAAGTTGGCCGGCAGGTTGGCGATGGAGTTCGCCGTCTCGTTATTGGTCCAGGCCTGAATGCCCAGACCACCCTCGCCGCCCGTGCCGCCGCCGCCGCCTATCGAGTGGGCAACGATGCCGTGGCCCAGACGACCGGAGGTCTCGATGTCGCCGCTGTTGGTGACCGTCACGCTTTCGCCGTCGCCCGCAGCCCCGCCCTTGCCGCCGACCTCGGCCGTGAGCGAGGCCGAGATGTCGGTGGTGTCGTCGTCGCCGCCATCCTCGGGCTTGCAGGCGAAACCGGCGCCGCCGGACAGCGCGCTGCAGATTCCGTCAAAGCTGAAGGAGGCCGAGGAGGCAGCTCCGCCCTCGCCGCCGCCACCGCCGACGCTCATCGCGTAGATCGCCTTGGAGCTCTTGCCTGCGGTCAGCAGCATCGCGTCGTTGGTCACGTCCACTTTGCCACCATTGCCGGCCGCACCGCCTTTGCCGCCCACACCGAAATCGACGCTGGCGCTCAGGCTGGAATCATCGTCCTCACCAGGAGACTGTGCGCCAGCGCCGGGTGCTGCCGACGCACTGGGCAGGGGTTCGATGTTGAGATTGGCAGCAGCGCCGCCGCGGCCGCCGCCGCCGCCGATGCTCATCGCCAGAATGGCGTTGGAACCGCCCTTGGTTGTGGCAATGGTGGCGCTGTTCTTGACCTCCGTCGTCGCCGCGTTCTGGCCGGAGCCGCCGGCACCGCCGATATCGACGGTGACGCTGGCGCTCGACCCCTCCGAGACCGTGGTCAGAACCGAATAGGTCGAACCACCCGAACCGCCGTTGCCGCCGATCGACTGCGCGGCAATGCCGTCCGCCAGGAAGCCATCGGTCTCGATGCTTGCCGTGTTGTCGACAGTTACCGCGCCGCCCACCGCCCCGTCGCCGCCGGTACCGCCGATGTTGAGCGTGACGTTGGCCGAGGCATCGGAGGAGGCCGAGAAGTTGCCGCTATAGACATTGCCGCCGCTACCGCCCGATCCGCCGATCGACTGCGCCAGGATGCCGTGCGCACCGAAGTCGGCCGTCGAGATGGAGCCTTCGTTCGTGATTTTCGTCGTCCCGGCACTGCCGCCGTCGCCGCCCGAACCACCGATCGATACGCTGGCTTGGCCCGAGACCTCGCCACCGGTGAAGCTGGCCTGGGCCGCGAAGCCACCATTGCCACCCGAACCGCCGATCGACTGGCCGAGAATGCCGTAGGCATGGTGGCTTTCGGTGGTGATCGCCCCGCTGCTCGTCACCGCGGTAGCACCCGCCATACCACCGTCGCCGCCATCGCCGCCGATGGTCAGGCTGGCGTCGCCCATCGAGAGCGCGGAGGCGGTGATCGACCCCTTGGCACTGCCGCCGCCCCCGGCGATCGAGCGCGCCTCGATGGCGCTGGACTGCGCGCCCTGGGTCGCAATCGAGGCAGCATTGCCGACCGTGACGCTACCCGCGTTGCCACCGCTACCGCCTTTGCCGCCGATCGCAACGCCGGCCGTCCCGCCGGAAATGGCGGAACCTGCCATCACATGACCGGAACTGCCGCCGGACCCGGCGATGCTTGCCGCCAGGATGCCCTCAGAGTTGGCACCTTTCGTCTGGATCGAGGTCCCGGCCTGGCCGGTTACCGAGACGGCTCCGCCGGAGCCGGCTGATCCGCCGCTGCCGCCGACGCTGACATTGATGGGAACACTGCCTTCGAGGGATCCGGACACCGTCATGCCACTGTCGCCGCCACCGCCGCCGATACTCATCGCCCTGACGCCCGCTGCATTGTGCCCGGCCGTCGCAAGGTCGCCGGTCAAGCTCACCGCGACCTCTCCGCCATCGCCGGCTGCCCCGCCCGAGCCGCCGATCGAGAGATTGACCGAGTCCGTGGAATTGCCGCTGAAAGCACCGGTGAAGTGCGCGTCGCCACCGCCGCCGCCGATGCTGAGCGCCGACACCGCCGAAGAGCTGTTGCCCTCTGTCGTCACATCCGCGGTGCTTGCCTCGACCCGCATGGCATTTCCGGCACTGCCGCCAGACCCGCCGACCGAGAGATCGGCCGACATATTGGAAATCGCCGTGCCGGAGATCGTAGTGCCCGAGTGGCCACCGCCGCCACCGATCGACTGCACCTGCAGGCCGTGGGCTATCTCGCCCTTGGTCGTGACAGGCCCCAAGAGGGTGACGCCGACATGCTCGGCATCGCCACCACCGCCGCCATTGCCGCCGACGGCTGCCGTCAAGGAGTACCGCGAGCTTGCAGCACCTGCGACCGTCGTGCCTGCATTACCGCCGCCGCCACCGATTGACTGCACCATCACCGCACTGGCGTTGTTGCCTTGCGTCATGATGGCGTCCGCCCACTTGACCGTCACCAGATCGCTGTTGCCGCCGTCGCCGCCCTGACCGCCAATCGCGACGTTGGCCGAGACCTCGCTAACGCCACTCGCCGCCACGGTGGTGCCGCCGTTTCCGCCGCCGCCGCCGATCGACTGCGCCAGCAGGCCGAAGGAGTGGTCGCCCTCGGTCGAGATCCCACCGCCACCATTGGCGTTGGCCTCGCCGCCGGCACCGCCGCTGCCGCCGGAACCGCCGATGGCGCCACCCAGGCTGACCGGCCCGCCCAGATCGCCGTTGATCGTGGTTCCCGCATTGCCGCCGCCACCACCGATCGACTGGATCAAGACGGCGCTGGCGTGATCGCCCTTGGTCGAGAGAGAGGAATTCGATTCGACGGACGCGAAGTCCGCCTTGCCGCCGCTGCCACCCGATCCGCCCATCGCCAGGCTAAGGTTGACGCCGGAGGGTCCGCTGGCAGTCACATCCGTTCCCGCATTGCCACCACCGCCGCCGACCGACTGTACCTGGATGGCCACAGAGTGATCGCCTGCCGTGGCGACGTCCGCAGCCCCGGTCTGGTACTGCGCAATACCGCCGCGACCGCCGCCGCCGCCGTCGCCGCTGAAACCCAGCGAGAGATTGACCGGGCCGCCGGCCGACGCGCTAACCGCATTGCCGCCATCGCCGCCGCCGCCGCCCACGCTCTGCAGGAAGATGCCGCGCGAGCGGTCGCCTTCCGTCGTGATCTTGCGACCTGCCGCACCGGTGTCGTTGTAGGTCACGTTGTTGGCGAAACCGCCATTGCCGCCGGACCCGCCGATCGCAAGCGAAAATCCGGCCGAGACGCTGGTGGCGTTGGAGCCCTTACCGCCGCCGCCGCCCACGCTCTGTGCGGCCACCGCATCGGCGTCCGCGCCCTCGGTCGAGATCGTGCCGGCATTGTTGATGGTAACCGGGCCGCCGCTGCCGCCGTCGCCGCCGGAGCCGCCGATTGATTCGATCCCCTGGGTGGAATGGGCGGAACCGCCGCCACCACCGATGCTGGCGGCATAGAGGCCGGTGGCGATGTTACCCGCTGTGCTGACCGTCGCCTTCTCGTCCAGGGAGAGGACGACGTTTGAGCCGCTGCCGCCACTTCCGGCCGAGCCGCCCAGTGCTACCACGCCAGTCGAGCCGCCGCCATCGCCGCCGCCACCGCCGACGCTCAAGACGTGCACGGCCCGCGCCAGCGTGCCGCTGGTCGTGATCTCCGCCCCCTCGCCGATCTCGACGGTCACGTCTGCGCCGCCGCCACCGGCCGAACCGCTGCCGCCCAGGCTGGCGATCCCGTCGCCGGTACCACCGCGACCGCCGCCGCCGCCGATGGATTGCACCTGAAGCGCATAGGCACGCACAGCCGAGGTGGTAATCGTGACCTGATCGCCCAAGCTGGTCGTGACGACACCGCCGTCCCCGGCGCTTTGGCTGCCGGCGCCGAAGGCCTCGAAGCCGCTGGCACCGCCGCCATCACCGCTGAAACCACCGATGCTCTGGATCAGCATGCCATTGGCGTCCCGGCCGAAGGTCTGGACCGTGCCCTGGTATTGGACCGAGACCTCGCCGCCAGGACCGGAGCCCTTGCCGGCCCCACCTTGACCCGAACCGGTTGTAGCCTCCGCATTTCCGCCGTTGCCGCCGGCGCCGCCATAGCTTCGTGCCACCAGGCCCTGGCTGAAGCCACCTCTGGTCAAGATTTCGGCCAGGATGTCGGCATCGATGCTACCCGCCGTTCCGCCTTGCCCGCCATTGCCGCCGGTGGCATCGCCGAAAGTCTCGGAACTGGCGTTCCCACCGTCCCCGCCATCGCCGGCGATGGTCTGCAGGACCAAGGCATGCTGCTCGGCAAAGGCGGGATCGCCTTGCTCGACAGTGATCGTGGCCGCCCCGGCCCCCGGGGTCACCTTGATTGACCCGCTGGCCCCGCCGTCACCGGCATTGCCCCCGTCGGACCTCTCATCGGCGAAATCGGTCTGCGCTTCGCCGCCGGAGCCGCCGGTGCCGCCGAAGCTCTGAACGAACACACCGCCGCTGGACTGCTCCAGTATCACCTGTGCTGGGCCCAGCACCAAGCTGGCGGCACCGCCGGCCCCCCCGTTGCCTCCATTCCCGCCATTGCTGTCGCCGAAACCTCCGGTAAATGCATCGCCGCCAACACCTCCATTGCCGCCTTGAGCGTGAACGCGCACCACCGGTGTGATAACGTCGTCGCCGTTACCACCGGAACTACCGACGATGATCATCCCATTGCCCAAAACCAGGCTAGCGGAGGTCGAAAGGCCGCCGCTGCCGGCGTCTCCGGCGTTGGATGCGCCGGCTCCCTCACTCCTGGCTTCGCCGCCGTCACCGCCATCGCCACCGAAGGACTCGGCAATGATCGTGCTGCCCATGGGGGCGGTGTTACCAATGGTGGCACTCTCGATGTTGATGCTTACGGCACCGCCGGTGCCACCGCTGTTCCCATCGCCGCCGTGCGTGGGACCGGCGGCTTCGACCTTGGCCTCCGCACCGTCGCCGCCTCTGCCGCCAGTCGCACTGGCGACGATTCCATTGGCCGTTTGATTCCCGACAAATCCGCCTTCGTAGCTGATACCGACTGCCTTGACGTCGATAGTGACAGGGCCTGCGTTTCCACCCACGCCGCCCACACCGCCGTAAGCCTCGCCGCCGGTATCGACCTTGGCTTCATCGCTGGGTCCGGCATCGCCGCCGCGCGACTGGCCCAGGATGGCCTGTCCGCTTTCGTTGCTGGTGATTAGTATTCCGCCGGAGTTTATGCCGGCATCGACCGAAAGCGTCACCGCGCCGCCGTTGCCGCCGTCTCCCCCTGGGTCGGAACGCGCCGTGCCACCGCCGACAGTCGAGTGATCGCCCGAGGAGCCGTCGCCGGCGTTAGAGATCGCATTCAATCCCTTGAAGTCGCCCGAGTCTTGCGAAGAAAAAAAGATCCCATGCGGCACGCCGTCGAAGGTCACCGTGACCGTACCGGCATCGCTGCCACGATTGCCATTGCCCTGCGCGTCGAAGCCGAGTGCGCCGGCGGTAAAGGTCTTGCCGACAGACGCATCCAGGTTCTGTGCCTTGACCGTGACCGCTGCCTCCGGATCGAAGACATCAAAGATCTTGATATCGTCCAGAGTGCCTTCACAGATGTAGGTCAGATTGCTCTGCTGCGTGCACGCCGCCTGCGCTGGGGTCGCACCAACCTGAAGAAAGAGCGAAGCCGCCCCCAGTCCCAACAGCATCGGCTGGAAAAACCCGAACTTGCACGCCATCACTACTCTCCCCCCCCAAGAACCGCCCAGAAAATGCCTCTCCGCATCTCAAAGAGACGGATATCAAGGCCCCAATTCCCTCTGCAGGATCGAACAGGGACGCTTCGATTGCAAGCATCAAGGACCGAGGCTCGCTTTCGGATGGAGTCACGTCAGTGACGACATAAACGATCGTTCAATAAATCAAGAAAGGATACAAGTAGAATTGCGTTGTGGAAGCTCGCAGGTCTCTCCATAGCAGGTGAACTTACCTAGATTCGCAAGCGCACGATCGGGTGACAGCCTCGACCTGGTCGGCATTCTCAATCTGGGCGATGTCATTGCTGTACGGGAACGCGAAGCAGCAATCACGGATGACTCAAGAGCCCAACCCGAAACTGCTTGAGCCCTGCACTGACATATCAAGGTCTTGGGCAAGGAGAGCGGTGTGCAGCGATGCAGGGCACAAGCAGTTTCGGGTTGGGCTCTAGGACGACGCGGCGACCTCTTGCAACACCTCGAAACCTTCGAACTGCGGGGGACCTTCGTAGAGATCGCGATGACCGGCCGCTCCGGCGTGGGCTTGGCGAAAGGCCTCGGACTTGGTCCAGCCTTCGAAAGCTTCGCGCGAATCCCACATGGAATGCGAGGTGTAGAGTGCGTGGTCCTCGCTGACGGGTCCCTTCAAGAGGTGGAAGACGCGGAAGCCAGGGACCTCCTCCAGGAAGGTCTTGCGCGAGGTCCAAAGCGACTCGAAGTCCTCTTGTCGATCCAGTCGTACCCGAAAGCGATTCATTGCGATGAACATCTGCGCAGCTTCCTTTCCTTGTATCACGATGACATGGCGAGAGACCTGGAGGGCGGCAAGATCGGAGTCGGACTTAAGGCCCCTGCAGCCTGGCGATCAGGCTGCGACCTGCGGCCTGCACATGGGCGGCCAGCAGCTGTTCCGCTGTCCCAACATCACCGCGTCGATAGGCTTCGAGTAGGGCTAGATGCTCGGCCTCCGAGCGCGGCTGCCAGGCAAGGTCGCGCCAGGCGGCGAAGAGGTAGCGCGCACTGGCATCGTGAAGCTCGCCAATTGCCGGCAGCAGGCGCATCCCTTCTCCCGGCGCGTAGAGCGCTGTGTGGAAGGCCCGGTTGCAGCCTTCCCAAACGGTGAGAGACTGCGAGACCTCGGCTTCACCGAGAGCCGTCTCTGCCTGGTCCGCGGCTTGCGCCAGCGCGGCGGGCGATCCGAAAGTCAGCGCGCGCCGCAGTGCGAGACACTCCAGAGAGGTCCGCATATCGATCAGCTCCTGCACCTCTTCGGGTTTCAGTGCGGGCACCCGCACGCCGCGGCGTGGCAGGTTCTCCAGCAGGCGGCGTGCCTCGAGGCGGCGGAAGGCCTCGCGCACCGGCACGTGGCTGGTCTGAAAGCGCTCGGCAATCCGGTCTTGCCGTAGCCAGCTTTCAGGCGCGATCGCACCGCCGACGATCTCGCTCGCCAGCGCACGAGTGATCACCGCGGCCAAAGAGCGATCCTCGCTCGCCGTCTCACCCACTGACCTCACCTCTTTCTTACCTGCCCGGTCGCTCAAAGGGGCTTGCCTCCTGCAGTGATGCCTGGAATCATAGATAATCTATTATCAGAAGGGAAGCGCCATGTCCGAGACCCAAGTCTTTGCCCGCCGACCGGCACGCTTGGCCGGCATTGCCGGCATCGGTGTCGATCGCCTGGGCAATCTGGCAGATTCCGCGGGCGACGACCTGCTGCGGCTAGAAAACCTCGATGTCGACCTGCCGCCGCATCCCGCAGCCCTGGCCCGCACCAGAGAGGCCGCGACCTGCGACGACGACAACAGCTACCTTCCCTTCATCGGTCAACTTGCGCTCAGGCGCACGGCGGCAGCGCATGTCGCACGCCTCTCCGGCCAGTCCTACGACGAGACCAACTGCCTGGTTTCCGCCGGTGGCCTCTCCGGCATCCTGAACGTGCTCCTGGCCACCATCGAGGTCGGCGACGAGGTGATCGTGACCGATCCGACCTATGCCGGGCTCTTGAATCGCATCCGTCTGGCCGGCGGCGTGCCCCGCTTCGTGCCCCTCACCTTCACCCCCGGTGCCGAGTGGCGCCTAGCGCGGGACGCGCTCGAGGCCGCGATCAATCCGAAGACCCGAGCCTTCCTGCTGACCTCTCCCTCGATGCCAAGCGGCGCCGTCTTGGAGCGAGAGGATTGGGAGGCCATCGCTGCGCTAGCACGAGAGCACGACCTGCTGCTGATCCTCGATTCGGCGATGGAACGCCTGCTGTTCGATGGACGCCCCCTGATCCATCCGCTGTCCC
This sequence comes from Kiloniellales bacterium, assembly GCA_040219175.1. Classification (GTDB taxonomy): domain Bacteria; phylum Pseudomonadota; class Alphaproteobacteria; order Kiloniellales; family JACOMY01; genus JACOMY01. The sequence continues at coordinate 10,718 of JAVJSY010000036.1, forward strand.
TGCCGGGTATGGCCGAGCGCAGCGTCGTTGTCGGCAGTGCCTCGAAGGAGCTGCGCATGATCGGCTGGCGGGTCGGCTGGATCGTGTCGCCGAAAGCCTTGATCCCCGATCTGGTCGCCGTCTCGCTTGCCAATGTCGTGGTCCCGGTCGGCATCGCGCAGGCGGCCGCTGCCATCGCCTTGGAGAAATCCGAGGAGGATCTTCCGAGCTATGTCGCCGAGCTGCAAGCCCGCCGCGACCTCCTGATGGAGGAACTGGACGGTCTGCCGGTCGGGCTGCCGGCCGGCGGCTGGTCCCTGCTGCTGCGTACCCAAGATCTGGGCCTCAGCGGCGCCGAGGCCTCCGACCGCCTTCTGGCCGAAGGCATCGCCGCCACACCCATGACCGGCTGGGGACCCCATAACGGCGCCCCCTTCGTGCGCTTCGTCTTCTCGAACGAGAACTGCGAGCGACTGAAAGGGATGGGCAAGAAAGTCAGATACGCGCTCGGAGCCTAGTATCAAGGGAAGCGGGTTGCAGTTGCAGGCTGACTGCGCCGATGATCGACAGACCGTAAGAGGAGAAGCGATCGATGGCTTGGCGCAGCACGGCAACAGCACTTGTTCTAATGGCATTGGGCTCGAGCGCGTGGGCGGAGATGCCGCTAGAGCGCGCCTACTTCATCGGCCATTGGGGGATCGGCGATCCACAGGAGTGCCAGAGCAGAGACACCCTGTCCTTTTACGAATCAGGCGCCTGGGCGGTCACCAACGGCGGCGAGAATCCGGTCGAGGCCATCGGCCTCTGGCAGCTCGAGGGCTCCACGGTGACGATCCAGGCCTCCGATCTTAGAAGCCCGCAGCACTACGATGTTCTGGAGGCCCCGATTACCGAGGTCACCGCCGACAGCTTCGTCATGACGGCCGAGCCCCTGCAAGACGGCAAGGCGACCCTCTATCGCTGCACGCCCTAGAGTCAGTTCGCCAGGACGTCCTGGCCCAAGACGCGGTAGGCCATCAGCACCTCGCGATAGATGCCGGCTGCCTCGTCGACCTCGGCCTCGGTCATCGGCATCGTCAAGGCGCAGAGACCCCGCCTGGCCGTGTAGAGACCGCGGTTCAGCAGCTCCAGCTGCATCAGCTTCTGCCAGGCGAAGTTGGGCCTGGCCTCCCCGACGCTGCGCGGACGCTCCTTTTGGAAGTGGACGCCGATCATCGAACCACGGCCGGTGAGGTGCAGCGGAACGCCGGCCTCCTCGGCAACCGCCTCCAGGCGTGCGCGCAGCAGGTCGCCCATGGCATTGCACTGCGCAATGGCCTCTTTGGTCAGGACTTGCGTGATGCCCGCCAAGGCGGCTGCCATCATCATCACGTTGTTGTTGAAGGTGCCGGAATGCGGCAGCGGCTGGGCGTGCTCGGGATCGAAGCGGGCCATCAGCTCCCGGCGGCCGCCGACCGCACCGAAACTGAGCCCGCCGCCCAGGTACTTGCCGAAGCTGGTCAGGTCCGGCGTCACGCCCATGGCCGCCTGCAGACCGCCATAGTCCAGCCGTGAGGTCATGACCTCGTCGAAGATCAGCACCGCCCCGGTCTCGTCCGCCGCCTGGCGTGCGGCCTCCAGAAAGGCCTTGTCGGCTGCCAGACAGCCGCCGGCCCCCATCAATGGCTCCATCAGGATGCCCGCCAGGTCGTCGCCTGCCTCTCGCGCGGTGGTCAGCAGCTTTTCGGGATCGTTCAGCGGGACGGGCAGTACCGGGAGATCCAGGTTCATCGCCCCGTAACCCGGCATGTAATAGAAGACGCCGCCGTGATAGCCGCCTTCCAGGACGATGAAGCGGCGGCGCCCCGTCAGCGCGCGCGCCATCTGCACGGCCAGCAGGTTGGCCTCTGTGCCTGAGTTGCAAAAGCGCACCAGATCGACGGAGGGAAAGCGCTGACAGAAGGCCTCGGCCAGCGGCGCCTCGTAGCGATTCGGCCCGCCCAACACCAAGCCTTTGTCCAGGGCCTCGTGCAAGGCAGCGACGATCGGGGCCGGCGAGTGGCCGTAGAAGCCGGCACTGTACTCGCCCAGCAGATCCAGATAGGCGTGCCCGTCGATATCGTAAAGCCGTGCCCCCTCGCCGCGTTCGATCCCCACCGGAAAGGGATCGTAGTGCAGGATCGTCCGGGTGTTGCCGCCGGGCATCCAGCCCTTGGCCTGAGCGTGGCGCGCCTCGCTCTTCGGATTGGCGGCCACATAGCGGGCCTCGGCATCGGCAACCGCCGCATCCAGATCTCTGTTCGCACGCACTTTGGCTTTCCCCCTCTCAAGCCGTCTGTCCGGCGACACTACCCCGATCGGCGGCAAAAAACATGCCCGCCTCAGTGAGGCGGGCATGTTTCAGTTTGGCAGTCGGCCCAAGATTCCGGCCCTTGACCTAGTCCAGATCCTCGGCAAGCGCTGCCCGAACCGCTTCCGGCAGCACCACCATGTGGCCGTAGTCGGGATGATCGATCCCCAGGATGACCCGTGCGCCCGCTGTCTTGAAGGCCTTGGCCTGCTCGTCGGTCATTGGAAAGTGCACGAACTGGACCGAGGAGGCTTTGCCGTCGGCCGTGGTGCGGTCGACGTCGGCTTCCGGCTTGCTCATCGCGCGCGTGCCCTCGACCTCCAGGAACATGGTCTCTTCGACGCCGCCCAGCTTCGCAAGGAAGGTCGCGCGCCGCTTGGGCTCGTCAATCTCGAACATCACCGTCGCCACCAGCTCGCGTCCCTGCGGAATCAAGGGATTGTAGGCTGCCAGTTCGTCGGCGATCTGTTCCTCGCCGCCCTTTTCGATGTGCAGCATCTCGTGGATCTGGTGCCACATGGTCTCGTAGTTCTCGAAGTAGAAGGTGGCCACCGGACCGACTTCCAGGCGGCGCAGCTTCTTCTTCTGCACCAGATCGCGGCGCATTTCGCGGCGTTCGCGGCCGTATTCCTCCATCGAGAGGATGTCGGCACGGGTGATCTGCCGCTTGGGTGCCAGTGTCTCTGTCATGCTCGTTCTCCTCGACCGCGTCGCCGTGGCTAGTAGGTCAGCCCGTAGGCGCGTGCAAACAGTTCAATCGGATGCGGGGCCTCGACGAAGTCCGGTTTCTTATCCATCGAGAGTGCGTCGATGCCCTGGCGCAGATGCTCGCCGGCCAAGGGGCACTCGGACGAGAGATAGGTCTTGGCCGGCGTGTTCTTGCCGTCCGCGGCCGCGTCTTCCGCCTTCTTGGCGACCGTGGCAGCCTGGCGGGCGGCCGGGCGGCCGACTTTCAGCGCGACCTCGAAGTTGTCCTTCATGATGCCCCAGGATCCGCCGTGGCCGGAGCAGCGCAGGATCTGGGTTACCGGCGTTTCCGGCACCAGCTTCATCATATCGTTGGCCTTGTTGCCCATGTTCTGAGCCCGGGCGTGACAGGCGATATGCAAGGCGACACCGCCGTCCAGAGGTTTCAATCCCTCTGCCAAGCCCTCTTTCTGAGCGATCCCCACGATGTACTCGGTTATGTCCGACGTCGCGCGGCTGAGCTTCGCCACCGACTCGTCGTCCGGCAGCAGCAAGGGCCACTCGAACTTCAGCATCAGGGCGCAGGACGGGGTAAGCGCGACCACATCGTAGCCCTGATCGATCAGCGCGCCCAGGTCCTTGGCAACCAGCTTCGCCCGCTCGGCCACCCGCCCCACGTCGCCACGCTCGAACTGCGGCATGCCACAGCAACCGGGGTAGGCCACCACCGTCTCGACACCGTTCTTGGCCAAGACCGCCTGCGCGGCACGGCCGGTCGCCGGGTTGTTGTAATTGACGAAGCAGGTGGCATAGAGCGCGACCTTGCGACCGGCTGCCGGCGCCTCTTTGTTCACCGCCGGGCTGGATTTCTTGGCCTGGCTTTCGAAGGTGCGGCCGTGAAACTTCGGCAGATCGGCCTTGGCGTCGATGCCGACGACCTTCTCCATCAGCGGCCGCGTGACCTTGTTGTCGGTCTTGCTGGCCCAATTGGCAACGCCGGAGACCCTGCCGGCCAAGCGCCCGTTACGGTCGGTCTCGGTCAGCTGCCGGGTCCAGAAGTCGTCCTTGCCGGCCTTCAACTCGGCTGCGCGGTGCCGCAGCATCAGATGGGGAAAGTCGATGTTCCACTCGTGCGGTGGCACATAGGGGCACGACACCATGAAGCAGAGGTCGCACAGCGTGCAGGCATCGACCACCTGCTTATAGTCCTCTTTCTTGACCCCATCGACTTCGCCGGTCGGCCCATCGTCGACCAGATCGAAGAGACGCGGAAAGGAATCGCAGAGGTTAAAACAGCGCCGACAGCCGTGACAGAGGTCGAAGACCCGCTCCATCTCGGCCTCGATCTTCTGCATGTCGTAGAAGTCGGGATCGTTCCAATCGATGGGATGCCGGACGGGGGCGTCCAAGCTGCCTTCGGCCATCCTAATGTCCACTTCTCTATAGCCATCGGCCACCGCTGCAGGAACTGCGCCGAGCGGCCGGGATCTAAGAAACTGAAATCACTAGCGACATTGCCCTTGCCGACAACCTGGAACGCGCGCTGGAACGCGCGCCGCAAGCGGGCGCCAGCACGACAGGAGGTCGAGAAGGGCTCGGCCGGAGCTGCCGGGTGGCCCAGCGCTCCGGCCGAACAAGGCCTTTAGGCGTCGAGCGCGTCAAAAGCCTTCTGGAAGCGACCGGCATGGCTCTTCTCGGCCTTGGCCAAGGTCTCGAACCAGTCGGCGATCTCGTCGAAGCCCTCTTCGCGCGCGGTGCGGGCCATACCCGGGTACATGTCGGTGTACTCGTGGGTCTCGCCGGCGATCGCGGCCTTCAGGTTGTCGCCGGTCGGGCCGATCGGCTCACCGGTGGCCGGGTCGCCGACCTCTTCGAGGTACTGGAGATGACCGTGCGCGTGGCCGGTCTCGCCCTCGGCGGTGGAGCGGAAGACGGTGGCGACGTCGTTGTAGCCCTCGACATCGGCCTTCTGAGCGAAATAGAGGTAACGACGATTGGCCTGACTCTCGCCAGCGAAGGCGGCCTTCAGGTTGTCTTCGGTCTTGCTGCCCTTGAGTTCCATCGGAAAGATCTCCTCGTAAGAATTGCCTCACCACAGATCCGAGACGCCTCATTGCGCCTCTCAGACTGGGCTCAGGATCTCTGCGGTGCCAAGAAGAGCCACCCGGAAGCGGTTGTTCACCCTCCCGCTGCAGCGCGTTTTGACGATAGAGATTTAGGGTCTGACAAGGGCTTGGTCAATAGATTAGAATGATTTGAGATTAATTCTCACCGCCTTTGGCGGGGTTAACGGCCCTCGTCGGCCTCGTCTTCCAGCCGGATGATCACATCCACCCGCCGCACCTTGCGCCCGGCCGGGGCAAGCGGCAGGGCAGCCAGCGCGATCTGGTCGGCCGGGATGTCGGTCAAGCGGCCATTGGCCTCGTCGAAGAAGTGGTGATGCTCGTCGACGTTGGTGTCGAAGTAGGAGCGTCCGCTGTCGACCACCACCTCGCGCAGCAGGCCTGCCGCGGTGAACTGGTGCAAGGTGTTGTAGATCGTCGCCAGCGACACGGCGATCGCATCCCCCTGGGCTTCGCCATGCAGAGACTCGGCGGTAACGTGCCGATCGGCGCCGTCGAACAGCAAACGGGCGAGCGCCAGGCGCTGGCGCGTCGGACGCAAACCGGCAGCGCGCAGGCGCTCCAAAACCGGAGTGAAGGTGCGTGTCTGTGTCATGTGTCAAATCTAGGGATTGTCTCTAACGATTTAAAGCGCTGGTTCCTCATGTTATCGCCAGAATTGGAATCACTTCAAGGTAGAGGGTCGAACGCCGCTGCCCGGCGGCATCTTCGCGCTGGAAGGCCTGCCAAGGCTTTGGTCCGCTTGCATTCTGCGTGCGGGTAAGATAGTCACCATCGGATAGAGGTGAGGAGGTCTGCGGAGCAATTGTCGCCGCCGCCGGCTTCCCGCCGCTTCCGTTAAGCAACAGCACACGGCAGCCTAGCCGAACTCTGCTGGTTGGAGGTTACGGTCCTTTGAGCGATACCACCGGTGAAAGTGTCGAGCGCAAGTCTAGTTTCAGCTATCAGGATTTGCTCGAATGTGCACAAGGGCGCCTCTTCGGACCCGGAAATGCACAACTGCCCATGCCGCCGATGCTGATGGTCGACCGGATCAAGAGCATTTCCGAGAAGGGTGGCAAGCACGGCAAGGGCGAGATAATCGCCGAGTATGACCTGACGCCCGACCGCTGGTTCTTCAAGTGCCATTTCGAGGGCGACCCGGTCATGCCGGGCTGCCTGGGTCTGGATGCACTCTGGCAGATGGTTGGCTTCTTTCTGGGCTGGGTCGGGGCACCCGGACGCGGGCGTGCACTCGGCGTCGGCGAGGTCCGGCTGACCGGCCAGGTTTTGCCGACCGCCAAGAAGATCGTCTATCATCTAAACCTGAAGCGGGTGATGCGCGGCAGGCTGGTCCTAGGCATCGCCGACGGCAGCATGAGCGTGGACGGTCAGACCGTCTATGAAGCCAAGGATTTGCGGGTTGGCCTGTTCAAGATGGAAACGGCCTAATCCCGCTTGCAAGCGTACTGGAGCCAGGACATGCGACGTGTCGTCGTGACGGGGATGGGAATCGTCTCCTCGATCGGCAACGACAAGGGAGAGGTAACGGCCGCGCTGCGGGACGGCCGCTCCGGAATCGAGCGCAACGAAGAACAGATCGAGATGGGGTTCCGCAGCGAGGTTGCGGGCACCATCAAGCTGGACATCGATGCCCGTCTTGATCGAAAGCTGCGTCGTTTCATGGGTGATGGCGCGGCCTACAACCTGATCGCCATGCAAGAGGCGATTGCCGATTCCGGGCTGGAGCCCGACGAGGTCTCGAACGAGCGTAGCGGGCTGGTCATGGGCTCAGGCGGCACCTCCACCCGAGACATGACCAACGCCTACCAGATTGCCAAGGACCGCGGCGTGAAGCGGATCGGCCCCTTCATGGTGCCACGCATCATGTCGAATACGAACTCTGCGACCTTGTCCGTGCCCTTCAAGATCAAGGGCGTCAGCTACACCATGAGCTCTGCCTGCTCGACCTCCGCGCACTGCATCGGGCACGGCATGGAGCTGATCCAGCTGGGCAAACAGGATATCGTCTTCGCCGGCGGCGGCGAGGAGCTTTCCTGGACCGCCTCCATGCTGTTCGACGCCATGCCGGCGCTCTCGTCGGGCTACAATGATCGGCCCGACCAGGCCAGTCGTCCCTTCGATCGGGATCGCGACGGCTTTGTCATCTCCGGCGGCGGCGGCACTGTGGTGCTGGAAGAGTTGGAGCATGCCCGCGCCCGCGGCGCCAAGATCTATGCGGAACTGGTCGGCTATGGCGCCACTTCGGACGGCTACGACATGGTCCAGCCCTCGGGTGAGGGCGCGGTGCGCTGTATGAAGCTGGCGCTGCAGACGATCGGCAACACACGTATCGACTACATCAACACGCACGGCACCTCGACGCCGATCGGCGATGCCGCCGAATTGAAGGCGATCAAAGAGGTCTTCGGTGAGGCGGCACCCCGCATCGCCTCGACCAAATCGCTGACCGGTCATGCCCTGGGTGCGGCCGGCGTCAACGAGGCGATCTATTCGCTGCTGATGATGCAGGAGGGCTTCCTGGCCGCCTCTGCCAACATCGAAAACCTGGACGCGGAGGCCGAGGGCCTGCCCGTCCTTCGGACGCGCGAAGACAACGCGCAAGTCGACTGCGTGCTCTCGAACTCCTTCGGGTTCGGCGGCACCAACGCGAGCCTCGCCTTCAAGCGCTACGAGGGTTAGGACCCGCCGACGGCCCCCGCCCTTGAGCGTGGTACCGTCGGAGGACAGTTGAAGATTGGCGCGGCAAAGAGCCTTTTGGGCTCGCTAGAACAGAGGGGAGGCCGCCATCGTGCAGGCTCTCGAGGGTTTGATGTCCGGTAAGCGCGGCCTGGTTATGGGTGTCGCGAACGATCACTCCATCGCATGGGGGATCGCCTCGGCACTTAACGCGGCGGGCGCGGAACTGGCCTTCACCTTTCAGGGAGAGCCTTTCGGCAAGCGGGTAAAGCCGCTGGCGGATTCCATCGGCGTCAAGCATCTGCTGCCCTGCGACGTGGAGGACGATGAATCCCTCTCCAAGGTCTTCACAACCCTGGAGGCCGACTGGGGCAGCCTGGATTTCGTGGTCCACGCCATCGCCTATTCCGACAAGGAAGAGCTGAAGGGCCCCTACCTCGAAACCAGCCGCGCCAACTTTAAGCGCTCTCTGCTGGTCTCCTGCTATTCCTTTACCCAGATTGCCCGCTTGGCGCAGCCCTTGATGAACCAGGGCGGTTCTCTCATCACCCTCTCCTACTTGGGGGCCGAACGGGTGACGCCGAACTACAACGTCATGGGCGTGGCCAAGGCGGCCTTGGAATGCTCGGTACGCTATCTGGCGACCGATCTGGGCGATGCCGGCGTCAGGGTCAACTGCATCTCCGCCGGTCCGGTGCGCACCCTTGCCGGCTCTGCCATCGCCGATGCGCGCTTCACCTTCGGCTGGTCGCGCGACCAGTCGCCACTGCGCCGCCACGTCGGCCTGGAAGAGATCGGCCGCGCCGGCCTCTATCTCCTCTCCGATCTTTCCTCGGGCGTGACCGGCGAGGTGCACTACGTCGACTGCGGCTACAACGTCATCGGCATCCCCTCGCCGCGCCGCCTGACCACCAGCGAGGTCTCCAAGGCCAAGGGCAGCGCTTCCGAGTAGACTCATTTACAAGGCAGTAATGGTTGATACAAATAGGCCAAATCGGACAACATCACCCAAGTTTCAATTCTCAGAGCACGACCTCCGCGCTTGCATGAACGCAAATCGATTAACGAAGACTTGGAAAAATCGGAAATGGTTCACTTAGCTCTCTAAGGAGCACAGTCTTCGATCTGGTGCCTCACGTCTCAGGCAGCGACGCTCGCCTCCATCCAATCGGTGAGCACCGTCGGGTCGTCCGTGATTGCGCAGTCCAATCCCATGTCGAAAAGCGCCTGGGCGCGCTCGGCCGAGTTCACCGTATAGGCCGCCGTCAGATAGCCTTCCTGCTTCACCGCCGCCAGTTTCTCGGGCGTAACGCCGGGATGCCAGAGGTGCACCGAGGTGCACTCCAGGCGCGCCGCGGTCTCGCGCCAATCCGGCGGCAGCATCTTTGCCAGGAACCCGCGCGGCGCTTCGGGCCAGAGCCGTTGGGCCTCTTCCAGGCAGGGCGCGTCGAAGGAAGAGATCAGCGGCATCGGCAGGCTCTTCGGCCAGCGCGCCTTCGCCGTCTCCACGGCAACGATCGCAGTCTCTCGCGCCAGCCCCGGTGACGGCTTGATCTCTATGTTCGCATAGAGATCTAGGGCCTCCAGCAGGTCGATAGCAGCCTCGAAGCGCGGCACCGGCTCGCCGGCGAAGGCCGGATCGAACCAGCTGCCGGCATCCAAGGCGACCACCTCTTCCAAGGGCACCTTGGCAATCTTGCGGCGATCGCCCGCCGTGCGATGCAGGGTGTCGTCATGCATCAGGACCGGCAGGCCGTCGCCGGTCAACTGGACGTCGAACTCCACCCATCCAAGGCCCAGTTCCTTGGCCTTACGCAAGGATGCAAGCGTGTTCTCCGGGGCGTGGGCGGCGGCACCGCGGTGGCCCATCAGGCGCGGCATTTTCATGAGGTCTTGTCCTGCTTGGATGGCGGAGGCGCAGACTGCGTCGGATCGGGTGCCGACGGCAAGCTTTTGCTCGCCGCATGCCTCCTCTTTGACTTTTTGCGGAAGACAGAGAGGATCTCTTTGCCGGTCGGCAGGTAGAGAATGGCCCTTTGCTTGGGCGGCGGGTCCAGCAGCAGGCCGACCTTGAGCACCTGCTCTTGTCCGGTGGTGATCGCGACCAGTTCCACGGGACCGATGCGCAGGCGGTCGCCCGGGCCCACAGTGTCTCCGAAGTCCTCCTCGAAGAGCTCTGCCAGGGTCAATTCTGGCGGTTCGTCCTCGATATCGATCTCGTAAAAGGACGCCAGATCGCCGAGAGTGGTCTCGCCTCCCAGCTGAAAATCGCCATAGAACAGCCGATCTTTCGGATCGATCTCGGCCGAACCGGCGAAGAGCTTGTCGAACAGCGGAACCTTATCCGGCGTCGCGAAGAGATAAGCCCGGTCACCGACTTCCAGGTCGCCCTCCGGCGTCGGCTCGACAGGATTGCCGCGACGCAACACCAGGGCCGGGCGGGCGAAGCGTGGCAGCGGCCGGCCGGAGGCCGCGGGGCTCTCGGCACGCACACGATAGGCCACCACCTCCATCTGGGTGTCGCCGGGCAGGCTGAGTTCGACCCGTTCGAGGGGACCAATCCGCGGCGGTACGGTGATCTTCAGGGCCTTGGCCAAGGGGCGCACGGTCCAGCCCTGGAGCAGCAGCGAGGTCAGCACGATGATGAAGGCCGTGTTGAACAGAAGACTGCCCTCGGCATGTCCGCTGAGCAGCGGCACGATGGCGAGCATGATGGAGACCGCACCACGCAGCCCCACCCAAGAGACGAAGAGTGTCTCGGCGCGGCTGAAGCGGAAAGGCAGCAGGCCGATCCAAACCGCCAAGGGACGTGCCAGGAACATCAGCACGGCTGCGATGATCAGCGCGTCGATGCCGACATCCAGAAATTCGCTCGGTGTCGCCAGCAGCCCCAGGGTGAGAAAGAGGGCGATTTGGCAGAGCCAGGTGAGGCCGGTCTGAAAGCGCTGCACCTCGACGCGGCCGTGCATGCGCCCGTTGCCGACCACCAGGCCGGCGACATAGACGGCAAGGAAACCGCTGCCGTCGACCAGGTTGACGGCCGAGAAAAGCGTGACCGTCAGGCCGGCGACCAGCAGCGGCGCCAGGCCCTCTTCCAAATCCAGCCGCTTCAGGAGCCAGAGGATGAGGAAGCCGCCCAAGACGCCGCCTGCGCCACCGATGGAGAACTGCTGCAGGAAGGCCAGCGCAAAACCCAGAAGGTCGCTTGGATTGGGCGTACCGACCAGCGGCACCAGGCCGAGCGCCAGGAAGATGGCGACCGGGTCGTTGCTGCCGGATTCGATCTCCAGGGTCGACTTCACGCGCTCGCGCAGGTTCACGCCCGACATGCGCAGCAGCAAGAAGACGGCCGCCGCATCGGTGGAGGCGACGATCGCGCCCAGCAACAGGCCGGTGACCCAGTCGACGCCGATCAGATAGACCGCAGTCGCGCCGACCAGCCCGGCGGTTGCCAGCACGCCCAGCGTGGCCAGCACCAGGCCCGGCCCGGCAGCCGTGCGCCAAGTCGACCAGGGGGTTTCGAAGCCAGCGTCGAAGAGGATGATCGCCATGGCGATCGAGCCGATGAAGTAGGCCAGCGGTGCATTGTCGAAGGTGATGCCGCCGGGCCCGTCGACGCCGACCAGCAAGCCGATGCCCAGAAACACCAGCAGGATCGGCACCCCCAGCCGCCGGGACAGCAGCGAGGTAAAGGTCGAGAGGACCAGCAAAGCGGCCCCGATCAGGATCACCAGGTTGACCAAGGTCAGCATGACCGCCGTCTAACCTCCCTTGCGGCCTTGCGAAAGAAGAAACCGCGCATCCGCGCTACGCGGTCCCGTCGGCAAGCAGCAGACTTGCACAGTCTCGCGATTTGCGCGAATAGCTTGGCTTGCATGGCACACCTGCCGTCTGGATTGAGGGGATTAGCAGATGAACCTGGGCGATAAAGAAGCCTTTCGCGAGCAAGCCATCGCGATGATGAAGGCCAAGGCCGGCTGGATGATCGTTTTGGGCCTGGCGATGATGGTGCTGGGGGCGGCCGCTGCCCTGATGCCCCACATTGCCACTTTGGGCGTGGTCGCCCTGGTCGCCTACATATTGATCATCGGCGGCGTTGCCACGCTTCTGAAGGCGCTGGGCGGCTCTACCCAGGGCTCGCGGCTGGCCGAACTGCTGATGGGTGTGCTCTATCTCGCCTGCGGCATACTGCTGCTGATGCAGCCGGCAGAGGGCGTCCTGACCCTGACCATTATCCTGGCCGTCTACTTCCTGCTCGATGGCCTGCTACGGGCCTTTCTGGCCTTCCGCCCGGAGAGCGAGGGCCATCGTCTCTGGCCGCTCGTCGGCGGTATCTGCTCTGTGGTGCTGGGCATCATCGTCATCGCCGGCTACCCCTTCGATGCCACCTGGGTCCTGGGCCTGCTGGTCGGCATCAACCTCTTCTTCGCCGGCTTCGGCATGATGAGCGTTGGCATCAAGTTCAAGCAGATGTAGCACCGGCAAGGGGGCTGAGGTCGGTCAAGGTCACCTGCTTCAGCCCTGCTTCGCCTGCGAAGGCAAAACCGTCGAAACCGGCGCGCGCACTATCCGGCAGGGAAAGTCTATCCGCCTGTTCGAGGTGCTGGACCTCCAGCAGGCCATAGGGCCTGGCCCACAGCCAGGGTCGGTTCGCGACCGCCTCGAGGTTGAGGTCCGGCAGGGTTTCCTTACTCCACGCATAAAAGTAGAGCGTAAAGCCACGATCGCGCACCGGCTGCCGCGAGAGGAGCCGCATGCCCAGCTGGGTCTCGCACAGCTGCCGCATCGCAGCCAGATCGACGCTACGCAAGGTGAGGTGCGCGAGGATGGCCTGTCCGCCGATGGGATGGCCGACGCCGGCCGGCCGCGCATCGCCCTGGAAGCCCTGCTGCAGCAGCTCTATCGGCAAGCCTTCGGGATCCTGCAGATGGCAAAGGTAGCCGATGTCGCGGAACTGCCGCGGATCCGACACCGGCCAGCCCTGCTCCCTCAGATAGGCGACGGCATGGTCAAGGTCGCGCAGAGTGATGCCGATCTTCCAATAGAGATTCTGCAAATCTGGCTGATGCGGTCCGACCCGCGCCTCGGTGAATTCCAGGCAGCAGCAATCGCTGGCATAGCCCAAGAGGCCGGAACCGAAGTCCCGCATGCCCAAGAGATCGCCAAAGAAGGCACTCTGCGCGCCGGCATCGCGAACCCGCAAGCGGATCCGCGCAATCCCCTGTGGGCCAGCAGACCCATAGCCGGATGATGTCAAATCGAAGCGATTTGCCATCTGAATCCTGCTATTCACGTTTTAGACATAGAGCAGATCGCGAACAGGTGATTCCAACTGATCGCGATCTGCTCTAATAGGCAAGCTCTGTAAAGGCCGGGTCGACGCTTTCTTCCCAACGTCCGTGATAGGCCTCCAGCGCACGCTCTGCCGGTGTCAGACCGCTCTCGGCAATCTCCTTCAAGGGCGCGATGAAGTGGCTCTCGTCGCTCAAGAGATCCAGGGTTTTGGCGCGGCCGTGCAGGCCGGCCTCTGAAATCTCCAAGACTCGCTTGGCAAGATCGCCGACCGTGCCGCCGCGGAAGGGCGCTCGCAGTGCCGCACGCGGAACCGCATCGCGCAGTTGCTGATGCTCCTCCACCGTCCAGTCCTTCACCAGGTCCCAGGCCGCATCCAGCGCGCTTTGGTCATAGAGCAGACCGACCCAGAGCGCCGGCAGGGCGCAGATGCGCCACCAAGGGCCACCGTCGGCACCGCGCATCTCCAGGAAGCGCTTCATGCGCACCTCGGGAAACAGCGTGGTCAGATGGTCGGCCCAGTCGTCGATGGTCGGCAGTTCGCCCGGCAGAGCCGGCAGCCGGCCCGCCATGAAGTCGCGAAAAGACTGACCGCTGGCGTCGATGTATTCGCCCTTGCGGTGCACGAAGTACATCGGCACGTCGAGCACATGGTCGACGTAGCGCTCGAAGCTCATGCCGTCTTCGAAGACGAAAGGCAGGATACCGCAGCGGTCCGGGTCGGTATCGGTCCAGACGTGGCTGCGGAAGGAGAGAAAGCCGTTCGGCTTGCCCTCGGTGAAGGGCGAATTGGCGAAGAGCGCGGTGGCGATCGGCTGCAGGGCCAGGCTGACGCGGAACTTCTTCACCATGTCGGCTTCGCTGGCGAAATCCAGGTTCACCTGGATGGTGCAGCTGCGCAGCATCATGTCGAGGCCCATTGTGCCGACCTTGGGCATGTAGGCGCCCATGATCTTGTAGCGTCCCTTGGGCATCCAGGGAATCTCTTCGCGGGTCAGCTTCGGTCTAAAGCCCATGCCCAGCATGCCGATACCCAGCGGCTCTGCCACGTGCTTCACCTCGCTCAGGTGCTGATGCACCTCGCCGCAGGTTTCCTGCACGGTCTTGAGCGGTGCGCCGGAGAGTTCGAATTGGCCACCGGGCTCTAGGGTGATGGAGCAACCATCCTTGATCAACGCGATCGGCTTCTCGCCTTCGCGGACCTGGTTCCATCCGAAGTCGCGCGCCAGCGCCTCCAGGAGCGCACGAATGCCGCGCGGCCCCTCATAGGGCAGCGGGCGCAAGTCCCCCCAGGTAAAGCCGAATTTCTCGTGCTCGGTCCCGATGCGCCAGTCGGCCGGCGGCTTGTTGCCGGCCTCGAGGTAGGCGACGAGTTCGTCCTTGCTTGTGATCGGCGCCTTGGCGCTGGTCTCCGCGGACTCCTTTGGCGGTGCTGACACCCGTTTACGTCCCTTCCCTCGTTTCGCGCCCGCAAGACCAGCGAGACGCGCAAGACCTCAATTGCCTGGAACCGTGCCTAACCCTCACCATCCCCGGCGAGTGGCCCCAGCGAAACCCGACCGGCAACGGCACGGCGCTCTTGCGGGCGTTCCTTACCGTCACCGCGCCAGGCCTGCCAACAAGAAAGCGCTGCCAGGGCTGCGGTGTCGGCACGCAGGATGCGCGGTCCCAGACCGACCGGTCTAACGAAGTCCAGTGCGGCCAGAAGGTCAAGTTCCCGCTGGGCAAAACCGCCTTCCGGTCCAGTCAGAAATGCCTGCAGCGGTCGGTTCCCGGAATCGCTCAACTGCTCGGCCAAGGGGCGCGCCGCTCCGGCCTCGGCGCAGAGCAGCAGATCGCGTTCGCCCGGCCAGCCATCGAGGAGCTCGGGCAGGGGTAAGGGCTCCATCACCTCCGGCAGGGTCAGACGCTCCGACTGCTCGGCTGCTTCGCGCACATTGGCCCGCAGGCGGTTGAGGTTCACACGCTCGACCACGGTGCGCTCTGTCATGACCGGCTGCAGCCTCGAGACGCCCAATTCGCTGGCCTTCTCGACCAGAAAATCCAGCCTTGCGCGTTTGATCGGCGCGAAGCAGAGCCAGATGTCGGTCTCGGCGCGCTGTTCGGTCATCAGATGTTCGACACTCAAAGAGGCCCAGCCCTTGCCCAATCCCTCGATGCGCGCCAGCCAGGCACCGTCGCGGCCGTTGAAGAGCGCCACCAAGGCGCCCGAGCCTAGACGCAAGACGGAGCGCAGATAGTGCGCGCGCGGCGAATCCAGGCCCACCACCTGACCGGCAGCCAGGTCGGACTCAACATAGAGACGGGTCTCGATGCGCTCGCTCATGGCACTCCTCGTGAGGTCACCGCTTCACTTTGCGTCGCCCCAGGGCCGGCGACAAGCCCCGCGACCTTTGCTAATTGGAAGCTATAGCACCGGAGTCCAAGCGCCATGAACGCAGCCACCGCTTCCGACATCAAGCACGACCACTGGCTCTATCGCCTGAGCCCGCCTGCGGCCTGGCCCTATCTCAGCCTGATGCGGGCCGATCGGCCGATCGGCTTCTGGCTGCTGTTCCTGCCTTGCCTCTGGGCCTTGCTCATGGCGCCGATCTCAGCCGGCGCGCTGCCCAACTGGTGGTTCCTGCTGCTCTTTGCCATCGGGGCGATTGCCATGCGCGGGGCAGGCTGCACCTATAACGACATCGTCGACCGCAACTTCGACGCCCTGGTCGACCGCACCGCCACCCGGCCGATCCCCAGCGGCCAGGTGAGCGTCAAGCAGGCGCTGGTCTTCCTGGCCCTGCAGCTGCTGATCGCCCTCTTCGTGCTGCTGAGCCTGCCGTGGCTCGCCATCGTGATGGGCGTGGCCTCGCTGGCGCTGGTCTTCACCTACCCCTTCATGAAGCGCGTGACCTACTGGCCGCAGGCCTTCCTGGGCCTCACCTTCAACTGGGGTGCATTGCTGGGCTGGGCCGCCGCGGTCGAGGGGCTGGCCTGGCCGGCCCTGGCGCTCTACCTGGGCGGCTTCTTCTGGACCATCGGCTACGACACGATCTACGCCCACCAGGACCGCGAGGACGATGCACTGATCGGGGTCAAGTCCACGGCCCTGAAGTTCGGCCGCAAGACCAGGCAGTGGGTCGCGGTCTTCTATGTTCTCGCCCTGGTCGGCTGGGCCTTGGCTGGCTGGCTTGCCGGCTTCGGCTGGCCCTATGCGCTTGGCCTGCTCGTGGCCGCCCTGCAACTGGGGTGGCAGCTGGTGACCCTGGACATCGACGACGGTGCCGGCTGTCTGCTGCGCTTCAAGTCCAACAAGTGGGCTGGCCTGGCTCTGGCAGCCGGCATCTTGGGGAGCCACTGGGGGAGTTCCTGGGCGGCATGACGGCGACCAAGGATCCGCCCGCCTTCATCGCCGAGCACAGCATAATCGACAGCCCCCGTCTGGTGCCGGAGCTGCGCCTGCACCTGGCCTCGGAACTGCTGCCGATCTGGCAGGCGAGCGAGGCCTGGATGGAGCAGAAGGGCCTGCCGCCGCCCTTCTGGGCCTTTGCCTGGGCCGGTGGACAGGCGCTGGCCCGCTATCTTCTGGACAATCCTTCACTGGTCGGAGGGGAAAGGGTGCTCGACTTCGCCGCCGGCTCCGGACTGCAGGGCTTTGCCGCGAAGCGGGCCGGTGCAGCCTCCGTCGAGGCCGTGGAGATCGATCCCTTCGCCTGCGCTGCGATCGCCATGAATGCCGCGCTCAACGACCTGGAGATCGAGGTCCGCGAGGAGGATCTGATCGGCAAGGACGAGGGCTGGAGCGTCGTCCTGGCCGGCGACGTCTGCTACGAGCGGCCGATGGCTGAGGCCGTCATGACCTGGCTGCGCGGCCTGGCCGCACGCGGCGCCCTGGTGCTGATGGGCGACCCCTCGCGCACCTATCTGCCGCGCGAGGGTCTGGAGAAACTGGCCCTCTACGCCGTGCCGACCACCCGCGAGATCGAGGACAGCGACCTGCGCAACGCGGGCGTCTGGAAGGTGCTTCCCGGCTGAATTCCTTTGGCAAGAGGCCTCCGGTCAGGCAGCATTGCTGGCCGAGGCCTGCACCGCACCGAGGAGATTGAGAATGGACAGCATCACCGGCGAGACCATCGCGGCCGTCACGCATCCCTTGGACCCGCTCACCAAAGATGAGCTCGAGCAAGCCGCCGACATCGCCCGCGCGGCCCTGCAGGAGGAAGCACCGATCCGCTTTGAGGTGATCGAACTGAGAGAGCCCGACAAGGCCGCCGTGCGAGCCTTCAAGCCCGGCGATCCAATCGAGCGGGAGGCGCGCCTCAACGTCTATTCCAGGCGCGGCATCGGCGTCTGGCGCTGTCTGGTCTCGCTGACCCGTAACGCGCTGCTCTCGATCGAGCATCTGCCCAAGGCCTGCCCGATGATCCAGCTGGAGGAGTTCGAGGAGGTCGAGGCCGCGGTCAAGTCCGACCCGCGCTTCATCGCCGCCTGCAAGGCCCGCGGCGTCACCGACATGAGCCTGGTCTGCGTCGATCCCTGGTCCGGCGGCAACTTCGGGGTCGCAGATGAAGAGGGGCGGCATATCTGCCACACCTTCGCCTGGGTGCGCTCTTTCGAAGACGACAACCTCTATGCCCACCCGATCGAGGGGCTGAACGCGCTGGTCGACATCAAGACCGGTGAGGTGCTGCGCATCGACGACCACGGCGGCGCTGCGATCCCCAAAGGAAACGGCAACTACGCAGCACAGTTTCAAGAGAGCGTGCGCGACGATCTTAGGACCATCGACGTGGTGCAGCCCGAGGGCGTCAGCTTTCGCGTCGAGGGCCAGACACTCTCCTGGCACGACTGGTCGCTGCACATCGGCTTCAATGCGCGCGAAGGCCTGACCCTGCACGATATCCAGGTGCAGGGCCGCCCGCTGATCTACCGCGCCTCGCTGTCGGAGATGGTGGTGCCCTACGGCAGCCCGGAATCCGGCCACTATCGCAAGAGCGTCTTCGACATCGGCGAGTATGGCCTGGGCAAGCTCACCAACTCCTTGACCCTCGGCTGCGACTGCCTGGGCACGATCCACTACATGGACGGCTGGCTGAACGATCCCGACGGCAAGGCCTATGCCATTCCCAACGCGATCTGCATCCACGAGGAAGACAGCGGCATCCTCTGGAAGCACTGGGATTTCCGCACCGACAAGACGGAGGTGCGCCGCGGCCGCCGGCTGGTGGTCTCTTCCATCGCCACGGTCGGCAACTACGAATACGGCGCCTATTGGTACTTCTATCTGGACGGCACCTTCGAGTTCGAGATGAAGGCGACCGGGATCATCAACACGGTCGCCTGCGCGCCCGGCCAGCCCTCCAAGTTCGGCGTTGAGGTCAAGCCCGGTCTGGTCGGCCAGGTGCACCAGCACCTCTTCTGCGCGCGCCTGGACATGGCCGTCGACGGCGACCGCAACAGCGTGGTGGAGTGCAACACCAAGGCCCTGCCGATGGGCCCGGACAATCCCCACGGCAATGCCTTCTACGTCGAGGAGACGCCGCTTGCGCGCGAGGGCGGACGCAAGGCCGACGCCACCAGCCAGCGCTATTGGAAGTTCCAGAGCGCCGAGCGGACCAACGCGGTGGGCAAGAAGACCGCCTACAAGCTGGACCCCAGCCACACGATCACGCCCTTCCTCTCGCCCGAGGGCCACTCGGGCAAGCGCTCAGGCTTCATTTACAACCACCTCTGGGTGACCCGCTTTCACCCGGAAGAGCGCTATGCCGCAGGCGAGTACGTGAACCACTCCGACGGCAGCGACGGCGTTGCGACCTTCGCCGCCCAAGACCGCTCTCTCGAGGACGAGGACCTGGTCGCCTGGCACGTCTTCGGCCTGCACCACCTGCCCCGCCCGGAGGATTTCCCGGTGCAGGCCTGCATCAACAGCGGCTTCAAGCTGATGCCCAACGGCTTCTTCGACGCAGCCCCCACCATGGACCTGCCGCCGGGCGGCAACAAGGCCAGCCGCAATGCCGAGGGCTGTTGTGAGTAGGCGAAGGTGACCTGGCGGCGCGATCTGCATTCCCGTCAGTCCGCCTGTACGCGGTGGAGATAGCAGGTCCTACTCCAGCAGGCCATCCAGGCGTTTCAACGCTTTGAAATCGCCGAGGTCCTCGATGCCGCTGCCCGGTAGGCGGGCGGCGAAGCCGGCGCGCAGGTCGGCGTCGGACACCCGCTCCATGATGACCTCCATGACATTCCGCCCCGGCAGATAGAGGTCGATCAACTGCTGCTGCATCAGGCGCTGGGTCATCGCGATGTGCGGGCGGCCTTGCGCCTGGACCGCCTCCAGGCCGACCGGTCCGCCCTCCAGCAAGAGGGCGCCGCGGTTGCCGACATAGCTGCTCAAGGTCTCCGGCCGTGGCCCGACTTCCGGCATGAAGGCCAAGGCCGGCAGATGGCCGTAGCTATAGTTCATGCGCTCGCTTTCATGCATGCGCGCCAGTTGCTGGCGGGTGAGCCAGGTAACGGCGATACGCACCTGGCAGCCGGGGATGGCCGCCAGGGTCGAGGTAATCGCGCCATAGCGGGCGACGTGGGCACCGAAGACCACGTCGTAGCCCGACAGCCAGCCATAGGTTACGGGGATGGTTGCGTTGCTGCCGAACTTGCGCAGCAGTTGGTCGGGTGCGCGGTTGGAACCATGCGCCACGACAGCATGGCGATCTTCGAAAAGACCGCCTTCCTGCCGATCAGTCAGGGGCATCAAGGCACCGGCGCGCAGCAGGTACGACCACTCCGGCGCCTCGTAGGGATAATCCAGGGCCAGCGTCAGCAGCTCTTCCGGATCCTGCGGCAGAGCCCAAATCATCCAACTGGCCTTTTTCTTCGTCCCGACCCCACTAAACTGGAGCGACCAAGTCTTGTCGCCGCCCGCTTAGTCAGAGCAAGGAGGACAGTCGTCACTCATACACTCAATGCGGTATCTGGAAAAGCAGTTGTCGACTTTCTGCCACGACCGCTTCTGCCATTCCGCCTTGGCGACGGTGTAATCCGGGAAGGGACCGATCCATTCTTCATCCTTACCCGGAACGACGGCTGTGAAATGGGTGGTCGTATACTCACTCCCAACAACCCAGTACTGTTGCATTGCCCTACCCTCTCCGCACGACGCGGCCGGTTGACTGGTCACGTTCTTGGCGAATTCAGTGTGATGACCTTTCGTGGCCGCTGCAAGCCGCCATCACGCATAGAATAGGAAGCCGGCCGGCCAAACAGGCATGAGGCTTTTGCAGGGCCGATCAAGAGAGATCGCAGCTGTGGACCCGGGATACCGCAAGGAGTCGCATCCGCATTCTTTAGCGACGACTTTTGGCAACTTCTGCCGCATGATCCTGATCTCTACATCCCGAAATAGCCTGCCAGATCTTAGAGTTGCGAATATGACACATATAAGACAATAAACCGTGAACGACACTTTTCGAGCCGCAGGGGCCGAATAGGGCCGTTCGCTTTCGGTTTTGGATAGATTCGGCCCGGCTCCATCGCCTATCGAAACCAAGCGCGTGCCGCGCGGTGGGCCCCTATCGAAGTATGCGCGTACCGCGCGGTGGGCCCCTATCGAAGTAAGCGCGTACCGCGCGGTGGGAAGGAAAGCCGAGATGCCCTATCGATCGCTACGCGAATTCATCGAGCGCCTGGAGCGCGAGGGACGCCTGATTCGCGTCAGCCATCCCGTCTCTCCCGTTCTGGAGATGACGGAGATTCAAACGCGCCTGCTCGCCGAGGGTGGCCCGGCGGTCCTGTTCGAGCGTGTCGTGCATCCCGACGGTCGCCCCTACGACATGCCGGTCCTGGTCAATCTCTTCGGCACGGTGGAGCGGGTGGCCTGGGGCATGGACCGCGAGCCTGCGGGCCTGCGCGAGGTCGGCGAGACCCTGGCCTTCCTGCGCCAGCCGGAGCCGCCGGGCGGCTTCCGCGAGGCCCTGGACTACCTGCCGCTCTTGAAGACCGTCATGGCCATGCGCCCGAAGAGCGTCGGCCGGGCGCCCTGTCAGGAGGTGGTCGAGACCGGCGAGGAGATCGATCTCAACAAACTGCCGGTGCAGACCTGCTGGCCGGGCGAACCGGCGCCCTTGATCACCTGGCCCCTGGTGGTCACCCAGGGCCCCTCGGACAAGAAGGAGGACGCCTTCAACCTGGGCATCTATCGCATGCAGGTGCTCGACCGGAAGCGCACCTTGATGCGCTGGCTGAAGCACCGCGGCGGCGCCCAGCACCATCGCCGCTGGGGCCTGGAGAAGCGCGAGCCCCTGCCCGCTGCGGCCGTCATCGGCGCCGACCCCGGCACCATCCTGGCTGCCGTCACCCCTGTGCCCGACACGCTCTCGGAATATCAGTTCGCCGGTCTGCTGCGCGGCCGCAAGGTTGAGCTGGTCGACTGCAAGACCATCCCCCTGAAGGTCCCGGCCGAAGCCGAGATCGTGCTGGAGGGTCATGTCAGCCTGGAAGACTATGGCGACGAGGGCCCCTATGGCGACCACACCGGCTATTACAACGCCGTCGAGCCCTTTCCGGTCTTCACCATCACCGCCATCACCCGGCGGCAGAAGCCGATCTACCTCTCGACCTTCACCGGCCGCCCGCCGGACGAGCCCTCTGTCCTGGGCGAAGGCCTGAACGAGGTCTTCATCCCGCTGCTGCAGCAGCAGTTCCCCGAGATCGTGGATTTCTGGCTGCCGCCGGAGGGCTGCAGCTATCGCATCGCCGTGGTCTCGATGAAGAAGGCCTATCCGGGCCATGCCAAGCGCATCATGCTGGGGGTTTGGAGCTATCTGCGCCAGTTCATGTACACCAAGTGGGTGATCGTGGTGGACGAGAGCGTGAATGCGCGCGACTGGAAGGACGTCATGTGGGCGGTCTCCACCCGCATGGACCCGGCGCGCGACATCACCGTGATCGAGAACACGCCGATTGACTATCTGGACTTCGCCTCGCCGGTGTCGGGGCTGGGCTCCAAGATCGGTCTGGACGCCACCGACAAGTGGCCGCCCGAAACCGAGCGAGAGTGGGGCCGCGAACTGCGCATGGACGACCAGATCATCGACCGGGTCGACCGGATCTGGTCGAAGCTGGGCCTGCCCGGCAGCGGCAAGAACATCTGGCGCAAGTAGTTTTTTCTCTCAGCCCTTGGCGCGAGCGACCGCAAGGGCTACCTCCTAACGCACAGCCAAGCCAGAATCTTCCCAGAATCTCCAACCCAGAATCTCCAAGGAGCCTTCCTTTGCCGACCGATCCCGCAATCCTCGACCGACTGACCGACCTGGTGGCGCTGGCCAAGCGCAAGGGTGCCGATGACGCCGATGCGGTCTTCATCCGCTCCGTCGGCATGGCGCAATCAGTCCGCCTGGGCGCGCCGGAGCGGCGCGAGCGGGACGAGAACCAGGACATCGGACTGCGCATCCTGATCGGCAAGCGCCAGGCCGCCGCCAGCTCCGCCGACTTCAGCCCGAAGGCGCTGGACGCCCTGGTCGATCGCATCGTCGCCATGGCCAAGGCGGTGCCGGAAGACCCCTATATCGGTCTGGCCGAGCCGGCGCAGCTAACCAAAGTCTTTCCCGACCTCGACCTGGAGGACCCGGTGGAGCCGACGCCAGAAGAGCTCTCCGAGCGCGCGCTCGCCTGCGAAGAGGCCGCACGGGCCGTCCAGGGCATCACCAACTCCGAGGGCGGCGATGCCAGCTGGAGCCGCAGCGAGGTGGCGATGGCAACCTCGAACGGCTTTGCCGGCAGCTATGCTCGCACCGGTCATTTCGTCTCCGCCTCGGTCATCGGCGGCAGCGGCGACGACATGGAGCGCGACTACGACTACTCCAGCGCGCTGCACCTGGCCGACATGCGCGATCCGACCGACGTTGGGCGCGAGGCCGGCGAGCGGACGGTGAAGCGCCTGAACGCCCGCAAGGTGGAAACGGTGAAGGTGCCCGTGGTCTATGACCCGCGCGTCTCCAGCTCGCTGATCGGCCATCTGGCCGGCGCCATCAACGGCTCTGCCATTGCGCGGGGCACCTCCTTCCTCAAGACCAAGATGGGCGAACGCATCCTGCCGGCCGGGATCCGGGTGATCGACGCCCCCTTCCGCATCCGCGGCCGCCGCTCGCGCCCCTTCGATGCCGAGGGCCTGGCCGGCGCCGAGCGCGCCATCATCGACGACGGCGTCTTGACCGGCTGGTTCCTGGACCTGGGCACCGCCCGCCAGCTGGGCCTGGAGAGCAGCGGCAATGCCACCCGCGGCACCGGCGGCCCGCCCTCGCCCTCGCCCGCCAACCTCTTCCTGGAGCCCGGTGAGAAGACGCCGGAAGAACTGATCGGCGAGATCGACCAGGGCTTCTACGTGACCGAGATGATGGGCCGCGGCGTCAACGACGTCACCGGCGACTACAGCCGCGGCGCGTCGGGCTTCTGGATCGAGAAGGGCGAGATTGCCTTTCCGGTCAGCGGGCTGACCATCGCCGGCAACCTCTTGGAGATGTACCCCACGCTGACCGCCGCCAACGACCTGGAATTCCGCACCGGCATGGACGCCCCGACGCTGCGCATCGACGGGCTGACCGTGGCGGGGGTCTAGAGCATGATGACGTCAAATCGAAACGATTTGTCGTCTGAATCATGCTCTCCAACTTTGAAAAGTAGAGCAGATTCACGCGAGCAGGTGATTCCACCTGATCGCGATCTGCTCTAGCAGGCCAGTCTTGACGGCGATGAACCGTGGTTCCGATCAAACCGACGTCCTGATCGTCGGTGGGCGCACCACCGGGCTGATGCTGGCGATCAGGCTGAGGCGCCAGGGACTGACGGTCCGCATCGTCGATCGCTCGCTCGGGATCGACCCCAACTCTCGCGCCACCCTGCTGCATGCGCGCTCGCTGGAGCTCTTCGAGAACCTGGGGATCACGGAGGAGATCGTGGCCAAGGGGCAGCCGCTGACCGGCATGCACCTCTTCGCCGAGGGCAGGTTCGTCATGACCAGCGAGGATCCGCCGGTCGAGTCCCCCTATCCTTTCGGCATCGCTTACTCGCAGGTGCAGATCGAGGTCTTGCTGGAAGGCAAGCTGAGAGAGCTGGGCGTCGCGGTGGAGCGCAGCAGCGACCTCGTCTCCCTCGAGCAGGATGGGCAGAGCGTGCGCGCGCGCATCAGGCGTGAGGACGGTAGCGAAGAGAGCCTGGAGAGCGCCTGGCTGGTCGGCTGCGACGGGGCGCACAGCACGACCCGGCATCTGCTGGGCATCGGCTTTCCCGGCAGCCAGAGCCGCTATCCCTATATCCTGGGCGACGTGGTGGCGGAGAAGGCTCAGCCCTCAAGCCATTGGTTCTACTTTCTGCACCAAGAGGGCGGGCTGATCTTCGCCATCCTCGACGGCGGCCGTCGCCAGATCTTTGCGAACATGCCCGAGGATCACCCGACGCAGGAAGCGCCCAGTCTGGAGGAGCTGCAGGCCGTGGTCGAGCGGCGCAGCGGCGGCGGCTTCCAGCTGAGCGATCCGCGCTGGCTGACCTACTTCCGGATCAGCTACCGCCTGGCCGAGCGCTACCGACAGGGTCGCATCTTCCTTGCCGGCGATGCCGCACATCTGAATTCTCTGGTCGGCGGGCACGGCATGAACAGCGGCATCCAAGACGCCTGCAATCTGGCCTGGAAGCTGGCGCTCGCCAAACGCGGCCTGATGTCCGAAGCCCTGCTCGACAGCTATGAGGCCGAGCGCCGCCCGGTTGCGGAGGAGATGATCCAGGGATCGCGCGACCTGACGGAACCGGGCGAGAATTACCCTGCTATGTCGGCACAAGAACGCCAGGCCCTCTTCGATGGCTTTGCAATGCAGCCCGACGACCTGCTGGCCTTTCGGCGCAACTTCGAAGAGTTGGATCTGGACTACGGCGCCAGCCCGCTCAGCCGCGACGACGACCCAGGACTGCCGCCCGACCTAAGACCGGGTCTGGAGGCACACGACGTTCGGGGGCTGCAACACGAAGGCCGGATCCGCGACCTCTTCCACTTTCTGGGCGGTCCCAAGCACTGCCTGCTGATCTTTGCCGACGACCTCGACAGGGCCAGCGCTTGTGCGCAGGCGGCCAGGAAACACGCGGGGGACTGGATCGACGTCCACCTGGTGGCGCGCGCGACGGGTGCCGCGGAAACCCACGAGGACACATCACGCATCATCGACTCCAGCGGCAGCCTGATGCGGCGCTACGGTCTTGAGAACGGCGGCCTCTATCTCATCCGGCCGGATGGCTACATCGCTTACCGCACAAGACGATTGGATGGGCTCAACGACTATCTGAACAAGGTCCTGCGACCGGCGTAACCGCAGCGTGCCGGCGTCGATGCAGGCAACCCTGCTTCGCAGCCCTACTGCCCCAGCAAGAGATCCTTCGCCGCATTCAATTTCGCGGCCAGCCAATCAGAGCCACCGGCGTCGGGGTGCAGCTTTTGCATGAGCCGGCGATGGGCGCTGCGAATCTCCTCAGCCCCGGCGTCGGGCTCCAAGCCCAGCACCTCGTAGGCCTCTTCCAGAGTCATGGAGCCGGTGCTGGCCGCGGCTCTCGCCTCGCCGCCACCGGCAGCCCCGCGCCAATCGGGATCGCGGCGGTCCAGATAGGCCTCGATCAGAGCCAGAGACTGCGGATCGCCGGAGACATCGCCGCGCAGCGCCTGCAGCTCGGCCAGGGACAGCTCCGAGAGCTGGCGTCCGGCATAGTCGCCTTTCAGGATCTCGCCGTCGACATGGCCGCTCTCGTGGTCCAGCTTCATGGCGAAGAAGCGGGTGCGCACCTTCGATCCCGCAGGCCCGCCGTTCGACATGCGTCGCCCCAAGCTCTTGAAGGCCGGCCAGAAACGCCAGACCATGGCAGCGATGATCGGCAGCGCGGCCAGCAGCTGCGCCCGACCGGCTACCACGAAGAGGATTCCCACGCCTGCCAGCAGAACCAGTGCGACGATCTTCATCATCTTGGCCACCTGCTTGGGGTCGGTCCGGCTGAACCAATAGGCGATCAGAACACCGCCTACCAACAAGGCCAGACCGAGCAGCAGATAAGGCATCAGCGCACCTGCCGGGTCAGCAAAGCCACCGGCCCACCCCGCTTGGCGCCGTAGTTCAGCAGTGCGCGCCGGCCGCCGGCGGCATAGGCGGCAACCGCGCCCAGCAAGTCACGCAGCTGGCCGGCGCTGCTGGCATCGAAGCTGCAGCAGGCCCCGCCCGAAAGCTTGGCCACCTCTTCGAAGGCCTGGCGCACGCGCGGGTTATGCCCCTCGTGGAACATGAAGCAGGGCAAGCCAAGCAAGCCCAGCTCGCCGGCCGCATTGCCCAGATCGTCGATCGCCTCCTCAACCGCATCGCCGACGAAGACCAGAGCATCGACCTTGGCCTTGCGGGCTTCCTTGGCGGCGTGGCGCAGGATGCGTTCGATCTGCGTGTGTCCGGCCCGGCAGGAGACCGAGGTCATGCGCCGCAGCAGCTCGGCCGAGTCATTGAGCCAGGGGCTCGCCTTGCACTCGCGATAGCCGCGATAGAAGACCAGCTGCACCGAAAGCCCGCCGAGAGCGTGGGCGGCGGTGAACATCTCGGCCTGCAGGTGGCTGGCCTGGTCCCAGCTCGGCTGGCGACTGGCCGTAGCGTCGAGCGCAAAGATCAGCCGGCCGCCACCGGCCTCGCCGCCGCGCGCCTGCAGCTTCGACAGGAAGTCGGTGACCTCGTTTTCCTTACTGACCCCCGGCGTCGAGGTGCCGGGTCGCGATACCTCTCGTGCCATGGCCTACCTCCATCTCAAGCAACACAACCTTCTGCGCCTTAATGTGGAGCGACGCGAACCCGCTCGCCAGGGTGCAGGCTTGGTGCAGGGTCGGGTGTGGCAATCGCGACGCCGGGCAGCGCCATGATCTCCAGCAGGGTGCGCACCTCGTTGCGGGCCGCCACATGGCTCATGGTCATGGCCGTCTTGCTCTGCTTCAAGTCCAGCAAGGTCAGGCCCTTGACGAAAAGCTCGCGAAAAATCACCCGCTCAGAGAAGCCCGGCGCCAGGCGAAAGCCGATGCGCTTGGCCAACAGCGGCAACACCTGTGCGACGTCGCGCTTGTTGCGGGCATCCAATTGCGACATGCGATTGCGCATGACGATCCAGTCGATCGGCCGGCCGCCGTCGCGCGCGCGGGTCTGGCGCTGCTCCCACACCATCTGGCTATAGACGCTGAGCTCACGAATGCGGCGCCCGTCGCGCTCGACCTTGCCCAGCAGGTCCAGATCGATGAAGGAATCGTTGAGCGGCGTGATCAGGGTATCGGCGCGCTGATGGGCAAGCCTTGAGAGGAAGCTGTCGCTGCCGGGCGTGTCGATCACCACGAAGTCCTTGTCGCCCAGCCCGGCAAGCGCCGTATCCAGGCGATCGCGTTCTTCCGCCTCGGCTTCGATGCGGCTGTCGGCTTCGCTGCGGTAGAGGCGCTGATTGTCCGGCATCGGCAGGCGGATGGAGGTATCGCGCGAGAAGATCTGCCGGTTTTCCAGATAGCGCGAGAGGGTGCCCTGGCGTGCATCGATGTCGATCGAGCCGACCGATTTTCCTTGGCGCAGCAAGGAGACCATGATGTGCAGCGCGGTGGTCGATTTGCCCGACCCGCCCTTCTCGTTGCCGAAGACGATGATGTAGGGCCGCTTCATCTGCATCACGCCTTCGCAATCCAAACCGCCGTGTCGTGGTAAACCGCGCCGCCGCGTGGATAGCCCGGCTCGGCCGAGACCAGGGTGTTGATCCCGCGCCCGCCCTGGAAAGCGCTGTTCGGCCAGACCGATTCGCAAACCACGACGTCGGGCTGCACCCCATCGAAGGGTTCGGCGGCGATCAGAATCTCGCCCAGGTCGTTGCCAAGCCGCAGCAGGTCGCCGGCCTGGATCTCCATCTGCGCACAGACATCGGGATGCAACAGCAAGCTGGGCGCCCCCTCGCGCTTGCGACTGCCCGGAGTCTCGGTGAAGGAGCTGTTGAGGAAAGTACGCGCGGGGGCGGCGACCAGGCGAAAGGGTTTTGCAGGATCGGCATGATCTATCACGTCGAACTGGCCAGGCAGGTTTGGCATCTCGGCGTGCCGTCCGCCCAGCCCCTCCCAGTTCGGCTTGAAGCGAAAGCGCCCGCCCTCTTGCGGAAACGCGTTCAAGAAATGCGCCTCCTCGAAGGGTAGTGCACAGTCCAGGTTGCAGCCGCCCGCATAGAGCTCCTCGGCGCTGCCGCGGCCGGAACGCTGCAGACAGTCGTCGACCAGTTCCCAGGCGGTCATCTCGAAGCCCGGATGCTCGGCGCCCAGACGCTTGGCCAGCGCACAGATCACCTGGTGATTGCTGCGGCACTCGGCCAGCGGTTCGATCACCTTCTTGGCGACCTGCAGATGGGTGTGGGCCGAGGGGGTGTAGATATCGTCATGCTCGAGGAAGGTGGTGGCCGGCAGGACAATGTCGGCATAGCTCGCGGTCTCGGTCATGAACTGCTCGTGCACCACGGTGAAGAGATCCTCGCGGGCCAGTCCGGCCAGGCACTTTTCGGTCTCCGGGCAAACGACGGCCGGATTGGTGTTCTGAATGAAGAGCGCGGCGACCGGTGGCCCCTCGCCCAGGTCTCGGCAGTCGCCGGTCAGTACCGGGCCGAAGCGAGACTGGTCCAAGACTCTGATTGCCGGATCGACAAGGTCCAGGCCTTCGATGTTGGTGCGATCCAGCCTGTAGAGCGCCCCATGCCCCCAGAGCGCGCCGCCACCCTCGACCTCCCAAGCGCCGGTCATCGCCGGCAGACAGCTGACCGCGTGCAGGCCGGCAGAGCCGTTGCGGGCCCGTGCAAAGCCATAGCCGACGCGGATGTAGCTCTGCTTCGTCGATCCATAGAGCCGGGCGAATTCAAGGATCTCCGCCTCCGGCACCCCGGTGATCGCCGCCGCCCAAGCAGGCGTGCAGCCGCGGATGTGGGCCTCGACCTCCTGGTCCCAATCGGTCAGGCGGCTCAGGTAGGCACGGTCCGCCATATCCTCGGCCAAGAGGATGTTCATCACCGCAGCGGCCAGGGCGCCGTCCGTGCCGGGCTTCACCATCAGATGCTGATCGGCCAGCTCTGCCGTGGGTGTGCGGTAGGGATCGACCACCACCAGCTTGGCACCGCGTGCCTTGCGGGCCCTGGCGATGTGGGTCATCAGGTTGACCTGGGTGGAGACCGGATTGCCGCCCCAGACGACGATCACGTCGGAATGCGCGACCTCGCGCGCATCGACGCCGGCCTTGAGCCCGACCCCGGCCAGCCAGCCGCCTTCCGGCAGCATGGTACAGACCGAATTCAGCTGCCCGGAATAGCGCTTGGCATGGCGCAGGCGGTTGATGCCGTCGCGCATGACCCAGCCCATGGTGCCGGCGTAGTAGTAGGGCCAGACTGCCTCGCTGCCATAGCGCTCCTCGGCTGCCAGAAAGCCCGCAGCACAGCGATCCAAGGCTTCTTCCCAGCCGATCGGCTGGTAGGCAGCCAGCCCCTCGCCCTTGGCGCCGACGCGCAGCAGCGGCCTCGTCAGGCGGTCGGGGTGATGCACCCGCTCGGCATAGCGGGCGACCTTGGCGCAGACGACCCCGGCCGTGTAGTCGTTGGAATGCGAGCCCCGCACCTTGCCGATGCGGTGCTCGTCCAGCAGTTCCACCTCCAGGGCGCAGGCCGAGGGGCAGTCGTGCGGGCAAGTGCTGTGAACCCAGCGGTTCCTGTTCTCGTCAAGCGGCATAAGCCATTATGCTGTCACCACCGCCTCCAGGCAAAGCCCTGAAGCGCACGGCAAGTGCTGTGCCAAGCCGACCCGCGTCACTCGGCCTCGCCAGAGCGTCACGCGTCTTGCGGCAGCGGCGTGAACTCGCGGTCGTCGTTGGGCGGCAGGGCGAAGCGGCCCTGGCGCCAATCCTGCTTGGCGACCTCGATGTGTTCCTTGGAGGAGGAGACGAAGTTCCACCAGATGTAACGGGGCTCAGCGAAGGTCTTACCGCCCAGCAGCAGCAGGCGGGCTCCGGCCGGACCTGCCTCCACCGTGACCTGGCGACCGCTCGTGAAGACCAACATGCGCTCGGCCGCGTGGCTAGCGTCGCCGACCGCAATGCTGCCCTCCAGGACATAGAGACCGCGCTCTTCATGGTCATCGGGCAGGGCGAGCTTGACGCCGGCCTGCAGGACGGCGTCGGCGTAGAACAGGTCGCTGAAGGTCTTGACCGGGGCTGTTTCGCCATAGGCCCGGCCGAGGATCAGGCGCAGCGTCACACCCTCCGATTCCAGGAACGGCAGAGCCTCCTTGGGGTGATGCTCGAAGGCGGGTGCCGTTTCCTCATGGGCCTTGGGCAGGGCGACCCAGGTCTGAATGCCCGAGAGACGGCTGGCGGCGCGCCGTGTCTGGGCGCTGGTGCGCTCGGAATGGGTGATGCCGCGTCCGGCAATCATCCAGTTGACCGCGCCCGGATAGATCATCTGGTCGGTGCCCAGCGAGTCGCGGTGTTGAAGCTCACCCTCCAAGAGGTAGGTGACGGTGGCGATCCCGATGTGCGGGTGCGGTCGCACGTCGATGCCCCGACCGGGTTCGAAGTCGGTCGGCCCCATGTGATCGAAGAAGATGAAGGGGCCGAGCATGCGCCGCTTGGCCGAGGGTAGGACCCGCCGAACAGAGAAGCCGCCCAGGTCCCGAGCACGCGGCACGATCAGCTGTTCGATCGCATCCGATCCTTGGGAGGCCGGGCAGACGGGGTCCGAGGCTTCGTTCCAGCTCATGATCTCAGCTCCTCCTCCTGTCTTCGTTGCGCAATCTCAAGAAAACGAACCCTCCCGATGGCGTCGCAAGAGGACGTAGAGCGCGCCTTGTCCGCCGTGGTGCTGCTGGGCGGGGGTGACTGCCAAGATAATGGGGCGGATATCGGGGTCGTTGAGCCAGTGCGGCACAGCTTGGCGCAGAACGCCGCTGCCGGGGCCGGCGCGCCCTTTGCCGGTGACCACCAGAAGACAGCGCTGGCCGTTGCCGTGGGCCCTGAGGAGAAAGCGGCGCAGGGCTCCATGTGCGCGCGCCTGGGTCATGCCGTGCAGGTCCAAGGTGCTCTCGATCTCCATCCGGCCGCGTCGGAAGCGATCGCCGGTGCGCCGGTCGAGGTCGGCAAGACGACCGGTCTCCAGCGGCGCCTTCGCTTTCGGCTTGCTGCTGATCTTAGGCTTCGGCGCCGGCTTGCCGGCCTGGCTCACCTTGGCCACGACCCGCGGCTTTGCCATGTCCGGTGGCGGCTTGACCGGTGGCGGCACCGGACGGTCCTGCAGCGGCTTCACCGTCTCGGCCACCTTGCGCCAGAGCGCCAGCTCCTCCGCGCTCGGCCTAATCTTCGGCTTACTGGCCTTCATTCTCCGGGGCATCCTCGACCAGCAGGATGTGCAGGCGACGGGGGCCGTGGGCACCCAGTTCCAGGGTTTGCTCGATGTCGCCGGTGCGCGACGGGCCGGTGATGAAGTTCAGGCTGCGCGGCAGCACGCCGGGTCCGAAACGTTCGCGCAAATCGTCGAAGACCTCTTCGTAGGTGCCGTGCAGCTGGCTCGTGCGCAGGACGGCAATGTGGGTCTCCGGCAGGAAGTTGAGGCTGGTCGGCGTTTCCGGCGCGCTGGTCATGACCAGGGTCGCGGTCTCGGCAACCGCAGCCTCGACGGCGGTGACCGAGACCTGATCTTCGGGCCGAGCAACGCCGCGCCCGACCTGCAGCAGCGGCTCTTGCGACCAAGGCACGGCGTCCAGTCGCGGATCGGGGGCCTGTCGGACCTGCAGCGGCAGGTTTTGTTGGCGCAGATAGCGGGCAACGGCGGCTGGAACCTCGCTCACATCCCCGACCCGATCGCTGGTGCCGGAAAGCGCTTGCGTCGCTTCCTCGAAGAGCGCGATGCGCCGATCGAGCGGCACCTGGCCGCGCGCGGGCACCAGGTTGGGGCGGTGCTGCTCCAGGCGCTCGGCAATCGCCGCCATGTCGGCCCGGCCCGGCCGGCCCTCCAGGCGCTTGCGGATCTTGCCCAGGATGGCGTCGCGCGCAACCATCAGCGACGCCCCTTTGCCTGCCATTGCTGCAGGAAGCCCGGCCCTTCCGGTGCCGCCAGATCGCGATGCGCGGTCCAGCCCTTGGCCAGCGGCAGACTGCTGAGCCGCCCCTTGCCGCCCGCCTTCGTCCGCATCAGGCTGGCTGCGATGCGGGTGACAAAGCGATAGAGCCGCGGGCGTTTGGCGACGAAGGCCCAGGCCTTGAGGCCGAAGCGCTGGGTCGCCGGATTGAGGTGCTTCTCGAACTCCTTCTCGCGCCAATGCCGCAGCATCTTGGGCAGCGGGATCCGCATCGGGCAGACCTCTTCGCAGCGCCCGCAGAAGGTCGAGGCGTTGGGCAGGTGCCGGCCCTGCTCGACACCGATCAGCGCCGGGGTCAGGACAGAGCCGACGGGCCCCGGGTAGACCCAGCCGTAGCTGTGGCCGCCGACAGCCTGATAGACCGGGCAGTGGTTCATGCAGGCACCGCAACGGATGCAGCGCAGCACGTCCTGGAATTCGCTGCCCAGCATCTCCGAACGGCCGTTGTCCAAGAGGATAACGTGGTACTGCTCCGGCCCGTCCAGATCGCCCTCGCGCCGCGGCCCGGTCGAGACCGTGGTGTAGGTCGAGAATTCCTGTCCGGTGGCAGAGCGGGCCAGCACCCGCAGGATCGTGGCTGCATCCTCCAGGGTCGGCACCAGCTTCTCCAGGGTCGCCATCACGATGTGCACCCTGGGCAGGATCTGGGTCAGATCGCCGTTGCCCTCGTTGGTGACGATGATGGAGCTGCCGGTCTCGGCCACCAGAAAGTTGGCGCCGGTGATGCCGACATCGGCCTCCAGATAGCGCTGACGCAGCACCTGACGGGCCTCGGCGACGAGGGTGGGCGCCTCGTCCAGCGAACGGTCGGCCGGGAACTCCGTGTGCCGGTCGCGAAAGTCGGCGGCTACCTGTTCCTTGGTGACGTGAATGGCCGGCGCGATGATGTGCGAGGGCGTTTCGCCGCGCAGCTGGACGATGTACTCACCAAGGTCGGTCTCGACCGGCTCGATCCCGGCGGCCTCAAGGAAGGGATTGATCGCGATCTCCTCGCCGATCATCGACTTGCCCTTGGTGACGGTCTTGGCGCCGACGGACCGGCAGATTCTGAGGATTGCCTCGCGCGCATCCTCGGCCGTCTCGCACCAATGGAGGTGCCCGCCGCTCTCCTCGACCCGTTCTTCGTAGCACTCCAGATAGTGATCCAGGTTGGCCAGCACGTGGTCCTTGATGTCCCGGCTCTGGTCGCGCAGCGCCTCGAATTCCGGCAGCGCCTCGGTGGCGGTCCCACGCCTGTTGACGAAACCTTCGCGCAGTTTGGCCATGGCCCGCTGCAGATTCGGATCGGCCAGCGCCGCCTTGGCATTGTCCTTGAAGTCCAGGCTTGTCGGCTGCATCAGCCCTTGCCCTCGCCGATGGCCGGCCCCTCGGCCATCCCGGCCAGCACCTCGGCCACATGCCGCGCCTTCACCGGCGCGCCCTCGCGCGCCAGCTTGCCGGCCATGTTCAAAAGGCAACCCATGTCACCGGCCAGCAGGGTTCCAGCACCGGTCTCGCGTACGGTCTTGGTCTTCTCCGAGAGGATCTTGTCGGAGACGTCCGGATACTTGACGCAGAAGGTGCCGCCGAAGCCGCAGCAGGCCTCGGTGTCGTGCATCTCCGTCAGCTGCAGCCCCTCGACACTGCCCAGCAGCTTACGCGGCTGCTCCTTGATCTTCAGCTCGCGGAGGCCTGAGCAGGAGTCGTGATAGGTGACGGTCTCTGCAAAGGCAGCCTCGACCCTCTCCATACCGCGCTGATCGACCAGAAAGGAGACCAGTTCGTGCGTCTTCGCCGCCATCGCCTTGGCCCGCTCGGCCCAGGCCGGGTCGTCGGCCAGGAGAGCCGGATAGTGGTGCGACAGCATCCCGCCGCAAGAGCCCGAAGGCACCACGACAAAGTCATAGCCTTCGAAGACGGCGACGACCTTGCGCGCAATCTCGGCCGCGTCCTTGCGGTCGCCGGAGTTGTAGGCCGGCTGCCCACAACAGGTCTGGGCCGCCGGCACCTCGACTGCACAGCCAGCCTCCTCCAGCAGCTTGACAGCGGCAAAGCCGACCGTCGGCCGAAACAGGTCCACCAAGCAGGTCACGAAGAGCGCGACCCTGGGTTTTTGATCCGTCATTCCGTCTCCCCGGGGTTCATCGGGAGACTGGATAGGCAATCATGAAAAGGCAAGGGATAGCTTGCCTCGCCGTCTAACCCCCGGGCGCTAGCGGAAGGGAATCTGGAGGCTGATCCAACTCGGATGCAGTTGCGGGAGATCGGATTTCACTCGAAAGGCAGATCAGCCAGCCAGAATCCGCCCTGTCCCGAGGCCTCGGTCACTGCCCAGGGTGAGGCGGCGGAACCGGGGCGAGCCACGATGCAACGCCTTGGGATCGAAGCGATCCCGCCAGCTTCCCTGCCAGGTCCGCTCAAGATTGAGGGGCCAGCGAGGCAAGGAAGGGGACGGTCGGCCGGAAGAGCAGAGCGCCCCGCATCGGACGCGCGCTATTCCCCCTTCAGGATCGTCGTCGGCACCTGGCCCTCTTCGACCCAGGCCTCCAGCGCGCTCAGCGGGTCGATGCTGGCTTGGCCGATGCCGCCGGGGCCGGGCAGCAGGCCGCAGTGATCCATGCCGGGTATCATGAAGAGCTGAACGCTCTCGGCAAGCGCCTCCTCGCCGCCGGCGGCCGCGGCTGCCTTCTCATGCCAATCCACCGTCTTATAGGGTGTGACGATAGCATCGGCCCAGCCGTGCCAGACGATCATCTTGCCGCCAGCCTCGCGGAAGGCCGAGAGGTCCGGCGAGTCCGAATTGTAGACCGCGGCCATGGTGGCGAGCCGCGCCGGATCGGTCTCGAAGTCGAAGTCCTGCGTGGAATAGGTCGGGCCGGGATCCTCGGGGAAGGCCATGTAGGCACCGAAGTTCTTGGCGAAGACCGGCACCAGCTTGCCGCCCCCGCCCTCCTTGCCGGTGAGCCAGAGCCACCAGAAGGGCTCCGAGCCGGCCGGGATGCCGCCGGGATAGAGCTGCTCGCCGGCCGCGTTCTGCGGACCCTGGCGCCACTTCTCGATCACACCCAGTTCGGCCGGGCTGAGGCAGGTCTTGGGATCCGCACCCTCCTTGCAGGCCAGCACCGAGAGATCGGCCTGGCACTGCCTGGGGTCGGCAATGAGGCCGTCGTTCTTGCCGTCCAGGCCGTCGCACTGGCGCATGACCTCGTCGCCGATCAGCGCGTCCTTGCCCGGCTTCAGGATTGCCTCGCCCTTGGCGTCGCTGTTGGCCTGGTCGATCCAGGCCATCTTCAGGGCCACCAGGCCGGTGTAGTCCATGGCCGGCGCGCCGGAGATGATGCCGCTGAAGACCTCGGGATACTTCAGCGAAGCCATATGCGCCATGCGGCCACCGGTCGAGCAGCCCTGGAAGTATTTCTGACTAGCGCCCTTGCCGTAGAAGGCCTTGATCGCGTTTCTGGCGACCCGCTGGGTCTCGCCGATCGAACGCCAGCCCCAATCGCGCTCGGCATGCGGGTTGTTGTAGGCCCAGCCGGCATCGACGACCGAGAGACCGTGATGACCGCTGTCGGAGGTCGCCGTGGCATAGCCCTTGGCCAGGCCTGGGCCCATGGCGTTGATAAAACCGTCGCCCTTGTCCGCACGCCCCAGAATGCCGCAGAAGCCACCGCAGCCCACCTGATAGTACTTGCCGTTCCAATCCTCCAGCGGCAGGCGCACCTCGATGGAGATCGCCGGTCGCGCGGTGGCAAGAAGCTCGCAGTAGGCCGGCTTGCCGTCGGCTGCAGGCATTACCCGGGTTGAGGTGACATGGACAGCATCGATCACCAATGCGCTTAGGTCCGCACAGCGCTCCTCTGCGGTCTCTTGCGCGAGGCCGCTGCCGGGCAGGGCCAGGAAAGCCAAGGCAGCCAGGCCAGGCAGACGGGCGGTTATCCCTCTGAGGGCGGTCATCGGTCGTTCTCCCCTTGGACGGTGCAGGTCGGCGATGCGCGCATGGTGCCGAAATGGCCGCGCCATCACAACGTGCAATGGCGCCGCGCGTCCGCCAGCGGCGCAAATTTTCCCCAAGTGCGCCACAAAGCCCTAAACTCCCACGACCACAGCCTCGAGAGAGCAAAGAGAAGGCCACAAGCCATGGATGCCTCACACGTCTTTCCGCGCAACACGCGGGGAAGCCTGCCGCTGGCCGTCGCCGGCGAGGGCTGCCGCATCATCGATTCGACCGGCAAGCGCTATCTGGATGCCTGCGGCGGTGCTGCGGTTTCCTGCCTGGGACACTCGGCGCGCCCGGTGATCGAGGCGATCAAGCAGCAGCTCGACACCATCGCTTACGCGCACACGGGCTTCTTCACCTCCGAACCCGCCGAAGAGCTGGCCGAGATGCTGGTGCGCCTGGCGCCTGCGGGCATCGAGCGCGTCTACTTCGTCTCCGGCGGCTCCGAGGCGACAGAGGCGGCGTTGAAGCTGGCACGTCAGTACTATCTGGAAATCGGCGAGCCGCAGCGGCGCTACATCATCGCCCGCAAGCAGAGCTATCACGGCAACACCCTGGGGGCGCTCTCGGCCGGCGGCAACATGTGGCGCCGCGAACCCTTCGAGCCGCTGCTCTCGCCGGCCATGCGCCACATCGAGCCCTGCCACTACTACCGCTACGGCAAGGAGGGCGAGAGCGCAGAGGAATACGGCCTGCGTGCCGCCAATGCGCTGGAGAGCGAGATTCAGACGCTCGGGCCCGAGAACGTCGCCGCGTTCATCGCCGAACCGGTGGTCGGTGCCACCCTGGGCGCAGTTCCGGCCGAGGCCGGCTACTTCAAGCGGATTCGAGAGATCTGCGACCGCCACTGCGTGCTCTTGATCCTGGACGAGGTCATGTGCGGCATGGGCCGGACCGGCAGCCTCTTCGCCAGCGAGCAGGAGGGGATCGAGCCGGACATGGTCTGTATCGCCAAGGGCCTGGGTGCCGGCCTGCAACCGGTCGGCGCCATGCTCGCCAGCGGTAAGATCTACCAGGCGGTGCAGCAGGGCAGCGGCTTCTTCCAGCACGGCCACACCTATATCGGCCATCCGGCCGCCTGCGCAGCCGGCGTCGCCGTCCTGAACGAGATCGACGAGCGCGATCTGCTGCTCCGGGTGCGTGAGAAGGGTCAGAAGCTACGCAACGCCCTGGACGCTGCCTTCGGTCAGCACCCCCATGTCGGCGACATCCGCGGCCGCGGCCTCTTTCTTGGCATCGAACTGGTCGAGGAGCGTGCGACCAAGGCCCCGCTCGACCCGGCCCGCAAGGTCGCCGCCACGGTCAAGCGCGAGGCCATGGCCGGCGGCCTGATGTGCTATCCCATGGGCGGCACCATCGACGGCCGCCTGGGCGACCACATCCTGCTGGCCCCGCCTTTCATCATTCAGGACAGCGAGATCGAGGAAATCGTCGAGAAGCTGGCCGGCGCCATCGACCGGGCACTGACGGGGACGGCTTAAGCCTTTTGCGGCTCCGATAGGCCGCTGCCCACGACCTCTGAAATCGACGAAAAGCCCTCTTTCTCAACCCGCGCCATCAGGCCCTCCAGGATGTCGAGGATCAGCGGTGGGCCCTTGTAGGCGAAGGCGGTGTAGAGCTGCAGCAGGCTGGCGCCGGCGCGGATCTTCTGCCAGGCGGTCTCGACGTCCTCGACGCCGCCGACACCGATCAGCGGCACCCGGCCCTTGGTCAGCCGATAGACCTCCGAGAGGATCGCCGTCGAGGGCGCGAAGAGCGGGCGGCCGGAAAGACCGCCGGTCTCGCTCTTATTTGGGCTCTTCAAGGTCTCTGGCCGGGCGAGCGTGGTGTTGGAGACGATGATCGCATCGAACCTGATCATCGCCACGGCGGCGATGTCTTCCAGATCCGGCTGCTCGAGGTCCGGCGCGATCTTCAGCAGCAGCGGCAGGTCGCACTTGGCATCGTAGAGGGCTTCCTGCACGGCGGTGACCAGCCGCTCCAGCTCATCCCGCCCTTGCAAGGCACGCAGGCCCGGCGTGTTCGGCGAGGAGACGTTGATCACCAGATAGTCGGCCAGCGGACCCAGGCGCGCAGCCCCCTTGGCATAGTCCTCCGCGGCGACCTCGCTATCCTTGTTCTTGCCGAGATTGATGCCCAGGATACCCTTGCCGCGCGCCTTGGCGATGCGGTCGGCCACAGCCTCCATGCCATCGTTGTTGAAGCCCATGCGGTTGATGACGGCCTGGTCCTCGGCCAGGCGGAAGAGGCGCGGCTGCGGGTTGCCGGGCTGCGGGCGCGGCGTCACCGAACCCACCTCGACGAAGCCGAAGCCCAGATCGCCCAGGGCGGCGGCGGCCTCGGCATTCTTGTCGAAGCCGGCCGCCAGCCCCAAGGGGTTGGGGAAGTCGATGCCGAAGAGGCGTTGCTGTAGATTTGGATAGGGCACGAAAGAGCGTCCGCCAAAGCCGCGGCGCAGGCCCCAGATGGCGAGGCGGTGCGCGCGCTCCGGCGGCAGTCTGCGCAGGAGGCGGAAGCCCAGGGAAGCGATCACCCCGCAAGGCCCAGGTCGGCCGGAAAGCGATGCCTGCCCTCTGCATCCAGCGGCAAAGGCCAGGCGCGCGTAACCGCCGTCACCGCAAGCGCGCCGTAGAGATGCGGAAACAAGGCCCCGCCGCGCGAAGCCTCCCAGTGCAAAGCCTCGCCCAACTGCTCGGCGTCGGCCTCGATCAGCACCAAGCCTTCCTGACCGGCACGGTGCTTGGCGGCACTGACAACGAGTTGATCCAAGGCCGAAAAATGAATGAAACCATCGGCCCGGTCCTGGCTGGAGCCGGCATAGCTGCCGCTGGCCTGGGCTGCCTGCCACTCGTCTGCCTTGCACATATGATAGATGCGCGTCCCCACGCTGCTCTCCTTATCGACCCGACATGTCCGGGCGCAGACCCTAGCTTGCAGATGCCGCAGGTCAAGTCTGGCCAACAGCCTATGGTGCCGCGCAGCAGAGGCCGCTAGTCTCCGTCTAGACGAGAAGCCAGCAGAGACGAGGGACGCGAACGTGGCGATCAACCAAAGCAAGCCGGCGATGCAGGCCTGGCACTTCTTCGACGGTGCCTGGCACGAGGGCAACCCACCGATGATGGGGCCGATGACCCATGGCTTCTGGATGGCCTCCACCGTCTTCGATGGCGCGCGGGCCTTCGAGGGCGTGACACCGGACCTGGATCGCCATTGCCGGCGCCTGATCCGCTCGGCCGCGACCATGGGTCTGGCCCCGCCATTGGGGGCCGAAGAGATCCAGCAGATCGGCGAAGACGGGCGCAAGCGCTTTCCCAAGGATCGGGCGCTCTACCTGCGGCCGACCATGTGGGCGGAGGGCGGCTTCGTGATACCCGAGGCCAAGAGCACGCGCTTTTGCTTCACCATCTTCGAAGCACCGATGCCGCCTGCCGACGCCATGAGCGTCACGCTGTCGCCCTATGTGCGCCCGCTTCCGGGCTCGGCCCCCACCGAAGCCAAGGCCTCCTGCCTCTATCCCAACTCCAGCCGGGCCTTGGCGGATGCAATAGAGAAGGGCTTCGACAATGCCGTGATCCTGGACCCGATCGGCAATGTCGCGGAACTGGCCACCGCCAACCTCTGGATGGTGCAGGACGGCGTGGCGATCACCCCGATACCGAACGGTACTTTCCTCAACGGCATCACCCGCCAGCGCATCATCCAGCTTTTGAGCGACGCCGGCATCCCGGTGGAGGAGCGGCGCATGACCTTCGAGGAGCTTGCCAATGCCGACGAGATCTTCGCCACCGGCAACTTCGGCAAGGTTCAGCCGATC
The DNA here is from genome assembly GCA_040219175.1 of Kiloniellales bacterium. Lineage (GTDB taxonomy): Bacteria > Pseudomonadota > Alphaproteobacteria > Kiloniellales > JACOMY01 > JACOMY01. The sequence goes on from JAVJSY010000036.1 coordinate 50,759, forward strand.
ACGCGCATCGAGCAGCGCAGCCTGCAGCCCGGTCCCATCACCAAGCGAGCGCGAGAAGCCTACTGGGACTGGGCACTCAGCCATTAACTGGGCACCCAGTCAGTCACAATAGCAAGCAAGCTCGAGAGAGCGGGAGGAAACAGACAATGACAAAGCTATCCGGCCACTGCCTGTGCGGTGCGGTTTCCTACGAGACCGAAGCGGAACCGGCGATGATCATCAACTGCCACTGCACCGACTGCCGCAGGCTGACGGGCGCTGCCTACGCAACCTTGCTCTTCGTTCCCAAAGACGAGGTCAAGATCAGCGGCGCGACCAAGAGCTATCAACACAGCTCCGACCGTGGTTCGACCATGACCAAGTCCTTCTGCCCGACCTGCGGCTCGCAGCTCTTCTCCGAGAACAGCGCCAGAGAGGGCATGGTGGGCTTGCGCGCCGGCAACATGGACCAGCCGGAACAGGTCAAGCCGCAGCGCAGCATCTTCGTCGACAGCAAGATCCCGTCTACGCCGCTGGATCCGGACCTGCCGAGCTCAGGACGGATGCCGGGTTAGGTCTTGCGGAGCAGCGCATCCATCCGCCGTGACTTTGCCAGCGCTGCCTGACCGCCCCGGGTCTCGGCAATCATGGCCAGATCGTCCAAGCTCTCCTTGTCGAGCGAGCTCAGCGCCAGGTCGCGGTATCGGCTGCGTTCGGCGTCGCGTTTGATCTTGATGTAGAAGGGTATGATCCGGGCGAAGCGATAGCCCCAACGCAGCTGGCTCCAGATCAGTTCGCCCCAGTATCTGGGATAGAAAAGAACAGCCGGTTCGACCTTGAATCCGGGCCGGCGGTCGCGGCGATGTTTGCGGCGCAGGAAGCCGCCCTCCAAAGGGTGCACGCCCTCGACCGCCATGGTCCCGGAGAACCAGACCAGCAGCAGCATGATGTTGCCGACACTGCGGCCCACGGCGGCGTTGCGGCGCATGATGCGCTCCATATGGCGTGGCGTGAAGTAGGTTCGCCAAGCGTCCCGGTAGGCGCGATCCCACTCCTCTTCCGACATCTTCGGATGCTTGGCGCAGGCATGGTTCAGGTCATAGCGATTGAGGTCGGGATGCATCCAGACGCCGGCCTCCAGCATGCGCTTGTGATCCTCCGATCCGGGCAGCGGCGTCAGGTAGAAGAACTCCAGCAGGTCCAGGGGCAGCTCTTCCTTGATGATCTCGATGTCGCGCATGACCGAGTCGTAGCTGTCACCGGGGAAGCCGATGATGTAGCCGGCATAGGTCATTGCCTTGTGGTGCTTCCAGGCCTGCAGCATCTCGCGATACTCGACGATGCGGTTTTGCGCTTTCTTGGCCGCCACCAGATTATCGGGATTGATGTTCTCCAGCCCGATGAAGACGCGATCGATACCGGCGGTCACGCACTTTTCGATAAAGCCGGGGATGCGATGGCAGAGCGTATCCACCTGAATCACGAACTTGATGTCCAGGCCTTCGCCGCAACGCAGCTGGATCAGCCGGTCGACGAAGTCCTCCCACTGCCGATTCCGCGCAAAGTTGTCGTCGGTGATGAAAAAGCGATCGATGCCTTGCGCAAAGTTCTCGCGGACGATCTTTTCCAAATCGTCGGCCGAGCGAAAGCGGCTCTTGCGGCCCTGCACGTTGATGATGGTGCAGAAGGAGCACTGGAAGGGACAGCCGCGTCCCAGATCGAAGGAAGAGTGGGAGCCCGCCGTGCGGCTGACATGCTCGGCCGGGAGGATGGGAATGGGCGCGCCTTCGAGACCCGGCAAATCCGCCATCCAGTTGTAGGTCGGCTTCAGATCTCCGGCCCAGGCATCCAGCAAGACCTGGTCGAGCCGCCGCTCCTCCGCCTCGCCGGCAAAGAGACTGATCCCCAGCGACTGGGCTTCGCAAAGCTCCTCCGGCATCTCCTTCAGCATCGAAAGGCAGCCGGAGACGTGAAATCCGCCGATCGCAACCTGCAGGCCGGCCTCGCGGAAGCGGCGCGCCAGATCGAGCGCGCGCGGAAACTGGTTCGACTGCACCCCGACCAAAGCGATCAGGGCACGACCGCCCGCTTGGCGGAGGCCCCTGGCGATCTTGGCAGTTTCAACTCTTTGATTGGTCTCATCGTAAGTCGATAAACGGATCTCGACGTCCTTGCCCAAGACCTGCCGTCTTTGGCAATCGATCGCAAGTCCGTTCAGGGCCGCCAAAGTGTTAGACGGAATGGCCGACGTAAACCACTGGATCGGATAGCCCCGATCATCGTAGTGAGTCGGCTTGATCATCACAAAATGAAAAACCGAATCGGTGCTTGTCATAACGCGTCACCATATTCTTGATGTGGCAAACTATCATAACGGCGGTCCAATAGGTAGGGCCGGAAACCTGCTCCCCAATACTCTTGCGATCGACAAGAAAAACCACCATTCGCAACGAAAAGCGAGGCGGGCATGGAAAGCAGGATCCCGACAAGACGCGCGAGCGCACGCACAGAAGGGAATGGACAGGCGGACGAAAGGGCGCCAGTCTCGTCACGAGAAATCTTGCGAAAGCAAAGGCTTGCGGTTGGCCAGCGGCGTCTGGCGACAAGCAGGTGACGGCGAAGGATGGCAGGGGCTTTCGCCAATGAGGGATCAGTCACACGCCCTCGTGGTCGAATGGGATGGGAGCAGCCAACATGAGCGACAGCGGCATCACCTACCTCTTGTGGCACGACCTGGTCGGGATCACGCGCACACGCGGCGTGCCGACGCGCGATCTGGCGGCACGTGCCGCCCATGGTCTTGGCTGGGCCTGTGCAGGGCAGGCCTTAACGCCCTTCGAGGACATCGTGGAGAATCCCTGGGGGCCGATGGACGAGGCGCGGCAAATCCCGGACCTCGAGACTCGCTTCGAGATTCCGGGCGACAGCGAGAACCCGGCAGTTTCCGCCGTCATCTGCAATTCCATGAAGACCCCGGAGGAGGCCTGGGACTGCTGCGGGCGCAGCTTCTTCAAGGACGCACTCGACCAGCTCTGGAAGGAAACGGGGCTGACCCTGGTTGCCAGCTTCGAGCATGAGTTCTCCATCGAGGCCGAGGGCTTCGCGCCGCAAACGCCTTTCTCTTTCGCGGCCGCCCGCGCGCAGCATGGCTTTCTGGTCGATCTCGAATCCGCCCTGACCGCGACCGGGGTCACCACCTACACCATCGAGCCGGAGTATGGCCTGGCCCAGTACGAGGTCGCCTGCGCGCCCGAGCAGGGCTTGCGGGCCGCCGATGCCTGCCTGATGGCGCGCGAGACCATCCGCGAGATTGCCCGCCGTCACGGCCTGGCAGCCTCCTTCACCCCGAAGCCCCGGCCGGATGCGGTCGGCAATGGTGCGCATGTGCACCTGAGCCTGGCGTCCGCCGAGGGCCGCAACGAGACCTACGACCCCAGCGATGACCTGGGCCTCAGCCCGGTCGCCAGGCGTTTCTCGGCCGGTATCCTGGCGCATCTCGATGCCCTGATCGCGCTCTCGGCGCCCACGCCGATCTCCTACTACCGCCTGGGGCCGCACCACTGGAGCTGCGGCTTCCGCGCCATCGGGCTGCAGAACCGCGAGGCAGCGCTTAGGATCACACCGGGCCTGGGCGAGGAGGAGAGCCGGCGGCGCGGCCATAACATCGAGCTCCGCCCGGCCGACGGTACCGCCTCGCCCTATCTGCTGCTGGGCGCCCTGGTCAGGGCCGGGCTGGAGGGGATCCGTCGCGACCTGCCGCTGATGGCCCCCATCACCGAGGACCCGGCCGATATGACGCCCGAAGCCCGCGCGGCGGCCGGGATCACCAGCCTGCCGGCCTCGCTCGGCGCCGCGCTCGACAGCCTCGAGGCCGACGAGACCGCCCGCGGCTGGTTCTCGGCGCACATGCTGCAGACCTACCTGGCGTTGAAACGCTGGGAAGCGGCCTTCGCCGAGAAGACACCGGAGGCCGAGGTCTTCGCCCGCTATCGTTCGACCTTTTGAGGCGATCCAGATGATACTGCCCGACACCTACATCGACCATCACTGCCATGCCGTCGCGCGTGGCGACCTGGAACGACCGGCCTTCGAGGCTCTGATTTCCGAATCGCACCGGCCTGCGGTTCCCGGCTGTACGCAGTTCGACAAGCCCCTGGGCCTGCTGGTCCGCAAGCACTGTGCCCCCCTGTTGGACCTCGAGCCCTTCTGCACGCCGAAAGCCTACATGGAGCGGCGCCTGGACCTGGGCTGCGAGACGGTCAATCGCCGCCTTCTCACCGCCGCCGGCATGTCCTCGCTGCTGATCGACACCGGCCACCGCAGCGACAGTCTCTTGGACGTGCCGGCCATGGCCGATCTCTCCGGCGCGACCGCACGCGAGGTGGTGCGGGTCGAGGCGGTGATGGAGGAGGTGGCACGCAAGGCAGACAGCCCGAGGTCCTTGTTGGAGGATTTCGCGAAGACCCTCCATCAGCGGGCGGAGGATGCCGTCGGCCTCAAGTCGATCGTCGCCTATCGCGTCACCTTCGACATCGATCAAACGGCGCCGACCCACGATGCAGCGCTGGAAGCCGCCGGCGCCTGGCTCAAGCGGATCGAAGAGGCCGGCTGGCAGCGGCTGGAGGATTCCGTTCTGATCCGCCACGCCCTCTTCGTCGCCCTGGATCTCTGTGCCGAGCGCGGCTTCCCGCTGCAGCTGCACACCGGCGTCGGCGACAAGGACGTCATCATGCCTAGGTGCGACCCCACGCACTTCACTCCCTTCATCATGGCAGCCGAAGCCAAGGCGGTGCCGCTGACCCTGCTGCACTGCTACCCCTTCGAGCGGGAGGCCGCCTGGCTGGCCGAGGTCTTCTCCAACGTCTACTACGACGTCGGCTTCACCCTGAACTTCACCGGCGCGCTGGCCCGACGCCCCTTGGCCGATGCGATGGAGATGGGCCCCTTCTTCAAGCAGCTCTACAGCACCGATGCCTTCGGCCTGGCCGAGCTGCATTACCTTGGCCGCATCCAGTTCGATCGCTTCCTGACGGAGATCCTGGACGGCTGGATCGCCGCCGGCGACTGCACCGCAGCAGACGCCGAGCGCATCGCCGGCATGATCGCGCACGGCAACGTTGAGCGGATCTATCCGCTTTAGCAGCACCCGCCAAGACGGAGTAAGTCCAACCCGCGTTGAGTGAAACTCATCGCGGGTTGGCAAGCGCGACCGCGCGCCCGCAGCGCAGCGAGGATAAGCCCCGCGTGGCGTCTGAACGCTCAAACAGGTGCAATGAGTCTTCATCTCTGCCGTATGGTGTAACTCAGTAAGACTTCGGCAGACCCAGCACCCGCTCGGCGATGTAGTTCAGGATCATGTGCGGCGTCACCGGCGCGATGCGCGGGACCAGCGACTCCCGCAAGAGGCGCTCGACATGGTACTCGGCCGCGTAGCCCATGCCGCCGTGTGTCATGACCGCGGTCTCGCAGGCCTCGAAGGCTGCTTCTGCGGCCAGGTACTTGGCTGCATTGGCTTCCGCACCGCAGGGCTTGCCGGCGTCGTACAGGCCGGCTGCCTTCTGCACCATGAGATTGGCCGCCTCCAGGTTCATCCAACAGCGTGCCAAGGGGTGCTGAATGCCTTGGTTCTGCCCGATGGGACGATCGAAGACGATACGCTCTCGCGCGTAGTCGGACGCGCGCTTCACGGCAGCAAGGCCGATACCCACGGCCTCCGAAGCCATCAGGATGCGCTCCGGGTTCATCCCCTGCAGGATCTGCTTGAAGCCCTGCCCTTCGCGGCCGATCAGGTCCTCCTCCGGCACCTCGAGGCGGTCGAAGAAGAGGACATTGGAATCGACAGCATGGCGCCCGTGCTTGCGGATCGGGCGTACCTCGACCTTTGTCCGGTCCAGGCGCGTGTAGAAGAGGCTGAGCCCCTCGGTCTTGCGTTCGACCCGGTCCAACGGGGTCGTCCTGGCCAGGATCAGGATCCTGTCGGCAACCTGGGCCGTCGTGATCCAGATTTTCTGGCCGGTGATGAGATAGCGATCGCCCGTCTTCTCCGCGCGCAGCTTGATCTCGGTCGTGTTCAAGCCGGCGTCGGGCTCGGTGACGGCAAAACAGGCCTTCTCCTCGCCGCGGATCAAGGGCGGCAGCATCCGCTGCTTCTGTGCCTCGGTCCCGAAGACGACGACCGGCTGCAGACCGAAGATCGGAATGTGCACCGCGGAGGCCCCGGACATGCCCGCCCCGCTCTCGGCAATGGCACGCATCATGACGGCAGCCTCGGCAATCCCAAGACCGGAACCACCCTGTGCTTCCGGCATGGCGATGCCAAGCCATCCGCCCTCGGCCACGGCGTCATAGAAGGCCGTCGGAAAGGTCGCCGTCTGGTCCTGGGTCAACCAGTAGTCGTCGCCGAAGCGGCTGCAGAGCTTCAGTACGGCATCGCGGATCTCTTGCCGATCCGGCGTCAGATCCAAATGCATGCGTGCCTCAAGTTTCTGAAAGCTGTACGAGGCATTGGCTGGGGGACCTGGATTCGAACCAGGGCTGCTCGGGTCAGAGCCGAGAGTTCTACCGCTAAACTATCCCCCAAGGGCCAAGGGCAGCGCCGAGCGCCGCTGCAGCGGAGAGCGCGATATAGCGGGCGCGGGCTGGCTTTTCAACCATCTACTTGCACCTGCGCGCAGAGAAGTTGGTCGATTGCAGCGCGGCGCGCGCTTGGCGGCTTCCCATTGCCCTGTTAGGCTTGGCTTCGAAAGAGCAACAAAGCCGAAACAACAAAGACAAAAAGCGAAACTTGACAAGGGAATGGCAATGGAGGCGCCGGTCGGCAGGGCAGAGAAAAGCGAGGGACGACGGCGCCGCCGTTCGAGACCCGAGCAGATCTGCGCTGCGCTCGACCTTGGCACCAACAACTGCCGGCTTCTGGTGGCGCGGCCGACACGGCAGGGCTTTCATGTCGTCGATGCCTTTTCCCGGATTATCCGGCTGGGCGAGGGATTGAACGCCACCGGCGCACTCAGCGAGGCGGCGATCGAGCGGGCGCTGGAGGCACTGGCCGTCTGTGCGGCCAAACTCAGGCGCCGCTCCGTCACCCAGCTTCGGGCTGTGGCCACCGAGGCCTGCCGGCAAGCAACCAACGGCACGGAGTTCCTGCAGCGCGTCTTTGAGGAGACCGGAATCGTGCTGGAGGTCATCTCGGCGCGCGAAGAGGCGGCGCTCACGCTTTCGGGCTGTGCACCCTTGCTGGACCCCAGGCGCCGTCACGCACTGGTTTTCGACATCGGCGGCGGCTCGACCGAGGTCAGCCATCTGGCCGTCTCGCCGGCGCCGGGCGGCTGCCGCTTGTCGCCGCTTGCCTTCGCCTCGCTGCCCTTCGGCGTGGTCACCCTGCTCGAGCGCTATGGCACAGCGGCCACCACCCGCGCGGGCCACGACAGCATCGTCGAAGAGGTGCTGCACTCCCTCGACCGGGCTTTCGAGCGCAGTCACCTGACCGAGGAACTGCGCGGCGGTCAGGTGCAGATGCTGGGCTCTTCCGGGACGGTCACGACCCTGACCGGCATGCACCTGAGCTTGCCGCGCTATGACCGGCGACGGGTCGACGGGGCGTTCCTGGCAAAGCAGACCGTCGACAGCGTGGTCGAACAGATCCTGGAGATGTCGCAGGAGGAGCGCGCCCGGCATCCCTGCATCGGCCCGCAGCGTGCCGAATTCGTGGTCAGCGGCTGCGCCATCCTGACTGCACTCTGCCAGCGCTTTCCCGTCCCGCGGCTCAGGGTCGCCGATCGCGGCGTGCGCGAAGGCATCCTCTTGAGCCTCATGCGCCGGCCCGGTAGATCTCTACCGATCGAGGTAGACGACATGGTGTCGGCTTAACGGAGACAGTCCAACAGTGAGCGATCAGAGACGCCGACGCAGCGGAGGCGGAGGTGGACGCGGCGGCGGCACACGTGCAAGCGGGCGCAGCCTCAGCCAGCGGGTCCACACCGGTCGGGGACGACCAGTCGGCTCGACAATCTGGCTGCAACGCCAGCTGAACGACCCCTACGTGCAAGAGGCCCAGGCGCGTGGCTATCGCTCGCGCGCGGCCTTCAAGCTTGCCCAGCTGCACGAGCGCTTCGGACTCATCCTACCGGGCCAGAAGGTCATCGACCTGGGCTGCGCACCCGGCGGTTGGCTGCAGGTCGTGTCCGAGGCTATGGGCAGCGACAAGAGCGGCGAAGGTCTGGCGCGCGGCGGCCGGCTGGTCGGCATCGACCTCCTGCCCGTCGATCCGCTGCCGGGTGTGGTCCTGATCGAGGGCGACTTCCTTGACGATGAGATGCCTGCGCAGATCAGCGCGGCCTTGGGGGGGGCGGCCGACCTGGTGCTCTCCGACATGGCGGCCAACTCCATCGGTCACAAGAGAACCGACCATCTGCGCACCATGGCGCTGGCGGAAACCGCTGCTCACTTCGCGCTCGAGGTGCTGGCACCGAAGGGTGCCTTCGTTGCCAAGGTGCTGCAGGGTGGCACGGAAAAGGAACTGCTGAGCCTGCTGAAGAAGAGCTTCACCAGCGTACGGCACGCCAAGCCACCGGCCAGCCGCAAGGATTCCAGCGAGATGTATCTGGTGGCTCAGGGCTTCCGCGGCACCGGCGAGAGCGCAACCTCTTCGGAGGAGTGATTGCCAACGCGCAGCAGGAAAAAGCCTGCGACCGCGACCAGGGCGGCTGCGAACGCAAGCAGGCCGAAGAGGGCTCCGCTGCTGCCGGTCGCGGCATAGAGCGAAGCGATGAGGGGCAGGACCAGGGCCGCCACACCCAGCGACAGCAGGTGCTGCACACCATAGACCCGCGCCAACCAGCGCTGCGGCACCACATGGCCCAAGAGCCAGGCCGTGATCGGGATCTCACCGAAGACCAGCAGCAACAGGACTGCGGCAAGCGGCAGCGCCACGGCGCCCTGGGTCATGAAGAGGGCCGCCAGCAGAAGCGTCTGCAAGCCGGTGGCCAGCACCAGAGGCAGACGCGCGCCGCTTTGATCCAGCAAGCGGCCGACCGGTAGCTGGGCGAAGCCGGCGAGCGCAAAGACCAGACCGGTGACCAGACCCAAGGAGGCCAGGTCCGGCAGATGGTCGGACAGCCGCTCGGCAAAGAGTTTCGGCAGGGCGAAGGTCACGCCGTTGAAGACCAGACCGCCACAGAAGGCCGAGAGCGCGATCAGGGCGAGCGCACGCCAGGGCGAGAGCAAGGCCACCTTGGCCGCACCGGCGGCCGAGCGCGCTTTCGGCGCCGAGGAAGACGCCTCTTCGCGCACGCAGACGAGAAAACCCAGGGTCGCCAGAACGAGGACGAAGGCGGGCAGGATGAAGGACCAGCGCCAGCCCAGCTCTGCGGTAATGACCCCGGTGCCCAGCGCCGCGGCGGCCACGCCCATGTTTCCCCACAGCCCGTTGATCGCCAGTGCCCGCCCGCTGCCGCCGGAGATCTGCATCAGCAAGGCGGTGGCGACGGGATGGTAGATCGCAGCGGCAATGCCAAGCAGCACCATGCCGACGGCAAGCTGCGTCGCGCCCTCTGCCGTACCGATCACCAGCAAGCCGAGGGCAAGCCCCGGAAAGAACAGCCGCAAGGTGGCCACGCGCCCCCAGCGATCGCCCAGCCAGCCCGCCGGCAGACTGGCCAGCGCAAAGGCAATGTATCCGCCGCTGCCCAAGGCAAGTGCCACGTCGTAGGTCAGCCCCCAGCCCTCCGCCAAACCCAGCACGGCGGTCGGAAAGATCAGCAGGCAATAGTGATCGACAAAGTGCGCCAGATTGAGAAAGGCCATCAGGCTGGGTTTGCGAAGCATGGCAGGTGGATCTCGCCAGGTGAGAGGGTGTCCAACACTCGCAGCCCCGGCCTTGTCAGTCTTACGGTAAGGTGGCAATTTATGTCGTGAAAATGCCAAACCCTATGCAGAGCATGCTGGCGAGCGACCTCACAGTTCGCACCCTGGCGGACGACCACGCGGCCGGCGTCTATCTGGCCCCGCATTGCCACGACGAGGCCCAGGTGGTCTATGCGCGGCAGGGGGTGATGCGGGTCTCCGTGCAAGGCGATCTCTGGGTCTTGCCGCCGCTGCGCGCGCTTTTGATCGCACCCAGGACGGAGCACGCCATCGACTGCCGCACGGCGGTCTCCTTGCGCACGCTCTATCTCGGCGGGCGGGGTGCGGAGCTGCTGCCGCGCTGTCAGGTGATCGCGGTCAGCGCCCTGCTGCGCCAGACAATCCTGCGCCTGACCGAGGGACCCTGTCTGGAGCGGCAGCGCCCCCTGCTCGAGGCCTTGGCGATCAGCGAGCTCAGCGGGCAGAGCGTCGAGCCCTTGCGCCTGCCGCAGCCGCGCGACCGGCGCCTGCAGCGCATCGCGGCGGCCTGGGCCAAGGACCCTGCGGACACACGCAATCTCAAAGACTGGTCGAGAGTCCTTGCCATGAGCGAGCGCAGCCTGATCCGTGCCGTACGCAGCGACTGCGGCATGACGTTTCGCCAGTGGCATCGCCAGGCGCGCCTGCTGGCTGCGCTGGAAAGCCTGGCCGCCGGCCGCTCGGTGACCACGGCTGCCTTCGACTGCGGCTATGAAAGCCTGAGTGCCTTCGTCCAGGCCTTTCGAGAGGCTTTTGGGGTGACCCCGGCCCGCTACTTCGAACCGGAACGCAACAGAGCTTAGCAAAAGCACAAGCTATCCGGCCCACCGCCTTGATTTACAAGAATACCAAAGCGCAGGATGAAATACGGCGAGCGAAGTCAAGGAGCGCGGGGGTAGGGAGAGCGGGTTTGCGACTAGCCAGCGAAGAGGAAATGGCCGATCGGCACGAAGGCTATCCAACGACGGACCGGCCTGCCGAAACGGAGAGCCTTGGCCAGCGGGTCCTGCATCGCCTCTACGCCAGCTGGCTTTTCTGGCGCTATGTTTCTCTGCGCTTCTGGCACGGCGACCTCTTCACCCGCGCGGCCGCGCTTTCCTTCCAGACGGCATTGGCGATCGTGCCGCTTTTGGCCATCGGCATCACCCTGCTTTCGGCCTTCCCAACCTTTTCAGAGATGCAGGAAACCGTGCAGCAGCGCCTGCTGCACTACCTGATACCGACTGTCGAGCAAAGCGTCATCATTGCGATGAACGACTTCATCGCCAAGGCGCGGCAGTTGACCAGTTGGGGCGTGCTCTTCCTGGCATTTATCGCAATGATGCTCTTGCACACCATCAGCGAGGCCATGGACACGATCTGGCGGGTGCAGCGACCGCGCAGCCTGGCGGTTCGCTTCATGGCCTATTGGACCATCCTCACCCTCGGGCCGATGCTGTTCGCCATCGGCATTTCCTTCTCGGCCCAGTTCATGGCCGAGACCCAACGACAGGTTGGCGATGCGCTGGGCGAGCAGATCGGCCTCTTGCGCTCGCTCATCCCGGTGACGATGGAGTGGCTGGGCTTTTGCCTGGTCTACTGGCTGGGCCCCAGCCGCCGGGTACCGCTGAAGGACGCGGCCGCCGCGGCCATCGTGGCCGCGATCCTCTTCCAAATCCTGAAGGCTGGCTTTGCCTACTACGTGGTCTTCATATCCAGCTATCAGACCATCTATGGCGCCGTCGCCGCCCTGCCCTTCGCCTTGCTGTGGCTGGAGATGGCCTGGGCCGTCACCCTCTTCGGCGCCTGCCTCTCCGCCGCCATGGAAGAGTGGCGGGCCGGCACGGCCGATCCCCGCAACGGGCGCCTGCGCCCGGAGACGCAAGCACCCTTTGCCGGCTAGCCCGGAAATCGCACCAGGCTAGACTTTAGAGCGCGATGACGATAGATCGAATCGATCTATCGTCTGAATCGCACTCTACTTGTTTGAAAGTAGACCAAGATTCAGACCGCGGGTCGTTTCGATCTGCGATCATCTTGGTCTAGGC
>JAVJSY010000037.1:0-37057 GCA_040219175.1 Kiloniellales bacterium
CGGGGGCTCGAGCAATTGGACGCGCAGTCTAGAGCAGTTCGCGATCAGGTGGAATCACCTGCTCGCGTGAATCTGCTCTACTTTTCAAAGTTGGAGAGCATGATTCAGACGACAAATCGTTTCGATTTGACGTCATCATGCTCTAAGCTAGCGTGCCGGCGGCAGCCGGTCACATCTTTTTGTGGTCTAGGCGCATTCGCTAGAAGCGATCGCGGTTCCGGCTTCGCGGATCGCTGTCCCAGGGCCCCCGATAGATCGCGCCCTTTCGGGCTTGGCGGCGCCAGGGCCGAGCCTTGCGCAGCGGTACCTCCCAACGCGCCTCGGCCGGGTCGAGTGTGGCGATTGCCATCCCGTCGCTGCTGTGGGCTTGAAGCTGCCCGTCCGGGCCGATGATGGCAGAGGTCGCTTCACGACCGGCTTCGGCAAATCCGATCCACAGGCCGTTGGTCTCCGCATGCGCTTGCGCCAGGGTCAAGAAGAAGGGATTGCCACTGTAGGAGGAGAGCAGGACTGCGTCCGCGCCGGCTTCGGCATAGTCGCGGAAGACTTCGGGAAACTGCACCTCGATGCAGAGCGCACAGCCGATTGCATGGCCAGAGGCGCGGAACAGCAGCGGCTCCAGGCCCGGGCTGTACCAGCCGGCCAGTTCGCTGTTCGAGCAGAGGCGCTTGTCGTAACGGCCGACAAGGCGCCCGTCCGGCCCGATGACATAGAGCGCGTTGTGCGGCGGATTGGGTGCCGTCAGGCGATGCGCCGCGCCGAGCACGAGCCAGAGCTGTAGCCGGCCCGCTTCTTCGGCCAGGCTTTCCAAGAGGTCCTGCAGTTGGGCCCAAGGGTAGTCGTCCCAGCCGGCAATCTCGCTCTTGGCATAGCCCGATGCAGCGCCCTCGGGAAAGTGAACCAGCTGCGCGCCGGCCCCCTTTGCCAGGCGCAGTCTGCGGCCGATCTCGCGCCGGTTGGCCTCCAGGTCGCGGCTGACCGGCATCGCCACGCTTGCCATCACCAGGGTCAAAGCTTCGCTCCGTTGCACGATGGGAGCGGTCGGGCCGCCCGGACTTGCGGCCCGACCTATCCCTTGAGTTTAGGCCTCCTTGCGCTTTCTGTCTCGAAACGCTGCCCGGCGCAGTTCTTTCGCCTTGTCCTCGTCCCAGTAGTGCCGCCCGAAAGCATCGCGGGTCAAAGCCTGGGCGAACCTCCGCCTCCGTTCCTCTCTCTCCTTCTGCTCCGTCTTCTGCTCGTGCCTTGTGTTCTCCTCGTCTTGCGGCATCGCCACCTCCTCTCGCTTTGCAAAGAGGCCGGCTGACCGGGGGGTCGAACCGGCCAAAGCCGGAGCCGCCCCGCGCTGTAGGCACAGCGGGGGTCCACTCCGAGGATGTGTGGGATGCCCCTTGAAGGGCGCGTGTCGTCAGCGGGAGACGGGCGGAGGCATGGGCTAGAGATAGTCCGGACGGGTGCTAAGATCAAATCTGCCCAACTTCCGCCCCGCGGCTTATGCTAGCGTTCCCCGATACAGAGGGAGGAGCCCATGGCGCGCGAGCTGAGACAGGGGATAGCCGGACTGGAGACCATGACCACGGCCGCCTTGGGCGTGCTCGCGGTGGCCAGCGGCGTCTATACCTATATCGGCGTGCGCGGCTTGTTGGATGGCGTAGGCCTGCTGACCTTCGGCGCCGCGGTGGTCTATTCCGGTGCGGTCTCGGTCGGCATCTTCATCTTCTGGGCCTATATCCTGAAGTTCTTACCGCAGATGCGGACCGGGGCCACGCGCTTGGCGCTAAGCGCTGCCATGTTGGTCGGATGCGGTGCGGTCGTGGCCATGTCCAGCTGGCTGAATGCCGCCGCTTTGGCCGGTGCCGCCTCGGTGGAGCAGCACATGGCGGTCACCGTCGTGGATTATCAGGAACGCCTGGAGCAGGCGCATGAGAATGCACTGGCCGCGCAGTCCTTGCTGCCCGACATCCGCATCGGCCAGCAGCGCTTCGCCCAGCTGTCGGAGCGCGAGCAGAGTGACGGCGCGCTCACCGGCTCGTCCGGGCGGGGGACCGTGGCGCAGTATCTGGCGCAGATGGCGCAGCAACTGACCCAGTTGGGCGATCAGATAGAGGCCACGCGCGGACCGGTGCAGAACCTCTTCGCCGAGGGCAGCCGCCATCTGGATGCCATGCGCGCCGTCGTCGGCGATATTCAGAACATCGAGCAGCGCACGGTCCGCTTCGCCGATCAGGCGGTCAAGCTGGCCGGCGTCATCGCCTCGCTTACCCAGACCTCGATCGCACCGGCGGTGCGCCGCCAGGCAGAAGACCTGTCGCGGTCCTTCATCATGCCTGCGGTGACCGGCTTGAGCGCCGACCTGCGCGATCGGCAGAGCCAGGTCTTGGAGGAGGTGCGCTCGACGGTGGACGAGACCTCTGCCGTGCTGGCGGCTGCCGCCGACGAGATCCTGGCCCGCCCGGCGGTACAGCCGCTGCGCTTCACGCCACTCTCGCCGGCGGAGGCCGTGCTGCTCTATGCCGCCGACTTCGTGCCCTCCTGGGCCGGTGCGATTGCCATCGACCTGCTGCCGGGCGTTTTGGTGCTGATCTTGATGGTGGTGCACGCCTCCATCCGCCGGCAGGAAACCCACCTCAGCCGCGACGAGGCGATGAGCCTGAAGGATCTGCAGGCAGCGCTGGAGGCCTGGTCCCGCCTCTCCCGTGCCGCACAGGGTGCCGAACTGGAACCGCAGCGGCACCGTGAAGCCCCGCCCTTGCCGCCGGAGCCTCTGGCCGAAGAGACCGCGCCGGCACCCGCCGCGGACGCACCGCCGCCAAGTGAGAGCGCCGAGGTCGAAAGTCTGGACGACAGCCGGGCGCGGCGCGGGGCGGGCTAGACCGTGGAGACGCAGCAAGGCACGGTCGGCGGACGGGCGCTGGGTTGGATCCTGCGGCTGTGGATTGTGCTGGCTATGGGCATCGTGCTGTCGGATATCGCCGACAGTGCCAAGATCGGCTGGCTCGAACCCGAACGGCCGACGGGCCTGCCGGAATCGCCGAACCGCCTGGGCAGCGAAGGGCCGGCGGTGCCCATGCCACTGGCGCCCGCAGAGCCGGGCGATCAGCTGCGCCCCTATGATCCGACCGCCTTTCCGATGCGCCCCGACGGCGGTCTGCCGCATCTGCCGGACGGCGATGCGCTGGAGCCCAGCCGCGGGCCGATGCAGTTCAGCACCACCGATCTGCAGGGGCGCCCGGGGATCCTGGCGATCGGCTCTATCGAGCCCGGCAGCGCAGCTGCGCTCCGCCGCTTCGATCTGCAGCATGACGAGCGGGCCGAGGTCCTGGTGCTGGTCTCGCCCGGCGGTATGGTGCAGGAGGCGCTGACCATGGGCGACTATATCCGCTCGCGCTCGATGGAGACCCTGGTGCCGGAGGGCGCCTACTGCGCCTCGGCCTGCCCGCTGCTGCTGGCCGCGGGCGAACGCCGGCGGGTGGCGCGCGACGCCTGGATCGGCCTGCACCAAGCCTACCTGGCCAATACCCAGGACCTCAGCGCCGATGTCGCCGTCGCCGACGTACAGCGGCTGAACTACGAGATCCTGACCCGGCTCGATCACTGGGGCGTCGATCCCAGGATCTGGACCCATGCCCTGCAGGCGCCGCCGGCACAGATGTATGTCTTGCTGCCGGAGGAACTGATGGCCTACCGCCTGGCGCACAGTCTCTTCTGATGACCCTCTATCGCAGCCTCGAAAGCCCGATCGGCCAACTGGTTCTGGTCGGCGACGGCGAGCAGCTGAGCGAGATCCTCTTCTCGCGCGGCCGCCAGGCCCGTCCGCCCGACCCTGACTGGCGGGAAGCTCCGAGTGCCTTCGCCGCTGCCGCAGACCAGCTAGAGGCCTATTTTGCCGGCAGATTGCGCCGTTTCGATCTGCCTCTTGCGCCCGAGGGAACCGCCTTTCGTCAGAGCGCCTGGACGGCTTTGCAGGAGATTCCTTTCGGCAAGGTCATGACCTACGCCGCCTTGGCGCAGGCCATCGACAGGCCGCGCGCCATCCGGGCGGTGGGCGCTGCCAATGGTGCCAATCCCATTCCGATCGTCATCCCCTGCCACCGCCTGATCGGCAGCAGCCGCGATCTGACCGATTTCGGCGGCGGTCTTGCCGCCAAGGCGGCCTTGCTGCGCCTGGAAGGCCACCGCATCGAAGAACGTAAGGGGCGCTTTCGCTGGCTGGGGCCAGGCTCGTTGCAAAGCTGACTTATACCAAGCCGCGTTGAGTGAAACGCGGCGCGGCTTGGCAAGCGCGACTGCGCGCCCGCAGCATAGCGAGGATAAGCCTGCGTGGCGTTTGAACGCCAAAACAGATGCTATGAGTCTTCATCCCTGCCGCGCCTCGAGATTGCGCTTCAGCGCGCTCGTCGAATCCTCGAGCAAGCGACGGTCGCGCTCCAGCGCCAGCCCTTTCTCACCGCTCTCCTCCAGACGTCGGCACAAGGTCTCGATCTCGGGCAGGTAGGCCGGGTTGGCGACGGCCAGCAGATCCCGCAGCAGTGCGGCAAGCACGACCAGCACCTCTATGTTGCTGGCGCCGTCGCGGATGATCGGGTTCAAGGCACGGCCCGAAATCTCCTTGAAGCTGGTCGGCAGGACGGTGACGCGCCCGGAGGGGCTGATGCCCGGCGGATAGCCGTCCGGTGGCGTGCTGGCCGCTTTCGATAGCAGGCTTCCTTGATACTCGATGCAGGCAAGCGCCGATTGCGGGTCGTTGACGCTGGGCGACAGCGAGCGGCAGGCGACCTCGGCCAGAAGATCGAAGCCGAGCAAGGGGTCGTTGACCGGGCTGCGCTCGAAACCAAGGGCCACCGCCGACAGCAGCGTCTCGGCTGTCGCGGCGTCGTCACCCAGCCCGAAGACAATCATCAAGACCTGGCCGGGGTGGCAGAAGCGACCTTCGCGACTGGCCAGCTCGACCCGCAGGTCCTTCTCCGTGGTGGTCGCATCCAGCTTGGCTATGTCGATGTACTGGATGTAGCCGATCTGCGTGCCGTGCAGCCTTCGGCTGTCGGCCTCGTCCGTCGGCCCGCTGGCCTGCACCAGCCGCTCGGACTTGGCGAAGTAGTTCTCCAGCACTGCAGATCCCTGCAGATAGATCTTGTGGATGATCCGATTGAGCTTCAGGGCATTGGCGACATGCCCGATCAAATAGACCAGGTGGATGATGGCGGCGATCAGCAGCACAACGGCGATGGCAAAGCTCAAGGTGATGCCGGAGCCGGATGAGAGCCCCATACCGAAGAAGAGCAGCGTGGCCAGGGCGAAGACGAAGGTCGCCAGGAAGACGCCCAGAGCGTTCTGCGCGACCTTGTCGGACAGCAACTCCGGCATGGCGCGCGGTGAGGCCTGCCCGGCAACCAAGCTCAAGGCCAGCATCAACACCGACTGCGTCACCGTGATGACCGTCAGCATGCTGCCGGCCAAGAGCTTCAGCAGGTCGCGAACGGTCTCCAGCTCGATCTCCGGCAACCAAGGAAAAACGCCGCGCGGGACCCAGGCATCAAAATAGGCGACCAAGGCTGCCAGCAGAACGGCGGCCAAGCCGGCCAATGCCGGGCGAAACCAGAGGGCCTCACCGATGAAACCGATATAGTTCTTCAGCGCCGTGAGCATACTGGCCTCCCGATTATGTGCCGAATGGCGGGGGCCCAAGGGCATTGAGTTGGATCCCACCCATCTGTAACAGATTGGGTGGCAAGGCGTTCTCATTTGAATGCCCGGCTCTATTTAGTGTCTGGCCTGCGTGCAGAGACCGAGGGGGGCTGAATGGCGACGAAGGAGAAACCCGCCGACAGGGTCTATGCCCTGCTGGTCGGCGAAGAGGGGGTACGGTTCTGCCGCGACATCCCGGAGTCGCAGTGCCATCCGCAGCCCGGGAACTTCCTACGCCAGGTTGCGGCCCAATCCTTGAGTAAGACCGGCGACGTATTGGCCGATCCGAAGGTGGTGCTGCCGTGGCTGCTGGGTGCAGTGGGCGCGCCGCTCTTTCTCGTCGGGTTTCTGGTGCCGATCCGCGAATCGCTCGCCCTCCTGCCGCAGGTCCTGGTCGGCAGCGTCATCCGCCGTTTCGCCCGACGCAAGGGCTTTTGGGTGGTCTCCAGCCTGATCGAAGGGATCTGCATCATCGCCATGGGCGCCCTCGCGCTTGGCGGCCTGCGCGGTGCGGCGGCCGGCTGGGCAATCGTCGCTCTTCTGGTTCTCTTCAGCATCGCGCGCGGCGTTGCTTCGATTGCCGCGAAGGACACCTTGGGCAAGACCGTCTCCAAGGGAAAGCGCGGCCGCGTCAGCGGCTATGCGGCGACGGTAAGCGGTTTGATCGCCAGTCTGGTCGGTCTTTACCTGGTGCTAGGTCCGGAGGTGGGGACCTCGGACAGCTTGCTCTACGCCATCGTCATGGCCGCCGGCGCCAGCTGGCTGCTCGCCGCGCTGGTGTTCTGGACGATAGCCGAACGCCCCGGCGCGACCGAAGGCGGCCGCGGCCTCGGCGACCTCATCCGCGAGCAGACGCACCTGCTCTTCAAAGACGCGGAGCTGCGCAAGTTCCTGCTGACCCGCACTCTGCTGCTATCGACCGCCCTGCTGGGGCCGGTCTATGTCAGCTTGGCCCAGCAGCGGGTCGGGGACGAACTGGATGCGCTGGGATGGCTGGTGCTGGCCTCCGGCCTGGCGGGCTTTATCTCCGCTTCGCTCTGGGGCGCGCTTGCCGACCGCTCCAGCCGGCTGACGATGGCGCTCGCAGCCCTGCTGGCCGCTCTGCTTGGTGCCGGCGTCCTGCTGAGTCTCTATATCGACCTGGCGTGGAGCCGCAGCATTCTTTTCTTCGCCGTGGTTCTCTTCTTCCTGAATGTCTCGCACGCGGGCGTGCGCATCGGCCGGAAGACGCAGGTGGTCGATATGGCAGGTGCGGACCGCAAGGCCGAATACGTTGCCTTGAGCAACACCGTGATCGGTATCTTGCTGCTGATCCTTGGCGCTGTGAATGGCCTCCTGCTCGAGCTTGGTCTGGAGGTTGCGCTGTCGGTCCTGTCGTTCCTGGCTCTTCTGGGCGGGGCTGCGGCGCTGACGATGAAGAACGTGCAGGCTTGAGGCAAATCCTCGCCCGAAGCAGGCCGGAAGGCGAGCCGCGCGCCCCCAGAGAACGAAGTGCGAACGCCCACATTCGAGCGGCCGAAGGGCCGTGGCGTCCCCGACAGGATTCGAACCTGTGACCTACAGCTTAGGAGGCTGTCGCTCTATCCAGCTGAGCTACGGGGACAGTGTGCGCGGGTGATAACAGTTTTTTTGGCATTGGTCACCCAGGACATGCGCTCACGAAGACACAGGCGGCAAGAGATGTGCCGGTTGCTGCCAGAATGTGCGTGATCATCGTGAAAATTTTTGCTGTTATGCGCGGCGTTGGAGGAAGAAACACAAGTAGATTGAGGGGTTATGGCTTCGCGGATACGGGCTCTACCGGTCGTCTGCGCCTTCGTCGTGGCGGCTTTGATCATCCTTTCGGGGCGTCCCTCGGGCGCGGCCGAGGAGAGCGATCAGGCTCTGCAAGAGCGCTATGACGTTCTGTTTCAGGAACTGCTGCGCTCGCCGGTCGATCTGGACCTGCTGTTCGAATTCGCCGGTGTCTCCGTGCAGCTGGGCAACTACGAATCGGCCATCTCTTCCTACGAGCGCATGCTGCTGCTCAATCCCGACCTGCCGCGGGTGAAGCTGGAGCTGGGGGCGCTTTACTATCGCCTGGACTCCTTCGAAGCGGCGAAGGGCTATCTAGAGGATGCCAACAGCGACCCCAATCTGCCGCCCCAGGTGAAGGAGCGGGTCGAGACCTACCTCGCGCTGATCGACGAGGCTTCGGCCAAATCGCTCTGGTTCGGCTCGCTGACCGTCGCCGGCCGCTATCAGACCAATGCCAATGCGGGGCCTGAGAACATCATCGTGCGCGCTGCCGGGCAGCCGGCCGAGATCAGCGACGAGTTCCAGCCCGAAGACGATTTCTCCTTCGTCGTTCTGGGCAACGTGCGGAACCTCTATCGCCTGGACATGGGGGCCGATGCGGTCGGTCTGCCCTTCGACAACGAAGTGCTCTGGCAGACAGACGTGGAGGCCTACTACAGCGCCGAGGTCGAGTTTCGGGACCTGAACGTCGGCTTGATCGCGCTGGAGACCGGACCGCAGCTCGAAGTGAAGCAGTCCGACCCCGATGCCAGCCCCTGGTTCATCCGACCCTACTTCCTGGCCGACTTTGCAGCGCTGGGGCAGGCCCCCTTCTACTGGACGGTCGGCGGCGGATTTAGCGTTACCACGACGATCGACGAGTGGATCGGCGTGCAAGGCTGGTACGAGATCCGCTATCGCGACTTCAACAACACGGACGACAATCCCGATCTGGACGAACTGACGGGACTCGAGAACATTATCGGGCTGGACAGCAACATCCTGCTGACCGACCGCCTGCAGGGGCGACTGGGCGCCTACATCGACCTCGACAGCGCCCGGGTCGACTATCAGGCCAACACCGAATATGGAATCTACGGTGGCCTGGACCTGCTCTACGATTCGCCCTTCGGCTGGACGGAAGACCTCTGGGAGGCCTCGTTCACGGCAACCGGAGTCCTAACCGACTACCGCGCGGCCGACCCCTTCGTCGATCCCGATGTCACCCGCCATGACCGCGAGTATCGACTGAACTTCTTGAACAGCGTTCCGATCTACGAGAACGTTTCCTTGATCAATCAGGTCGAGTGGTTGGACAATGGCTCCAACCTGCCGAATTTCCGCTTCAACAATCTGACGGTCCTGATGGGCGCGACCATAGACTTCTAGAAGCGGAGGGCTGCCGGCCGGCAGCAGGAGGAGGAACCAGGGCATGCGACAGGCCTTCACGAGAAATCCGGTCCGGGCGAAAGGGGGCACCCTTCGTCGGCAACTTGCCCGCGCGGCTGCAAGCGTGCTGCTTGCCGGATCCCTGCTTGGCGGAACCGCCTTGTCGAGCCTGGCGGACGACGTCGGCGTTGCTGCGGCGGTCAATCCAGCCACCCTTGGCACGCCACCGGGACAGAATACCCGCGTTCTGGAGATGGGTGGTGCGATCACCTTCTTGGAGGAGATCGAGACCGACGTCGGTGGCCAGACGCAGGTCCTGTTCCTCGACCAGTCGACCCTGACCATCGCGCCCAGCAGCTACATCGTGATCGACGAGTTCGTCTTCGACCCTGCCACCTTGGACGGCGACATCACGCTGACCTTGGAGCGCGGGCTGGTGCGCTATGTCGGCGGGGTCATCAGCAAGGACGGCGGTGTCACCATCGAGACCGAGGTCGCCAGCGTCGGCATTCGTGGCGGCATGGCGATCCTCGACAACCGCGTTCCGCGGCGCCTCAAGGTCGTCAACCTCTTCGGTCAGACCACCGTCAGACCGAGGGGAGGCGACGGCCAGCTCGTCGTCATGGACGATGCCAGCGAGCAGGCGGTGGTCGAGTCCGCGGGTCTCAGCGAACTGGGCAAGGTCAGTTCCGGCGAGCTTCGCGAATACAATGCTTCGTTCCGCGGCGGCAATCGTACCCGCATCGTGACGGCAACCGTGCAGCAACAGCTGGCGAAGAATCCCACAGCGGACGCTTCGAGCGAGCCCACGTCGGTTCTGAGCCAGACCCCGGCCGGCGACCTGCCGGCTGCCGAAGAGATCTTGGCCGACACCCAGAACAGCGTTTACAGCGAAGTGGCGCGCGGTCAGCAGCAAGAGCAGATCAGCGACACCGAGCCCGAGCAGGATCAGCCGGTCGAACCGCCGGATCTGACCAATCTCTCCGGCAGCTACAACGCAACGCCCAACCCCTATGTGACGCCGACCGGCGGCGATTTCTTCGTGCCTCTGGTACAAAACGCCAAGGGCGGACCCGATCCGGACTTCGCGCGGCGCTTCACCAGCGCCACCATCGTGAACAATGACGAACTGCAAATCGACAGCAACGGCGATGGCGTGGTCGACCTGGTGCTGCCGATTGCCGAGGGTGACTTCGAGGTCTCCTTGAACCAGACCAGCAGTCCCCTGGGCGCGCTCGCCGGCAGCGGCAACTTCTCGACTCTCGGCGGGTCGAGCGCCTTTTTCACCTACAATCTGCGCACTGCCAACGGCGCTCGCCAGGTACAGATCGTCGGCGGCCTGCCCACCGACCCATCGGTCTTTCAGCAAGGCAACCTGGAGGTTTTCTCCTACGATCTGGATCTCAGCATCGGTCGGGTCTTTCCCGACATCCAGGCCTCACAGCTGCTGGTGGCGACGGCTCCCGGCGGCGGCTTCGACAGCCTTGGCGGCGACTACCGCAGCTCCGTCTTGTGGATGGCTTTTGCGGTCGAGGGCGAGGGCGAAAACCAGCGGTCGATCCTGCAGGCGACGGCGGGCAAGCTGACCGATCTGGGCAACGGCAAACCGGTCTTGACCCAGACCGCGCGCGGATCGGTTCTGGGGTCCGGGTCCGAGGTCCGCGATCTCACGCGGACCGAGATCGCGCTGGGCTCTCTGGTAGACGGCGACGGCAATGCCTTCTTCGGTCCGGATGCCGATCGGGTGGTGGTGTCGAACAACGGCCCCTTCCCGCTGGAGGGCAGCACGCCAGAGCAGCAGGCACGCAGCATCAACCAGGCCTTCATCCAGCCTTTCGACGAGCTGGGCGGCGCGTCGCTTGGCTACAGCACCGTGGCGCCGAAGGTTGAGAATGCCGAGGGGGTCGGCAGTCAGCGCCCAAGCAGCACCTTGACGGGCTATGCCAGCGGTATTGGCGCCTCTCGCCTTCCCGGAAACCAGTTCACCGAGATCTACGTGCTTGAAAGCGCCGGACCGGAAGGCGGCACCGGCTTTAGCCTGCAACGCGACGCGGCCAGTTCCTCCCTGACCGCGGTCGGGGATTTCGAGGTCACGCCCTTTGTCACGAACGGGTCGGCCCCGACCTCTTCGCGCTGGGTCTTGGGCGACATCGGCGGCGACAATGCCGCCTATCTGGACGAGAACCACTACGCAGCCCTGGAGTCCTTCCAGGATCGCGGCCAAGGCTTCAACGGCCAGGTGAACAAGAACGATCAGGGGGCGGATGGTCGCAATCGCTATGGCTTCCGCGCCTTCGTGGTCGGGCAAGAGCCGATCGCGCCGGACAGCTTCTTCCCCGAGACGCAGTTCTGCAGCTGCGACTTTCTGCAGTGGGGCTACTGGAGCGGCGAGTATGTTTGGGACCCGAGCGGCGATCAGGCCGGTCGGCGCGAGCGGGTGCATGTCGGCACTTGGGTCGCGGGCCAGCGACCAAGCGCTGCCGACATCGCCGGTCTCTCCGGCACGGCAACGCACAGCGGCCATGTCTTCGGTACGGTCGCCCTCGCCAACGGCAGCCAGCGCCTGGCAGCCGGACGTTACGACCAGACCTTCGACTTCGGCACCGACACCGGCACCTTCGCGATCTCGAACTTCGACGGTCGCAGCTATACGGCCGGCAATCTGGGCTCGGCCGGCACCGGCCATCAGGCCGACTTCAAGTCGACCAAGGCAGCCACTGCGCCGAACGGTTTCCGGGCCAACGTCCGGGGCAGCTTTTATCAGGGCGGTGGCGATCCGGCGCGCCAGGTCGGCGGCACCTTCAAGATCACCGACGGCGGCAAGGGGAACTACACGGCCAGCGGGATTCTTGCCGGCGACCGCAAGTAACAGCCGCTGGCGATGCGTTTGTGGCTTTGATGCGATTTTGGCACTGGCTGGGGCGCCGCGTCTTCCTCCTGGTGCCTTTGGCCGTTCTGGCGGTCGGCGTGGGGCTGCGCATTCTCGACCCACAGCCCCTGCAGGAACTGCGCCTGCGCGCCTTCGACTTCTATCAGCGGGTGCTGCCGCGGGCGCCGTCCGAGTTCTCCGTCAAGGTGGTGGAGATCGACGAGGAATCCTTGCGCCGCCTGGGGCAGTGGCCCTGGCCGCGCAGCCTGTTGGCGCGCGTGACGGAACGCCTGGGGGCAGCCGGTCCGCGCGCCGTGGTGTTTACGCCGCTCTTCGCCGAGCCCGATCGCCTCTCGCTCACCGCCATCAGCGAATGGCTACCGGAATCGGTGCGCCTGGCCGTCGAGCTTGCCCAGGACGCCGGCGAAGTGAAAGAGCCTGACGACCACTTTGCCGAAGCGCTGGCGGCGACGCCGTCGGTGATCGGCTTCGTCCTGACGGCCGCCGTCACCGATCACGCTCCGCCACAGCTGCGGACCGGTATATCCTTCAAGGGCGAATCGCCGCTTACCTACCTACCAACCCTTGGCGGCTGGGTTCCAGCCTTGCCGGCCTTGGAGGCGGCGGCCAGCGGCTATGGCGCCTTGACCCTGCTGGTCGACAGCGATGGCGTGGTGCGGCGCATGGGGATGCTCTATGCCGCGGAAGGAAAGATCTTTCCCGCCCTGACCCTGGAGGCCTTGCGGGTGGCCGGCAAGGGTCGGGGCATTCTGCTGAAGACCTCCGGCCAGAGCGACGTTGCCAAGTCCGGCGGCGAGACCGGCGTGCAGGCGATCCGTGCCGGGCGCAGCACGATCGAAACCACGCCCAATGCCTCGCTCTGGCTCTATGACCGCCGACCGGATCCGGCGATGCGCATCCCCGCCTGGAAGCTGCTGGAGGGCGACCTGCCGCCGGAGACCTTCGAGGATGCCATCGTTCTGGTCGGTGTCACCGCAAGCGGTCTTGGCGATCGCCACACGACGGCACTGTCTGCAGCCCTGCCTGGCGTGGTGCTGCAGGCCCATGCCGTCGAGCAGGTTCTGGCCGGCGCCTATCTGCTGCGGCCGGCCTGGTCGGACGGCGCCGAGATCCTGGCGGTCCTGGCCGTCGGCCTCTTGGTGCTGCTGCCCTTCGCGCTGCTGCGCGACGGTGCCCTGCTGTCTGGCTTCATCGGCTTTACCGTGGTGCTTGCCGGTGCGGGTTTCGCGCTTTGGGCCTTTCGCTCCTGGCAGCTGCTCTTCGATCCGGTGGCACCGGCACTGGTCGGTCTGGCCGTCTTCGGAACGGCCGGGATCGCCCGCCTGGTGGTCAGCGAGCAGCGGCGCCGCCAGGTTCGCTCCGCCTTCGGTCAGTTCGTCTCGCCCGAGGTCGTGGCCAAGATCGCCGAGGATCCCGGTGCTGCGCGTCTGGAGGGCGCGACGCGCGATCTCACCCTGCTGTTTTGCGACATCCGCGGCTTCACCAGCCTCTCCGAACACCTGCCGCCAGAGACTCTGGCACAGCTGATCAATCGCTTCCTGACGCAGATGAGCCAGGCGGTGTTGGATCAGCACGGGACCATCGACAAGTACATTGGCGACTGCCTGATGGCCTTCTGGAACGCCCCGGTCGATGTCGCCAATCACGAGGCAGCCGCTTGCGCCACGGTGCTGGAGATGCGCCGCCGGCTGGACGCGCTGAACCTCGCCCTGGCAGCCGAACAGCAGGGCGCCAACCCGCCGCAGCTTGCCGTCGGGATCGGGTTGAACAGCGGGCGCTGCAGCGTCGGCAACATGGGCTCGGAATTCCGCCTGGCCTATACGGCGATGGGCGATGCGGTGAACCTGGCCGCCAGGCTGGAGGGCATGACCAGGCTTTATGGCCTGGACTGTCTGATCAGCCGGAGCACGCAGCAAGCGGCCGAGGGTTTCTGCTTTCTGGAGATCGACCGGATCCAGGTGAAGGGGCGCAGCCAGCCGGAAACCGTCTATGCGCTGCTCGGCGATCGAAGCCTGCTGGAACGTGCCGACGTCGCGCTCCTAAGCGATCTGCAGACGCGCTTCCTCTCGGCCTATCGGGCCCAGGACTGGGCAACCGCCGAGGATCTGCTCTCCGGGCTTGCCGATCTCGCGCCGCGCTATGGCCTTGCAGGCGTCGTCAAGCTCTTCGGCAGCCGTCTGGAGCAGCTGCAGCGCGACCCGCCGGGCAGCGACTGGGACGGGGTCTTCGTTGCGACCACCAAGTAGACGCGGTCGGTTGCTTGCCTTGCTATCAATCCAGCTGCGCGAAGCGATCGCAGGCGGCGACCAGGCGGCGGCGGGTGCCGGGCTCCATGGCCGAGTGGCCGGCGTCCGGCACGATCTGCAATTCTCCCTGACGCCAGACGGCGGCTAGGTCGTGTGCAGAGATCGCCGGGCACACCACGTCGTAGCGGCCCTGCACGATGACGCCGGGGATCGGCGCCAGGCGATCGGCCTCGCTCAGCAGTTGGCCTTCGGGCATGAAGATTCGATTGATGAAGTAGTGTGCCTCGAGCCGCGCCAGAGCCAGCGCGACGGTGTCTTGCGCGAAGGCCGTTAGGGTCTGCGGCGAGGGCAGCAGGGTGGAGCAGGAGGCCTCGTAAAGCGCCCAGGCTCTGGCCGCCGGCATGTGCACCTTGGGATCGGGATCGATCAGGCGGCGGTGGTAGTTGGCCAAGAGGTCGTCTTGCTCGTCGGCTGGCAGGAAGCCGGCGAAGCTCTGCCAGGCATCGGGGTAGATGAGCCGCAGCCCTTTGAGCCACCAGTCCAGCTCCATGCGACGTCCCAGGAAGATGCCGCGCAGCACCAGTGCGGTGACGCGACCCGGATGTGCCTCGGCATAGGCCAGCGCCAGGGTCGATCCCCAAGACCCGCCGAAGACCAGCCAGCGCTCGACCTCCAGATGGCTGCGCAAGGTCTCGATATCGCCCAGCAGGTCTTGCGTGCTGTTATCGACGAGGCTGCCCAGTGGTTGCGAGCGGCCTGCGCCGCGCTGATCGAACAGGCAGATGCGATAGACCTGGGGATCGAAAAAGCGGCGGTGATCCGGGGCGCAGCCGCCGCCCGGCCCGCCGTGCAGGAAGAGTGCCGGTTTGCCTTGCGGGTTGCCGGAGAGCTCCCAATAGAGCCGATGACCCGATCCCACCTCCAGCATGCCGCTTTTGTAGGGGGCGATCGGGGGATAGAGGTCGCGGTCGGCCATGGGTGCTGTCTCATGAGAGGATCGGGGATGTCATTGGTAGCCGCCGGAAGGCCGCGCGCCTAACGGAAAATTGCCAGGCGCGCCTTCATGTCTGACCATGCAGGAAGTCGACCTGTAGCGTCGGAAACTCCGCTGCTGCGACGTGATCGGGAAGCGGCTCGGTCAAGCGCACCGTCGCTCGCGCTTGGGACGGTTTGCCGACGACGCCTCTAGAACCGGCCCGCTCACCTGCGCGTCCCCTCTGCGCCAGCCTGCTCGTTCAGCCGATCGAGAGCCAGCTGCAGCTTGGCGCTTAGGCGCGCAGCCGCCGGTGCATCTATGTTCTCAATGTCGAGATAGAGGTCGACGCCTTTGGCGTGTTCGCTGATGACCGCCGATTTAGCTTCGGGGTCCTCGCGCAGTCCCTCCACGGTGTAGGGAACAACGTCGCGGGCAATGCCCTTCATCTGGATCGGCGCCATCTCTCTGGCGTGGATGATGTCGCGCACGAGGGCATAGGTCTCGTAGCTCAGCACGATGTTCCCTGGCTCGGCGATCGATTCCAGGCGGGCAGCCAGATTCACCTGCGCGCCGACGATGGTGTAGTCCATGCGCTCGTCGCTGCCGAAGTTGCCGACATTGCAGTATCCGGTGTTCATGCCACAACGGATGCGAAAGGGCACCTCGATCCCACGCTGGCGCCACTCGGCATTGAGCGCGCGCATGCGCTTTTGCATGGCGATTGCCATGTACAGGCAGGCCTTGGCGTCTTCCTCGACGCCCTTGGTCTCGGGGTCGCCGAAGAAAACCAGAATTGCGTCGCCGATGTACTTGTCGACGGTGGCACCGTGCGCAAGCGCGATCGCGGTCATCTCGGTGAGGTACTGATTCAGGACGGCGGTCAGATCTTCCGGCTGCAGCCGCTCGGTGGTTTCGGTGAAGTCCTTGATGTCGGAAAAGAAGATCGTCAGCTTCTTGCGCTCGGTCGAGATCAGGACGTCCTTCTCCCCTTTGAAGATGCTGCGATAGATCTGCGGCGAGAGATAGCGGGCTAGTTTCACCGAGATCCCGGAGAGGAAGTCATTGGCTGCTTCCAGTTCCTGGTTCATCCGGCCGATCATCTTGGTCTGGCGCCACTGCAGGGCGGCGAAGGTGGTGGCGAAGACCCCGGCGCCGACGAAGTAGAGCAGCAGATACTTGAATGAAAAGACATTGGCTGCAATCGGCTGATGGATGGTCAGCTCCTGCAGGCCGCGAACGTCGCCGACCTTCCAGTCGTGCTTGGGGCTTTCCGGGTGGCTGTTGTGGCAGCTGACACAGGCGCCCCCCATCAGCACCGGGGCGGCGTAGCGGATACGACGGTTGAAGATGGTGCCGTCGGTATCGATCACGGGGCTTGAGGCCGGCTGTGGCTGCGCTCGGAAATTAGCCAGCGCTTTCACCTCAAAGGCGTCCATCTGGTGCTGCGGCCGGTCTATGAAAGGCAGGTCCGAGATGAAGCGATAGCTTATGGTGGCGCGCCGATCGCCGACCAGTTCCGAGAGTTCCAGCGATAGGGTGGCAGGAATCGGGATGGCGCCAGGAATTTCCGCATACTTGTGGCTGGGTTGGGTCCTACCGTCCGAGGCGACGACGCGGCCGACGACATTTCTTGAATAGTAGCTGCGCACAGTCGACATCATGGCGTTGAGTTCGCTTGCTTGCGCCTGCAGAGCCTTGTCGGAAATGTTGCGCAGGTCGAGCCAGATCGCCACGGGCAGCAAGCCCAGCGCGCTGACGATCAGCACGATAATCAGCTTCGGTCTGTGGGTCAGATAGGCGAACAGGCCCGACATCATTGTTGCTCCTCACATGGACAGGCCTGCTGCCGCCACGGATCCGTCAAGCCATCTCGCCTTGAGCTTGGCCCCCAAGCACTCCCGTACGAAACCGGGAAACCCAGGCGCCGATGCAGTCTCTCTTGACTTGGCGTAGCCCGATAACTGCCGCGAAGAGCAAGAATATGAATTCAACTTAGCAGTGTTGAATGAGAAAACGCCCGATCAATCCATGAATTTCTCGCATGAAAGTCGGGATCGCAACACCCAGACGCTTGATTTCCTCATGGCCGAGCTTTGCGGCCATAGGGAACGGCCGCGGGCGCGCGGCCTTGGAATGCGAGGTTCCCGCAAAGGAGATCGTCGCCGACTGCGACTATGGCCGTGAACTGTTGTTGTGTGATGGTGGAGCTGGACGGAATCGAACCGACGACCTCTACAATGCCATTGTAGCGCTCTCCCAACTGAGCTACAGCCCCACGCGCTTGGGCGGATGGCAGCCGAAAGCCGCCCCGCCTTGAGAGAGAGCCGGAACATAGTGAGGCGGCGGCAGGCACGCAAGCGGAAAATGGAGGGGCTGGCAGCATCGCGCCGAGGGGAAGATGCGCGGCCTTACGGGTGCCTTGTGACGGCCCATGCTTGTGATCAAAACGGACGCGGCCCGCAGGTCCAGCCGGCGTGCCAAAGGGCGCGTGGCGGACCTGCGGGCCGGAACCCCAGACCAAGGTGAATGCGAACCGCTCTCCGGTCGGCCCACTAACGTGTTGAGCTGCTGGGGCAACTTATCCAGAGGGATGGGAACCATCCCTCCGGGTTGCACCACTAGCGGGTCTCCTCCTCGTCCGACTTGTCGTCCTTGACGATGGCGTCGACGTCGTCGTCGTCGCCGAGATCCTCGTCCAGGAGGTCGTCGTCGCTGGAATCGGACTCCTCGTCGCTGTCCTCGATCTCTTCGGCGTCGTCGCTGTCGTCGTCGTCGTCGTCATCATCGGCGCTGACCTTGGCGGCGACCGTCCCGTCTTCGGTCAACTCCTTGTCGAGGCCGGCGTCGCTGTCGTCGCCGTCGTCGTCATCGGCGTCGCTGTCGTCGCTCTCTTCTTCCTCTTCGTCGTCGCTCTCGGCCGCCTCCTTGGTGGCGGCAGCGGCGGCAACGGCACGCTCCTTGCGGGCGACCGGGGCGCGGCTTCGCCGTGCCTTCAAGATGGCCTCGGGATCGAACTCCACCCCGCAGGAGGGGCAGATGATCGGGCGGCGATCGAAATCGTAGTACTTGGTGGCACAGGCCTGGCAGATACGCTTCAGGCCCCATTCGGGTTTGGACAAAGAACGTCTCCTTCTGGGTACGGCACCGAAGAGCCCCGGATCCTTGGCATAGGCCCTTGGCACAGGCCTTGCGTCCTTGGGGGCCCCTCTATGCCAGAATAGGGGCTACGTCAAAACAGGGGTCGACCTGGCGCAGCGTAGAATTCAAGGCGCTGGCAAGTGCCACGAACCCGACCGGGCTGTCAATCATGCAAGGGGCGCTTGCCTTGCAGCCCGGGGGCGCGCCTGCTACAGAGCCCGCCCATGATTTTGGGATTGCCCAGCCCTTTCACCCGCCCCGAAGACAGGCCCCTGCCATGAGTTCAAGCGAGATAATGCGGCCCGTCCATGCTGCCCCCTGCGCGGGTCTGAATGGCGAGGCACGCATTCCCGGCGACAAGTCGATGTCGCACCGTGCGCTGCTGCTCTCTGCCCTGGCCTTGGGCGAGAGCCGGATCGAGGGACTGCTGGAGGGTGAGGACGTGCTGCGGACTGCCGCGGCGCTCAAGGCTTGCGGTGTGCTGCTGGAGCGTGGCCAGGACGGTGCCTGGCAGGTCTCCGGCCGCGGTGTCGGCGGGCTGGCAGAGCCAAGCCAGGTGCTGGACCTGGGAAACTCGGGCACCGGCGCACGGCTCTTGATGGGCGTGCTGGCCGGGCAGCCGATCCGGGCCTTCCTGACCGGCGATGCCTCGCTTAACCGGCGACCCATGCGCCGGGTTACCGATCCGCTGAGCCGGATGGGCGTGCAGGTCACGCTCCGGCAGGACAGCTTCCTGCCGATGCTGCTGGAGGGGCCGGAGCGTCTGCTGCCAATCACCTACGAGATGCCGGTGGCATCGGCCCAGGTGAAGAGCGCGGTGCTGCTGGCCGGCCTTGCTGCCCCCGGCAGTACGGGCGTCATCGAAACCCACGCGACGCGAGACCACAGCGAGCGCATGCTGACCCACCTCGGCGCCTCGGTCAGCGTCGAGGACCTGCAGGGCGGGGCCAAGGAGATCCGTGTTGCGGGCGAGCAGGAGCTGCTGGCCAAGGACATCACCGTGATGGCCGATCCCTCCTCGGCGGCTTTTCCCGCGGTGGCCGCGGCGATCCTGCCGGGCTCGGCGCTGCGCTTGCCGGCCGTCGGCATCAACCCGCTGCGGGCCGGCCTCTACACCACGCTGCAGGAGATGGGGGTGGAGATCGCCTTCACCAACCAGCGCCAGCTGTCCGGCGAGCCGGTTGCCGATCTGACTGTCCGCGGCGGCACGCTGCACGCGGTCGAGGTTCCAGCGGCGCGCGCGCCCTCGATGATCGACGAGTATCCCATCCTGGCCGTGGCCGCGGCCTGCGCCGAGGGCCGCACGGTGATGCGCGGCCTGGGGGAGCTGCGGGTCAAGGAAAGCGATCGGCTGCAGGCCGTGGCGAAGGGGCTGGCGGTCAACGGCGTCGATGTCACGATCGAGGGCGACGACCTGATTGTACAGGGCTGCGGCAGCAGTGGCGGCCCGGGGCGGGTGCCCGGCGGCGGCCTGGTCGAAACCCATATGGATC
The DNA here is from genome assembly GCA_040219175.1 of Kiloniellales bacterium. Lineage (GTDB taxonomy): Bacteria > Pseudomonadota > Alphaproteobacteria > Kiloniellales > JACOMY01 > JACOMY01. The sequence goes on from JAVJSY010000037.1 coordinate 19,591, forward strand.
ACCGCATCGCCATGAGCTTCCTGGTGCTGGGGCTGGCGGCAGAGCGGGGCGTCACGGTCGACGATGCCAGCTTCGTCGATACCTCCTTTCCTGGCTTTGCCGGACTGATGGCGAGCCTGGGAGCAGAGATAGGGGATGCGCCATGATCATCGCGTTGGATGGACCGGCGGCGGCCGGCAAGGGAACACTGGCCAAGCGGCTGGCTGCAGAGCTGGATTTTGCCTACCTCGACAGCGGGCTGCTCTATCGAGCGACAGCCGCGGCGGCTCTGGCGGCCAAGGATGAGCCCAGCGAGGCGGACTACATCGCCGCTGCCCGTGCGCTGACACCGGCCGACAGCGCGCGCGAGGGACTGCGCAGCAACGCAGTCTCTACCGGCGCCTCCAAGGCTGCGGCACTGCCGGAGGTCCGCGCGGCCCTGCTGGCCTATCAGCAGGACTTCGCCGCCAGGCCGCCCGGCGGCAAGCGAGGTGCTGTGCTGGACGGCCGCGACATCGGCACCGTGGTCTGCCCGCAGGCGGAGGTGAAGATCTTCGTCGACGCCAGTGCAGAGGTGCGCGCCAAGCGCCGCTGTCTTGAGTTGCAAGAGCGCGGCGAGGACGCTATATACCAGCGCGTTCTGCAGGATGTGCAGGAGCGTGATCGTCGCGACAGAGAGCGCGCGGTTGCGCCGCTCAAGCCGGCGCCGGATGCCGTGGAGCTGGATACCTCCGATCTTACCCCGGAGGAGGTGTTCCAGCAGGCCATGGATATCCTTCGGTCTCGGAGCAATCGAGACTGACTTGGCGCCAATCCCAAGGCTTGGGTGCGGAAGAAAGGTTTGCCAGCAGATGACTGCTAAGCGAAGGACGGCCTGAGAGGGTCGTGGCCTTCGACCAGCGCGTAGGATCCGCCCTTGCCACGGCGGCAGCCGTCCTACGTGCAGCATGACGCTATCCCCATTCAACATCGGACAAAGTCCCAAAGCGACGATTCGCTTGGGCAAGACGTGAAGGACGACAAACAGCATGGCAGTAAGCGAGCAGAGCAGCGAGACCCCGGCGATGGAGAACTTCGCCGATCTTCTGGACGAGTCCCTCGGCAAGGGCGGACGCCTGGAAGGCGCCGTTCTGAAGGGCACCATCATTTCCATCGACGGCGACGCGGCAATGGTCGACGTCGGCCTGAAGGCCGAAGGCCGGATTCCCTTGAAGGAATTCGAGAAGGCCGGCGAAGGCGAAGGCTTGGTGCCCGGTGCCGTGGTCGAGGTCTACCTCGAGCGCATGGAGAACAAGAACGGCGAGGTTGCGCTGTCGCGCGAGAAGGCACGCCGCGAGGAGGCCTGGACGCTGCTGGAGAAGCAGTATGAAGCCAACGAGCGCGTGACCGGCCGCATCTTCGGTCGCGTCAAGGGCGGCTTCACCGTCGACCTGGGCGGTGCCGTGGCCTTCCTGCCGGGCAGCCAGGTGGACATTCGCCCGATCCGCGATGTCACCCCGCTGATGCACACCGAGCAGCCCTTCCAGATTCTCAAGATGGACCGCTCGCGCGGCAACATCGTGGTCTCTCGCCGTGCCGTGCTGGAAGAGACCCGGGCCGAGCAGCGCTCCGAGCTGGTCGCCAGCCTGGAAGAGGGGCAGATCCTCTCCGGCGTGGTCAAGAACATCACCGACTACGGCGCCTTCGTCGATCTGGGCGGTGTGGACGGCCTGCTGCACGTGACCGACATCTCCTGGCGGCGCATCAACCACCCGACCGAGGCCCTGAACGTGGGCCAGCAGGTCCAGGTGCAGGTGATCCGCTTCAACCCGGAGACGCAGCGCATCTCGCTGGGCATGAAGCAGCTGGAGGCCGACCCCTGGGAAGGTGTCGCTGCCAAGTATCCGGTCGGTGCCAAGTTCGTGGGTCGCGTCACCAACATCACCGACTACGGCGCCTTCGTGGAGCTGGAAGCCGGCATCGAGGGCCTGGTCCATGTCTCCGAGATGAGCTGGACCAAGAAGAACGTGCACCCCGGCAAGATCGTCTCCACCAGCCAGGAGGTCGAGGTCATGGTCCTCGACGTCGATCCGGTGAAGCGTCGCGTCTCGCTTGGCCTGAAGCAGTGCCTGGAGAACCCCTGGGACGGCTTCGCCGCCAAGTGCCCGCCCGATACCGAGCTGGAAGGCGAGATCAAGAACATCACCGAGTTCGGTCTCTTCGTCGGCCTGCCGGGCGACATCGACGGCATGGTTCACCTTTCCGACATCGACTGGAACCGCAGTGGCGAGGACGCCGTGCGCGACTACGCCAAGGGCCAGATGGTCAAGGTCAAGGTGCTGGACGTCGACGTCGAGAAGGAGCGGATTTCGCTGGGCATCAAGCAGCTGGGCGAGGATCCCTTCGCCGGCACCATCGACTCCATCCGCAAGGGCGAGGTCGTCACCTGTACCGTTGCCACCATCCTGGACAACGGCATCGAGGTGAGCCTGGGCGACGGTGCGCTTGGCTTCATCCGCAAGTCGGAGCTGTCGCGCGAACGCAGCGAGCAGCGCCCGGATCGCTTCGCCGTCGGTGAGAAGATGGACGCCAAGATCACCAACATCGACAAGAAGACCCGTCGCATCACGCTCTCCATCAAGGCGCGCGAGATGGACGAGGAGAAGCAGGCGGTCGCCGAGTATGGCTCCACCGACACCGGTGCCAGCCTGGGCGATATCCTGGGTGCCGCGCTGAACAAGGCGCAAGCCGAGCGCAAGAAGGACGACAAGGCCGACGAGCCGGCGGCCGAGGCTGCCGAGGAGGCAACCGAGGAGGCTTCGGAAGAAGCTGCCGAGGCCACTGAGGAGGCTCCCGAGGCGACTGAGGCAGCTCCCGCTGTGGCCACCGAGGAAGCCGCTGAGGCGACTGAGGCGGCTCCCGATGAGGCTGCTGCTGAGGTGAGCGAAGAGACCAAGACCGAGGAGAGCGAGGACAAGAAGTCCGGTGCTTAGAGCAGATCGCGATCAGGTGGAATCACCTGCTCGCGTGAATCTGCTCTACTTTTCAAAGTTGGAGAGCATGATTCAGACGACACATCGTTTCGATTTGACGTCATCATGCTCTAGGGCAGGTCGAGCCTCCTCCGAACAGGAGGCTCTGCTCTAATTCCTTGTTGAACGTGTGAGACTGAGGGGCGAGGTTGCGAAGAGCACCTCGCCCCTCTCTTTTCCGGCCACCCGCTTTAAAACGAGAATGCCTGGCGCATGTGCTGTAGCTGCCGCTGCACCAGCGGGCAGCCTTGGTCGATCAGCTGGTTCACCACATCGAAGTGGTCCAAACCATCCGGCACGACGAGGTCGACGGGATATCCCAGACCACGCCAGAGAGCGGCCATCTCCTCCGACTGGCGGTGGAACTCGGGCGACTCGTCCTTGGCGACGATCAGCAACAGCGGCGCTGCCTGCGGGTAACGCTGACGCTGCGGGCTGTGCCGGGCAACCTGCGCCTCGCTCAAGTGCAGTTTCTGGTTCAAGAAGGACAGACGGATCGGCTCCAGATCGAAGATGCCGCCGATGGCACAGGCGCCCTTCACCAGATCGCTCGGCAGATCGGCACCCAGGGACGGCCAATCGGTGGCCAGCAGCATTGCCGCCAGATGCCCACCGGCCGAGTGTCCGGCCGCATAGATCTTCTCTCGGTCATAGCCGTAGTCGCCGGCATTGCGCCATAGCCAAACCAGCGCTGCCCGGTTCTGGCGCACGATCTCGTCCATGTCATAGGCCGGCGCCAGGCCGAAGTTGTTGACGGCGGTGGTCAGCCCATGCGGGCGCAGGCCCTCGGCCAGATAGGAATAGTCGGCCTTGTCCAGCGAGTACCAATAGCCGCCATGGATGAAGAGGTAGAGCGGGCTTCCCGGCTGCTCCGCCGGGAAGATGTCCAGGCGCTCGCAGGCACCGGGCCCGAAGGCAAGGTCCAGGTGGCAGGGCAGTCGGCTTCGCGTCGCCTCGCTCCAGGTGCCCCAGGCCTCGAAGTGGCGCGAGAAATCGGGAAAGCGGGCGCGGTTGTTGTACTGTGCGTCCAGCCCCGCCTGGTCGTAGCAAAGATAGACGGCCTCTCCCGGCGCTTCAGGCATGGCTGCACTCTATCAGGAAGTTGACCATCAAGGTCGCCACCTCCTGCGGCCGCTCCAGTGGCGTCCAGTGCCCGCAGCGCCCCAGAATCTCCAGAACGGCGTCCTCCAGCGCCTCGGCCACCGCCAGGCCGGCAGCCGGCGGTGACGTATTGTCCTCATCGCCGTTCACGACCAGGGCAGGGCAGGAGACCCCGGCAAGATCGGCCGGATCGGTCTGGGCGATGGCCTCGCACGTGGCGGCATAGCCATCGGGATCCTGGCGCATCACCAGTTCGCGCACGAAAGCCGCAACCTCCGGCCGCGCGGTTTTGGTTTCCGCCGAGAGGCCCATCTGCACGGTGGCGTCGGCAATGTCGATCATTCCCCCGCCACGGGCCGCGGCGGCGCGATCGCGCAAGGCCTTGCGCGCCGGCTCTGGTGGGCCGCGGAAAGCGCCGAACAGCATCAGGCTCGCCACCCGCTCGGGATGGCGTGAGGCCAGGTGCTGGGCCAGGATTGAGCCATAGGAGTGACCGACCAGATGCAGCCGCTCCAGCTCCATCGCATCCATCAGTGCCACCAGGCTATCCACCAAGCTCTCGGTTGAGAGCGCACCGTCCAGCCGCGCCCGCCCCGAGCCGGCCAGTTCCGGTCGGATGACGGTATGGGTCCGGGCCAGAACAGGTACCTGCGGCATCCAAACATTGCCGGTGCCACCCAAGCCGTGCACCAGCATCAGCGGCTCGCCCGAGCCGGTTACTTCGGCCATCGCGGCCGTTGCCTTTGTCACCTTCACTATCCTCCCTATCCGGCCTCACTCAGCGGCCTCACCCTCCGGTGTCACTCTGCGGCGTCACTCTGCGGCGTCACTCTCCCGGTCGCCGCTGATCCTACTCCCACACGGTGGCCAGCTTCTTGGCTTTGCCATTGCCCCCAACCGCGCGCTCGCCCGGACGCTTATGATAGACGCCATCCTTCATGATCATCACCAAATTATCACGGTCCTGCAGCAGGCTCACGTCCTTGACCGGGTCGCCGCGAACCAGCAGCAGGTCGGCAAGATAGCCCTCTTTCACCAGGCCAAGATCGTCCATGCCCATAATCTGCCCGCCCCACTTGGTGGCCGCCATCAAGGCTTCCTGCGGCTTGAAGCCAAGGATCTTGACGAAGTGCTCCAGATCACGTGCGTTGGTGCCGATCGGGTTCCAGGCGAAACCATAGTCGCCACCCGGTAGAATCCTGAGACCACGCTTCTTCAGCTCACCGTAGACCTTGGGCGCGGTCTCCAGCATGGTGTTCATTTCCATATAGTCGGCGACTTCGGGGGTGATACCCCACTTCCCGGCCTCTCGCGCCGTCGTGTGGATGATGCCGATCGCCGGCGCCAAGAAAATCTTGTCCTTCTGCGCCTCCAGCAGGTCGAAGGTTTCTCCTTCGATGAAATCGCAGTGATAGATAACCCGGAAGCCGTGTTTCAGTGCCAGGCGTACCGCGCCGTCGGCCCGGGCATGGCAGGCTAGCCAGCAGTTGCGATTGTGCGCCTCCTCTGCTGCCGCTGCCACTTCCGCATCGGTGTAAGAGCACTGCCGGCCGAAGCCGGCCCGCACGAAGTTGTCGCCGGATATGTTGATCTTGATGGTGTCGACACCCTCACGGATCATCGTGCGCACAACGCGGCGCACCTCGTCGGCGCCGTCGGCTATGATCTCTATGCCCTCATGGTGCATGTGCAGCTGCCGCTCGTCACCAAGCCCGCCTGTCGAGACGATCTCCGGCGAGGCCGCCTTAAAGCGCGGGCCGGGGATCTTTCCGGCGTTGATGGCATTGCGGATCGCCACCTCGAGCCGCCATTTTGAGCTTGCGGCCGAGTAGACGCTGGTGAAACCGCTGTCGAGCATAAGCTTGGCGTGCTCTGCGGTCAGCAAGGTGTGCTCTTCCGGTGGTACCTCGCCGATCTCTTTCAGCCGTACCATGTTGGTGTAGGAAATGTGGCCGTGCGCCTCGCAGAGACCAGGCATCAAGGTGTTGCCGCCACCGTCGATCACGGCGGCGCCATTGGGCTCGATCTTGCCGCGCTTGGCAACGGTCTTGATCCGGTTACCTTCGACCAGAACCTCGCCACGAAAGGGCTTGCCGCCCTCGCCGTCAAAAACCTTCACATTGGTAAAGAGCTGTTGGTGCATGTCAGAATCCTACCCGCCATCTGTTGTTTAGTCTTCTCGGGTACCGCACGGCCAGGAATGAACGACTGCTCGCCCCTGTGCTCGCTCGTGAAGTAGTTTTGATCACGCCGGACCGGCTGTCCAGCGCAAACTGGCCCGTGCGAAGGCACAGAGGTTTTCTCGGATCACGATGTTCCAATAGAATAAAAAGGGTTGGATAACGGTTTTAATCATCCATGAGATTCATTGTTATTGTGAGAGAGTGCATTTATGTCTTTATAACTTGTTTTTACTGTACGTGTAGTGACGCCTGGCCTTGGCGCGGTTGCCGCAGATGGCCATGGAACACCAGCGGCGCCGGCTGCTGGGGCTCTCATCGAGGAAGAGCCAACCGCAGTCCTCACCCGGACAGGCCTTGAGCTGCCTTTGGGTGCCGGTCAGCAAGACCTCGGCGGCCGACTGTGCAACCAGGCTTAAGACTCCGCCAACCTCGGTGCCTGCTAGGCGGTAACGGCCGTCGGACCCAAGAACCAGAGTGGAGGGAAGCCGGCGGACGGCGTCCATGGCCGCTAGATCTTCTGCGTTCGCTCCCTCGGCTGCGACAAAGCACCTGCGCAATAACGCACGAAAGCGCAGTGCCTCGGCGATATCGCCGGTCAGGCACGGCTCGGCGATCAGGCCCTGGCGCTCCGACCAGATACTCAAGGCCTCGACATCTGTCAGGCGCTCATCGAGCGCTATGCCCTCCCGCCAGTTGGCCGTATTCACGAAATCCAGACAGAGCCGACCGCCCAGAAAGGGCAGCTGATCCATGCTGTGTATGTGTCGCGGGCCCTGCGACATGCCGGAAGACTCCTTCGATTGACTTCGCCCTTGCGAAGGGTAGCGTAGGACATCCTTATCCCCAATAGAGGTTAGATACTCATGGAGGCGGGCGGAACGGTCTTCACCGGACGCGGTGTTCGGCGTGGCATGGTCAAGATGCTTGCGTTCGCGCTTTTCGTCGTGCCTTTCGGCATGGCCTTCGGCGTCGCTGCCGTGGAAGGCGGAATGGAGGTCTGGGCCGCGATCGTCATGAGCGCGACCAACTTCGCCGGTGCCTCGCAGTTCGCTGTCCTGGAGCTTTGGTCCAGCGAGGTCCCGCTGATCCCGCTGATCTTGATCACCTTTGCGGTGAATGCCCGGCATCTTCTGATGGGCGCGGCACTTGCCCATTGGATCAGGCCGATCGGCTGGCCGAAGACGGTCTTGACCGCGACAGTGACGACGGACCCCAACTTCGCGATGATCACCGCCGAGCGCATGAAAGGGGAGCGTGACGCCGGTCTTCTGCTGGGCGCCGGACTGACGCTCTGGACTGCCTGGGCCATCGGTACGCTGGTCGGCGTGGGGGTGGGCAACGGCATCGGCGATCCCAGGGCGATCGGTATAGACGTGCTCTTGCCGGCCTTCTTCATCGCGCTGCTGATCGGTCTCTGGCGCGGTCGACAGTCTGCCGCACCCTGGCTGGTCGCCGGTTTGGTCGCGGTACTGGCAAACCTCGCCATTCCGGGGCACTGGCATATTATCCTCGGTGCGCTCGCCGGCGGTCTGGTCGGGGCCTTCAGCCGTGGCGCTTAGCGTCGACGTTCCCACTGCCCTGGTGGTCATGGCCTTGGTCACCTTCGCCACCCGCATCGGCGGCTTCCTGGTCATGATCTGGATTCCGCTATCGGCGCGCGTGCAGCGCTTTCTCGAGGCCTTGTCGGGCTCCGTCCTGGTGGCCCTGGTGCTGCCGATGGCCATCCACGGCGACCTGGCAGGCCAGCTTGCCTTGCTGGTCGCGGCGACAACGATGCTCGCAACCCGCAATTCCGTGGCCGCTATTGCCGCTGCCATGATCGCCGTTGTTGCCTTGCGCGCATTGGGCTAGCCCGGAAATCGCACCAGGATAGGGTCGTCATGGGCGATACAAGCCGACAGACTAGGAAACGTGCGCAGCGCGATGCCTTCGGCATCGGGCAAGCGCTTTGACGCAGTCTGTCGGCTTGTATCGCCCACCCTTCGGGTCGCGGCGGGCGGGCCGCCCGCGGTGTCGAAGGCCTCAAGCGTAGCACAAGGCTACGCTTCTCGACCGTCTCCTAGCGGATCGGACTCCCCCCGGCGCGATGACGGTCCTATCCTGGTGCGATTTCCGGGCTAGACCTTCACAGCGGGCCTGTGAAAAGGTGTAATCGGGAAAGCGCTTTCGCAAAAAGGGCTTAGCAGGAGCAAGCGCGCTTGACCGTCGGGTCGGGCCTCTGGCACGCTGCACCCCTGCGCAGGTGGGACCGCTTAGGGAGGAGGCGGACTCGACCGGGGCAAAGAAGGTTCGCGGTGACGGACCGTCCTGGGAAGGTTAGCTGGAACGCGCAGGGGAGGCAAAGCAAAGACATGACGAAATCAGAGCTTATTCAGCGCATCGCACAACGCTATCCGCAACTCTACCAACGCGATGTGGAACGAATCGTGTCGACGATCTTCGACGAGATTACCGCCGCCTTGGTTGCCGGTAATCGGGTCGAACTTCGTGGATTCGGCGCCTTCTCCGTGCGTCACCGCAACGCGCGGACGGGACGCAATCCACGAACCGGCGATGCGGTGGACGTAGCCGACAAGTTCATCCCCTTCTTCAAGTCGGGTAAGTTGCTGCGAGAGCGTTTGAATACCGATTAGCTTTCGCGGCGGGCGGAAGGCGGCTAAACTCCGCTTTATCGAACCCGTCGGCAATCGGGGCTCACCATCAGCGCGGAAGGAGCAGCCGTGGCGCTCATTGGCTTTATCTGCATGATCCTCTTCATCATCGTGATCGTGATCATGACGGTGGTGAACACCCACAGCGTGGATCTTCACACCTGGCCGCCCATGCAGAGCTTTCCCGTGCCGCTTTGGACCGTCGGCTTGGTCCCCTTGATCTTCGGCGCACTGGTCGGACTGTTGGTCGGTATGGGCAGCGGCGGTGCAGCGCGCCGTCGGGCGCGTGAAGAGCGGCGCCGTGCGGATCAGCTAAAACGCCAGCTGGCCGCCGCTCAACGCGCGGAGCCCAGTGCCCCGCCAACCGTCCCCGCTGCCTTGCCGCCGGCGATGAGCGACAGCGCGCAGACGCAGCTCACCGGCAGCGCGCGTTAGGGCGAAGAAGGCCACGGTCGAATCCCCCTGTTCAAATCGGAGGGGGCTGCGGTAGAAGACCGACTTGCAGCCAAACTGGCCCTCAGTCGGATCTGAGGATGTAAAAACCTCGCGCTGGCGTTGCCTCAAGGGCTGCGCCGAGCGTCCGCCTGGGCTGCCGCAAGGGGTCATCGTTTGAGGCCCCTTTTTCTCTGCCCAGGAGGTTATCTTGCATCCCTACGAACGCATCTTCGTCGCCCTCGACACCACCGATCTGGAACGCGCCGGCCAGCTTGTTGCCGCAACAAAGGGCCTGGTCGGTGGCTACAAGGTCGGTAAGGAGTTCTTTACCGCGCACGGCCCACAAGGGGTTCGCCAGGTGCTGGGCGCAGCGCCCCTGTTCCTCGATCTCAAGTTTCACGACATCCCAAACACGGTCGCAGGTGCAATTCGCGCCGCGCGTAACCTTAATCCGCGTTTCCTGACAGTCCATGCAGCCGGCGGGCCTGCCATGCTCGACGCGGCGGCGTCCGCGGCGGCCGAGGCCGGTAGCGAAAGGCCGCATATCCTGGCGGTCACGGTCATGACCAGCCTGGACGATGGCGACCTTCGCGCCGTCGGTCAGCATGGGCCGGTCAATGCACAGGTCGTACGTCTGGCCAAGCTGGCGGCCTCTTGCGGTCTCGACGGGGCGGTCTGCAGCCCGCTGGAGGTCAGCAGCCTGCGCGGCTTGCTACCCGGGGCCTTCACCCTGATGGTGCCGGGCGTTCGGCCGCTCTGGGCGGCCTCCGGCGATCAGAAGCGCATCATGACCCCCGCGGACACCCTGTCGCTCGGCGCCGACCATATGGTCATCGGCCGTCCGATCACGGCTGCCGAGGACCCCGCCGCTGCCGCCAAGCGCATCGCCGAGGAACTGGAGGGCTAGAGCAGATCGCATACAGGTGGAATCACCAGAGTGCGTGAATCTGCTTTATGTTTCAAAGCTGTAGAGCAGGATTCATACCAACCCGCGTTGAGTGGAACTCATCGCGGGTTGGCAAGCGCGACTGCGCGCCCGCAGCGAAGCGAGGATGAGGCTCGCGTGGCGTTTGAACGCAAAAATGAGTTCCATGGGTCATCACCTATGCCGCTCGGTATCAGACGACAAATCGTTTCGATTTGACGTCATCCTGCTCTAGACGGGAATCACACCCGCTGCCGGAAGAGGCGGGAGAACAGCATCAAGGCCAGGCCAAGGACGCCGAGGTCGAGGAGGGCCGGCTGTTGGATGATGGGGAAGGCGACATCTTCCCAGGTCCAGGGTGCCACATGGCGTACCAGGGCGGGTTCTACCAGCAGCAGGCTGTCGCGATGCAGCAGGACCCAGATCTCGCCCAGGGAAGACAGTGCGAAAGCACCGTCGACCGCCCAGCGCAGCAGATCCCACAGCAGGGTGCCGACGCCTGCCGCAAGTAGGATCAATCCAAGCCAGAAGAAGAAAATACGCAGCAAAGAGAAACTCTCCGGATCGATTGATGGCAACGCTGGCGTGGCTCCACCCGGCCGCCTGTCATACCTGGATTTGCCGCCCGATAGAAGTGGGCCCCGATAGAAGTGGGCTTGGCTATGCGGGCGAGACGCTAAAGTAAGAAGGCGGCCGGAATGTGTCCGGCCGCCTTCGAAGGACGGACCCGCAGAACAGGTCCGCAGAACAGGCCCACTCGGATCAGTTCCCCGAGCTCTGCTCGAATGCCATGCCCTTGGCTGCACGCTCGGCCAGAAGGTGGGTCAGCCAGTCGGGATCCATCTCCGGCACGGAGGAGAGCAGCAGATCGGTGTAGGGATCGTGGGGCGGTCGGAAGATCTCGTTCTTCTCGCCCGATTCCACGACCTTGCCTTGCTTCATCACCACCACCTCGTCGGCGATCGCGCGGACCGTCGCCAGGTCATGGGTGATGAACATATAGGCCAGGCCGAACTCGCGCTGCAGGCGGTCCAGCAAGCGCAGGATGCCTTCCGCCACCAGCTGATCCAGGGCCGAGGTCACCTCGTCGCAGATGATCAGCGAAGGCTCGGCCGCCATCGCGCGGGCAATGCAGACGCGCTGCTTCTGTCCGCCCGAAAGCTCGCTGGGCAGGCGGTCGATGAACTGATCGGGCTCCAGCTCGATCTCGTCCAAGAGGGCGCGGATACGCTCCGTCTTCTTCGCACCGGTCATGCCCAGATAGAAGGTGAGCGGTCGGCCGATGATGTCGCGGATGCGCGTCTTCGGATTCAGTGCCGTGTCCGGCATCTGATAGATCATCTGCATGTGGCGCAGCTGATCGCGCGGCCGCGACTTGGTCGCCGCTGCAAGCTTGGTGCCGCGATAGAAGACCTCGCCCTTGGTCGGTGGCAGCAGGCCGGTGATGCAGCGTGCCGTCGTCGACTTGCCCGATCCGCTTTCGCCCACCACCGCGACGGTCTGCTTTTCGTAGACCTTGAAGGAGACGTCGAAGAGAACCGGCACGTCACCATAGGCCGCATCGACGTTCTTGATCTCGATGATCGGCGTCATGTCCTTCTTGAGGGCGAAGGGCTCTGCCTTCCGGAAGGAGCGCACCGCCCAAAGCGACTTGGTGTAGTCCTCTTTCGGATCGCTCAACATGGAGCGGGTGTCGGATTCCTCCACCAGATCGCCGTAGCGCAGCACCATGATCTTGTCGGCCATCTGTGCGACGACGGCCAGATCGTGGGTGATGTAGATGGCGGCTGTATCGAACTGCTCCACCGCATCGCGAATCGCGGCCAAGACCTCGATCTGCGTGGTCACGTCCAGTGCCGTGGTCGGCTCGTCGAAGACGATCAGATCGGGCCGGCAGGTCATGGCCATCGCGGTCATCGCCCGCTGCAGCTGCCCGCCGGAGACCTGATGCGGGTAGCGGAAGCCGATTTCCTCCGGATTGGGCAGCCGGATGCGGGTATAGAGTGCGACGGCGTCGCGCTCGGCGTCTTTCCGGCTCATCACATGGTGCTGTAGCGGCGTCTCGATGGTCTGCTCGATCAGCTTGTGCGCGGGGTTGAAGGAGGCGGCTGCCGACTGCGCGACATAGGCGATGGAGGAGCCGCGCAGTTTGCGCAGCGCCTCCGGGTTGCCATTGACCAGCTCCTCGCCCTCGTACTTCACCGATCCGCCCGAGATCCGGCAGCCGTCACGGGTGAAGCCCATGGCGGCTAGTCCGATGGTGGACTTGCCGGCCCCGGACTCGCCGATCAGGCCCAGCACCTCGCCCTTGTGCAGGGTGAGGTCGATGCCGTGGACGATCTCGTTCCACTCGTCGCCGCTGCGGCCTTCGATGCGCAGGCCCTTTATCTCGAGGAGGACCTCTTGATTGCTCTCAGACATACGTCTTCCTCCTCTACTCTTTCAGACCGCTGGAGCGGTGCAGCATCCAGTCGACCACGAAGTTGACCGCAACGGTCAACAGCGCGATGGCGGCTGCGGGCAGCAGCGGGGTGATGTCGCCGAAGGTGATCAGGGTGGCGTTGTCACGCACCATGGAACCCCAGTCGGCGGTCGGCGGCTGGATACCCAGACCCAGGAAGCTCAGCGCTGCGATGAAGAGGAACACGAAGCAGAAGCGCAACCCGAACTCGGCCACCAGGGGGGCCATGGCGTTCGGCAGCACCTCGTGGCGGATCTGGTACCAGAGGCCCTCACCGCGCAGCTTCGCCACCTCCACATAGTCCATGACCACGATGTTCATCGCCACGGCACGCGCCAATCTGAAGACGCGTGTCGAGTCCAGCACCGCGATCACCAGCACCATGTTCACCAGGTTTGTCCCGAAGATGGTCAACAGCAGCAGCGCGAAGATCAGCTGCGGGATGGCCATCAGCACGTCCATGACGCGGCTGAGGAACTGGTCCAGGAAACCGCCCAGCGATGCCGCCAGGAGGCCCAGCAGGCCGCCCAGGAAGAAGGCCAGCAAGGTGGTGACGATCGCAATCGCGACGGTGTTCTGCGCGCCATAGAGCAGGCGGGAGAACATGTCGCGGCCCAGGTTGTCGGTTCCCAGCAGGTAGTCGCCGCCCCAGGGCTCGTACTCGTAGCCCACCACCTCGGTCTCCCCGAAGGGTGCCAAGGCACCCGCGAAGATCGAGACGAAGATGTAGATCGCGATCACGATCATGCCGAACCAGGCGGTCAGTGGCGCCTTTTTCAGCTCTTTCAAAGTGTTTTGCATGGCGCCGCTTACCTCGGATGCAGGAGGCGCGGGTTGCTCACGATCGAGAGAACGTCCGCGGTCAGGTTGAGGAGGATGTAGGTGGCGGCAAAGACCAGGCTACAGGCTTGCACGACGGTGATATCGCGTTTCGCCACCGAATCGACCAGCAGCTGGCCCAGGCCCGGATAGACGAAGACCACTTCGACCACCACCACACCGACGACGAGGTAGGCCAGGTTGAGGGCCACCACGTTGATGATCGGCGCCAGCGCATTCGGCACCGCGTGGTGCACGATGATGCGTCGGGCAGGGATGCCCTTGAGCCGTGCCATCTCGATGTAGGGCGAGGCCAGCAGGTTGATGATGGCCGCGCGCGTCATCCGCATCATGTGCGCCGTCACCACGGCCGTCAGCGTCAGCGCCGGCAGCAAGGTGCGATAGACCTGTTCGAAGAAGCCCGTATCCGCGCCGATGTTGGAGATCGAGGGGAACCAGCCGGCGTTCACCGAAAGGAAGAGGATCAGGATGTAGGCGACGAAGAACTCCGGAAAGGAAATCGCCGAAAGGGTGAAGACGTTCACCATGCGGTCGAAGATGGAGTTGCGATAGAGCGCCGCCAGGATGCCGAGAGTGAGTGCCAGAGGCACGGCGATGACGGCTGCCAGGCCGGCCAGGAACAGCGTGTTGCTGAGCCGGGTGCCGATCAGCTCCGAGATCTCGCGGTTACTGGCAAGAGAGCGGCCCAGATCGCCGGTCAGGATGTTGCCCAGCCAGTCGAAATAGCGCGTGTACCAGGGGAGATCTAGCCCCAACTGACGGCGAAAAGCCGCCACCGTTTCCGGTGTGGCCGACTGTCCCAAGATCTCCTGTGCCAGATCGCCCGGCAGCATTTCCACTGCGGCGAAAATGATCACGGAGACCACGAACAGCGTCACGAGGCCTAACCCCAGACGCTGCAGTGTCATTTTCAATATCGGGTGCATTATCGCGGCGCGGCCGCCCCCCTCCTTTGCTGTTCAATCTGTCCGACGACGTTGCCCGCCGCTTCGTCATGCGCCGTTCGCAAGCGACCTATGCGCCAAAGACTAAGCGCGAGCCGGAGCGGCTGGCAAGGCGCCATTGCCGCTCCGGCGTCGATAGGCAAAAAACAGTCGCCTTCGCGATTAAGATGACACGATTAGGACGCGAACCACCAACGCTCGGAGAATTTCTGGCCGTCCATATCCCAGTTCGCCGCCATGCCGTCGAACTCCACCTTGTCGCTCATCGCCATGACGTAGTTGGAGAACATCGGCACGATGGTGCCGCCATCGTCGCGGCAAAGCGCCTGCATCTCGTGGTACATGTCGCGACGCAGATCCTGGTCCAGTTCGGCGCGTGCTTCGACCAGCAGCTTGTTGAAGCGCTCGTTTGCCCAGTGGGTGTCGTTCCAGGGTGCGCCCTTGGCGTAGGCCGTGGAGAACATCCAGTCTTCGGTCGGGCGACCGCCCCAGTAGCAACCGCAGAAATCCTTCACCAGCCAGACATTGGACCAGTAGCCGTCATTCGGCTCGCGCACGACGTTCAAGGTGATGCCGGCCTTGGCTGCGTCTTCGGAATAGAGCAGTCCGGCGTCGACTGCACCCTGGAAGGCCGCGTCGGCCAGATGCAGATCGACGTTCAGGCTGCTCATCCCGGCTTCCTTCAGATGGAACTTGGCCTTGTCGGGATCGAAGCTGCGCTGCTCCAGATCTGCCGCGTAGAAGCGGTTCGACTTGCCGATCGGGTGATCGTTGCCGACCACGCCGTAGCCGCGCAGGATCTTCTCCACCAGCTGCTCGCGGTCGAGTGCGTACTTCAGCGCCAAGCGGACGTTGGGATCGTTGAAGGGTGCCACATCGACATGCATGGGGAAGGTGTAGTGCAGGGTGCCCGAGGCCTGCTCCAGCTTGATGCCCGGGCGGCGCTTGAGCATGTGCACCGTCTTCAGATCCGGCCGGCTGATCACGTCGACCTCGCCGGTGATCATGGCGTTGGTGCGCGCTGCCGGGTCGATGATCGAGAGGATCAGCAACTCGTTGAAGTGGCCGCGGTCGCTCTTGAAGTAGTTGGGGTTCTTCGACAGCAGGGCGCGGACGCCCGGATCGAACTCCTTGATGACGTAGGGTCCGGTGCCGATCCCCTTGCTGGGATCGATCTTGCCGCCCTCAGACGGCATGATGCCGAGGTGATAGTCGCTGACGATGAAGGGGAAGTCGGCATTGCCGCCGCTCAAGGTGAAGATGACGGTGTCGTTGCCGTCGGCCGTGATGTCGGTGATCGGGGCCACGATCGGCTTGGCCGCCGAGTTTGAGTCCTCGCCGCGATGGTGGTTGAAAGAGGCGATCACGTCCTCGGCGGTCATCTCCTTGCCGTTATGGAACTGGATTCCCTTCTTCAGCTTGAAGGTCCAGGTCGCGGCATCGGCCGAGGCCTCCCAGCTCTCCGCCAGCTCCGGCTGCAGGCTGCCGTCGGTGCCGATCTCGGTCAGGAAGTTCATGAAGGCAAAAGACATGCCGATGGTGAAGTCGTTCTCGTAGGTCGCCGGATCGAGGTTGTCGGTCGTCGAGCCATGCGCGCAACCATAGCGTAGAGTGCCGCCCTTCTTCGGCTCGGCAGCGCGTGCCGGCAGGCTTAAGCTGCCGAGCCCGCCTGCGGCCAGGCCGAGTGCGCTGGCACCGACCAGAACATCGCGCCGTGATAGCGCAAACTGTTCACTATTCGTTCCCTGTTTCCCTTTTGTCATCCCGCTGCTCTCCCATCTTGTTGTATGAATCTAAAATAGGGGCGTGCATTCGATAGGCAGAGCGGGTCCCGCGTCAAGGGGATGCGGAAAATTTAAAGCCCTCTTCACGATCCCTTGCTGAAGGGGTGCCAAAGAGGGCAGAGAGAGAGCCGAGAGCTCTGCCGCAAGCTAGAGGACCTGCAGTGACATCGGACTTGGCCAGGCGTCCAACATTCGACGCGGCGTTTCGTGCGAACCTGGGCAGGCTTTTCGCCTGGCGGCGCGATGTGCGCCGTTTTCGCAGTGAGCCCTTGCCGGCCGACGCCTTGGCGCGTCTGCTTGCCTATGCCGACCAGGCGCCCTCGGTCGGGAACGCGCAGCCCTGGCGCTTCCTTGCCATCGAGAGCGCGAGCGCGCGGGCTGCCGTGCGCTGCAATTTCGAAGCCTGCAATGCTCAGGCGCTCGGCAACTATGCCGGCGAGCGAGCCGCGCTCTATGCCAGGCTGAAGCTCGAGGGCTTGGATCGCGCGCCGCTGCAACTGGCGGTCTATTGCGAAGAGGACTGCGTCCAGGGCGGCGGTCTGGGCCGCGCCACCATTCCGGAGACCCTGGCCTATTCCGTCGTCGGTGCGGTCCACACACTCTGGCTCGCCGCACGCGCCGAAGGGATTGGCCTGGGTTGGCTTTCGATCCTGGACCCGGAGCAGTTGAACCGCGATCTCGCGGTGCCGGCCTCCTGGCGCTTCATCGCCTATCTTTGCATCGGCTGGCCGGAGGAAGAGCACAGCGACCCGGAGTTGGAACGGTACGGCTGGCAGGCCCGCAGCGATTCCCAGGCGCGACTGCAGCGTCGCTGACGAAGATCGCTCCCTGCAAAGCCCCTTGCCAGGTCAAGAGCCCAACCCGAAACTCCTTGTGTCCTGCACCGTCTTATCAAGGTCTTGGGCAAGGAGAGTGTCGCGCGACGATGCCGGGCGCGTCGGAAGCGGCGCTCGACGCAGTCCCAAGGGCTTGAAAAGTCAGCCCTTCGGGTCGCTGCCGGAGCCGCGATTGCCGCGTCTCGCCGGCTTGACGAGGCGCCCGGCATCGCCGGCGCCACCGCTCCTAGCACGCGCGGCTCCGGCAGCGATGCAGGACGCAAGCAGTTTCCGGTTGGGCTCTGAGCCGCAACTTTGGTGAATGGGAGGAATGATGG
>JAVJSY010000038.1:0-116199 GCA_040219175.1 Kiloniellales bacterium
AAAGACTGGTCAAAGCCGGCAAACCTAAGAAACTCGCTCTCGCCGCCGCCATGCGTAAGCTCATCATACTCGCCAACGCACTCCTCAGAGAGCAGCGAAAATGGCAAACTACACCGCCTTGACCATCACGGATTCTCTAGATAGGGCCTCGTCAACTGGGCAAAGTCCGCGGGACCTGCCCGCTGCGGACAAAAAGCACCGCAAGCGTCGCGGCGGCATGCGGTCGACGAATCTCTGTGGTTCCTCGCCTTCCTTCCCATTTTGCGGAAGAGACTCGGTCCGGCCTTTGCTATCGAGCAGGGTGGACTGAATGAGGAAGGCTGATCGTCATGCTTCTGCGTATCCCGAATTTTCTGCAGCCTGGCGAGGTCACCGCCCTACGCCAGCAGATAGATGCCATTCAGACCGAGGATGGCTCGGTCTCCGGCAATCCCAACCTCAAGCAGAACCGGCAGCTAACGGGGGCCAATCCCGCTGTCAGACCGCTGCTGGATGAGGTGCAAAGACGACTCTTCGCCAATCAGGAGTTCGTTTCCTTCGCCCTGCCGCTTCACATGAGCGTCGCCTTCAATCGCTACGACCCGGGCATGTTCTACCAGTTCCACAGCGACGCGGCGATCATGGGCAGCATCGGCCAGCAGCAGCCGCTCAGGACCGATCTCTCGATTACCATCTCGCTCTCCAGCGAGCAGGAGTACGAGGGCGGCGAATTTCACATCAGGACTCCTTACGGCGAGATGACCTTGAAAGAGGCTGCCGGGACCTTGATCTGCTATCCCTCGAACATGCCGCACCGGGTCGAAGCGATCCGGCAAGGCCAGCGCATTTCGGCGATCGGTTGGGTTCAATCCCTGCTCCGCTCGCCCGAGAAGCGTGAGATCGTGCAGCAACTGGGCCACCTGCATCGCGCCGTCACCGCCAACGATCCCAATCATCCGCAAGACCAGGCCTTCGGTCAGCTGCGCAACAACCTGCTGCGGATGTGGAGCGAGACCTGATACCCAGCCGAGTTGAGTGGGCCGAGTTGAGTGGGCCGAGGTGCGTGGGCCGAGGTGCGTGGGCCGAGGTGCGTGGACCGAGGTGCGTGGACCGAGGTGCGTGGACCGCATCGCGGCTTGGCAAGTGCGCGCGCAGCGCAAGCCCGGTGGGCAGAAATGAGGCGCGGGCAGAGATGAGGCGCGGACAGCCTCTATCGAGATCTGCAAGAACGTGGTCGGATCTGGAGCGCGTAGGCAAAGGCGGCTCCCCCTGCAAAGCGCACAGGCCTCAGTTCGGCGGCGTCACACCGCGAAACAGCAGACCATCGCGCAGGATGTCCGCTGCGCCCAAGGGCCCGCTGCGACGCTCCCGGTAATAGGGCTCCCCGCCCTGCGAGGAGAAGCGCAAGAGCCAGGTCGCGTCGATCTGCCAAGATGCCAGATCGATCCAGCCAAAGGCAGTGGCCAGAATATCACCGCCGCGGAGGTCAAGCGTTTCGATCGCAATTCGGCCCTCGTTGGCGCTTAACGCCGCAGTCAAGGCGAAGTCCTGTCCAACCACCCGCTGCAAGAGGCGCACGACCCCGGCGGTCAAGTTGGCGATGCGCGCCAGGCCGCCGGCGGCGTCGCCGACCAGGGCCTGCAGGATCCTCTGACCGACGCGCGCGGGCGGAATGTCGCCCTCAAGGCTGGGATCGAGCACAAGCGCAATGCGTCCATCGGCGGTGAGGCGCCCGGACAGGCTTTCCAACAAGCGCGGCAAGCCGCCGACCTGCCAGGAGAGCTTTGCCTCTCCGCTCACATCGCCCGCTGGCAGAGCGACTCCGGATAGAGGCGGCACCAGATGCGCCAAGGGCAGACCCTGCACGCTCACGTCCAGGTCGGCCTGGGTGCCGTCGCGGGCCAAACGCGCCTCTACAAGACCGCCCTCTAACGCAGCGCGCAACGACAGGCTGGCCTGCGTGGGCCCCGCACTCTCGCTTCGAAGGCTCGCCGGCGCGATGACCCAGCCGTCTGCCTGGAGGCGTTGGATGTCGACGTCCAGGCGGCCTTGCAGTGGCCAAGGCTCGCTGGACAAGGCCAGGCCGATCCGGGTCCAGCTGTCCTCGCCAGCAAGGCCCCATTCCCAGTCCCCGCCATCCACCTCTCCTAGAGAGAGGACAAGCGTCGACATCGGGCCCTGACCATCCGCATTCTGCGCTGCGTGAAGGCTACCACCCAGAACCGGCAAAGGGCCAAGCACGCCGCTTAGGTCTTGCAGCGACCAAGGCGAGCCGAAACGGAGCAGCGCCGACAGGTCTACCGCGCTTGCCCCCTGCTCGCTCACCCGCAGCGGACTCGCAAAGCGATCCAGCAGTTGCTGCAGATCCGGATGCTGCAGGCTGACCGCCCAGTCCCCTTGCGGCCGAGCGGCATCGAGGAGACCGGAGAAGAGGATCTGCGCGTCCAGAGCATCGAGTTGGCCGGCGATCGCGGGAGTCGGCAGCGGTCCTTCCAAAGCCGCCGCCAGCCGATAGGCCGCAGCGTCTTCGGCGAAGAAGCGACCCAGAACCGGCAGACTGGCCAAGGGCCCGCTGAGATCCAGATCGAGCGCCAGCTGCCGGTCTGCCAAGGAAAGACGACCGGCCGCTTGCAGGCGCGCATCGAGCAGGGCCTCGACACGCAAGCGCTCCAGTGCGATCACCCCGCCCCCGATGGTCGCCGCAAGATCCAGCCGCTCGCCGGTCATGCCCTCAAGGGTAACGCTGTCGGCACCGACCGCGAGGTCCAGGGACACGGCCTCTGCGATGGACCCGAGCGCGTCGGCAAGCAGGACACCGCCATAGGCATCCAGGTTCAGCGCGTCGACTGCCAGCTGCAGGGTGGCGTGCCTCGTTTCGGCCTGCCAGGCGGCCGCTCCGTTTGCCGTCAGGGCATCCAGTTCCACCAGCAGGCCCTGCAAACGCAGGTCCGCAAGAGAGCCGCTGAGGTCGCTGTGAAGCGAAAGCCGGCGCAGGCGCTCCGGCGGCAAGAGCTTGCCGTCAATCCCCAGCCAAAGCAGCAGACCGCGCAGATCCTCGCTCGTGACCTCCAGACGGCCGGCCGCCTCTGCCTTGCCGCCGAGTGCGACAGTTCCGGTCAAGCCCAGGCTGCTGGCATTCGGCAGGGCGAGACGCAGATTGCCGAGGCGGCCCTGCCCTTCGGCAAAGCTCAGCGCCGCCGTGCTCTGTCCACCCGATGCGCCGCGAAAGCGCCAGTTGTCTACCAGGAGATCCAAGGACACCTGGCGGAGGCTCTCTGCGAAGAGCCGCGCGCTTTGCTCGGCAAGCGCTATCAGCCCTGCACTGTCCGGACCATCGAGGTCGAGCAGCGGTACGCGGATCTCGCCGCTAAGCGCGCCCGACGGGCGGTAGCCGAGACGTAGCTCCGCCTCCTGCCCTCCCACGCCCAGGCTTAGCGAGGGTGCATCCAGCAGCCCATTCTGCCAGTCCAGTGGGCCGTCCAGGGAAAAGGCCAGCGGTGCCTGCTTGTGTTCCGCTGCGCTGGGACCGGCGAGCGCCAGCAGGGCGGCCAGGTCCGGACCCTGGGCAGAGAACAGGCCGGAGACCTCCACCCCCTCTTCTCCGCAGCGCCACTCGCCCTGAACACGGCTTTGCTGCAGCACGCCCTCGAGTTGGGCCTCGAGGGCGATCGGCCCAGCGCAGGTGCCAAGGCCGCTGAGGCTACCGCGCGCGGTCAGCGCTCGCAGCCAAGCTTCGCCCAGCAGGTCGAAGCTATAGAGGGCCTCCTCGCCGCGCAGGCTGCGCTCGATCAGCAAGCGGTCTATCACCAGCCTCCGGTCCGCAGCAAAGGACCAGGCAGCACCGGCAATCTCGATCTCGGTCAGGCTGTCCAGCAGGGGCGCTGCGAGCAAGCTGTCCGCGGCTTCCAGAAAGCGGGCTTCGCGTCCCGCTGACAGCTGAGGCGCGACAAGCGAGAGGCGCTCGACCCGGGCCTCTCCCTCCAAGAGATCGCTCAGGGACAAGGACGCTTCTATCTGCGGCACGGTAGCGATCTCGCCGTCGGCAGCGCTCCAGACCACGTCCTGCAGGCGCAGGCGCGGCTCGGGCAGCAGGTTGACCGCGATGCCGCCGTTGACCGAGAGGCGAAGCCCGGAGACCTCTGCCACGCGCGCTTCGATGCGTTCGCGATAGTCGGTCCAGTCGATCAGGGCCGGCACAAGGAACGCGGCCGCGATCAACAAGACGGGCAGCGCAATTAGAACCCAGATCAGACGCCGCACAAGAATCCCCTTCTAACCTTAGAGCCCGGCCTTATAGGCCTCGTCGCTAAGGCCGCTGTCGCCACGGTACTTGAAGACGCCCTCGGCCGTGCCCAGCAAGCGCCCCTTCTGGTCACGCGCCTCGCCGGAGGCAAAGAAGACACTGCGTCCGCCACCGCTTTGCTTGGCAAGGATGATCACCGCGTCGCCCGGCCTGGCCGCGCCGACGAAGTTGCAGGTGAGGCTCAGGGTCAAGGCGCGCCGGTCGCGCTCGGCTATGGCCGTATAGATACCGGAGTACCCCAGGACCGCATCCAACACCGTGGTCAGCACGCCGCCGTGCAGCAAGCCCTGCCGGTTCAGATGACGCTGATCGATCTCCAGGCGCCCCTCGGCCAGGCCCTCCTCCCAACGGGTCAGATGATAGCCCACGAGGTCGGCAAATCCTCCGCTCGGTCGTCTGCTGTCCAGTTGCTCGTTCATGGTCGCTCCAGGGCCAAACTTTGCTGCAGCGCGAAAGCTGCCTTCTCGGGGTGACCTCTGTCCAGTGCGGAACCGCCAAGTTCGAGAGAGTTGCAAGCCTCTTGCCGTTGGCAGCGCCGCTCGCCACACTCGCGCTCATGCGTCTCTTTATCATCTCCGCCCTCGCCGCGCTGGTCGTGCATCTACCCTCAGCTCGGGCCGAGCGCTTGAACATCGGCGTCAGCCAGTATGCCGCCTCGCTCAACCAACTGCTGGAGGCCAGCGTCGCGCAGAGCTACCTGCTGGGCATGATCGCGCGGCCGCTGACCTTTTACGACGCCGATTGGAACCTGGTCTGCGGCATCTGCCTGCGGCTGCCGACATTCGAGAACGGTCTGGCCGAGCGCCGGCCGCTCGACGACGGCAGCACGGGGATCGCGGTCACCTATGAACTGAAGCCCGATCTCAAGTGGGACGACGGCACGCCGGTGACCTCCAAGGATCTCAAGCTGGCTTGGGAGATCGGGCGCGACCGAGACGTCGGCGCACTGGTCGGCGAGAGCTTCCGGCGCATTCTGGAGGTCACCTTGGTCGACGAGCACACCATCACCTTCCTCGTCGACCGCGTGCTCTTCAACTACAATGCCTCGGGCCTGATCCCCATGCCCGCGCATATCGAGGGTCCGATCTATCGCGACGACCCCAAGACCTATGCAACCCGCACCAGCTATGACGCCGCACCCAATACACCCGGCCTCTCCTTCGGGCCCTACCGGATCGTCGAGGCCCGCGCCGGCTCCGACATCTTGCTGGAGCGCAACCCGACCTGGGCCGGCAAGCAGCCGATCTTCGACGAGGTAAAGCTCGTCACCATCAACAACACCGCGGCCCTGGAGGCCAACCTGCTGTCAGGGTCCATCGACATGATCGCCGGCGAGTTCGGGGTCGCGGTGCCGCAAGCGCTGGCCTTCCAGAAGCGGCACGGCGACGACTACCAGATCCTCTTCCGCCCCAGCCTGGCCTACGAGCATATCGACCTCAATCTCGACCGCCCCTTCCTCAAGGACCGGCGGCTGCGCCAGGCCCTGCTCTTCGCCATCGACCGCCAGTCGATCGTCGATCGCCTCTTCGGCGACAAGCAGCCGGTGGCGACTAGCAACGTCTCGCCCTTGAGCCCCGACTACACCGACCAGGTCCCGCAGTACCCCTACGACCCAGAAAAGGCGGCCAGTCTTCTAGAAGAGGCCGGCTGGACCTTGGACGGCAAGGTACGCAAGAACGCAGCCGGCGAGAGCCTGATCCTGACCCTCGGCACCACCGCCGGCGACCGCACGCGGGAATTGGTGCAGCAGGTCCTGCAGAGCCAGTGGCGTCAGGTCGGCATCGAAATACGTATCCAGAATTCCCCGGCCAGGACCTTCTTCGGTCAGCAGGTCCGCGAGCGCCGCTATGGCGACATGGCCATGTTCGCCTGGTTCGCCGCCCCCGATTCCATCCCGCGCACCACCTTGCGCTCGAGCGAGATCCCGACGGAAGAGAACGGCTGGTCGGGCCAGAACTACACCGGCTATGACAATCCCGAGGTGGATCGCCTGATCGACGAGATGGAAATCACCATCGATGCAGATGCCCGCAAGGTGATGTGGGCCGAACTGCAGCGGATCTACATGACCGACCTACCCGTCTTGCCGCTGTATTGGCGTGCGACGGCCTTTGTGCTGCCCAAGTGGCTGGGGAATGTGCACCCGACCGGCAACCTCTCCCCGACCACCTACTGGATCGAGGACTGGACCCGGAACTAAGCAAGAATGGCGAGACCGGGTCCGCTGAAACGATGCTCCGCTACATAACCCAGCGCCTGCTGGAAAGCCTTATCGTGCTGTTGCTGGTGTCGCTTGCGACCTATCTGCTGCTCGGCCTGATGCCGGGCGATCCCGTCGACCTGCTGATCTCCGGCGACCCCAACCTCACCTCCGAAGATGCTGCACGCCTGCGCGAGGCCTACGGCCTGGACCGGCCGATCTTCGAGCGCTACCTGGGATGGCTCGGCCAGGCGCTGCAAGGCGAGTTCGGCTACTCGCGGCATTTTTCCCGGCCCGCCGTCGTCGTCCTGAACGACGCGGTTTGGGTCACGCTCTCGGTCGCGGCACCTGCGCTCATTCTGGCCCTGGTCCTGGCTATTCCCTTCGGCCTGCTGGCGGCCGGACGCCAGGGCGGCTGGTTGGACCAGACCATCAACCTCTCGGCCCTGATCTCGCTGTCTCTGCCGACCTTCTGGCTTGCCATCATGCTGATCTACCTCTTCGCGGTAGAGCTGCGCTGGCTGCCGGCAGGCGGCATGGGCGAAGGCTTTTCCGGGCGGCTGGAACACCTGCTGCTGCCGGTCTCGGTCCTGGCGCTCTCACTCGCCGGCGTCTTCCTGCGCTTCACCCGTGCAGCCGCCGCCGAAGTTCTGGGACAGGACTATGTCCGCACCGCCAAAGCAAAAGGAGTGAGCCGCGTCGGCCTGATGCTGCGCCACGTTCTACCCAATGCGGCACTGCCGCTGATCACCCTCTCCGGTCTGCAGTTGGGCGCCCTCTTCTCCGGCACGCTCATCGTCGAGATCCTCTTCCGCCAGCTTGGCATGGGGCGCGTGCTTTACGACGCCGTGCTGGGCAACGATTACAACCTGGCCCTGGTCGCCCTGATGCTGACCACCGCCGCAACCCTGATCGGCAACCTTCTGGCCGACCTCAGTCATGCCTGGCTCGACCCCCGCATCACCCTCCGCTAGGGCTGGCAAGCCCAAGGCCAGCGGGCCGTCAGCCAGTGGACCGTCGGCCAGCGGACGGCCGGCCAGTGGGCGTCTACGCGCCTTGCTGCGTCAACCGCTGGCCTTCCTGGCCCTGGTGTTCCTGGCGTTGCTGGCCGTCGCCTCGGTCTCCGCGTCCTGGCTTGCCTCTCTTGAGGGCATCGATCCAAGTGCAGTGGATCTCTTCAACGCCATGGCGCCGCCCTCGCCCGAGCATTGGCTGGGTACCGACGAGCTGGGCCGCGACCTCTTCTACCGCCTGCTGCTGGGTGGGCAGGTCTCGCTGGCCGTCGGTCTGGCCGCGGCACTGGGTGCGGCCGCCATCGGCACCCTGATCGGCCTCACCGCCGGAGAGCACGGCGGCTGGATCGACTCGCTGCTGATGCGCAGCACGGATGCCATGATCGCCTTGCCGCTGCTGCCCATCCTGATCGTGCTGTCGGCCGTCGATCTGACCAAGCTGGGCTTCTCGACCGAGGTGGCGGGGTCCGAGCAGGCCGCCATGATCCGCCTGATCATCCTGGTCGCCCTGGTCGGCTGGACGACGACGGCACGCCTGGTGCGCGCAGCCGCCCGCGAGACCCTGGCGCAAGACTATGTGCTGGCCGCGCGCGCCATGGGGGCCAGTTCGCTGCGCATCCTGCTGCGCCACGTGCTGCCAAACATCGTGGCCCCCTTGGTGGTGGCGACCACGCTCTCGGTCGGGCAGGTGATCCTTTTCGAATCGGTGCTGTCTTTCCTGGGCCTTGGGCTGGATCCCGGCACGGCCTCTTGGGGACGCATGCTGGCCGGTGCCCAGGACATCCTATGGGACGCTCCGGCGCTGGCGCTCTATCCGGGCCTGGCCATTGCCGCGACGGTGATCGCCTGCAACCTGGCCGGCGACGGCTTGGCCGCCGCCTTCGATCCCAGGCGATCCCGAAATCGCTAGTAAACCTTAGAGAAACACCCTCTAAGCGATTGTTTTAGTGCGACATAAAGATAGGAACAGTCATGTGCTTCAGCATGCGCTTGGTCATGCCACCTAAGACCAGTTCGCGGATTCGGCTGTGCGCATAGGCGCCCATCACCAGCAGATCGGCGCCCTCGTCCGAGGCCCTGTTCAGCATGTAGTCAGTCGCTGAAATGTCGTCGATCTTGGCATCGTGGCTCTCGGCGGGCACGCCGTGACGCTTAAGATGCTCGCTGACCGCCGCCGTGCTGGGACGTTGCGAATCGGGATCGCGGTTGACCGAGACCACGGTCACCTCCTCGGCCTCCATCAAGAGCGGCAGAGCATCGCCGACGGCGCGCGCCGCCTCGCGCCCGCCGTCCCAAGCGACCAAGACCTTCTTCCCGACCGTGTCGTGCGTGCCGATATAGGGCACCAGGAGCACCGGCCGACCGCAGCCCAGCAAGACCGTTTCCAACAGCCAGGGGCCAAGCCAGCCGCCGCCGTCCTCCTCCGGCTGCCCCAGCACCACCAGATCGCTCAGCCGCCCGGCCGCGATCGTCGCATCGGCCAGATCGCCAGCCGAGCCGGTCTTATGGCCGAAACGCCCTTTCACTCCGGCCCCTTCGCAAGCCGCCCGGAAAGACTGCTCGGCACTGGCAGCATCCTTGGCGATCGCCTCGTCACGCAGCGAGAGCACGTCGGAGGTAATCTCGGCCGCGACGTAGCCGGGTATCTCCTGCCTCATGCTGAGATGCAGGGCATCGACCGAGCTGTTGTGTCGCTTGGCGAACTCAAGAGCGGCTTGCAAGCGGATCGCTGCTCCGCGCGAATCGTCGAGAATCAAAAGCAAATCGCGATAGGCCATAAGCGGTGCCTCCTTCGTCGGTTGGGGCGGTTTCAAAGCTTGCGTCTATTTTCGGCGCGCAGCCGTGCAATGGCCATGACGTAGATCAAGACCGACAGAGACAAACCTCTGTTGCGCGAAAATCACCATCTCTCGGATCGGGACGAGATCGCCGGCAATCAAAAGATCTGTTCTTAGGAGTAGCCGCTATGGTATTGAAATAGAGAAGAAGGAGCCGGGTTGAAGAGGCTCGATGAAGGCCACCGCCGGCTTCCATGCTGGGAAGGTTCGTAGATGTCAGAGAGCAACAGTGAACACCCGGGCCAAGCGCGATGGGGCCAAGCGCGATGGGGAGCCTGCGGCGGTTGCCTCCACCGCGAGATAACGAACATCGGGCAAGCCTTTGCCAAACGGCCGGTCACGCGCCGGAGCTTTGCCGCCGGCGGCATGGCCGCGCTGGGCATGGCCAGCCTCAGCGCCTGCTCGGTCAATCCGGCGACCGGTCGCTACACCGTCGGCAGCATCGAGGACGATGTCTCTACCGGTCAGCAGCAGCACCCGCAGATCCTGCAAGCCTTCGGTGGCGCCTACGACGATCCCAAGCTCAGCCGCTATGTCAGCGAAGTCGGCCGGGATCTGGTGCGCCACACGGAATTCCCCAACCTGCGCTTCACCTTCACCGTGCTGAACACGCCGAGCGTGAATGCCTTCGCGATTCCGGGCGGCTATGTCTACCTCACCCGCGGACTGCTGGCGCTGGCCAGCAACGAGGCAGAGATGGCCGGCGTGCTGGGGCACGAGATCGGGCATGTGATCGCGCGCCACGGGGCGGAACGGCAGACCCAGGGCCTGCTCACCCAGCTTGGCGCCGCCGCCGTTGCCATTGCGACCGGCAGTCCGGAGCTTGCCAGCGCAGCCAGCTATGGCGGCCAGGCCTACCTGCAATCCTATTCCCGCGACCAAGAGCTGGAGGCCGACACCCTGGGCGTCGACTACATGGCCGCCTCTGGCTACAACCCCAACGCCATGGCCAGCTTTCTGGCCACCATGGGCGACTACAGCCGTCTGCAGGCAGAGATGGCCGGCCGCAATCCCAACTCTGTCGACCAGTTCGATTTCCTGGCCTCGCACCCGCGCACGACCGAGCGGGTCGAGCGTGCCATCGCCGAAGCGGCCGGCGAAACCCTGGAGGGAAGCGTTCTGCGCCGCGATGTCTATCTGCAGAACATCGACGGTATGCTTTACGGCGACGACCCCAAGGAAGGCATCATCCGCGGGCGCGAGTTCATCCACCCCGACCTGCGCTTCGAGTTCGAGGCACCGCAAGGCTTTCGCCTGCAGAACAGCCCGACGCGGGTGGTGGCCGGCAACGGGCGCGATGCCGCCATGATCTTCGACATGGCGCAGTCGGCCAGCGGCGCGCCCAAGCAGTACCTGGAGCGCGAGTGGTCCAACCGCCTGTCGCTCGCCAATGTCCGCAGCTTCAGGGTCCGGGGGCTCGATGCCGCGGTCGGCCAGACGCGCGTGCAGACGCAAAACGGCGTGACCGACCTGATGGTGGCAGCCCTTGAGGCTGACCAGGGTCGGGTCTACCGCTTCACCTTCGTAACCGCCGCCGGGCGCCTCGATGCCTATGAGGGCGCTTTTCTCGACAGCGTGCGCAGCTTCCGTCGCCTGAGCAAAGCCCAGGCCCGGCGGATCAAGGCCTATCGCATACAAATCAGGACCGTACGCAAGAACGACAGCGTGGCCAGGCTGTCCAAGGACATGCCCTTCGGCGCCTTCAACGCCAAGATGTTCCGCATCCTGAACGACCTGATCGGCAACCAGGAAGTGGCCCCGGGCGCGCAAATCAAGCTGGTCAGAGCCTGAAGGTCCTCACGCGGCGTGACGGCTCGCCCGAAGACGAGGTCCCGAAGACGAGGTCCCGAAGACGAGCCGCCGTTGTCGGTGACAGGCTAAGCGGTCGCGCCGCTACCCGCGTTTGGTGTCTTGCTCAGCCGCTGCTCATTCTTTCGATTGAGGGGTTTCAACAGCACGCGGAAGAGTGCGCAAAGTCCTTGTCCCATGGCTTCGCTACGCATGCGATGCGCGACGGCTATGTGGGCATCGATATCTTCCGGAGTCGGTGCGGAGTGCCGCTTGGGATAGATATCCTTGATGGTGCTCATGTCGTTCTTTGCCTCCTATGGGCTCGTTGAGATCCTACAAGAGACGTTTCTTCCACTGCCCGCAGCGTCTTTGTGCGCTGCAACATAAGGCTGATCATTCACCCAGAGACTGTCAAGGTCAATGATTATGACCTATTTTCTGCAAACTGCTGTTAGAAATGATAAAATGCACATTGACTTAAGCAGCCATGTGAAGATCGCATAGCATGGCTGACCCGCTGTGCCCTTCCCGGCCCATCGCAAACCTTCGCGCCCGGAACAGCCAATGCGAGGGCATTTTTCATCGCAGCCGGCGAATGCGTTCCAGCTATCTCGGCCACCGCCGCCGCGCAAACTGTGAGCTGTCCCTTTGATCGGCTTGCCGAATGGGTCGAAATGGACGACATATAGGGCCCATAGCCGATTTGAACGGAGGGCAGAGCGACATGTTCCGCGATCGCAGTCTCGTTCCCGGTCAGGCTGTTCGCCTGCTCGCCCTGGGATTGCTGGCCGAAGAGCCGCGCAGCTACGGGGACCTCGCAGCAGAAGTCAGGCGCGTGACCGGACTTCTGGTCGGCCCCTCGCTCGACCTCTTGGCCCCACCGCTGGAATTGCTCCGCATCGAAGGCCTGGCGCGGGAAGCTGAGGGTCGCCTTGGCCTCACCGATGCCGGTCGGGGAGAACTTCGTCATCTGCTGGAAGCACCGCTTCGACAAGGCGCAAGCGACCTACGGCGGCTGGTGGTGACCCTGAAAATTCGCTTCATCAGGTTCCTGGATGGCGAGCAGCGCGCCCTGCAAATGGATGCCTTGATCGAGGATGCGGAGCGCGAGTTGGCACGCCTTGCCGCATTGAACGAAAGCAACAAGGGGAGCGGCGATTTCGAGGCCTGGTTGGAGTTGGAGCAGGCTCAATCGCGCGACCGCTTGGCGTGGCTGCACAAGAGGGCGGAAGCGCTTAAGAACTAACTGAGGGGACTCTCATGATCGAGTCGGTGTACCAGGCCGGCAGAGCGCAAAGGCTCTGCCAGCAACACCTTGCCGTCTACATATTGCTGCTTCTGACTGCCTTTCTTGTCAGCACCCTACCCAACCCCGCCTGGTCGCAGGAAGAGCCAGCCAACGTCAGCGGCCTCTCAACGGAACTACAAGCACTGGTTCGTGCCGCCGAAGCAGAAGGGGCGACCGTCCTGGTCATCGGCGGGAGTGAGCCGGCCGCCGCTCCGGTGGCTCACGAAGCGGACCTGCAGGACAAGATGCAACAAGCCGGCGCCCTGCTGCGCGCGCGGCTTGCCGACATGGCTGCGGCAGCACCCGGCTATCCCGAACACCTTGACGAGGCTTTCGAGCGGAGCGGCAGCGGCGCCTGGCCGCTGATTGCAGCCGGTCTGGCCATCCTGGCCCTGGCCGTCGGCTATCTCGTCTTCCGTCTCTTCAACCGCTGGGCGGGCTCTTACTTTCAATACCTCTTCAATCCCGAACCGACGTCGCGCGCCGAGAAGATCTGCTATCTCATGGCGACCTTCGTGCTGCGCTCCCTCGCCGTCATCCTGCAACTGGCCACAGCTGTCGTGATCCTGCTGGCCATCGACTACGGCTCGCCGGGGGCGCAAGACTTGCAGCTGCGCATTCTGATCGTCTTCGGCATCTGGCGCATCTCGGCAAACTTCTTCGCCGCCCTGCTGGGCAGCGACGCCCCCAGCCACCGGATGCTGCGCTTCAACAACCGGGACGCAGTCAAGCTGGAGCGCGATCTTTCCTTCACGATGCTGGCCGGCATGACGCTGGCCCATCTGTCGAGTTGGCTGGTGGGCCTTGGCATCGGCGGCGATCTCTCCGAGCTCAGCTTCATCGTCTCCTCCTTCGTTGTCGCTGCCTTGCTGACCGGAATTGGCTTCCTTCACCGCGGTGCCATTGCCGAGGCTATCATGGGGCCGGCGAGCGAAAGCGGTATGGGCGCGCGCATCCTGGCCCGGGTATGGCCGATCCTCGCTGGGACCTACTTCCTGATCGCCTGGGCCATCTCGGCGCTGCGCACACTTCTGGGATTTCCCAACTCGACCTTCCTGGTCGGCTCGCCCTTCTTGGCGATCCTGGGGGCATTCGCGGCCTATGGGCTGGCGGTCATGCTGCTCGACTGGTTCGCTCCACCGAAGAAAAGCGAGCCTGCCGATAAGAAGACGGACCCTGACGAGGGCGAGATGCCAGCTGCGGGCGATGCCCACGAGGAGGTCATGCTTCGGGCCGGCGAAGGCGAGCCCGCCAAAGCGGAAAAGCAACCAAAGCCTCGCCTCAACAGCTTCCGCGACCTGGCCGAACGCGGGATCTCCATCATCATCGTCGCCATGGCAGGCGCTGCCGTCTGCATGGTTTGGGGCGTCGACATATTCGCCGGCACCGGACTATTGGGCACGCTATGGGAGTTGGTGTTCATCGCCTTCATGGCTTACCTCGCCTACATGGCCGTGCGGATCCTGATCGACCGCAAGGTCGAAGAGGAAGGCGGCGAAGAACTGGCCGAAGGCGGCGACGAGGGCGGCCACGGCGGCCGCTCGCGCCTGGCGACCCTCCTGCCCCTCTTCCGCAACTTCCTGCTGGCCGTCATCGTCACCATGGCGTTGATGATCGCGCTGTCTCAGTTGGGCGTCGACATCGCCCCGCTGTTCGCCGGTGCCGGTGTCATCGGCCTGGCCATCGGCTTCGGCGCCCAGACCCTGATCAAGGACATCTTCTCGGGCGCCTTCTTCCTGATGGACGACGCCTTCCGCGTCGGGGAGTACATCGATATCGGCAGCGTCAAGGGCACGGTGGAGAAGATCTCCGTCCGCTCCATGCAGCTGCGCCATCAGCTGGGCACCCTGGTCACCGTACCCTTCGGCGAGATCCAGCACCTCTCGAACTACTCGCGCGACTGGGTGATCATGAAGCTGCCGCTGCGGCTGACCTACAACACCGATGTGAACAAGGTGAACAAGCTGATCAAGAACCTGGGCAAGGAGCTCTTGAACCACGAGTTGATCGGCAACTGCTTCCTGGAGCCGCTGAAGTCGCAGGGCGTCTACATGATGGAAGACTCGGCCATGATCATCCGGGTCAAGTTCAAGACCCGCCCCGGCGAGCAGTTCCAGGCGCGCAAGATCATCTACGCCGAGATCCGCTCTCTCTTCGAGCGCGAGGGCATTCAGTTCGCCAGCCGCGAGGTCAAGGTCCGCCTGGACGATCACGACCAGCATCGCCACCTGACCGACGAGGACAAGGCCAAGATCGGCGCTGCCGTGCGCCCGATCCTGGATTCCGAGAACGAGTCCGGTGGCGGCAGCGCACCGCCGGACGCGCGTTAGCGAAGCCCGCCTCTGCTGTTCCGAGCCCCCTCTAACGCCAGCCGCGTTCCTGATAGAAGCGCAAGGCACCGGGGTGCAGCGGTGCGGCCAGACCCGAACTCGTCATCTCGCTCTCCGACAGGTTCTCCAGGACCGGATGCTGCTCGCGCAGATCGTCGACATTGTCGAACACGGCCTTGACGATCTGATAGACCAGATCCGCGTCGAGCGACTC
Source organism: Kiloniellales bacterium (assembly GCA_040219175.1). Classification (GTDB taxonomy): domain Bacteria; phylum Pseudomonadota; class Alphaproteobacteria; order Kiloniellales; family JACOMY01; genus JACOMY01. Next base: position 14,957 of record JAVJSY010000038.1, read on the forward strand.
GTCGGCAACCACATTGGCGACCAGGCCGATGCTCTCGACCGCATCGCCGTTGTAGAGATAGAGGCCGGCTGGAATCGAGGTCTCACCGTAATAGGGAAAGGCCTTGATCAAACGTGCCACCGGCTCTCCCTTGATCGGGACGAAGGTGGCCGCACAGAGGTCGACGGCAGAGCCCACGGCGCCGTTCGGATGCGCCACGGGAATGAGGAAGGCGTCGATCTCTGCATTGCAAAGCGCCGGAATCTGACGATCCACCGGCATCTCGACCAGTTCCAGACTGCCTGGAGAGAAGCCCAGCCCCTCGAGCACGAGGCGCGCGCCCTGTGCGAGGCCGCTACCGGCGGGACCGATGGAGACCGATTTGCCCTTGAGGTCGGGCAGGCTCTGAATGCCGCTCTCGGGCCCGGCGACCAGGGTCATGACCAAAGGCTGCAGCGAGAAGAGCGAGCGCAGGCCGGCGAAGGGCGGGTCGCTGTTTATGCCGCGGCCAGCTGCATGATAGGCCCAGTCCGACTGCACCACGGCGAGATCCAGTTCGCCCGCGCGCAGGCGCTTCAGGTTCTCTTCCGAACCGCCGGTGGCGGCGACCAGGCACGCCAGTCTGTCGTCGGCGGCCTTGTTGATCTCTCGGCAGATTGCCCCTCCGGCCGGAAAGAAGGTGCCGGAGACCGGTGCCGTTCCCACCACGAGCGGGCGATCTGCGGCGAGCCCTTGCGTCGCCACACCGGGGAGGAGCGGAAGGGTGAGGATAAGGGCGGCCAAGAGGCCTCGAATGGCAATCACGTCTGTCTGTCCTTGGTTAAGCGATCGGGGCTCTGCAACCAGGGCTCTGCGACCAGCGCGGCACCATGAGGCTTGGCGCACCGCGGGGCCGGTGGCTACTCTCCGGTCGTCATTAACGATGGGTGGGTTTCATGGACCTCAAGCAACACATTCGCACCGTGCCGGACTTTCCCAAGCCCGGCATCCTCTTCTACGACATCGCCACACTCTTTGCCCATCCCGAGGCCCTGCGCAGCACCATCGAGCAGATGGCCGCTATGGTTCGTCCGATGGACGGCACGGTACTGGCCGGCATCGAGTCGCGTGGCTTTCTGATCGGCGCACCGGTGGCACAGGCGCTCGGCATGGGCTTCATCATGCTGCGCAAGACCGGCAAGCTGCCGGGTGTCGTGATCCCGCACAGCTACGATCTGGAGTACGGCAGCGCCACCCTGGAGATCCAGACCGATATGGTGAAGGAAGGGGACCGCGTCATTCTGATCGACGACCTTCTGGCAACCGGCGGTACCCTGGCAGCAGCAGCGACGCTCATCCGCAAGGCCGGCGCCGAAGTCAGCGGCGCCGCCTGCCTGTTGGAGCTCACATTTCTCAAGGGTCGCGAAAAGCTGGATGTGCCGACCGAGGTGCTGCTGTCCTACGACAGCTAGAGCGCGATGACGATAGATCGAATCGATCTATCGTCTGAATCGCACTCTACTTGTTTGAAAGTAGACCAAGATTCAGACCGCGGGTCGTTTCGATCTGCGATCATCTTGGTCTAGCCCACGACTTTAGGAAGCACTTGCCAGCGACGAGGGAGAGCTGTCCACCAGCAGCCGCTCCAGGCGCTTGACCAGGGTTAGCAGCGCTCGGTCGCGGCCCAAAGGCGCAATCAGCGAGAGACCCACAGGGCAGCCCTCGACCTCTCCCAGAGGCAAGGTGACCTGTGGCAGCCCGGCCAGACCGGCCGGCGCCGTCAGCGACAAGAGACAGCTTCGCCAGGCTTCCAGATCCTTGCCGTCGGCATCGATCCGCGGGGCCGGGCCGGGAGCGGTCGGCAGGCAGATCAGGCCGCTGCGGCCGATCAAGCGCTCCAGTTGGTTGCGCACCGCCTCGCGCTTCGGGATCTGATCGCGCTCGGTCTCTTCCGGCAGCGATAGAGCCCAGCTCATGCGCTTGGCGATATCGGGAGCAAAGCGCGGTCGGCACGCCACAATCCAGGTGCGGTGACAGCGGCCGAACTCGATCGCCTGGATCAGGCGAAAGACTTCCTGCCAGTCGCTCAGCGCTTGGCCGGCGGCGATCTCCACCGACTGATGGTCGAACAGCTGCGCGAGCCGGGTGACTGCGGGCTGCAGCGCTGCGCGGGTCTCCGGGCCGGCAAGGGCGAAGGCATCCTCTGCGACGAAGACCTTGTCGAAGTCGGGCTCCTCCACCTCGCGCGGCAGCAAGGCGGCCCCGACGCGGCCCAAGATCCCGGCATCGCGCCCGAACCATCCCACCGTATCGAAAGAGGGCGCCAGCGGCACCATGCCGTCCTTGCGAATGGCGCCCTGCGTCGTGCGGATGCCGTAGAGCCCGCAGAAGGAGGCAGGCACCCTGACCGAGCCACCGGTGTCGCTGCCCAGTGCCGTGTCGCTGAGCCCGCCCGCCACTGCCGCGGCCGAACCGCTGGACGAGCCGCCCGGCAAGCGCCCGGGGGCATTCACGTTAGCCGGCGTTCCGTAGTGCGCATTGCTGCCGTTCACCGAATAGGCCAGCTCGTCCGTGATGGTCTTGCCGATCAGATGCGCGCCATGATGCAGCAGGGTTTCGACGGCCCAGGCGTGGCTCTTGGCCGGCGGGTGGCTGCGCGCCCAATCGGGGTTGCCGACGCCCGTGGTGAATCCGGCAATGTCGTAGTTGTCCTTGACCACGAATGTCAGACCGCTCAGTGGCCCAATGTTGCCGCCGGATATGTCCGGCTGCTCTCCCGGCACCAAGGCACCGAGAGAATCGTTCTCGCTCATCGCCACTCCCCTTCGCGCGCTCCCTGCTGCCGGCCGGGAGCCTCATGGGTCGACCCGGTGAGAAGCGCACGCTCTTCTTATCCTAGGCTCGGCGACCCCTGTTTCGTGAGTGCACCAATGGTACTCTTGATTCGCCTGCTCGACAGGTGGGGGGAGAGCGTGCAGCAATGCAAGTGATAGAGATCGGCAAAAGAGGGAATGAGGAATGACAAGCGATCTGGCCATGTTGTCGGCCACCGCCCTGCTGGAGGGCTATCGGCGCAAGAGCTTCTCGCCCAGCGAGGTCATGGCGGCGATCACCGCCCGCCTGGAGCGTCTGGAAGAGCAGCTGAATGCCTTCTGCTACCTCGACCTGGAAAGCGCGCGCATGCAGGCCGCCGCGTCCAGCGAGCGCTGGGCAAAGGGCGCGCCCTCCGGCCCGCTGGACGGCGTGCCCGCGACGGTGAAGGACGTGATGCTCTCCAAGGGCTGGCCGACACTGCGCGGATCGAAGGCCGTGGATCCCGACCAGCCGTGGGAGGAGGACGCGCCCGCCGTCACCCGCATGCGCGAGGCCGGCGCCATCCTTTTCGGCAAGACCACGACACCCGAGTGGGGCTGGAAAGGCGTGACCGATTCGCCGCTGACCGGCATCACCCGCAACCCTTGGAACACCGCCAGGACACCGGGCGGCTCGTCCGGCGGTGCGGCCGCGGCGGCGGCGGCCGGCCTAGGTCCCTTGCATTTCGGCACCGACGGCGGCGGTTCGATTCGCATTCCGGCGGGCTTCACCGGCGTGTTCGGTCACAAGCCCAGCTTTGGGCGGGTGCCCGCCTACCCCTCCAGCCCCTTCGGCACGGTCGCCCATATCGGCCCCATGAGCCGCACGGTGGCCGACAGTGCCCTGATGCTGAACACCATAAGCGAGCCCGATGCGCGCGACTGGTACGCGCTGCCGCATGACGCGCTTGATTACCGGGCAGAGCTGGGCGGGAGCCTCGCCGGTCTTCGGGTCGCCTTCAGCCCGACCCTGGGCGGCCACAAGGTCGATCCGGAGATCGCCCAGTTGGTCGAAGCCGCGGCCAAGCGTTTCGAAGACCTGGGCGCCGTCGTGGAGTCGGCCGAGCCGGACCTACCCGACTGCGGCCCGATCTTCCGCATCCTCTGGTTCGCCGGCGCGGCCCATATGCTCGAGGCCTATAGCGACGAGCAGAAGGCGGTGATGGACCCGGGTTTCCTTAGGATCGCCGCGGAGGGCGCGCAGGCCAGCCTGTTCGATTACCTTGCGGCCATGCGGGCGCGAGAGAGCGTCGGGCGCACACTGTCGCTGTTCCACCAGACCTACGACCTGCTGCTGACCCCCACCCTGCCGCTGCCGGCCTTCGAGGCCGGACTGGAAGCGCCGCCGGGCGACAGTGCCTGGGTCGACTGGACCCCCTTCTCCTACCCCTTCAATCTGACCCAGCAACCGGCGGCCTCCGTCCCCTGCGGGCTGGTGGCCGAGGGACTGCCGGCTGGTCTGCAGATTGTCGGACGGCGCTATGACGACCGCCTGGTCCTGAAGGCTGCCCATGCCTACGAACAGCTGGTCGGTGGCTTCGCGATGCCGGACCTGGGATAGGCTCGCATGCTGGAGGTCGAGGGTCTGAGGCGTCCCGGTCTTTTGGACAGCGGGCCATTCACCCTGGCCTCCGGCAGCTGTCTGGCACTGCGCGGTGCCTCGGGGGCCGGCAAGTCCCTGCTGCTGCGCGCCCTGGTCGACCTCGATCCCAACGAGGGCCGGGTCAGCCTGGGTGGACGAGAGCGGCGCTCCATGCCGGCCGCCGCCTGGCGGCGACTGCTGGCCTATCTGCCGGCCGAAAGCGGCTGGTGGGCGAGCGACGTCGCCTCCCACATGCATGACCGGGCCGCCGCGCAAGCGCTGCTGCCGGCGGTCAAACTGCCGCCCGAGGCCTTGGATTGGCAGGTCCCGCGCCTCTCGACGGGAGAACGCCAGCGCCTGGCTTTGGTCCGCGCCCTCATCCAGAAACCGGAAATCCTCCTGCTGGACGAGCCGACGGCGGCGCTGGACCCGGAGGCGGAAGCGGCCGTCGAGATCCTCTTCACGGGCTTCCTGGCAGCCGGCAAGAGCCTGATCCTGGTCACCCACAATGCAGCGCAGGCAGAGCGTCTGGCGAGCACGCGCCTGACCATTGCCAAGGGCCGCCTGCTGCAAGAGGCCAGTGCATGAACCCGCCGATCCCGCTGACCTGGCTCGACCTGCTGCTGGCCTCCAGCTTCCTGCTGATCGCAGCGATCCTTGGCCTGATCATGCAGCTGGGCGTCACCCGCTCCTTCCTGGTCGCAGCGGTCCGCATGACCGTGCAGCTGCTGCTGATCGGGCAGATTCTGACCTGGCTCTTCCTCAACACCTCCCTCTGGCTCACCCTGGCGGCCGGGACGCTCATGCTGCTGGCCGCCGGCTATGAGGTACAGGCCCGGCAGGAGCGAAGGCTGGCGCGCGGCTGGAGCTATGTTCTGGGCACCGGCACCCTCACCGTCTGCTGCTCCATCGTCCTCTTCATCTCGCTGACCACGCAGATCGGGGTCGAGCCCTGGTACGACCCGCGTTATGCCATTCCGCTGTTCGGCATGCTGCTGGGCAACGCCATGACCGGGGTTTCGCTCGGTCTGAACGGGCTGGTCGCGCGGCTGGATGCGGACACTCGCGCGATCGAGGCACAGCTGCTGCTGGGCGCGGACCGCTGGCAGGCGCTGCGGCCCACCTTGCGGCACGCGATGCGCAGCGGCTTCATGCCGATCGTGAACTCCATGGCCGCAACCGGCCTGATCTCGCTGCCCGGCATGATGAGCGGCCAGATCCTGGCCGGCAACGACCCCAACGAGGCCGTGCGCTATCAGATACTGGTGATGTTCATCATCGGTGGTTCGACGGCTTTGAGCGTCGTCGCCTCGGTGATGCTGACCGCCTGGCGCGTCACCGACACGCGCGACCGGCTGCGCCTGGACCGCCTGAGCGCTGCCAAGAAATAAGGGGCCGTCGCCTTTGCCAAGAACGGCCCCTATCTCAGTTCTGCCCGTGCATCGCGAGAGGAGTCGAGCATGCGCTTGAGAGTTGGCCTCGTTATCCTGCTGTTCCTTCTGCCGCTGGCGACGGCGAAGGCCCACGAGGGATCGCCCGTCACCGCAGCGGCAGCCTTCCTCGCCAGCCTTGACGAGGCGCAGAAGAGCGCCGTCAGCCACCCCTTCGAGGACAGGCAGCGCTTTGCCTTTCGCTGGACTCCCGGCAAGCGCGCCGGCGTGCCGCTGCAAGACCTCTCGCCCGCTTCACGCGAAGAGTTGCGCCACCTGCTGACCATGATCCTGAGCGAGCGCGGCGCACTCACCCTGGACGCCATCCTGGCGACCGAAGCGGCCTTGGGCGTGATCGAGGGCCGCCCCGGCTACCGCAATCCCGAGCTCTACTACACCGCCATCTTCGGCACGCCGGGTGCCGAGGCCTGGGGCCTGCGCTTCGAAGGCCACCATCTCTCGATCAACATCACCTTCGCCGGAGAAAGACCCGTCTCGGGCACCCCTTTGTTCCTCGGCACCAATCCCGAGACCATCCCCGACGGCCCGGACAAGGGTCTGCGTGCGATGGCACCGCAGGTCGATCTGGCCTGGAATCTCTACAGCCGGCTCGACCAGGCACAGGTGGCTCAGGCCCGCAACAAGGGTCCGGGCTACGGCGGTTTTCTGACCAGAGCCGGATCGCTGCGCGCGCCCGACTCCCCGCCTGTCGGGATTGCCTGGCAAGACCTGAACGAGGCTCAACAGGCCCTCCTGCTCGCGTTGGCCGTGAGCTACATCGGCACTTTGGCCGAAGACCTCAGCCGCCCGACGATGGCCGCCCTGATCGCCGAAGAAGCCCCGCAGCTGCATTTCTTCTGGGAGGGCGCCGAGGAGAAGGGCGGCGCCTACTACTATCGGATCGCCGGCCCTCGCCTCTTCATCGAACACAATGCTGTCAGCGGCGGCACCCACATCCACGCCATCTGGCGCGATCGCGACAGCGATTGGGGCGGTCTGCAGTGATCGCGGTCACGCCAAGCGGCTCGAGAGGCCACCGTCGGCCAGGATCGCACTGCCGGTGACGAAGCTGGAGCGCTCCGACAGCAGGAAGAGGGCCGTCTGCGCAATCTCATCCGGCTCCGCCATGCGCTTCAGCCCATGCAGGCCGGCGATGAAGTCCCGGACCTGGGGGTCGTCGCCCGCCATCGCCGTCTTGGTGCCGCCAGGCAACAGCGCATTGACGCGCACCTTTTGGGCACCGTGGTCTGCCGCAAGAGACAAGGCGAGACCGATCATGCCGGCCTTGGAGGCTGCGTAGGCGCCCATTCCCGGCATGCCGCCGTTGGAATAGCCGACGAAGGACGAGGTGAAGACCAGGGAGCCACCGCCGCCCTCCACCAGAGCTGGAATCTGATGCTTGGCGGCGAAGAAGGCGCCGGTGAGGTTGGTCGCAACCACCTGCTGCCAGTTCGCCGCCTCCATCTCCGGGATCGGTCCCATGTCGCCCATGATCCCGGCATTGTTGAAGGCGCCGTGCAAGCCCCCGTACTCGCGCAACGCCAGGGCGACCAGCGCCTGCGAAAAGGCCTCTTCGTTGATATCGCCAGCCAGCGCCACCGCCCTGCCCTTGCTCTCGGCGATGCGGCCGACAAGGCTGTCCAACTCAACACCGCGCCGCGCGCCCAGGACAAGATTCGCGCCCTCCGCCGCAAACAGGATCGCCGCTGCCGCACCGATGCCGCTGCTTGCCCCCGTCACAATGATCGTCTTGTTCGCCAGTTCCATCGCTGCTCTCCTGTTGTCATCTAGGAGAGCGATGACACAGGCAGAGCACGCACAAACTCCGCTTCTTGCGGAACAGACCTAAGATCCGTCTTCGGTGGCGTGCTGCGCGTAAGATCGGGAAAATCGGCAGATCATGAGAAAGTCCGCCGCCACCTGACGCTGCGTTCCGCGTCACGATCCTCGTAAATACGCAAGGCAGTCTCGGGATCCAGCGTGAAGCTCTCCTCGCTATCCTCGCCCAGCGCGGTCAAACGCATGGAATACCAGGCCGTCACACCGCCACGAGGCGGCGATTGGAACTGAGGAAACGCGGGATCGCCGCCGGCCGCGCTCAACCAGGCTTGAGCGAGCCGCGGATCGAGAACCATCGCACGCGCCACACCGACCAGGTCGACAGCGCCGCTCGACACCACGCGCACCGCCTCTTCGCGCCGCGCGATCCCGCCCGTCAGCATCAGCGGCACGGCCGTCAGACCTCTTGCACGTCGTGCGAACTCAAAGAAGTAGGGACCGTCATCCGATACCCCATCCGAACTCGCCGCCGCTCCGGGGAAGTAGGTCCCACCGCTGATGTCGATCAGATCGACGGAGCTTCCGTCGAGGAGGCGCACGACCTCCAAAGCATCGTCTTCGGTCAATCCGCCTTCCAGTTTGTCGGTCGCATTGATCTTGATCCCGATTGGGAACGACGGCCCAACCGCGCTGCGAACGGCGCCGATGACATCCAAGACAGTGCGGGCGCGCGCCTCTATCGAGCCGCCGTAACCATCGTCGCGCCGATTAAACAAGGGGGAGAGGAACTGGCTGAGCAGAAAGCCGTGTCCCGCATGAAGGTGAACGCCGCTGAAGCCCGCATCCTTCGCGCGCTCTGCGGTCTTGGCATAGATCCCCGGCAGATCGCGAACCTCTTCGACCGACAGGCCCGTGCAGGCCAAACCCGGCAGGTCCAGTGCGGACGGCCCCTTCGGCAGGCTGATCGGCAGGTGCGAGAGCGCACCGGCGTGGCCGAGCTGTGGCCAGAGGTGCGCCCCCTCGATCACCGCTCGCCCGACCAAGGACTGCAGGGCGTCGCGATCGCTCTTGGGCCCGAACACCAGATTGCCAGGTTTCTCCGGATAGCGCGGATCCCCCTGCACCTCGCCGATGATGGAAAGCGCAGCGCCGCCCTCGGCCCATCTCTCGTACAGTCGCGCCTGCGTGTCTGTGGCATCGCCCTCGCCGTTGCCGAGCGAGTCCGACATTGCCGCCTTTGCGATCCGGTTCTTGAGAACCGCGCCGCAGGGAAGCTCCAGCTCACGCCCCAGAAGGGTTTCGGGGCTTGCCGCCTCTTGTTGCATCGGACGTTCCGTCAATTCATTCTCTTCCATCGAGATATTGCGCTTCCTAGATTTTCTTGCTCAACCCTAGAGGGTTCCTTTGGGGTCACGCCTTAGGGCTTCGTCAGCTCCGTCTCGACCGCCGACACAAACGCGCGCAGGGCGTCTTCGTCGCGACGGTAGAAGGTGAACTGCCCATGCCGCTCTGAGATCACCAGTCCGGCTTCCTTCAAGAGGCTCATGTAGTTCGAAACCGTGGATTGCGACAGGCCGGCCTTCTCCTGGATGTAGGTAACGCACACCCCCTCAAGGCCGGCATGCTCAGGCAAGGCCGGCGGGAAGTTCGATCGATCCTTGAGCCAACTGAGGATCTGGCGTCGAACGGGATTATTGAGAGCGGCAATCGCCTTCGCTAGGTCCATAAATCGAGATATATCGATTTTTAGGTTATAGTCAATCGCGAAGTGACTTTGAGCCGCCCATCTTCGAGCCGCCCATTTTCAACAGCGATCGGATCGCCATCTGCTGCTGCCAAGAGCTGACCGAGAGACTCTCTTTCACGCTCAATAAAGGGCCATATCGGCCCCTAGTGGTGCAACCCAGAGGGATGGTTCCCATCCCTGTGGGTTGCACCACTAGTAGGTCTCCACGTGAAAGCGGCCGTTTTCGCGCATGTCGGCCGAGAGTGTCTGCCAGTCCAGGCCCTTGCCGCGGCAGATGCTCTCCAGGGCCTCCGAGACGCCGCTTTCCATACCTTTCAGGCCGCAGACGTAGATGTGGGTCTTCTCGTCCTGCAGCAGCTCGGCCACGACCTCGGGCCGCTGCAGCATACGATCCTGGACGTACTCCTTGGGCTTGTCGGCAAGGCGGGAGAAGCAGAGCTCCTTTTGGATCAGGCTGTCGGGCAGCTTCATCAAGGGGCCGAAGTAGGGCAGCTCGCCCGGCGTGCGGGCGCCGAAGAAGAGCAGCAGCCGGCCGGCTGTCTCGCGGCGACGCCGGCGACGCTCGGTCATGGCGCGGAAGGGGGCAGAGCCGGTGCCGGTGCAGATCATGACGATATTCGCCTCGGGATCGTTCGGCATGAGGAAGGAGTTGCCGAAGGGGCCGGTCACCTGCACCTGCTCGCCCTTCTGCAGGTCGCAGAGGTAGGAAGAGGCGACGCCGGGGTGCGGGATGCCGCCGATGTAGGTCACCTCGCGCTTGACGGTGAGCGAGAGGTTGTTGTGGTTCGGCCTCTCGCCGTCGCGCGGGCTGGCGACGGAATAGAGCCGCACGTGATAGGGCCGGCCGCGCTCGTCCGTGCCGGGTGGAATGATGCCGATGGACTGGCCTTCCAGCACCGGGAAGGACTGCGGGCCGAAATCCAGCACGATGTGGCGGATGTCCGACTTGCTGTCCTGATGCGTGATGCGGAAGTTGCCGGCCACCGTGGCCACCGCCGGCTCGGCACGGCTGTAGAGGTTGATGGAGGGCTTGGAGGCGGAGGCCGGTGCGCGGGCCTGCCCGCCCGCGCCCTCGTGCGCCTCGGCAAGCAGGCTCTGCACCTCTTCTTCGCGCGCCTCGGCGTCGCCCTCGGCCTCGTCCAGATCCTCTTCCTGCTCGGGCAGTTCATCCCATTCGAACTGCGCCTCCAGGCTGTAGGGCTGTTTCACGATCCGCCAGTTGTCGATGGCCCCGGTCGGACAGGGGGAGATGCAGTCGAGGCAGGCATTGCAGATCGCCGCATCGACCACATAGTTGTCCTCGTTGTGGGTCACCGCATTGATCGGGCAGGTCTCTTCGCAGGTGTTGCAGCGAATGCAGATCTCCGGATCGATCAGGTGCTGGCGAAGCGGTGCTGACATGGGTCGGGCTAGCCCTCGATCTTCACATACTCGAAGTCGCCGGGCTTGCCGTCGACGCCGACCTTCGGGCTGGCGATCCAACCGGCGTAGCCGCCGATCACGTTCACCGGCTGCATCAGGGAATCGATGTAGGCCAGGTCGTCGGACGACGGCAGCCACTCGTCTCGCCGCTGCTGCCATTCGGCCTCGCTCAAGACCGTGCCGTCCGGCGTCACAGAGATGTCGCGGAAGGCGCCGACGTCGCGGTTGAAGGCGCAGTGCGGCAAGGTCAGCGTAAAGTCGATGCCGCTCTTCTGAATCACCTTGTTCCAGCGCTTGACGCCGCCGGCCGCGTCGCGCTCGTAATCGTCGCGCAGGCGGGCGTTGAGAGCCGAGAGCGCCGGCTCTTCGACCGTCTTGAAGCCGCCGTCCTCGTAGCGCATGACCGGATAGGTGTCGTTCAACAGTTGGTGGTCGTCCTCGATCTTGACCTCCTGGAAGCGCCCCTTGATGCCGGCGTTGAAGGCGTTGGCGGCATTGGTCGAGACCTCCGCGCCGAAGAGGTCCAGGGTGACAGCGTAGTGGAAGTTGGCCTTCTTCTGCAGGGTCGGCAGGTCGATGACCCCCAGCGCGCGCACCTTGTCGATGGCGTAGGGATCCTCGATCCCGGCCTCCTTCATCGCCTCGCAGGTGCGCTGCACGACACGGCTGACGCCCGACTCGCCGACGAACATGTGGTGCGCCTCTTCGGTCAGCATGAAGCGCGTGGTGCGCGACAGGGGGTCGAAGCCGGACTGCGCCAAGGCCTCCAGCTGCATCTTGCCGTCACGGTCGGTGAAAAAGGTGAACATGAAGAAAGAGAGCCAGTCCGGCGTCGCCTCGTTAAAGGCGCCCAGCAGGCGCGGCCGGTCCGCGTCGCCGGAGCGGCGGGTCAGCAAGCCTTCCGCCTCCTCGCGGCCATCGCGGCCGAAGTACTTCTGCAGCAGGTAGACCATGGCCCAGAGGTGCCGGCCTTCCTCGACATTGACCTGGAAGAGGTTGCGCAGGTCATAGAGCGAGGGGCAGGTCTTCCCCAGGTGGCGCTGCTGTTCGACCGAGGCGGGCTCTGTGTCGCCCTGGATCACGATCAGGCGGCGCATCATGGAGCGGTACTCGCCCGGCACCTCCTGCCAGGCGGGCTCGCCCTTGTGCTGGCCGAAGGGGATCTTGCGGTCCTCCTCCTGCGGGGCCAGCAGCACGCCCCAGCGGTACTCCGGCATCTTCACATAGCCGAACTTGGCCCAGCCCTTGGGCTCGACGCTGACCGCGGTGCGCAGATAGACCTCGGCCTCCATGAAGCCCTCCGGCCCCATCGACTTCCACCAGTCGATATAGCCGGGGTGCCAGGCCTCCAGCGCGCGTTGCAGGCGGCGATCGCCCGAGAGGTTGACATTGTTCGGAATCAGGTCGTCGTAGCTGACGTGCAGGGCATCCATGTCAGGGCTCCTTTCGGGAGATCAGGTACGTTCTTTGTCGAAGGCCGGGCGCGTGCCGGTGCCGTAGAGGCGCAAGGCGCCGGCCTCGCCGACCGCGTTCGGCCGCTGGAAGATCCAGTTCTGCCAGGCGGTCAGGCGGGCGAAGATCTTGCTCTCCATGGTTTCCGGGCCGGCGAAGCGCAGGTTGGCCTCCATGCCGGTCAGCGCGTCGGGGGAGAAGCTGGCGCGTTCCTCCAGCAGGAGGCGGATCTCCTCGTCCCAGTCAATGTCGTCGGGGGCGAAGGTGACCAGGCCGGCCAGCAGGGCCGCATCGGCATCCAGATCCTGTCCGATCAGCCCTTCGGCTGCGCTAAAGCTCTCAGGCTCTCCAAGGAAGCGCGTCTCCAGCCGCGAGAGACCATTGACCATCGGGAAAGCGCCGAAGTTCAGCTTGGAGAGCTGCAGGGTCGCCGCCGGGCGATTGTCGCCATCGAACTGGCCCAAGAGCATGTAGCTGCGATCGGCAGCGAAGAGCACCTCGGCGAGAAATCCGGCAAAGCAGCTGCCGGGCTCGACTAGCGCGAAGAGCGAGCGCGCCGTCATGTCCAGACGCTTCATCACCCGGCGCCAGTAGAGCAGGATCTCCCGGCCGAGCCAGGTCTCGGCCTGCGCCTGCAGAAAGGCATCATAGGCGGCAACGCCAGTCGCCTCGCCCTCGCTCTTTAGCACCAGACAGCCGATTTCCGGCCGATTGAAGCGCAGGTGCAGCAGCAGGTCGTCCAGCGCACGGGCAAGTGCCAAAGGCCAGAAGCGCGTAGCGGCGCTCACCATCGCGTCGAAATCGGCCGGTGGCGGCGCCTTGGGGCCATGGATCACGATCTCGGCAACGCCCAGGCGCGGGTCGATCTCGGCGGTCAGGCAGTCGTAGGCGATGCGCTCGTCCTCGATGCTGCGCTCCAAGGTCGGAAGGTCGATGCCGCTGCCCGCTGCCGGCCGCGTGCGCCCCTCGGCCAGCGCATCCGCACGCTTGGCTATCGCCGCTTCGAAGGTCGAGTTGGAGGCAATCTCGTCGACCAGGCGCCAGTCCACCGCGCGTTTGCCGCGCACGCCCTCTTCCGTCGTGCTGAAGACGTCGGCCAGATCGCGGCGCACCTTGCGCTTGTCGACCAGACGGGTCAGGCCGCCGGTGCCGGGCAGCACTGCCAGCAGCGGTACTTCCGGCAGCGAGACGGCAGCACTGCCGTCGTCCACCAGCAGGATGTGATCGGCTGCCAGCGCCAGCTCGTAGCCGCCGCCGGCCGCCGTGCCGTTGACCGCGCAGAGATAGGCCTGGCCGGAGTCCCGACTGGCCTCTTCGATGGTGTTGCGGGTCTCGTTGGTGAACTTGCAGAAGTTGACCTTGTGGCCGTGACTGGCGCCGCCCAGCATGCGGATGTTGGCGCCGGCACAGAAGACCCGGTCTTTGGCCGAGCGCAGCACCACGACGGCGACTTCCGGATGTTCGAAGCGCAGGCGCTGGATGGCATCGGCCAGTTCGATGTCAACGCCCAGATCATAGGAGTTGAGCTTCAGCTCGTAGCCCTCGAAGAGGCCGGCGTCCTCCTGCACATCGAGGGTGAGGGTCGCCCGCGCGCCCTCGACCGCCAGCGACCAGTGGCGATAGCGGCTCGGATCCGTGCGGAAATCGATCAAGGTCACCTGGCGTGCTCCTTTGCTTGGATAGGCATTATAGTGCGCATTCTTCTAGTCGACAATGGGCGCACCTGCAAGATCTTGCAGATTCAGCAGCGGGAAAGCTGCAGGATCGTGCCGATACGGCGTCTCCGCGAGGCGCAGTTCCAGGTAGCTCGCGGTCCGCCGACGCCAAGCTGACAGCTCCAGGCCCATGTAGCGCGACGGCGCCCCGGCCACCTGCCAGTGGTTCTCTGCCTTGATCCAGAGGCGTCGAACCGCCTGGGCCTTGCCCAGCGCCAGCTTCAGCTGGGCGTTGGCCGCCTGGATCAAGCCTTGCAGAAAGCGATGCTGGGCCGGGGCGGCACGCGTCACCTGCCAGAGGGATTCCCAGGCCTCATGCGCCTCCCACCAGTAGGCTCGGTTATAGAGGTCACAGCCGAAGAGATAGGGCAGAGACAGCGACCAGGCGCTGGGCGGCAGTGGCGCAGGCGTCTCCGCTACAACCCCATGGCTGTGGCCCTGAGGATGGGTAATTGGATGCGGCGTGTAACCCGGCAGGAAGCGATAGGCCGGCAAGGGCTCATCGCTGTAGCGGCCGGCCCCATGGCCAATCTGTTCCAGATCCGGCATGGGCGAGGCCTGGCTAGGCCGCATCCATCTCTCGCAGCTTGAAGCGTTGGATCTTGCCGGTCGCCGTCTTCGGCAGGCTCTCCACCACCTCGATCCAGCGCGGATATTTCCAGATCTCGATACGCTCCTTGACGAAGGCCTGCAGGTCGTCGGTCAGTGCATCGGAGGCAAGCTGGCCCGATTTCAACACCACATAGGCCTTGGGCTTGACGTTGCCGCTGTCGTCGCTGTGGCCGATGACACCGGCCTCGACCACGGCCTCGTGCGCGATCAGGGCCGATTCCACCTCGAAGGGGGAGACCCAATTGCCGCCGCTCTTGAACATATCGTCGCCGCGCCCGCAGTAGGTGTAGTAGCCCTCGGCATCGCAGGAATACTTGTCGCCGGTGCGCATCCAAGGCCCGAGGAAGGTTTCCATGCTCTTCTGTCGGCGGCGCCAATAGCCCTCGCAGACCGAGGGGCCGGCAACCAGCAGCTCGCCGATCTCACCCTCGCCGACGGGCGCGCCGTCCTCATCGACCAGGCGCATGGCATAACCGCCCACCGCCTTGCCCGAGGTGCCGTAGCGGATATCATCGCCGTGGTTGCTGAGATAGATGTGCAGCATCTCGGTCGAGCCGACACCGTCGAGGATCGGCACGCCGAAGCGCTCCTCCCAACGTTTGCCGATATCCTCCGGCAAGGCCTCACCGGCGGACACACAGATCCGCAGGCGCGGCGAGCTGCTCTCCTTGCCGTAGGCGTGGTCGGAGAGGATGGCGGCATAGAGGGTGGGCACGCCGTAGAAGATGGTCGCGCGATGCTCGCGCAGGGTCCGCATGACGGCCTGAGGTGTCGGCCGCTCATCCAGCAGGACCGCCGTGGCGCCGACGCTCAGCGGGAAGGTCATGCCGTTGCCCAGGCCATAGGCGAAGAAGAGCTTTGCCGCGGAGAAAACCACATCGTCTTCACGGATACCCAGAACCGGTTTGCCATAGAATTCGGACGTCGCCGCCAGATTGCGATGCAGGTGGCGGACTCCTTTCGGATGCCCGGTCGAGCCGGAGGAATAGAGCCAGAAGGCGACGTCGTCGGGATGCGTGCGGGCACGGGTCGCGCGCGGCGTCGCCTCTTCCATCAGGGTCTCGAGCGTATAGCATTCGACCTTGGCGCTGCTGGCCCGGCCGTCGTCGACGATGACGGCACGCAGGGCCGGTAGCTCATCCAGCAAGGGGCCCAGCACCGGCAAGAGGTCTTGCGAGACCACCAGCACCTCGGCCCGGCAATCCTGCAAAACGAAGTGGTAGGTCTCTGCCGTCAGCAGGGTGTTCAGCGCCACCGGCACCACGCCGGCCTTGATCGCCCCCCAGAAGCAGCAGGGAAAGGCGAAGCGGTCGAGCAGACAGAGCGCGATACGGGCTTCCTGGTGCACGCCCAAGGCGTCCAAGACTCCGGCAAACCGCGCCACACCCTCGGCCAGGTCGGCGTAACTGTGCGAACCCTCGGCATCGATGAAGGCAGCCTTGTCGCCACGCCCTTCGCTCAGGTGGCGCTCCACGAAGTCCTCGACGGCATTGTAGTCGCTCGGCAGGTCCAGCCAAGCAGAGCCCTCGGCGCCAAGATCACCGACCTTCATTCTCGTCTCCCTCCTGTAAGGCGCCACGCCCCTCCACGCGGAGGCGGCAGCGCGCCTTGCTTTTCTTCGTTTCCCCGCAGAGATCCGCTCCCGCAGAGATCCGCGAGCACGGCCAAACAGGCTCTATCCTGCATATCCGCTGCTACCAAGCGCCTTTTCTCTGGCGTTCTCGCCGCGACATGTGCACTATTTTGCAAGATTTGGATGATCCGAACAAGTAGGGATCGGGCTGTGCTGGAAGACAAGAGCAAGGAACGCGTCTTGCTCGCAGAGCGTGCGGAGGTGGTGGAAAGCGGTACCGACCTTATGGATCGGGTCGGCCGTCGGCTGCGTGCTGCGCGCGCCGCCAGGGGCATGACGCGCCGGGTCCTGGCCAAGGACGCGGACGTCTCCGAGCGCTATCTGGCCGAGATCGAGAACGGCAAGGCCAATCTGTCGCTCCAGGTGCTCTGCCGTGTCGCGGCCGCCATGGGGCTGGAGCCCCTGGTCCTGCTGCAGAGCGAAGAGCAGCCCTTGCATCCGGCCTTGGCCGGCTATCTGGGCACCTTGCCGGCCGAGCAGCAGGTCGAGGCGCTGGAGGTCTTGCGCCGTCACTTCGGTCCCGACGCACAGCCTTGCGTCGGCATCGCGCTGATCGGTTTGCGCGGCGCCGGCAAGAGCACCCTGGGCGCGCTGCTGGCCGAACGACAGGACTGCGCCTTCCTCTGCCTGACCGATGTGATCCAGAAGCTCGGCGGCATGGGCATCGAAGAGATCTTTTCGCTCGGCGGTCAGCAGCTCTACCGGCGGCTGGAGCGCGAGGCCCTGGACCAAGTGATCGCCCGCGGCGGCCCACTGGTCCTGGAGACCGGCGGCAGTCTGGTATCGGAGTCCGAGACCTTCGCCCGCCTGCTGGACTGTTTCTATACGGTCTGGATCGAGGCGAGCCCGGAGGAACATATGTCGCGTGTGGTGGCGCAGGGCGACATGCGACCAATGCACGATAACGAAGAGGCCATGGAGGATCTGCGTCGTATCCTGGTTGCACGCGCGCCGCTTTACCGCTCGGCCCACGCGCGCCTGGACACCAGCGGCAAGAGCCTGGTCGAAAGCCTGGACAGTTTGACCACAATCAGCCATGGCTTCTTGACTCGTGCAGCATCCAACGACATGGAGGCAGCGCCGCGCATACGGCGGGCCTGAGCTTCGAGACTATGAGCTTCGAGACTATGAGCTTCGAGACAACGAGCTTCGAGACAAGATGACCCCTAAAGGGAGGCTAAGAGGGAAACAGCGATGAATAAGAGCATGAAGACCTGCGCCGCAGCGGTCCTGGCGGCCGGCTTGGCAACGGGCGCTGCCGGCACGGCCGCGGCCGAAGACTACAAGATCGGGCTGCTGCTGCCCTTCTCCGGCGTCTATGCCGGTCTGGGCGCACACATCGAAAACGGCTTCAACCTGGGCCTCGAGCACTTCGGTGGCGACACCAAGATCGAGATCTTCCGTGAAGACACCGAGGCCAAGCCGGCCGTCGGTCTGGCCAAGGCCCGCAAGCTGGTCCTGCAGGACCGGGTCGACGCCATCGTCGGCATCGTCTCTTCGGCGGTGCTGGGCGCGGTGCGCGACTTCGCCGAGGGCTCCAAGGTCCCCGTCATCGTCGCCAACGCCGGCAACAACGATATGACCGGAGAGCGCTGCAGCCCCTATATCGTCCGCGTCTCCTTCTCGAATGCGCAGATGAACCGGCCGATGGGCGACTACCTGGCCGACAAGGGCGTGAAGAAGGTGTACCTGATGGCCCCGGACTATGCCGCCGGCCACCAGATGATGGACGCCTTCAAGGAGACCTTCGAGGCCAAGGGCGGCGAGATCGTGGGCGAGACCTTCACCCCGCTGCACGGCACCAAGGACTACGCCCCCTTCATCTCGGCCGCCCAGGCAACCAACCCCGACGCCATCTATGTCTTCTATGCCGGCGGCGCGGCGATTGCCTTCGTCAAGCAGTACCACGACTTTGGCGTGAAGGAAGAGATCCCGCTCTACGGCGCCGGCTTCCTGACCTCGCCGGCCTACGTCCACGTCCAAGGCGAAGCAGCCGACGGCATCGTCGCCGGTCTGCACTATGTGCCCTCGATCGACACGCCCGAGAACAAGAAGTTCCAGGATGCCTATCAGGCAGCCCACGGCAAGGTCGGCTCCGAGTTCGCAGTCGCCGGCTATGACGCAGCCCGCCTGGTGGTGGAGGCGATCAAGGCCGCCGGCGGCGACAAGGAGAAGTTCGACGCCGAACTGGCCAAGGTCTCCTTCGACGGCCCGCGCGGGCCGCTGCGTCTGGATCCCGTCACCAACAACGTGATCCAGAACATCTACATCTTCGAAAACCGCTTCAAAGACGGCGGCGTCGAGCAGGTGGTCCTGGAGACCATTCCAAACGTCCAGGATGCGCCGAACGGCTGCCAGCTCTAGGCTCGGAGCGATCGACTTCCAAGCTCTGGACGTCTCGAACGGAGGGCGGGCAGAAGCCCGCCCTCTTCTTTCTGACGGGTAAGGGAAAGGCAAGGCCGTGGTCGGCGACGGTGGCTTCTGGTTCGTTCAGATCCTGAACAGCCTGCAGATGTCGATGCTGCTGTTCCTGCTGTCGGTCGGGCTCAGCGTCATCTTCGGCCTCTTGAACTTCGTGAACCTGGCGCACGGCTCGCTCTATGCCCTGGGCGCCTTCATCGGTTACTCCATCGCCAACTACACCGGCAGCTTCTGGGCTGCCTTCTTCCTCTCACCGCTGGCCGTCATGGCGATCGGCGCCCTGCTCTACGTCACCCTGATCGACCGTCTGCGCAGCGCCGGGCCGATGAACCAGGTGCTGGTGACCTTCGGCCTGATCTTCGTCTTCCTCGACGTCATCCGCTTCCTCTGGGGCGTCGATGCGCTGGGCATCACCGAGGGCCTGCCGTTCAGCGGCCGCATCGAGATCTTCGGCGAGATCTATCCGGCCTACCGCCTTTTCATCATCGTGCTGGGCTTCCTGGTCTTCCTGGCGCTGCATCTGCTGCTGGAGCACACCCGCATCGGCGCCGAGGTGCGCGCCGGGGTCGACAATGCAGAGATCGCCCGCTGCCTGGGCATCAACGTCGAACGCAGCTTTCTGCTGGTCTTCCTGCTGGGCTGCGCGCTGGCGGGGCTGGCAGGCGCGGTCGCCATGCCGGCCTTCTCCGCCACCCTGGGCATGGGCGTTTCGATCCTGGTGCCGACCCTGGTGGTCGTCGTGGTGGGCGGCCTTGGCAGCCTGCGCGGCGCGCTGATCGGCTCGCTCCTGATCGGCACCACCTTGACCTTCGGACAGGTGCTGATCCCCGAGTTCGCCAGCATCATCATGTATGCCCTGCTGGTGATCGTCCTGCTGGTGAAGCCGGCCGGCCTCTTCCCGGTGCGGAGCTAACGCCATGACCACGCACCCGCCCGGCTCGCGCGCCATCCTGGCGCTGCTCACCTTCTGCGGACTCTTCCTCTATTGGCTGGGGGCCGACTTCTTCGGCTACGAGATCCTGGCCGAAATCGCCGTCTTCGCCATTCTGGCCATGGCCTTGGATCTGCTGGCGGGCTACGGCGGCATGGTCTCGCTGGCCCAGGGCGCGCTCTTCGGCATCGGCGCTTACGCCTTCGCCTATGCCTCGGCCACGCTCTCGATCTCGGTACCGCTCTCGATGCTGATCGCGGTGCTGGTCAGCGGCGTCATGGCCCTGCTGATCGGGGCGCTCGCCAGTGGCGTCACCGGCATCTTCTTCATCATGATCACCCTTGCCATCGGCGAGATGGCGCATGAGTTCTTCTTCAAGAGCAAGGCCTTCGGCGGCGACGACGGCTTCTTCGGCATCCCGCGCCTGGACTTGAGCGGCATCGGCATCGACATGATGGATCCGGCCAACTTCACCCTCTTCCTGCTGGCATCCACTTTGGCGATCTTCCTGCTGCTGCGCTGGCTGGTCGCCAGCCCCTTCGGCGTCACCCTGGTCGGCATCCACGAGAACAGCCACCGTCTGCGCGCGCTGGGCCTGCCGGTCCGGCTCTACAAGACCATGGCCTTTGCCGTTGCCGGCATGGTCTCCGGCCTGGCCGGCAGCCTGATTGCGCAGCACACCTCTTTCATCTCGCCGGAACTGCTGCACTGGACCACCTCTGGCGAGATCCTGGTCATGCTGATCGTCGGCGGCCTGGCGACCCTGATCGGCCCCTTGATGGGCGTCATCCTGGTGGTGCTGCTGAAGCACCAGTTGGGCGACTACACCGACTATTGGCAGTTCTGGCTGGGCCTGGTGCTGATCGCCGTCGTGCTCTCGGGCCGCAACGGCCTGGTCGGCGCCGTCGAGGAGGTCTGGCACAAGGTGAACCGCCTGCGAGGGCGCAGCCATGCTTAGGGCAGAGGGCCTCACCAAGTCCTTCGGCGCGCTGGAGGTCACCCGGCAGGTCTCGCTGGAGGTACCGGCCGGCCGGCGGCTAGCCATCATCGGCCCCAACGGGGCGGGCAAGACGACGCTCTTCAACATCCTGGCCGGGGAACTGAAACCCAGCGCCGGGGAGATCTATCTGGGCGAACGCGCCGTCACCGCGCTGTCTCCGGACCGCCGTGCGCGCCTGGGCCTGGCCCGCTCCTTCCAGAAGAACAATCTCTTCGCCAAGCTCAGCGTGCGCCAGAACCTGTTGCTGGCCCAACTGGCCCGGCAAGGCAGTGCGCGAATCTTCTGGCGCCGGCTGAGCCGCCTGGAAAGACCGCAGCGCGAGGCCGAGCGCGTGGCCGAGCAGGTCGGACTGCGGGACCAGCTGGAGAGCCAGGTCGGCGCCCTCTCCTACGGCGCCCAGCGCCAGCTGGAAATCGGCCTGGCACTGGCGACAGATCCGCAGGTTCTGCTGCTGGACGAGCCCACCTCGGGCATGAGCCCGGAGGAAACCCAGCGCATGCTGGATCTGGTGAGCGGCCTTCCCCGCGACCTCTCCGTCGTCATCATCGAGCACGACATGGACATGGTCTTCGGCACCGCCGACCGCATCATGGTCCTGAACTACGGACAGGTGCTGCTGGAGGGCACGCCGGAAGAGGTGCGCTCCAGCCAGGCGGTGCAGGAGACCTACCTGGGCGGCGGCGCGGGAGAGCCGGCATGCTGACCCTGGAAGGCCTGCATGGCTACTACGGACAGAGCCACATCCTGCAGGGCGTCGACCTGACGGTGCCCGCGGGCAAGGTGGTCGGCCTCTTGGGCCGCAACGGCGCCGGCAAGACCACGACCCTGAAGGCCATCATGGGCGTGGTCCAGCGCCAGGGCTCGATCCGCTGGCAGGATCGCGAGATCTCCGGCCTCTCGCCGCATCGCATCGCCCGGCTGGGCATCGCCTATATGCCCGAGACCCGCGGCATCTTCCCCTCGCTCAGCGTGCTGGAGAACCTGACCCTGATCGCCGGCCGTCGCCCCGGCCCCTTCACCTTGGAGCGCATCTTCGATCTCTTCCCGCGCCTGGCAGAGCGGCGCGCCAACGGCGGCACCCAGCTCTCCGGCGGTGAGCAGCAGATGCTGGCCATTGCGCGCGCTTTGTTATGGAATCCCGCCCTCCTCCTGCTCGACGAGCCAACCGAGGGCCTGGCCCCGATCATCGTCGCCGAGATCCAGGAGCACCTGCGAAGCCTGAAGGAGACCGGCCTGACCGTCCTCCTGGTCGAGCAAAACTTCCGCTTCGCCACCGACCTTGCCGACGAGGTCTACGTGCTGGGTCGCGGCAAGGTCCGCTGGCAAGGGACGAGCGCTGCGCTGCGCGAGGAAAGCGACGTTCAGCATAGATGGTTGGGGGTTTAGAGCCCGGCCCGAAACTGCTTGCGTCCTGCATCGCCGCCGGAGCCGCGAGTGTTAGGACGGGCGGCACCTGGGCCGCCAGAGACCAGAGTTCTGTCTCGCCAGTGCCGAAGTGCGCCCTGACTGCATGACAGCCATGCTCTTTCCGACCGCTTGTTCGCGATTTCGGAGTGAGAAACCCAGGAGGCCGCCATGCAATGCTCCCGACCAATAATCCAAGTCGCCTAGCGCGAGCAATTGTGCTACCGATTTCAGTCAGTTGAAGAGGCTGTTTGGGAAATCTCGGATGAAAGGTCCATCGTCGCTGGGACTTGGCATGTCTGAGAGCCCTTTTGGCAAAGCGCGGCACCGGCCCTCACCCCCGTCCCGTTTGATTCATGAGGCCGGCCACGAAGGTATCGTGGAAAAGCGTTACGGACCGGGCGGTCGGAGGTGACGGCCGGTGTCGCTTCGGAAATGAGCAGGTCTGCTCATTTCCAGAAGGAGTCTGAAACCCTAACCCAACCAGGAGCTATCTTGATGAAGTTGCCGAAAATACAAATCGGTTCTGCAAGCCACGCGATGGCGTTTGGCCTGGCCGTCGCCCTCTGCGGGCTTGGCGCGCCGCAGGCCAGTGCACAGGACGCAGCGGGCAGCAAGCCGAACATCCTGCTGATCATCTCGGACGACACCGGCTGGGGCGACCTCGGCCCCTATCTCGGTGGCGCGGCGCGCGGCATGCCGACGCCGAATTTCGATCAACTGGCCAAAGAAGGCATGTTCTTCACGACTTTCTACGGCCAACCCTCCTGCACACCGGGCCGCGCGGCGATCCAGACCGGCCGAAACCCGAACCGGTCCGGCATGACGACCGTGGCCTTCCAAGGCCAGGGCGGTGGTCTGCCCGAGGCGGAATGGACGCTGGCCTCGGTGCTCAAGGAAGCCGGCTACAACACCTATTTCACCGGGAAGTGGCACCTGGGCGAGTCGGACTATGCGCTGCCCAACGCGCAGGGCTATGACCATATGAAGTACGCGTTCCTCTATCACCTGAACGCCTACACCTACCCGGATCCGGCCTGGCACAAGAACATGAACCCAGAACTCCGCGAGCAGTTCGCCAAGATCACCACCGGCTCGCTCTCGGGCAAAGCTGGACAAAAGGCGACCGAGGATTTCAAGGTGATCGGTGATGCCGACACGCCGGAGCAGGGGAAGGTCGGGATCAAGTACCTCGATGCCTATGTCGAGAAGGCCGCCTTCGAGTTCCTCGAAGACGCCGCGCAGAACCCTGACACGCCGTTCTTCATCAACGTCAACTTCATGAAGAACCACCAGCCGAACCTCCCGCACCCGGATTTCGAGGGCAAGTCGATCTCGAAATCGCCCTATTCGGACTCGGTGGTCGAACTTGACGCTCGCGTTGGCAACGTTCTGAAAAAGCTCGATGAATTGGGCATGAAGAACAACACCGTCGTGTTCTACACAGTGGACAACGGTGCCTGGCAGGACGTCTATCCCGACTCCGGCTATACGCCGTTCCGCAGCACCAAGGGGACGGACCGCGAAGGCGGCAGCCGGGTTCCCGCCGTGGTGCGCTGGCCCGAACATGTTCCGGTCGGTTCCAAGAGCGACGACATCCTCGGCGGTCTCGACCTGATGGCGACCTTTGCAGCGCTGGCGGGGCAGGAGCTGCCCGAGAAAGACCGGGCGGGCGAGCCGATTGTCTTCGACAGCCATGACATGACCCCGGTTTGGACCGGCACCGGCAAGTCGGATCGCAACGAATGGTTCTACTTCACCGAGAACGAGCTGACACCGGGTGCGGTGCGCGTCGGCAACTTCAAGTACCAGTTCAACCTGCGTGGCGATAATGGCGCGCAGACCGGCGGTCTTGCCGTCGATACCAACCTCGGCTGGAAAGGCGCCGAAAAATACGTGGCAACCGTGCCCCAGGTCTTTGACCTGCTGGCCGACCCGCAAGAGCGCTACGACATCTTCATGACCACCTTCACCGAGAGCACCTGGGCGATGGTCCCGGCAAACGAGGCTGTGAAGAAACTCATGAAGACCTATATCGACTATCCGCCGCGCAAACTGCAAAGCGAGACCTACACGGGGCCAATCACTCTTTCCCAGTATCAGCGGTTCAAGAATATTCGCGAACAGCTTGAGAAAGACGGCGTCAGCATCGGTTTGCCGACCGGCAACTGACACAACGACAGCTTCGGGGCGGGCCTCTTGGGTCCGCCCCCATTCTTTGTGCGCCCAGCACAAGGGTGCACTCTTATGGGTTTACGTGACCTCCCAGAAGGGTCCTGCACCCAATGTGAGGCCCCTCTTGAACAGCTTTACCTCGGCCCTTTCGTTTCGTTCCAGGACTCACGTCAGGGCGTTCGCGCTTTGCGATGCTCATACGCCCGCTGCGACTGCCTGGGACGCCGCAAAGAACAAGGCGATAACAACGAGGACAGTGATGATCGTGGCCCAGCGATGTTCTTCCCAAAGGGCTTGTGCCTTATCCCCATAAAGCAAGA
The DNA here is from genome assembly GCA_040219175.1 of Kiloniellales bacterium. Taxonomy (GTDB): domain Bacteria; phylum Pseudomonadota; class Alphaproteobacteria; order Kiloniellales; family JACOMY01; genus JACOMY01. The sequence goes on from JAVJSY010000038.1 coordinate 39,390, forward strand.
CGAGCACCGCCAGGCCATAGTATCGAATACCACGTGCAAGGAAAACCGCCGCGCAAAACAGAACTATGGGGTAATGTGCAGCGCCGGCCCCCAGCATGGCAATTTGAAACGGAAGCGGGACGATGCCGATGATGGCGATTGCCCAGAAGCCGTAGTCGTCCATGTATCCCAGGAAGCGTTCGTAGCCCTGGGACCAGCCGAAGCGGTCGATGAGCGCCTGTCCCACTGAGTCCATGAGTTCCGCACCGACCGCGTAACCCAAAAGCGCTCCCAGCAAGCACCCTCCGAAAGTGACGGTGGCTATGGCCATTGCCCGCCGCCGGTTGAGGATCATATAGGGAATGAGGATAAGCTCAATTGCGATCGGCAGAACAGTCGATTCCAAAAAGCTGAAGAAGAACAAGGCCATATATCCCCGCGGCGAGGTGTCCAACTGGCGCTTGGCCCAATTTAGAATTCTGCGTGCCGGTGACAAAAGAGTCTCCGCGGTTGACGACAGGGTTGCGCGAGCGGCACCTGAGAGGCAGCTGACAAGATGATGGCCACCGCAGATGACATGTTGACTTTTTTGGTGTTATGTCGAGATCTGCGAGGGATGGTCAAGCCCGGAAATCTCACCAGGATAGGGTCGAGCGCGGCGCGCATAGTGGCGGCGAACTGATCGCCGGCACGACTGTGTCGCCAGTATCGCCAGTGTGCTGCTAGACTAGAAGATTTAATCACAACCCACTTATATTGCTTGATTTTTTCGATTGAACATTCCGCGGAATAGGATTTTTCTTTCGGTGTTCTTCGCACCGGGACCGCTGTCAGGTTTACTATAGTGCGATAGGAGGCACGCAGTTTCATGCCGAGTTGGACAGCTTTGGGTGGCCTGCCGACGATCATCGGCGTCTTCGTTCTCTCTGGCCTGGTGATTGCGGTGGTCGGAACATGGCTGACGCGGCTGGCCGACGATATCGCTGACCAGACAGGCATAGGTGAAGCCATGACAGGCGCAATCCTGCTTGGTGCCACCACCTCACTCGGCGGCTCCGTCACCTCGATATCCACCGCCTACGAGGGTTTGACCGACTTGGCGATCAGCAATGCCATCGGCGGAATTGCTGCGCAAACCGCATTCCTCGCAGTAGCCGACATCTGCTATCGCCGTGCCAATCTCGAGCATGCGGCCGCCTCGTTGGAAAACCTGCTGCAAGGCACACTCCTGATCGCGCTCTTGTCCATCCCCCTCTTCGCCTGGGCGGTTCCTGACCAGACGCTGTTCGGCGTTAGTCTCTTTTCGCCCGTCATCGTGCTGTTCTACGTCTTCGCCAACCGCCTGATTGTAGAAGCCAAGCACCATCCGATGTGGACCCCGCGCGTGACCGAAGAAACCCAGCGCGAGCATCAGGGTCGAACGCCGCCAGGAACCAGCACCCGTAAGTTGCTGGCCTACTTCGCCGTGGCCGCGGGTTTGGCGGGCGGTACGGGATATCTTCTCGGGCAAAGCGGTGCGGCGCTGAGCATCGAAACGGGCATATCGCAGACCGCGGTCGGAGGGGTTATGACCAGCGTCATGACCTCGATGCCGGAATTGGTTGTCTCTATCGCAGCCGTTCGCCGAGGCGCGCTGAACTTGGCGGTCGGAGGCATCATCGGTGGCAATGCCTTCGACGTCATGTTTCTCGTCCTCTCAGACGTCGCCTATCTGCAGGGCTCGATTTACCAGGCAATGCAGCCGATCCATATCCTCACTCTGTCTGCTTCGATCCTCATGTCGGCGATCTTACTGATGGGGCTGTTGAAGCGAGAGCGAACAGGACCGGGCCGAATCGGCTTCGAAAGCAGCCTCATCCTTGCGATCTACGCCGCTACGGCGCTTCTTCTGGCTAGCTCATGAACCCGATGGAGAAGCTGGCAGTCTTTAACGGCAATCAATCCCAGGTATCTGGTCCCAGGGGGTGACCTTGCGGGCCCTCGGAGGCCGGGAGTAACGCAAAGGCTCGGCAAACCCCTCCTACAAAGCCGCCACGAACGCACTCGCCAGCGCCAGCACTCTTTCGCGCTGGTCCTTGTGCGGAGAGTGGCCGCAGTCGGGAAGCATGTGCAGCACCGTGGGGGCCGGGATCAGGCGGTCTGCCGTGTCGACCTGGGCGCGGGTGCCGTATTCGTCGTCCTCGCCCTGGATCAGCAGGGTGGGTACCTTGATCTTCGGTAGGAAGGGGGTCAGGTCCCAGTTCAGAAAATCGGGGTGCAGCCAGGTATCGGCCCAGCCGCGGAAGGCGCAGTCGACGTTCGCGCCGTGATGACGGGCCAGGCGTTCGCGCAAGGCCGTCTCGGCATAGAGGCGGTTGGTCTCGGTGATTGCGGTGACGCAGATCTCCTCGGTGAAGAAGTGCGGTGCCATCAGGATGATGCCGGCAAGGCGCGGGTCGGGGATGGCGCCAGCATTGACGGCGGCGATGGAGCCGCCGTCGCTGTGTCCGAAGAGCACCAGCCGACGGGCCGATAGTCTCGCGAGGAGGCCGGGCAAGAACTCTTGCGCCTCGTCTTCCATATAGCTCAGCGGACGCGGCAGGTCGCAGGGGCTGGACTTGCCATAGCCGACGCGGCTGTAGGTGAAGACGGGCGAGCCGCTGGACTTCGCCAAGGCTTCCGGGAAGTCGCGCCAGAGGCTGACGCTACCCAGGCCCTCGTGCAGCAGCACGATGGTCGGACGCTCCTCGCTGCCGGCGAAGAAGCTGTACTCGATCTCCACCGCGTCGAGGCCAATCAGCCCCGCACCTTCTGCCAAATTTAGCTGTGCCACTGCAGGGTTGCCGCCTTCACCGGGTTTTCGAAATTGCCGCCCTCGGCCTGTACGCGGCGCCACTCGCGCTGCAAGCGTAGGTACCAGCGCTGCAGGGTGTCGGCGTCGTTCACCAGCATCATCGGCGGGTCGAAGACGGCGGACTGGTTCTGCAGGCCGACGATCCATTGATCCTGCCCTAGGAAGCGCCGCGCCATGAAGGCAAGAAAGGGCTGGATCAGCGAGATCGCCGGATTGGTCCAGTAGAGCAGGTTCATCACCTGCGTGCGCTCCTCGTTGATCGGCGTCATCGCCGTCATGTTGCAGATGTGGTGCCGACCGATGCGGATGTGCTCCAGCCTGACACCCGGCAGCCGGAAGGAGATCTCGGTGGTCGGCTGCCCGCCCATCAGCTTGTAGACCGCCGTGTTGCCGGCCGGCCGATGCCGGCTCATGGTAAAGCCAAGCTCGCTTGGGATGTAGGCCTTGGTCTTGAGGCGCAGGGTGGTCGGCCGGCGCCAGAACAGCCCTTCATGCACATAGGGTGTGTGCGCCGGATCCAGCAGGCCATAGACGGCATTGTCCAGATCGGTCTCGAAGGTCAGTTGCGTCGTCACCTTGGGGCGGTGCTCGCCCAGGTCGGGAATTTCGGGCGGCGCGCTCTTGGTCTCCGCCCCGGCGCGTCCCAGGAAGACCCAGACGTTGCCCTGCACCTCGCGGCAGGGAAAGCTGCGAACCTTGACGGCTTCGGGCTTGATGCGTGTGCTCTCGACCTGCGAAGGGATCGCCCGGCACTGCCCATCGGTGCCGAAGCGCCAGCCGTGGAAGGGACAGCGCACTTCCTCACCGTCAAAGTGACCGCCCGACAGCGCGACACCGCGGTGCGGGCAGAGATCGCGCAGCGCAAAGGCTTGGCCCGTTTTGTCGCGGCCCAACAGCACCGGCTGATTCATGAAGACGCGGCCCAGCATCCGGCCCTGGCGCAGCTCCTTGCCGGAGGCGGCCATGTACCAGAGATCGGTCAGATAGCGCTGCTCGTCCCAGAGCGACTTGCCGACGGCTGCGTTCAAACGTCCTGTCCCCTTCGCTGCGGTCAAACGGGGCTGGTCACCACCCCGTAGCGCCCTGCCAAACTATGGACTGCCACGGTGGAATCAAGCCCACTTCTGGTGCTTGCGGCCCTGCTCCGCCTGCAAGACATGCGCCAGAGGCCCCCTGGATTGCCATCCGCCGCGACACGCCCTGCGATACCGGATCAGTAGCTGTCCCTGCACCACCGTTCAGGTTTCAAATTTGTTACTTCTTCAATTATCAGGCCGTTTTGCTGTTCGAGTCTGCACCAAGTTACTCGCACTTTACTGGAATACTCACCCTTTACATTTCAAAAGAAGCCAGAATACTTATTCATCCAGCTGGCGTATCTCAAATATTACACACGCCAAAAATGGCATTGTTTTCCTACCTCTGCGTGCAAACGCGGCCGATTATTTGTTGCAAGGCCGTAGCGCAGGGCGTTAGCTCATCCCTGTAGGATCAGTTCCTGCGAAACCAGTTGCGAAGGAGAACAGGATGCAACACGTTGCCTTGAACACCAGCCAAACCGAACAACAAACCTCCCAGAAGGGCTGGGCGGCACCCTACCGCGCCATGAGCGGCGCCTTGGTTGCCGATTGCAAGCCGCCACGGATCACGCTCAGCCCGATCGCTGCGCCCAACGACTGCATCGTCTGCTGCGTTGCCGAGGACTTCGACCTTGCGCAGTACCACGCCAAGCTGAAGGTCCAGTACAAGCAGGCCGGTTGGCCACATTTCACCTGCGACACGCAGCCGGAGACCGAGGATCACCGTCATGTCCTGGTGGTCAAGGACGAGGAGGTGATCGGCGGCCTGTCCTTCTCGATTGCCGAGGGCTGCGCGCAAGACTTTCTGGAAAGCGTGAACTATGGGCACTACATCCCCCAGCTCGAGCAGCAGATCGACCTCAACCACACCGCCGTCTTGAAGGGCCTGTTCCTGGAGGGAGACGCCCGCGGCTATCTGGTCAAGAACGCGTTTTGGCAGTTCGTCTACACCTATGTCCTGGCACAGGGGAAAGCCATCGCCTTGATCGAGGCACCGACCTTGCCGCGCCGCTTGGACGTCTACTATGAGCACAACGGCTGGATCGCGGTTTCGCCGACCTTCTACAATCCGGCAGGTGCGCGCTGGCCCGGCGACAACAAGACCAACGCACGCCTGATGGCCAGGCCGCTGCACGGTCTGATCCCGATCGAGGGCCATTCTATTCGGGAGATCGACAGCTTCCATCGCGATTCGCCCGAGGTCGAACTGGCCGCCCAGCACGCCTAGGGGCAGCACCTACAGGGTCTGTATCCCAGGTCGCGCGTCTTAGAGTTGCTTTGGTGCACCAGTTTTGGGGCACCCGTTTTGGGCCACCAGACGGCTGGATCGCTCTATCATCTGGATCGCGCACCGCGGGTCGTCGAAGAACGCACCCGCTTGGTAATGCGCGATGAATCCGTTTCGGCGCAGTGTATCAGGGCCACTGCGCGACCAGCTGCCGGCTCTTGCGTCGCACTTGACCCCCGACCCCCGTGCAGAATTATTCTCCTTGTCGCCGGGCCAAAGCGGAAGGCACCTAGTGGTGCAACCCAGACGGATGGTTCCCATCCGCCTGGATTGCACCACCAGATCAACACGTTAGTGGGCCGGTTCACCGAACCTTTGGGATCCAAGCGTTCGGACCGGGCCAATAGGGTCCCGGCGTCGCACCAGAACTACCGGCTACTAGAGGGAACTGCCGTATGCACACCGCACCGTCGCAAGCCTACCTGGGCAGGGTCGTCATGCCATTGCGTGCATCGTCGTGAAAAAGGGAACGGCTAGGCCAGAGACACGTCTGACTCATGTTGGACGCGCACCGAAGCAGCAGTACGGTGCCGTCAATCCGCCGGTGGTCCGCGCCTCCACTGTCGTCTTCGATACGGTTGCCGAGTTCGAGCGCATCAAGGATCACCGCCTGGAGGAAGGGCGCTATGGCTACGGTCGTTCCGGCACGATAACGACCGCCTCGCTCGAACGCTTGGCCAGCGACCTGGAAGGCGCCGCCGACAGCTTTCTGGTATCCTCGGGGCTGGCCGCCATCACCACCGCGCTGATGGCGCTCCTGAAGGCGGGCGACCATCTTTTGATCGTCGACTGCGCCTATGTCCCGACCCGCATCTTCACCGAGACCCTCTTGCGCAGCTATGGCGTCGAGGTCGAATTCGTGCCGTCGAACAGCGGCGCCGAGATCGCCGAGCGCTTTCGCGACAACACCCGCGCCATCTTTTTGGAGAGCCCGGGCTCTCTCACCTTCGAGATGCAGGACCTGCGTGTCATCGCCGCGGCGGCGAAGGCCAATGGAATCCGCACGCTCATGGACAACACCTGGGCCTCGCCGCTGGGTTGCCGGCCGCTCTCGCTGGGTATCGACATCTCTATTCACGCCGCAACCAAGCACTTCGTCGGTCATTCGGATGCCATGCTGGGGCTGATCTGCTGCAACGCCGAGACGGTCCCTCTCGTGCACCGTACCGTCCGGGCGCTTGGCCATGCCGCGGGCTCGGAGGAGGCCTACCTGGGGCAGCGTGGCGCCAGAACGCTTGCCGTCCGCCTGGAGCGGGCGAGCCAATCCGCGCTGCGGATCTGTCGCTGGCTCTCGGCGCGGCCGGAGGTCGCCCGCGTGCTCTATCCGCCCCTGCCGGAGGATCCGGGCCACGCGCTGTGGAAACGTGACTTCAGCGGTGCCTGCGGGCTCTTCGCCGTCGTGCTGGCTGACGAGATCACAAAGCCGCAAGCGGTCGCCATGCTGGAAGGCTATGACCTCTTCAGCATCGGCGCCTCCTGGGGCGGCTACGAGAGCCTGGTGCGGATCGAAGCGCCGAAGCGGACGGTTGAGCCCTGGCAAGGCAAAGGACAGATCGTGCGCTACTCAATCGGCCTGGAAGATTGCGACGACCTGCTGGCCGACCTGGAAGCCGGCTTCGCCCGCCTGCGTTGATCGGTCCGATGCAGGTTTAGCTGCGGGGCGCCTTGCCGACGCCCTCACCCCAACGAGCGACGTCGGGAGCCTCAAGGTCGAAGAGGTCGAGCACGCGGCCGACGGTCTGGCTGACCATCTGGTCCAGACTGTCCAGCTTCGCATAGAAGGCAGGAACCGGCGGCGCGATGATGCCCCCCATCTCCGAGACCGCGACCATGGCCCGAAGATGGCCCGTCGTCAGCGGCGTCTCGCGCACCATCAACACCAGGCGGCGGCGCTCCTTTAGGGTGACATCGGCCGCCCGCGCCAGCAGGCTGCCGGCCACACCGCTGGCGATCTCGGCCAGCGACTTGACGGAGCAAGGCGCGACGACCATCCCCATGGTCTTGAAAGAGCCGCTGGAGATGGCGGCTGCAAGATCCTCATTGCCGTAGACCCTGTCGGCCAGCGCCTTCACCGCCGCGACCTTGTAGTCGGTCTCATAGGCCAAGGTGACCTCGGCAGAACGGCTCATGACCAGATGCGACTCGACCGGCAGAGCGCGCAGCGTCTCCAGAAGCCGGATTCCATAGGTAACGCCGCTTGCCCCCGAAATGCCGACCACGAGGCGCTGGGGCCGAGATTGTACAGCCGAATCAATCGAGTCACTCACAGTCACCTCTTTCCGGTTCCAAACCTATCAACAACAGAAGGCTTGGCATGCCTTGTGCCAGCAGTCTAACCTACCTACGTCAAAGAGTAGTTCCAGCGCTTTCAAGGGGAGATCTGCACCTATGCCCACCCAGGATCGCGTCGTTTCGCTGAAAGAACGGCACACCAACCTCGAAGATCTGATCAAGTCAGAGCAGAGCCGACCGTCACCGGATGAAAACGCGATCTACGAACTGAAGCGAGAAAAGCTGCGAATCAAGGACGAGATTGCCGCGCTTGCCTAACGCCTGACCAGGCCGCCGACAATCGGAATAACACCACAGGGGTCGCTTAGCCTCTTCTAACCCGCTACGCAGAGGTCTAGTTTCCAACCTGGCAGGCTTGACCGTCGAGCGTCCATGCACATCCCGTCCGGGGAACGTTCAGGCCGTCCGGGTAAAGTTCAGGCGTATCGAGAACCTGCCGTGTGAAACATGTTCCTGTGGGTGGGAGAGCGCTGGTGGCTGACCCGAAATTCCTGAAGTTCGATACCCTGGCCCTGCATGCAGGGCAGAGGCCGGATCCGACAACCGGCGCGCGCGCCGTGCCGATCTACCAGACGACCTCTTATGTCTTCCGCGACAGCGAACAGGCAGCATCGCTGTTCAACCTGGAGCGGGCCGGGCATATCTACAGCCGGATCTCAAATCCAACCGTCGCCGTGATGGAAGAGCGGGTTGCCGCCCTGGACCAGGGGGTGGGCGCCGTCGCCACCGCCTCGGGCCACGCCGCGCTTTTCCTGGCTGTGGCCACCCTGATGGGTCAGGGCGGGCATATCGTCTCCTCCCGCTCGCTCTATGGCGGATCGGTCAATCTCTTCCGCCTCACCCTGCCGCGCTTCGGTATCGAGACCACCTTCGTAGATCCGCGCGATCCGGCTGCCTTCAAGGCGGCGATCCGGTCCGACACACGGCTCATCTTCGGCGAGGTGATCGGCAATCCGGGCATGGAGCTGCTGGACGTCCCCACGATCGCCGAGATCGCCCATGCCGCAAAGCTGCCGCTGCTGCTGGACAACACCTTCCTGACCCCGGCGCTATGCAAGCCGATCACCATGGGTGCAGACCTGGTCATGCACTCGGCCACCAAATGGTTGGGCGGTCACGGCCTGGCAATCGCCGGCGTGCTGGTCGACGGAGGACACTTCGACTGGGAAGACAGCGGCCTCTTTCCGACCCTGACAGAACCCTACGAGGGCTACCACGGCATCGACTTTGCCGAGGAGTTCGGGCCGCAGGCTTTCGTCATGCGCGCCCGTGCCGAGGGCTTGCGCGATTTCGGTGCCAGCCTGTCGCCGCAGAGCGCCTTCTACGTGCTGCAGGGCCTCGAAACCCTGCCGCTTCGGATGGAACGCCACATGACCAACACCCACCGGGTGCTGGAACGTCTGAAAGGACACCCGGCCGTCGCCTGGATCCTGCATCCGGACCTCGAAGACCATCCAGACCATGACTTGGCAAAGTCGCTCCTGCCCAAGGGGGCCGGCTCCATCGTCTGCTTCGGCGTCAAGGGCGGGCGCAAGGCCGGCACCAAGTTCATCGAGTCGGTCCAGCTTGCCTCGCATCTGGCCAATGTCGGCGATGCCAAAACCCTGGTCATCCACCCGGCCTCCACCACGCACCAGCAGATGTCTGCCGACCAGCTGGCAGCCGCCGGGGTCGGCGAAGACATGATCCGCCTCTCGGTCGGGCTGGAGGATATCGACGACATCCTGGCCGACCTGGAACAGGCGCTGCGCGCCTCGCAGAAGGTCTAGCCCAGCTCATGGAAATCACCGTTCAAGGCCGCAAGACCTACATTGCCACCGGCGGCCGCCCCTTCGAGCCGTCACAGCCCGTGCTGATCTTCCTGCATGGCGCCGGGATGGATCATTCCGTCTGGGTGCTGCAGACCCGCTATTTCGCCTATCGCGGCTTCAGCGTGGTGGCACCCGACCTGCCGGGCCACGGCCGTTCGGAGGGCGAGGCCCTGCCCGACATCGAGGCTATGGCCGATTGGGTCAAGAACCTGATCGAAGCTCTGGGCGTAGAGCGCGCCAGCCTGATCGGTCATTCCATGGGCTCTCTGATCGCCTTCGACTGTGCAGCCCGCCACCCGGGTTCGGTGGAGCGCTTGGCCCTGCTGGGCGCCGCACCCAAGATGCCGGTGCATCCCGACCTGCTGGCCGCCGCCGCTGCAAACGAGCACCGAGCCTTCGGGCTGATCTGCGACTGGGGCCACGGCCCGACCGGGCATTACGGCGGCAATCGCGCGCCCGGTCTCTGGCTCATGGGCGGCGGCATCCGCCTCTTGGAGAAGGTGCGCCACGGCGTGCTCTCCGCCGATCTTGAGGCCTGCAACGCCTACTCGAATGCAGCCGAGCGCGGCCCCGCGATTGCCGCCGAGACCCTGGTGCTAAGCGGTACCTTGGACAAGATGACGCCAGCCAAGGCCGGCAGAAAACTGTCACAGTTGATGCAAGACGGACGCTTTCAGGCGCTGCCGGGTGCCGGTCACATGATGATGCTGGAACAGCCCGACGAGACCCTGGACGCGCTTCGGGATTTCTTCATTTCAGGCTAGCTGCACCGGCAGGGGCACCTGTTCGCAAACCGCAAGGGTCACTCTGCGTCTTTGACACGGTTCCAAGCCCTCCCCCATGCTTCATCATACATGTCATGAGGAGGAGACTGCGGATGGATGAGCGTGAGAAGCGTGACAAGCAGGCTGATGAGCCCCTCTCTTCCGACCGCCGCCAGGTCCTGAAGGGCGGCCTTGCGGCTGCCGGTGCGGCCGGTGCGGGGTTGCTTGCCGCCGGGCAGGCCTCGGCCCAGTCGGCAGGACCCAAGGCGGAGGGCGACCCGACCTTTCGCATGAAGACGGTTCTGGCCCAGCCGGGGCTCTTCTACTATCCCGGCGAGGCGCTGGCCGAAGACGAGATCCGCGTCTCTATCATGGGCTCGGGCTGGGGCAACATCGCGCGCCGGCGCCAGGCTGCCTGCTCGATCTTTATCGAGCTGGGCAATGGCGAATCCTTCGTCTTCGACATGGGTCAGGGCAGCCTGGTGAACTACAACGCCATGCAGGTTCCCTACAGCCGGATGGACAAGGTCTTCGTGACCCATCTGCACATGGACCACACCACCGACATCCTGCCGCTCTACTGCTTCGGCCCGGCCAGCGGCGACCGCTTCACGCCGCTGCGGATCTGGGGGCCTTCCGGCGACGGTCCGGAGATGGGCATCAAGTACATGATGGAGACCGGGCTGAAGGCCTACACCAAGTGGCATACCACCTCGTTCCGCACCTGCGTGCCCGGTACCGACCCGGTCACCGGCGCCTACGGCCTGGAGGTGAACGAGCTGGATTATCGCAAGAGCGGCGCGGTCGCCTACGACGACAAGGGCGTCACCATCCGCCACTGGCCGGCGCTGCACATCATCGACGGCGCCATCGGCTATCGCCTCGATTGGAACGGGATGAGCGTCGCCTGGTCGGGCGACAGCAATCCCAGCCACTATTTCGTCGAGAACGCGCAGAACGTGGATCTGATGCTGCACGAGACGGCCCCCACCCTGGACCGCCTGATCGAGGCCTCGGGCGCCTCCAAGGAAGTCGCTCAGTCGATCATCGGCTCCTCGCACACGCCTGCGCGTGCCTTGGGCAAGGTCTTCAGTCTCACTCGGCCGCAGCTGGGCGTCACCATCCACAGCCCGATCGACCCGCAGGAAATCACCAGCTTCGTCGACGAGGTGCGCAAGCACTGGGACGGCCCCTACCAGATCGCCGAAGACTTCTTCGTCTTCAACATCTCGAAGAGCCAGGAGACCATCCGCGTCCGCCAGGCTGCGATCAACGAGCGGTCCTGGTCGCCCACCATCGACAAGGCCGCCGGCCCGCCGACGACCTTGAAACAGTCGGACTATCGCCGCGCCGGCCTCTGGCAGAAGGAGATCAAGGACTATTGAGCCCGTCATGAGCACTGGCCCAATTCCCTTGACGATCATCGGCGGCTTCCTGGGTTCCGGCAAGACCTCCTTGGTCAATCACATCCTGGACCAGGCCGAGGGCGCGCGGATTGCCGTTCTGGTAAACGACTTCGGCGCGCTCAACATCGACGCCAAGCTGATCGTCGCCGTCGAGGGCGAGACCATCAGCCTGGCCAACGGCTGTGTGTGCTGCACCATCCGCGACGACCTCTTGAGCGAGGTGGTGAAGCTTGCCGCGCGCGAGCCGCGGCCCGAGCGCATCGTCATCGAAACCAGCGGCGTCTCGCGTCCCGTTGCCGTCGCCGAAACCTTCCTGACGCCGGCGGTGCAAGCACTGGCGACCTTGGAGGCATTGGTCGCCGTCTTGGATGCCGAGCTGACGGTCGACCCGACGGCCGGCTATGCCGATCTCGCCTTCGATCAGATCAAGACCGCCGATCTGGTGGTCATCAACAAGTGCGACCTGGCTGGCAGCGACGCGCTACCGGCCCTGAAGACCGCAGTACGCCAGATCGTCCCGCGCGCGCGGCTGTGGGAGACCAGCTTCGGGCGCGTCCCTCTCGATCTGCTCTTTGCAGGACCCCAGGCAAGCGCAGAACGAGCTGAACCGACGGGTCCGATGCTGCCGCATGCCGCTTTCGGATCCTGGGTCTATCGCGACCGAGCAGCCTGGCGCTTCTCGGCACTGCAAGCAGCCATCGAAGCGCTTCCCAAAGAGATCTATCGAGCCAAGGGCTTCTTGCGCCTTGCCTTGCCTGACAAGCCATGGGGCGAGCTGCAGATGACCGGAAGACGCAGCTGGCTGCGCCTCAGACCGCGGCCATCCGAAGTCACCGAAAACGAGCTGCTCTTCATCGGCAGTGCCAACGCCACCAGCGAAGAGGAGATCACCCGGATCTTCGACGCTGCGTCACGCGAGGGAGAGCAGATCGGGGATCAAGGCCACCAGGTTGCCGATCTACGCTCCCTATCGCTGATCTTGGACTAACACCAAGCAGCCTTGCGTGGATCGCATCGCGGGTTGGCAAGCGCGCCCGCAGCGCAGCGAGGATAAGCCTGCGTAGCGTTTGAACGCCCAAATGAGATCCATGAGTCCTCACCCATGTCTCTCGGTATGACGAGGTTCGCGGGCGCTCTTGGCCGGCGATGGTGTGGACATGAGCTGCTTGGTCATGAAGACCTTGTTGCCGGAACGACCGCTCTCCTCCCATCCCAGATGGCGATAGAGATCTTGGTTCTCCGGCATGGCGCGGTGCGTGGTCAGGTGGAGATGGGTCAGGCCACGCGCACGGCAGGCCATTTCGGCCGTCTCGATCAAGCGCCGGCCCAGGCCCTGCCCCGAAGCCGCCGGATCGACCGCCAGATTGGCCAGTCGTGCCCTCTCTTCCTCAAGCACCAGGACCAAGCCGCCGAGCAGGCTGCCGTCTTGTTCGGCCACCCAGACACAATGCTGCTCGATCTCCTCCGCCAGTCCTCCCGCGACATCCGGCAAATCGCTCAGGCGCTCGGCATAGCGAGCATAGGCCCGGCGCATACAGGCCGAGAGCGCCGCGGCATCGCTTGGCTGCGCCGGCCTGATCGTCACCGCCTGGCGTTCGCCCTGCATCTCGGCACTAGAGCAGATCGCGATCAGGTGGAATCACCTGCTCGCGAGACTCTGCTCTACTTTTCAAAGTTGGAGATCATGATTCAGACGACAAATCGTTTCGATTTGACGTCATCATGCTCTAGGCAGCGACCAGCTTGTCCGCCCAGGCATCGAGGTTGCGGCTGTTGCCGTGGATGATCTGCTCGGCCAGTGCGGTCAGCTCCACCAGGTTCTCAGGGCTGGCGTCATCCATATCGTCGTTGCCCAGTCCCTCGATCATGGCCGCGTCCATGCGGGTGAAGCGGGACCCCAGCAGCTGCTTCATCTGCCAGTTGGCGCTGTGCGCCTGGCCGTGCATCAGGATCGAGATGATGGGCGCCCCTTGCCCCGGCGAAATCCAGTTGATCGGCCCCCAGTCCTTGGCGTCCTCGTAGGCAAAGCGCCTGGTTTGATAGCCGGTCCCAAGCGACAGGATCTCCAGGCTCTCCTCCGGCCAGAGGTGCTTGGCCTCGGCATAGGCGCAAATCGAGGGCTGGTTGGCGAAGACGCCGCCGTCGACCAGGACATGCGCGCGCCCGGTACGAATGTCGCTCACCCGCTCGGGCTCGAAGAAGGTCGGTGCGGCCGAGGTCGCCCGTGCCGCATCCTTGAAGAAGAAGTCGGTCGGTCCCTGACCCAGCTCCGGTCCGCCGACCAGAAAGACGGCGCGCCTGGCCTCGATATCATAAGCGGTGATCACCAGGTTGGTCAGCGCGTCGCTCAAGACCGCCTTGCCGAGATAGCCTTCCAGCAATTCTTCCAGCGCCCTTGCGTCGTACTTCTCCTGCATCAAGGCGTCGACGTTGAAACGTGTCAGCGCCTCGCGCAGGCCGCGGAACTTATCCTTGGCAAAGATCTTCTCGCCTTCGTCATGGTAGAGACGCACCAGATTCTCCGCCGACATGGCCGGCTTGGTCTGGTCATCCTTGCTGGGCGCGGTCAGCCCGGCGGCAATGATCCCGCCGGTCGAGGTCCCGGCCATCATGTCGAAATAGCGGTGTAAGGGCTCGCTCTTGCGACGGGCCCGCAAGCGTCCCTCGAGCTCCCGCAGGATCAAGGCCGGCACCAATCCGCGAATGCCACCGCCGTCGATCGCCAAAATTGCCTTCTTACCGTCCTGGGTCGCCATGGTCTCATTCCTTCTATTCAGAAAAGAGAGCCTAAACCTTGCGCGCCCCCTCGACAATCAGAGCCCGTCCGGAAACTGCTTGTGTCCTGCAAGAGCTGCCTTGTAGCGCTCGACATGGGCTGCCGGCCAATAGGCGGAGCGGCGATAGAATTCCGCTACGCTTGGAACATCGGGCGGCAGGACCACCCAGGGCAGCTTGCTGTCGGTAAAGATATGGATCGTGGGCGCTGCCGCCGCCGGATCGTCCAGAGTGCCGCCGCGCACAAAGTGAATCGCTTCGCCCGCTGCCCCATAGTTGCTCCATAGCGTCACCCCACAGTCAGAACAGCGCGAGAAGAGCTGCCCGGCACCGCTGGGTGACGGCAGCTTGTCCTTACGCAGCCGCCCCTTCAGGAGCGCCACCTTACTGGCCTCGATCATGACATTGACGGCAAAGGCCGACCCGCTCTCGCGCTGGCACCAGGTGCAGTGGCAGCAGTGCACGAAGAGCGGCACGTCAAGCAAACGATAGCGGACCGCCCCACAGCTGCAGCCACCCTCTTGGTTTTCGCCCTTATCATCGCTCACCGCCGAACCCCTCCCTGCCGTTTGACCCGAGCGTCCCCTACAGTCTCCCGGTAAGGCCTTCAATGCCCGAGCCTAGGCAACAACATAACAAATCGGATATGACGCCTGTGCTTAAGAATCATTGTACCTGGCACCCTACCCGGCTCAGTCTTCTGCTAGGTGACCAATCAGTCGAGGTATGCCATGTCAGCACCGAAAGTCACAGCCCGCGGAGGGATAAAGCCGGCGCGTTGGTTCGATCCGGCCAACAAGCTCTTCCCCCATCAGGTCGGATTTACCGCACCGCCGCATGACTTCGACGCGGCCCCGCACGATTTCCTGCGGATCGCACCGGAAGGGGTGGGCGTGCATGGACGTCTGCTGCACCTGGCCTCCTACCAGCACCAACTCAAGCAGCGGGTCGACAACTTCGCGCTCCTGGAGGAGGTCGTGCATTGCATGGCCAATGCCGGGGCCGATGTCGTGGGCCAGGTCGGCACCAACTGGGTGCACGCCGGCGGCAAGCGCCCGGAGGAGATCCGTGCCTTCCTGGATCGCATGCGCGATACCTACGACACGCCGCTGCACATGGCCGGCTATTGCCTGGTCGAGGCGCTGCAGTCGCTCGGTGCCGAGCGCATTGCGATAAACGCCGTCTACTACTGGCCGGACTGGCGCGACGGCATCGCCCGCTTCCTGAGGGACGCCGGCTTCGAGGTGATCACCGTGGGAAACTTCGTCGACCTGGGCATCGCGCCCAACCAGGAAACCGTTAATGCCGCAAACTGGATCTTCCCCGGCGATTTCGCGCTGCGCTCGATGATTGCAACGGCCGAGCGGGCGCCCGAGGCAGACGCCATCGTGGTGACCGGCATGCCGAACTTCCGCCGTGCCGACGACGGCCTGCCGCAACGGCCCGTGACTCTCGCCGCCGCCTTGGAAGCTGCCGTCGGCAAGCCGCTGGTCGCCTCCGACCTCGCCCTTTACTGGCGCATCTTCAAGACCCTGGGCCAGGCACCGCTGGGCCCACAGGGCCAATTGCTTGGCAGTCTTCAGGACTAGAGACCAAAACATGCACCCGATCTACATTCTTTGGGCCACACCGCGCTCCACCTCGACCGCGTTTGAGTGGATGATGCGGATGCGCGGCGACATGACCTGCTTTCACGAGCCCTTCGGCGAGGCCTGGCATCAGGGCGACGATGCGCGCTGGCCGCGGCTCACGCCGGAGAGCCCGCGCCAGCCGGGGCTGACGATCGTCGGCGTGCTGCAGAGGCTCCTCAAGGCGGCCGAAGAGCGCCCGGTCTTCTCCAAGGACATGCCGCAGTACACCGACCACCTTTGGGACGAGGCCTTTCTTGGCCGGTTCTGCCATTCCTTCCTGATCCGCCATCCGGCCAAGGTGCTCTCCTCCTGTGCGCGCAACTGGGACCACTTCGTGCCCAAGGAGATCGGCTTCGACGATCAGCGCCGCCTCTTCGACCGGCTGGCCGAACGCGACGGGCGTGCCCCGCCGGTGATCGACAGCGACGACCTCTTGACCGACCCGCAGGGCATCGTGGCCGCCTGGTGCGATGCCCTTGGCATCCGCTTCATTCCCGAGGCGCTGAGTTGGGAGCCGGGCGCGCGCGACGAGGTGCTCTGGTACGACAAAGAGCAGATCTGGCACGACACCTTGAAAAAGTCCGACGGCCTGAAGCCGCAGAAGACCAGACCGGCCGACATCTCCAAGACGCCGGACTGGGTGCAGGCGATGTATCGGGATTTCCTGCCCCACTACGAACATCTGCACAAGTACCGCATCCGGGTGCCAAGCACAGCAAGCAGCTAGAGCCCGTCTAGTCGGGCAGCCCCTCCGCATCGAAAAGCGCCAGCGTCGTCTCCAGGCCCTGGCGCATGTGGTTGACCAGATGCGCCAGCATGGCCTCCAGATCTTCGCCACTGGCATGGCCCAGATAGGCATCGTGGGCCTGGCGCAGCGGGCCCTGTCGGCCGTGCGCGTGCTGGTGCAGCGAGAAATAGAGATGCAGGTTCGGCTTCATCCTATCCCAGGCCTGCAGCAGCAGGCTGTGGCCGCTGAGCTCAAAACACCAGCTGTGAAGATGCAGTTCCTGCTCTATGGCGCGGGTCCCGTCGCTGCCCAGTTCGATGGTCTTGCTCAGTGCTGCGTTGCGCGCTTCCAGGTCGGCCAGTGCAGTCGGGCTGCGCTTGTCCCAACACTCCCGGAAGGCCAGCTGCTCCAAAGCGACCCTCAGCGAATAGATCTCCTCCAGATCCTTGCGGCCGGTCAGGCGGACATGGACGCCCTTGTAGGGAACGCTGACCAGCAAGCCGACGTCGACGAGATCGCGAATCGCCTCGCGCAAGGGGGCACGACTGACCCCCAGGTGCTTTGCCAACTCCTGTTCGCGCAGGCGCTGGCCGGGCGCCAGCTTGCCGCTGACGATCAAGGGCATGAGGCGCGTCAGGATCTGCTTCCTGATCGTCTGATCCACCACCGGGCTGAGGTCTAGAATCGACAAGAACTTCCTTCCCTTGGTATCTGACCAGAGCCTAGACAAGCGCCACCGCGCTTTGAAGCCTTTGCAGCACCGTCGCTGCTGCGCACAGCTCTGGCCCGAGCAGCGAGACAGTCACTCGACGACGCGCCGATGACAAGAGCGATAGGGATTTTTGTCGACAATCTGACCATGTGCATCTACCCTGCCGACTGGCGGTGGAGCAACCGCACCCTGCCGTCGAACCGCGGTGCCAACACGAAGGATACCGCCCGATCAGGTCCAGCAGACCGTCGCCCCCGGGAGGAGAGCCATGACAAACCGCCTTGTCGCCAGAACCCTATGCAGCCTCACGCTCTTAGGACTTGTCGCAGCCAGCCCGTTTGCCGCCAACGAAACCAAGGCCGACGAAACCAAATACGTCACCATCGGCACCGCCGGACAAACCGGCATCTACTATGTGGTCGGCCAGTCGATCTGCAAGTTCGTCAATCGGAACTCAGGCACGCACGGCTATCGCTGCACCGCGCCCGCAACTGGCGGCTCGATCGCCAACCTGAACGGTATCGCAGCGGGAGACCTCGACCTCGCGACCGTGCAGTCGGACTGGCAGTACCATGCGCTGAACGGCACCAGCACCTTCGCTGAGTTCGGCCCGAACGAGAAGCTGCGCTCGGTCTTCTCGGCCCACCCGGACGTGGTCACCGTCGTAGCCCGCCGCGATTCCGGCATCGAGACCCTGGCCGACCTCAAGGGCAAGAAGGTCAACATCGGCAATCCCGGATCCGGCTCGCGCGCCACGGCCGAAGTGCTGCTGGAGACCATCGGCATCGACGTCGAGGACCTCGCGCTGGCCTCCGAGCTGAAGTCGTCCGAACAATCGCAAGCGCTGTGCGACAACAAGATCGAAGCGATGATCTTCTCGGCCGGACACCCGGTCGGCAACATCAAGGAAGCCACCGTCGCCTGCGACACCCGCTTCATCCAGCTGACCGGCCCCGAGATCGATGCCCTGGTGGAGCGGACACCCTACTACGCCAAGGCCACCATCCCGGCCGGCATGTACCAGGGCCAGCCGGAGACGATCCAGACCTATGGCCCGCTAGCCACCCTGGTGACCTCCAGCGATGTCGACGAGGAAGCGGTCTATCAGGTGGTCAAGGCAATCTTCGATAACTTCAATCGCTTCAGAGATTTGCACCCGGCTTTTGCGAATCTTTCCGAAGAATCCATGATCACCAATGGCACGATCGCCCCGCTGCATCCCGGCGCAATTCGTTACTACAAGGAACGCGGCTGGATGTAGCGGCGGCGCCCGGCCGCTTCGCTGAGGGTCCGTCCCGAGACTGAGGCAAAGAAGGTCCTTGTATGCCGACCCCGTGAAGGCGGATGCTCGCAGACAGGTTCGAGGCTCCGAAGAAGAGCGGTCTGGGAGACAAAAAGATGGCACGAGAAGCAATCCGCAACGCAACCCTTGCTGACGAGACCGCGCTGGTAAGGGATCTGGCCGACGCCAGCCAACTGGACGCGGCGGCGCGCGCTGCGATCTCGGCCAAGGCAGCCGACCTGGTGCGCCAGGTCCGCAGCTCCGGCACGGTCGGCAAGATGGAGATCTTCCTGGCCGAGTATGGCCTCTCGACCAAGGAAGGCGTGGCCCTGATGTGCCTGGCCGAAGCCATGCTGCGGGTGCCCGACAGCAAAACCGTCGATGCCCTGATCAAGGACAAGATCACGCCGCACGATTGGGGCGCGCATCTGGGCGGCGCCGGCTCCATTCTGGTCAACGCGACCACCTGGGGCCTAATGCTGACCGGCCAGGTGCTGGACGAGGATGAGGAAGACAATCTAACCGGCGTGCTGCATGGCCTGGTCCGTCGTATGGGCGAGCCGGTGATCCGCAAGGCCACCGGCGAGGCCATGAAGGAGATGGGCAAGCAGTTCGTGCTGGGCCGCAGCATCGCCGAAGCGATGAAGCGCGGCAGCGAGATGATGGAGAAGGGCTACACCTACTCTTTTGACATGCTGGGAGAGGCCGCCCGTACCGACGCCGACGCGCGCCGCTATCACAAGGCCTATGCCGATGCGATCGCAGCGATCGCCAAGCGGGCCGACAAGGCCGATATCCGCGACAATCCGGGCATCTCGGTCAAGCTCTCCGCTCTGCATCCCCGCTATGAGATGGGGCAGTGCCAGATCATGCTGCCGCAGCTCTCCGCCCGGCTCTTGGAGCTGGCGCAAATGGCCAAGGCGGCGAACATCGGCTTTAACATCGACGCGGAGGAGGCCGACCGCCTGGACCTCTCGCTCGATGTCATCGAGACCACCTTGGCCGACGCCTCGCTTGCCGGCTGGGATGGCTTCGGCATCGTCGTGCAAGCCTTCGGCCGACGCGCAGGCCCGGTGCTGGACTGGCTCTACGACCAGGCCCAGCGGCTGGACCGGCGGATCATGGTGCGCCTGGTGAAAGGCGCCTACTGGGACATGGAGATCAAGCGCGCACAGGTGATGGGCCTGGCCGGCTATCCGGTCTTCACCCGCAAGGTCCACACCGACGTCAGCTATCTGGCCTGTGCGCGCAAGCTCTTGGGCATGACGGATCGCATCTACCCGCAGTTTGCCACGCACAATGCCCACTCGGCCGCCGCCGTGCTGCAGATGGCCGGCGGCGAGGTTCGTGGCTTCGAGTTTCAGCGCTTGCACGGCATGGGAGAAGCCCTGCACGACGCCATCATGCGCGATGCCGGCTCGCGCTGCCGTATCTATGCCCCGGTGGGTGCGCACCGCGACCTGCTGGCCTATCTGGTGCGCCGCCTGCTGGAGAACGGCGCCAACAGCTCTTTCGTCAATCAGATCGTCGACACCTCGGTCTCGCCGGAAGAAATCGCGCGCGATCCCATCGAGGTGGCTGAGCGCGATGGCTTCTTACCCAACCCCCGGATCCAGACACCCGCAACCATTTTTGCGCCGCGCCGCAACAGCCGGGGATGGGATCTGACCGACCCGCGCGACCTTGCCGCCATCGAGGCCGGACGCGCGCCCTTCGCGAGCCCGCATCGCTGGCGGGCGGAACCGCTGGTCGCTGGACGAAGCGGCGGCGGTACAGCCCGCGTGGTGGCCAACCCGGCAAAGCCCGACGAGGTGGTTGGAGAGGTCCGGGAGGCCGATGCGGATCTGGCGAGAGCCGCGGTCTCTGCTGCCCGCGCGGCCCAGGGTGCCTGGGAGGCGATCCCGGTCACCGAGCGCGCGGCCATCATCGAGCGGGTGGCCGACCTCTATGAAGACAACACCTTCGAGTTCCTGGCACTGGCCACGCGCGAGGCCGGAAAGACCCAGCTCGATGGCGTGGCCGAGGTGCGCGAAGCCGTCGACTTCCTGCGCTTCTATGCCCGCGAGGCCCTGCACTGCGAGGCAGGCACGCGGGCGCGCGGCGTCATAGTGTGCATCAGCCCCTGGAACTTCCCGCTGGCGATCTTCACCGGCCAGATCGCAGCCGCGCTTGCCACCGGCAATGCCGTCGTCGCCAAGCCGGCCGAGCAGACGCCGTTGATCGCCTACAAGGCCGTCAGCCTGATGCGCGACGCCGGCGTGCCGGAAGGGATCATCCAGCTGCTGCCGGGCGACGGAGCGGCCGTGGGCGGCCCGCTCACCTCCGACCCGCGCATCGACGGGGTTTGCTTCACCGGCTCTACCGAGGTGGCACAGCTGATCAATCGCCAGCTGGCCCGCAGCGCCCCGCATGCCCTGCTGATCGCCGAGACCGGCGGCCTCAACGCCATGATCGTCGATTCCACCGCCTTGCTGGAACAGGCCGTGCGCGACATCGTCCGCGCGTCCTTCCAGAGTGCCGGCCAGCGCTGCTCGGCTTTGCGCGTGCTCTACGTTCAAGAGGACGTCGCCAAGGACCTGATCGAAATGCTGACCGGTGCCATGCAGGAGCTACAGATCGGCGATCCCTGGCTGCTCTCTACCGATGTCGGACCGGTCATCGATGCCGAAGCACAGCAGCGCATCACCGCCTATTGCGCGGAGAAATCCCAGAACAAGGGTTTGGTGAAGGCCTTGGAGCCGCCCGAGCGCGGCCTCTTCGTGGCGCCCACCGCCCTGAAGGTCACCGGCATCGGCGATATGGACGAAGAGATCTTCGGCCCGGTGCTCCATATCGCCAGTTTCCACAGCAAGGAGATCGACCAGGTGGTGGCAGCGGTGAACGCCAAGGGCTATGGCCTGACCTTCGGCCTGCATACGCGTATCGACAGCCGCGTGCAGCACCTGTTGGACCGCCTGCAGGTCGGCAACATCTACGTGAACCGCGACCAGATCGGTGCGGTCGTGGGCTCGCAGCCCTTCGGCGGAGAAGGGCTCTCCGGTACCGGACCGAAGGCCGGCGGTCAGCACTACGCGCCTCGCTTCCGGCGCCCGCTCTCCGGGTCGGAGGCCAAGCCCACCGTCGACGGACCGCAGCTGGAGGAGAGCGTTCTGGAGACCGCAATCGCCGGGCTGGAGGCTGGCGCTTGGACCAAGGCCAAGGATCGGATTCAGAGGCTGCGCTCGGCCCTGCGCGGTGCCGGGGCAGCGGCCGTCGCGGCGGCTGCAGCCCTGGATGCCGGACCGATCGATCTGCCGGGTCCGACCGGGGAATCGAACCAGTTCTCCCTGCATCCCCGCGGGCTCGTCCTCTGTCTCGGACCCGATGGCGAGAGCCTGCTGGCGCAGGTCATCCAGGCCCTGGCAGCCGGCAACCCCGTGCTCGCCGTCAGCCCACAGGCCAACGCCGACCTGGCGATGCTCCGCAACGGGGATTTCCCTCTGGCAGCGCTTGACGGCTGTATCGAAACCTCGGCCTTGGCCAGCTTGCCGATCCATGCCCTCGCCTTTGCCGGGTCACTGGAGGATCGCTCTGCAATGCGGATCGCGCTCGCCAGTCGCTCCGGCGCGATCGTGCCGTTGGTGGCCGAGACGATCGATCCGCTCGCCTACTGGAGTGAGCGTTCGGTCTGCATCGACACCACTGCGGCCGGCGGCAATGCCACGCTGCTGAGTGCGGCCGGCGGGTAGGACCCTCAGCCCTGGGTCTCGCGCTTGACGAGATCTCGGTAGAGCGTCTGTAGGCGCCGGGTCATCGGGCCGGCGCCCTGCTGGTCGCCGATCGGCTTGCCGTCGATCTCTGCCACCGGCGTTTGCGCACCGAAGGTCCCGGTCAGAAAGGCCTCGTCGGCACCATAGGCTTCATAGAGCGTATAGTTCTTCTCGAACACCGGGATCGCGTTCTCGCGGCAGAGGTCGATGATCTTCTGCCGGGTGACGCCGTTCATGCAGTAATCGCCGGTCGAGGTCCAAACTTGACCCTTGCGCACGATGAAGAAGTTGCAGGCGTTGGTCGTGTTGACGAAGCCCTGCGGGTCCAGCATCAGCGCCTCGTCCGCGCCGGCCTGTTCTGCCTGCAGGCAGGCGATGATACAGTTCAGCTTGGAATGCGAGTTCAGCTTGGCATCCTGCGAGGTCGGCAATCCGCGCACCTGCGGCACGCTCGCCAGGCGCACGCCACGGGCCTGCAGGCTGTTGGCCGGCTTGGAGTGCTCCAGGATGATCACGATGGTGGGGCCAAAGCGCGCCAGGCCCGGATGCTGAAAGGGTTTGGCCTTGCGCCCGCGCGTCACCATAAGCCGGCAGTGCACATCCTGGGTCATGCCGTTGGCGGCAGCGGTCCGGTTCAGCGCCTCCAACAGGCCTTGCTTGTCCATGCCGATGTCGATGGAGACGGTCTTACAGCTGTTGAACAGTCGCTCCATATGCTCGTCGAAGAAGGCCCACTTGCCATTGTAGAGGCGCAAGCCCTCCCACATACCGTCGCCCAGCATGAAGCCCGAATCGTAGACCGAGACCTTGGCCTCGTCGCGCGGGACCAGATCGCCGTTCACATAGATCAAGAGATCCCTGTTGCGTGGATCCTCTTCGGCGTCGTGCGTGCTGTGGCTGCTGTCGTTCATTGCAAACCTCGGTTTGTCCAAAGGGGCAAAACGCCATGCGCGTTCCATTCCCGCACCCGCCCCTATCCGAGGGTCACGCTACTCATGAATCTGACGATTGTCGACAAAAAGCTGACGGTCTTACTGATCAAACGCAACTGACGTCCGCGGTCTTGAGGACGCGCAGGCCTTTGCAGCCGCGATCCTCGGTCCGGAACCCAGCAGCGGCTACCGTCTCGAGCCTGACGAGGTCGAGGCCGAGGTCGTCGCTGCCTGCAAAGCCATGGCCGTAGAGCGCCCGGACCTCGGCGCCCTGGTTTTGAATGCACCAATCTTCCACCCTATCGCGAGGCCGTGCAGCAGGCCCTCGGGCGTCCCGTCTTCAGCTTCGACGATGTCGTGCGCATCCTCCACTCCTTTCTTTAGACCTCTCGTTAAGAAATTGAAAAATTTAAATTTCTTTCCTCACCTCCAGAGAATATGCAAAGACAGCAACGTCCATTCCCTCCTCGGCTGCTTGGAAAGTCCTTTGACAGTCCGTCGTCTCGGTTGATGATATGTCAGATCGCGCGAGGCGCGGCACAGTCGAGGAGAGAGAGATGGCTTGGAGCACACCGACCTTCGAAGAGGTCTGCTGCGGTATGGAAATCAACATGTACTGCGCAGCCGAGTAGGCAGCATCCGGGGGCTCGCACGGACAAAATCGGCGACCTCGATCTCTCCCCAAGGGGTGAGATATCCAGTCTGATAGCCAGCGGCGCCCTTGGTGCTTTGCTGGCTTTTTTCTGCCCTCGCGCTAGAGGCCGCGCGCTAGAGGCGGTGAGCTGGAGCCCGTGAGCTGGAGCCCGTGAGCTGGAGGCCGGGAATTGGGAGGGACAGGCATGACGGAAACTCTTCGTGCGCTCATTCTGGGAGCAGCCGCCGGCGGCGGGCTTCCGCAATGGAACTGCGGCTGCCCGAACTGCAATGCCGCGCGCCGCGGCGAGATCCCCAGCCTGACGCAGTCCTCGCTAGCCGTCTCCGGCGACGGCCGGTCTTGGGCCATCCTGAATGCTTCTCCCGATATCCGCACGCAGCTGGCTGCCCAGCCGGCCTTGCATCCAAGCGGACCGCGCGTCTCGCCGATCGTCAGCCTGCTGGTCACCAACGGCGATATCGACCATGTCGCCGGCCTGCTGACCCTGCGCGAGAAGCAGGCCTTCACGCTCTTCGGCACGGCAGAGATCCTTGGCCTGCTCGATAGCAACCCGCTCTTCGCGGCCCTCGACCCGGCCTTCGTCACCCGACAGGCGATCTCTCTGGACAGGCCCTTCCCGCTCACCTCGACCATCACAGCGACCCTCTTCCCTGTTCCCGGCAAGGTGCCGCTCTACATGGAAGGAGAGGAGGTCGTGACCGATCGGGAAGGCGAACAGACCGTCGGGGTCGCCCTAGAGGCCGGCAGCGCGCGCGCCTACTATGTTCCCGGCTGCGCAAAGATGACGGAGAGCCTGGCCGCCCGCCTGCGCGGTGCCGCCTTGGTCTTCTTCGATGGCACGCTCTGGCGGGATGACGAGATGCGCCAGCGCGGCGTCGGCGGAAAGACGGGTGCCAGGATGGGCCATATGGCAATGAGCGGCCCTGCGGGATCGATTCCGGCGTTTGCCGATTTGCAGGTGGAGCGAAAGGTCTTCGTGCATATGAACAACACCAACCCGGTGCTGCAGCCCAACTCCGCCGAGCGCCGCGAGGCCGAAGCTGCCGGCTGGATCATCGGTGCCGACGGCATGGACTTCAGCTTATGAACACGCCGCCCGTCGACAGCCGCACCGCATTCGAAGCGCGCCTGCGCCAAATCGGTGCCGAGCGCTATCACGACAGGCATCCCTTTCATCACCGGCTGCACAGCGGCGGCTGCACCCCCGATCAGGTGCGGGCCTGGGTCATCAATCGCTTCTTCTATCAGTCGCGCATCCCGATGAAGGACGCCGCCTTCCTATCGCGCTGCGAGGACCCGGCGTTGCGGCGCGCCTGGCGCTCGCGGATCGAGGACCACGACGGCTCCGAGGGGGAAGAAGGCGGGATCGAGCGCTGGCTGGTCCTGGCCGACGCCGTTGGCCTGGACCGCGATTACGTGGCCTCCTGCCGCGGAGTGCTGCCGGCCACCCGCTTTGCCGTCGAAGCCTATGTCCGCTATGTGCGCGACCGCAGCCTCTTGGAGGCCGTGGCCTCCTCGCTCACCGAACTCTTCGCCCCGAAGATCCATGCGCAGAGGATCGAGGGGCTGCTGGCGCACTACGACTTCGCCAACGAGACCTCGATGGCCTACTTCAAACGCCGCCTGCAGGAGGCGCCCAAGGATGTCGCCTTCGGCCTGAACTGGGTTCTGGAGCGGGCCGACACGCAAGAGAAGCAGGACGCCGCGGCTGGTGCCCTCATCTTCAAGACGGAGGTGCTCTGGGCCCAGCTCGATGCGCTCGAGGCTGCCTACGTGACGCCCGGCCGCGTACCCCCAGGGGCCTGGCAACCAGGCGAGGGCATGGCGCTGTGAGCAGTCTCCCGCCCCTCACCGAGGCATCGCGCCCCATCCTGCCGCGCGGCGTGCGTCTGCACCAGGACCGGGTGCGCGGCAACTGGGTGCTCCTGGCCCCGGAGCGTGCACTGAAGCTGGACCCGATCGGCCAGGCCATCCTTGCCGAAGTCGACGGCAAGCGCAGCCTTGCCGAGATCGCCGCCCTGCTGTCCGAACGCTATGGCGCGCCGCTGGAACAGGTCGGCAAGGACACCACGGCCTTCCTCGCCGCGCTGGTGGAGCGCCGTATGTTGGACCTAGAGGCATGACGGAGAAAGCGGCCCCGCGCTTGCCGATGGCCCTGTTGGCCGAGCTCACGCACCGCTGCCCACTCTCCTGCCCCTACTGCTCCAACCCTCTGGAGCTGACCAAGCGCGCGGACGAGCTCGGCACGGACGACTGGATCGATGTCTTTCGCCAGGCCGCCGACCTGGGCGTCCTGCACCTGCACCTCTCGGGCGGAGAGCCGGCTTCCAGACGCGATCTCGACGCCCTGGTCGCCGCAGCACGCGCGGCCGGGCTCTACACCAATCTCATCACCTCCGGCATCGGCCTGACAGAAAAGCGCCTCAAGGCCCTTGACGCTGCGGGGCTGGACCACATCCAGCTCTCGCTGCAGGGCGTGACGGTGGCGATGGCCGATAGGATCGGCGGCTACGATGGCGGCTTTTCCCGCAAGATGCAGCTGGCCGCCTGGATCGGCGAGACCGGCCTGCCGCTCACCCTGAACGCCGTCATGCATAAGCGCAACCTGCACCAGCTGGAGGAGACGATTGCGCTTGCCCTGGACCTAGGCGCCCGGCGTCTGGAAGTGGCAATGGTGCAGTTCCACGGCTGGGCTACCCGCAACCGCAGCGGCCTCATGCCGAGCAAAGAGCAAGCCCTCTGGGCAACAGAGGTGGTCGAAGCCGCCCGCGTGCGCCTGAAAGGCCAGCTGGTGATCGACTATGTTCCGGCCGACCATCACGCGACCTATCCCAAGGCCTGCATGGGGGGCTGGGGCTCGACCGGTATCAACGTGACCCCCGATGGGCTGGTCCTGCCCTGCCATGCCGCTCAGACGATCGAAGGCCTCACCTTCCCAAGCGTCAAAGAGCAGTCGCTGGAAGCCATCTGGCACAAAAGCGAGGCCTTCAACGCCTTCCGCGGTTTCGACTGGATGCAGGAGCCCTGCCGCTCTTGCGAGCGGCGCGGCATCGACTTCGGCGGCTGCCGCTGCCAGGCCATGGCGCTCGCCGGCGATGCAGCGGCGACCGACCCGGTCTGCAGCCTCTCGCCACTGCATGCCAAGCTGGTTGTGGCTGCGAAGGCCGACGCGGCCGAGCCGGAGGGTGATTTTATCTACCGGACAGCGCCCAGCTAGGGCATGAGGCTTAGCGGCCCCAGCGGAGTGCGAGTGGATCCAGGGGGCGCGCCAAGGCCAGAAGCTGACTGCGCGCCTCTGGGCCAAGCGGCGCAATCGGATGGCGGCAAAAGTCGGAGCGGATGACACCGCCCTCCATGAAAGCAGCCTTGGCCGCTCGAAAGCCGCACTGGCGGTTTTCATGATTGATCAGCGGCAAGAGGCGTTGGTATTCGGCAATGGCTGACTTACGCCGCCCGGCCAGATGGTCGGCCACCACCGACTTGATGAGATCGGGCAGCAGTGCCGAGCACATGTTGCCCGTCGCTCCTGCGTCCAGGTCGGCCAGCAAGGTGATCCCCTCCTCACCGTCGAAGGGTCCTTCGATCGCCGCCCCACCGGCTGCGATCAGCGCCCGCAGCTTGTCGGCAGCACCGGCGCACTCGATCTTGAACAGCTGCACCATCTCGATCTCTTGCGCCATGCGCACCAGCAAGGCGACTGGCAGATCCACGCCAGACAGCGGCGCATCCTGGATCATGATCGGCAAGCCGACATCGGAGACCCGCGCAAACTGTTCGTAGGCCTGTTGCGGTGCGCCCTTGAGCAGCGCGCCGTGGTAGGGCGGCATCATCATGACCATGGCCGCACCCAGGTTCTTCGCCTGCCTGGCGCGCGCAACGGCAATGTCTGTCGAGAAGTGGCTGATGGTGACGATGACGGGCACGCGCCCCGCCATCTGCTCCAGGCAGAGCTCAGTCAGCGTTTCCCGCTCCGCATCGGACAGCAGAAACTGTTCGGAATAGTTCGCCAGAATACACAGGCCATCGACGCCCTGATCGACCATGCAGTCGATCACCCGCCGCATACCCGCAAGATCCAGAGAGCCGTCTTCGTTGAAGGCCGTCGGTGCGACCGGCCAAACGCCGCTGTAGCGTGACCTGGTCATAGCCCTCTCAGGCCTGCTCTTCGGGCATTCGCACGATCAGGCCGTCCAGCTCGTCGGTGACCGTCAGCTGGCAGGTCAGGCGGGAGGTTTCCGGGTCGGGCTCGAAGGCGAAATCGAGCATATCCTCCTCGATCTCGTCCTTTTCCGGCAGGCGTCCGACCCAGGCCGGATCGACATAGACGTGACAGGTCGAGCAGGAGCAGGCGCCGCCGCAAGCCGCCTCGATGCCGGGAATGTTGTTGTCCCGCGCGCCCTCCATGACCGTGAGGCCGTTGGCGACCTCCACCTCGTGCGCTGTTCCATTGAACTCGATATAGGTGATTTTAGCCATTCCCGTTGCCCTCTCCAGCAGCCGACGCCCGCTTCTACAGCAAGCCGCGCTCTTCGAGAACCTTTCGCGCGACGCGAAAGCACTCCAGGGACTGCGGGACGCCGCAATAGATGCCGACCACGTGAATGATGGCCTGGATCTCCTCCTTCGAGACGCCGTTGTTGAGCGCGCCTTTGCAGTGGATTTCCCACTCGTGCATCTTGCCCAGCGCGCCCAGCATCGCGAGATTCATCATGCTGCGGGTCTTGGGCTCGATGGTCTCGTCGCCCCAGCCGAAGCCCCAGCACCAGGCGGTCATGGCCTCCTGGAAGGGCCGGGTGAAGTCGTCGGCAGCTTCCAGATTCTTCTCGACGTACTCAGCACCGAGCGTGCCCTTGCGTTTCTCGAGCCCGCGCTCGAACAGATCCTTGTCCATCTCGTCTCTCTTCTCCGGTGAATGTGCGCAAGCCTTGCGGCGCAGTCTTGCCTGTCGCGGAGTGCATAACCCTGCCTCACAGGATGATCAACTCTGCTGGATCAGGACTCTTATGCCTCGACGGCCTCTCGCATCCACTGCTGCAGCCGCGCGATCGAGTGTTCGGACATCAGCCCGTGCTTTGGGTCGAGGACCAGAGGCCCGGGTCTATAGCCCTTGGACTTCAGTCCGCGATGCACCGATTCGACCAGCCGCACATCCTCGGCGACCGTGGTTTCCCGGTCCTGGATCGCCAGGCCGCGGATGATGGGGTCGTCCACCCCGTCGGGCGTGTACCAGCCGCGATAGACCCGGCAGTTGTCCACGTCCGAGGCGCGCCAGTGATAAGAGTTCAAGACATTGCCCGGATAGCATTGGAAGGAGAACATCGGCCAGAGGAACCAGCTTTGATAATCGCCGGCATGGCGGTTCGCCTTGAGGTCGATCGGATAGGTCATCTTGTCGAGGCTCTGGCACTCGGTTGT
The DNA here is from genome assembly GCA_040219175.1 of Kiloniellales bacterium. GTDB lineage: Bacteria > Pseudomonadota > Alphaproteobacteria > Kiloniellales > JACOMY01 > JACOMY01. Next base: position 68,720 of record JAVJSY010000038.1, read on the forward strand.
GTGCCGCAGGACATAGCCGGCCTCGCTCGCCCTGATGTCATAGGTCTCGGGCTTGATCACGCCTTCCGAAAAGGTGAGGTGGTTGGTCGGGCAGTGATAGCACTCGGAGTAGTTCTCGACCGAGACCTTCCAGTTGCACTTCTCTTCGACGGCGACGTACTCGAGCGGCTGCAGTGCAGCTATGTTCGGCACGAAGGCCAGGATTTCTTCGCGAATCCCCGGGAACCAGACCTCCATTGCGGCGGCATCGGGGTCGAGATTGACGAAAAGAAAACCGTGAAAGGACTCGCTGCGCACCTCGGTCAGGCAGATCTCGCTGCGGTTCAGGCCGGGAACCGACTTGAGGTTCGGTCCGGAGCGCAGCTGGCCGGTCAGCTCGTAGGTCCAGGTGTGATAGGGGCAGACCACCACGCGGGTGTTGCCGCTGCCGCTGACCAGCTCGTGCGCGCGGTGCTGGCAGACGTTGTAGAAGCTCCGCACCCGGCCGTCGCGCCCGCGGATGGCGAAGAGGTTCTGGCCTGCGATCTCGAAGGCGAAGTAATCGCCGACCTTGGGGATCCTGGCCTCGTGGCCGGCGAACTGCCAGGTCTTGGACAGCAGGCCCGCCAGCTCGCGTTCGAAGATCTCGGGGTCTGTGTAATAGCGGGCATCCAAAGAGTGGATCACAGGGGCGTTCATTGCGGATCCTCCATATAGATGCCGAGCTCCCGCCGGCGCTTGTGGAACTTTTCGACCCGTTCGACGATCTCGCTGCTGGCGTTGGCAATCACGAAAGACAGCAAGGTTTCCAATAGCACGATCGTGGAGACGGAGGAGGGAAAGAATTGCGGGGTGTCGTTCGACACCACGAAGGGGTGATCGGCCTTGAGCACGATCGGCGAGACCCGGCTGTCGGAGATGGCGATGACCTTCACGCCCTGGCTCTTGGCGACCGCCACCGCCTCGGTGACCTCGGCCCGGTAGGGCTTCATGGTCATGGCGATCATCAGGTCGCGTTCGTCGGCCCAGGCCAGATCGTCGACCGGAACGGAGCCCGCGCGCGGGATGGCGTGAAAGCCGACCATGCCGGTCGAGGCCAGGTAGGTGAAGTTGCGCGCATTGGCGTTGTTCACGCCCACGCCCAGGACGAAGACGTTGCGCGCCGCCCAGATCGCCTCGGCCGCCGCGCGCAGCTGCGCTTCGCCGATAGCCGCGAAGGTCTCCTCGATGCTGTTGAGCGCACTGGCCACCATGTCGGCATAGAGCCCGCCCAGATCCCCCTTTTTGCGCACCTCCTGCAGCCAGCGCGCCCGGTCGGGAAAGGCAGCCTCCCCCCGCCTGATCGCCTCGCGGAAGGGTTCGCGAAAATCCTCATAGCCCTCGAAACCGGCTTGGCGGGCCATGCGCACGAAGGTGTTGGGCTTCACCTTCGCCGCCTCGGCAATCTCGCGCACCGTCGACACACCCACGTCCAGAGGATTCTCCAGGACATAGCGCGCAGCCTTCTGCGCCTCCGGCGTCAAGGCGTCGAATTCCCCGGCCAGGCGGGTCAGAACGGTTTTTGCTACATTTGTATCATTCATGATTGACGAAGGTACAACTGTGCCCTTACCCTGTCCATCGAAAATGCGACCCTGCATCAGGAACAAGAACGATGTCTGAAAGCGAACTGCCTGCACGTGCAAAGGTTGTTATCGTCGGCGGCGGTATCATGGGGGTCGGCCTTGCCTACCATCTGGCGCACGAGGGCTGGGGGCCGGAGACGGTGCTGCTGGAGAAGGCGGAGCTGACCAGTGGATCGACCTGGCACGCAGCCGGCCAGATCACGCGCTCGACCTCCAGCTTTTCCCTGGGGCGCTGCGTCGACTACAACATCGCCCTCTATTCCGGCGGGCTGGAGCAGGAGACCGGGCAATCGGTCACCTGGCACGGCTGCGGTTCCTTCCGCCTGGCCTACACCGAAGACGAACTGGACTGGCTGCGCCATACCCTGTCGGTCGGCCGCGCGCTGGGTTTCAACATAGAACTGGTGGGGCCGGACTTCGTCGCCGAGAAGCACCCCTTCTATAACCTGGAGGGCGTCATCGCCGCGCTCTGGACGCCGGACGACGGCCATGTCGACCCAAGCAACGTCACCATGGCCATGGCGATCGGCGCGCGCCAGCTGGGTGCAAAGATCGTGCGCCGCTGCCGGGCGACCAACATCACCCAGAACGACCGGGGCGAATGGCTGGTCGAGAGCGAGCGCGGCACCATCGTCTGCGAGCATGTGGTGAATGCCGGCGGCACCTATGCCCGCCAGATGGGCGAATGGTCCGGCTTGCAACTGCCGATGACCTCCATGACTCACCACTATCTGGTGACCGAGGATGTGCCGGAGTTTCGCGCGCTGGAGAAAGAACTGCCGGTGGTGCGCGACGACCGCCGTGTTTCCGGCTACATCCGCATGGAGCAAAAGAAGGGCCTGATCGGCATCTACGAGAAGGAGAATCCCAACGCGGTCTGGCAAGACGCCTGCCCTTGGGAGGCCGAGAACGAGCTCTTCGATCCGGACTACGATCGCATCATGCCCTGGCTGGAAGAGGCCATGGTCCGGATGCCGATCTTCGCCGACCTGGGCATCGCGCGCAGCGTGCACGGCGCCATCAGCCACCCGCCGGATGGCAACCCGATGATCGGACCCGCGCCCGGCGTTCGGAACTACTGGTGCTGTTGCGGCACCCAGATCGGTATCGGCTGGGGCCCTGGCCTCACCCGCGAACTGGCCAAGTGGATGGTGCGCGGCGCCGCCGACATCTCCATGCGCGACTTCGACCCGCGGCGCTTCGGCGATTACGCGGTCAAGGACTGGCAGGTGGCGAAGGCCAAGGAAGACTACTGCCTGCGCCACGAGATCCCCTTCCCGCACTACAACCGCCTGGAAGGCCGCCCGATCAAGCCCTCGCCGCTCTACGAGCGTCTGAAAGAAAAGGGTGCGGTCTACGAAGAGGTCTTCGGGCACGAGCGGCCGCGCTGGTTCGCCAGGAACGGCGTGGCGCAGCAGGATCACTACGCCTTCCGCCGCAACGTCGTGCACGACCTGGTCGGCGCCGAGGTCAAGGCGGTGCGCGAGGGCGTGGGCATCATGGATATCTCCGCCTTCACCAAGGTGGAGGTCGCCGGCCCCGGTGCCGAAGCCTTCCTCGACCGCCTGGTCGCCAACCGCCTGCCGAAGAAGGCGGGCGGCATCGCGCTTACCCACATGCTGAACCGGCGCGGGCGGATCGAGCTGGAGACCACGGTCGTGAAGCTGGCCGAGCAGCGCTACTACCTGGTCTGTGCCGCCTTCTTCGAGCAGCGCCTGCTGGATCATCTGGCCTTCCAGCGCGCTGGCGAGGCGGTTGAGGTCATCAAGCGCTCCGACGACTGGGCGGCACTCGCCCTGAACGGCCCGCGCGCACGCGAGGTTCTGGCAGCCTGCAGCGATGCAGATCTCTCCAACGCCGGCTTCCGCTGGCTGACCGCGCAGGAAATCACCCTGGCCGGCCACCGGCTCTGGGCCTTCCGCATGTCCTATGCCGGGGAGTTGGGCTGGGAGTTCCACATGCCGCGCGACAGCGCTCTTGCCGTCTATGACGCACTCTGGGCCGCGGGAGAGGCACACAGGATCGCCGACTACGGTTCTTTCGCGATGAACGCGATGCGCATGGAAAAGGGCTTCAAAGGAGCCGGCGAGCTCACCAATGAGGTCACCCTGCCGGAAGCCGACGTCATGCGCTTTGCCAAGCTGGACAAGCACTACCTGGGCGTCGAGGCCACGCGGACGAGCGTCGAGCACGCCGAGAAAGGCACCCTGCCCTGGGTTTGCGCGTATCTTGAGATCGAGCCCGACGGGGTCGTCGACGGGCACGGCGGCGAGGCGGTGCTGCTGGAAGGGCGCGTGGTCGGCTCGACCGCCTCGGTCGCCTATGGGCACACGGTCGGCAAGATCCTGGCCTTCGCCTACATCAAGCAGGAGGCCGCAACGCCCGACACCGAGGTCGAGGTCATCATTGCCGGTGAAGGCCGCAAGGGCCGCATTCTGGGCGCGCCCGCCTATGATCCGGCGTCCGAACTGCCGCGGGCCGATAGGCCGGCGATCGCCGCGCAATGACCCTGCCCAAGACCATGAAGGCCGTGCTGCTGACCGGGCACGGCGGTTTGGACAAACTGGTCTATAGCGAGGTACCGACACCGCAAGCCGCGGCGGGCGAGGTGGTGGTCAAGGTCGGCGCCTGCGGTCTGAACAACACCGATATCAACACCCGCACCGCCTGGTACTCCAAGGCGGTCAGCGGGGCGATCGGCGAGGGTGCTGCGGCCGGTTTCGAGGAGGCCGAGGACGACGACGGCTCCTGGGGCAGCCGCGCGATCCGCTTCCCGGTCATTCAGGGTGCCGACGTTGCCGGTCGCATCGCCGCGGTGGGAGACGGGGTCGACCCGGCGCGGATCGGCGAACGGGTCCTGATCGATCCCTGGCTGCTGGGACACGGCGACTGGCTGAACCCGGCCAACAGCGGCTACTTCGGGTCGGAGGCCAATGGCGGCTATGCCGAGTACACAAAGGTCCGCGCCGCCAATGCCGTGCCTGTGACCTCGCCGTTGAGCGATGCGGAGCTGGCCAGCTTCCCCTGCGCCTACACCACAGCCGAGAACCTGGTGCAGCGGACGGCGCCTAGGCCCGGAGAAAGCGTGGCGATCACCGGCGCCTCCGGCGGCGTCGGCTCGGCCGCGATCCAGCTCTGCCGCCTGCGCGGCTGCCGCGTGGTCGCCATTGCCTCGCCGGCCAAAGCCGACCTGCAGCGCGACCAGGGGGCGGAGGTCGTCGTCGACCGCAAGACGGCAGACCTGGAAGACGCCATTTGCGACGCCTTGCAAGGACCGCTCGATATTGCGCTGGATGTCGTCGGCGGTTCGCTCTTCATGCCGCTGGTGAGCGCGCTGAGGCAGGGCGGGCGCTACTCGGCCTCGGGCTGCATCGGCGGACCGCTGGCCGAGATCGACCTGCGCCAGCTGATCTACAAGGACCTGCAGCTGACCGGCGCCACCATCTGTCCGCCCGGCACCATGCAGCGTGTCGTCGGCATGATCGAGACCGGCGCACTCCGGCCCCTGCTGGCCGGTACCTACCCACTGCGGGACCTGGCGAAGGCACAGCAGGCTTTCCTCGCCAAAGCGCATGTCGGGAACATCGTGGTGGTGCCATGAAGATCACTCGCATCCGCATCTTCCGGACCGACCTACCCTATGTGGGCGGCAGCTACGTCTGGGGAGCCGGCAACGCGATCGCGACGGCAAAGGCCAGCGTGGTGGTGCTCGATACCGACGCCGGGATCAGCGGCTGCGGCGAGTTCACGCCCTGCGGCGAGAACTACATGGTCGCCCATTCCGAAGGGGTCGAAGCCCTGGCCCGCCTGGTCGCCCCGCGGCTGCTCGGCGAAGACCCGCGTCAAGTCTACCGCATCGAGCGGCTGCTGGACGCCGCCGTGCAGGGGCACGGCTATGCCAAGGCGCCCTTCGATGCCGCCTGCTGGGATCTGCTGGGCAAGGCCAGCGGTCAGCCGGTCTGGATGCTGCTGGGCGGCAAGCTGACCGACGGCGCGCCGATGTACCGCGTGGTGCCGCAAAAGGCCCTGCCCGAGACCCTTGCAGAGATGGAGCAGCATCGCGCCAGCGGCTATCGCCAGTTCCAGATCAAGGTCGGCGGCGACTGGGCCAGCGATATCGAGCGCATCCGCCAGAGCGTGCCCCTCTTGCAGCCCGGCGAGAAGGCCCTGGCCGACGCCAATCAGGGCTGGCGGGTCGACGACGCCTTGCGTGTGGCGCGCGCCTGCCGCGATCTGGACTTCGTCTTCGAGCAGCCCTGCAGGACCTATGAAGAATGCCAGCAGGTCCGCGCCCGGATCGACCTGCCGATGAAGCTGGACGAATGCGTGACCGACCTCTCGATGGCACGGCGTATCGTGAACGATCGCGGAGCCGAGATCTGCTGCCTCAAAATCTCCAACCTGGGCGGCCTCTCCAAGGCACGGCGGGTGCGCGACTTCCTGGTGGAGCATCGCATCGCCGTGGTCAGCGAGGACACCTGGGGCGGCGAGATCACCAGTGCGGCCGTGGCCCATTTCGCAGCCTCCACGCCGCCTGAGTTCCTGGTGAACTCGACCGATCTGATGAACTACAACACGCGCTCCACCGGCATCGGCGGACCGAGCGTTGCCGACGGCAAGCTTTTTGCCCCCGACCAACCGGGGCTGGGTGTCGAGCCCGATTTCGAGTCATTGGGTGCTCCCGTCGCGACCTATGGAGAGGCCGCATGAGGATCAGCCGCATCACGGTCTACCACCTGGAGCTGCCGCTGACCCACCCCTACTGGCTCTCGGGCGGGCGGCTGCGCTTCGATCGGCTGGACAGCACCTTCGTGCGCATCGACTGCGACGAAGGCCTCTCCGGCTGGGGCGAGGGCTGTCCCTGGGGTCATACCTACCTGCCGGCACACGGACCGGGCACCCGCGCCGGCCTGGAGATCCTGGCACCGGCCTTGCTGGGTCAAGATCCGCGCGCGCTGGATCACGTCAATCGGGTCATGGACCTGCAGCTGCCCGGTCACCTCTACGCCAAGTCGCCGCTGGACATGGCCTGCTGGGACATCCTCGGTCAGGCCGCGGGCATGCCGCTCTGGCAGCTGATGGGCGGGGCCGAGGCGGTGGCGGTTCCGGTGAACTCCTCGATCTCGACCGGCACGCCCGATGAGATGGTCGCCCTGATCGAGACGGCGCGGGCGAAGGGCTATCGCACCCATTCGGCAAAGCTGGGCGGCAAGAACCCCGCCATCGACATTGCCCGCATCGAGGCCATCGGCGCCGCCTTGCTTCCGGAAGAGATGGTGACCTACGACATCAACCGCGCCTGGACGCCCGGCCTGGCGTTGCAGGTCCTGAACAGCGTCGGGACGGCAAGCTGGGTCGAGCAGCCTTGCGAAACCTTGGAGCAGTGCGCCTTCGTCGCCCGCAAGGTGCGCCAGCCCGTCTTGCTGGACGAATGCCTGCACGACTTCGACGATCACCTCAGCGCCTGGCGCGCGGAGGCCTTCGCAGGGCTCAAGATCAAGCCTAACCGCGTGGGCGGCCTGACCAAGGCACGCCGCATCCGCGACTTCGCCCTGCACGTGGGCTGGAAGATGCATATCGAGGACGTGGGCGGTTCGGCCCTCGCCGACACCGCAGCGATCCACCTGGCCGCCTCGACCGCCGAGGAGGCGCGGATGGCTAGCTGGCTGTGCCAGGAACATCTCGCTGTCGATCCGGTCCCGGGACAGGGCGCGCGCAATGTCGGAGGCGCCGCAACACCCACCTCCCTCCCCGGCCTAGGCATGGTCCCCGACCCTTCGACCCTCGGCGATCCCGTCGCGGTCTACGAGGCCTGATCCCCACACGAGCGCTCCACCCGCGACCCATTGGAGGTCCTGATGAACGAGCTGAACAACGCCTTCCCGATACAGGACCCCGAGTGGGTCCGGGAGATGCACGCCAACCACTACCTGCAAAGCTGGTCGAAGCAGGGCAGTCGCCCCCCGGTCATCACCGGCGCCCAGGGCAGCTGGTTCTGGGACAGCGACGGCAAGCGCTACCTCGATTTCCAGTCACAGCTGGTCAATGCCAACCTGGGCCATCAGCACCCCCGAATCGTCCAGGCGATCAAGGATCAGGCCGACAAGCTCTGCTACATCGGCCCTGCCATGGGCTCCGACGTGCGCTCGGAGCTGGCGGCACTGATCGCCGAGATCACACCGGCCAACATCACCGCGACCTTCTTCACCACCGGTGGTGCTATGGCGAACGAGACCGCGATCCGGCTCGCCCGCCACTACACCGGCCGCAGCAAGATCGTGGCCCGCTATCGCAGCTATCACGGCGCCAGCGGCGGCAGCCTCAGCCTGACCGGCGACCCGCGCCACCACCTCACGCGCGCCGATATGCCGGGCGTGGTCCGCATGCTGGACCCCTATGCCTATCGCTCTCCCACCGGCCACCGCGATCCGGCCAACTGCCCGGTCTGCCAGGGGGGGCCGCATCTGGAAGAGATCCTGATGTACGAGAACCCCAACACGGTGGCTGCCGTCATCCTCGAACCCATCGTCGGCACCAATGGGATCATCGTGCCGCCGGACGGCTATCTGCAGTCCATCCGCGAGACCTGCAGCAAGTACGGCATCCTCTTGATCGCCGACGAGGTCATGGCCGGTTTCGGGCGCAGCGGCGAATGGTTCGCCGTCGACCATTGGGGTGTGGAACCCGACATCATGACCGCCGCCAAGGGCATCAACTCGGGCTACGTCCCGCTGGGAACCATGTCGGTCTCCAAAGACCTGGCCGACTGGCTGAAGGACTATCCGCTGCCCGGCGGCCTGACCTATGCCGGCCATCCCCTGGCCTGCGCCTCTGGAGTGGCCGCGGTTCGTGCCATGCAGGAAGAAGACACGCTTGCGCATGCCACGGCGATCGGCCGCAAGATGCGCGACGGCTTGGCCAAGCTGGCGCTCAAGCACGCAAGCATCGGCGACATTCGCGGTCTCGGCCTCTTCAACGGCATCGAGCTGGTGAAGAACCGCCAGACCCGCGAGCCCTTGGTGCCCTATGCCGCCAAGGGTGCTGAAGCCAAGCCGATGGCCGACATGATGGCCTTTGCCATGCGCGAAGGCCTCTACCTTTCTTTCTTCTCCAACGTGATTCGCTTGACTCCGCCGCTCAACATCTCGGAAGAGGATATGCTGCTTGGCCTCGACATCCTCGATCGGACGCTCGACATAGCCGACCGCGCCTGCGTCTAACGCCGCGAGCGACAGGGTGAAGGGGCAGCAAGCGGCGTTGGTTCCTTTCCTGTTGGAGTTTCGGTCATGTCCGAGAAGGGCGTTGTCATCGTCGGGGCTGGTCAGGCCGGCTGTTCCGCGGCCGCGAAGCTGCGTGCGTTGGGCCATGACGGCCCGGTAACCCTGGTGGGCGAAGAGGCCTACCTGCCCTACCAGCGCCCGCCGCTCTCCAAGGCCTACCTCCTGGGTGAGATGGAAGCCGAGCGGCTGCACCTGCGCGCGCCCTCATTCTATGAAGAGCAGAACATCACGGCCTTGGTCGGGGAGAAGGTCACCGCCATCGACCGCGAGGCCTGCCGCATCGCCCTTGCGGAGCGAGAACTGCCCTATTGGCAGCTGATCCTGACCACCGGATCGCTTCCGCGGCGCCTGCCTGCCGCTATCGGCGGCAACCTGGAAGGCGCCTACACCATCCGCAGCATTACCGACATAGACGGCGCCTCGCCCAAGTTCAAAGCCGGCCGCAAGCTGCTGGTGGTCGGTGGCGGCTACATCGGGCTGGAGGTCGCAGCGGTGGCCCGCAAGCTGGGCCTCGAGGTGACCTTGGTCGAGGCGGCACCGCGAATCCTGCAAAGGGTGGCAGCCAAAGAGACATCCGACTACTTCCGTGCCCTGCACGAGTCCCACGGCGTGACCATCCTGGAAGGGGTCGGGCTGGAGCGCTTGCTCGGCGAAGAACGCGTGACCGGTGCCCGCCTGGCTAACGGTGCAGTCTTGGAAGCCGACTTCGCCGTGCTCGGTATCGGCATCGCGCCAGACACAGCACTGGCCGAAGCGGCCGGCCTGAAGATCGACAACGGCATCTGGACCGATGCCTTCGGCCGGACGTCGGACCCCAACATCTGGGCAGCAGGAGACTGTGCCTCCTTCCCGTATGGCGAAGAGCGCATCCGGCTCGAGAGCGTCGGCAATGCCATCGACCAGGCCGAGGCCGTCGCCGCCAACATCATGGGACGCAACGAGGCCTATCGGGCCAAACCCTGGTTCTGGTCGGACCAATACGACGTCAAGCTGCAGATCGCCGGGCTGAACAGCGGCTATGATTCCCTGGTCGTCCGACAGACATCCGACCACAGCCAGTCCTTCTGGTACTACAGCGGCGAGCGCCTGCTGGCCGTCGACGCGATGAACGATCCGCGCGGATACATGGTCGCCAAACGACTGATCGAGCTCGGCCGCTCGCCTGACAAGGCGCAGGTGGCCGATCCGCAGAGCAATCTGAAGGCCCTTCTCAAAGGCTGACCTTGACCGGCGAAATGGCCCCGTTAGGGTCCTCGCATCACAAGCGGGGAGACGTGAACATGGCTGATACTGTCAGAGACTGGATCGGACGCAGCGAGACCCTTCACGACTCCTTGCGCCTACAGCCCGCCCACTTCATGCAGGCGACCCTCGACCAAGACCCCACTCTGGAACTGGGCGACCCGCTACCGCCGCTCTGGCATTGGCTCTACTTCCTCGAGGCCAAACCCCTGCGCGAACTGGGCCGTGACGGCCATCCCAAGAAGGGCGGATTTCTGCCGCCGGTCGACCTGCCGCGTCGCATGCGCGCCGGCGGGCGTTTCGACTTTTCGGCCCCGCTTAGGATCGGTGCCAAGGTCACCAAGCGCGCGACCATCAAGGATATCGTCGAGAAGGATGGACGCAGCGGCAAGCTCTGCTTCGTCACCGTGCTGGACGAATACTTTGTCGGCGAGGAGCTGGCGATCAGCGAGGAGGAGGACATCGTCTACCGCGAAGATCCTGCGCCCGATACGCCAAAGCCGCCCCCCACTCCGGCACCCGGCGATGCAGAGGTCTCTGAAATCGTCACGCCGAAAGAGATCATGCTCTACCGCTACTCGGCGCTTACTTTCAACGGGCACCGCATTCACTACGACGTCGACTATGCCCGCGACGTCGAAGGCTACGCAGGTCTGGTCTTTCATGGCCCGCTGACGGCGACGCTGCTGGCAGACCTCGCCTGGCGAACCTTCGGCAAAGACCTCAAGACGCTCCGCTACCGCGGGGTGGCGCCCATTTCGGGAATGACCCCCTTCCGCATCGAGGGCCGCCGCGAGGGCGATGGGATGCAGCTCTGGGCCAAGCTTCAGGACGGCAGCCTGGCATTGAAAGCCGACGCCGGCTTCTGACCAACGCTCGTGCTTTGTTAGGCGCTCTGGGCGCCAACCCGTCCCTCGTAGAGATCTCTGCCTTCGACCAGCGCGCGGATCTTACGGTCGGCGATGCCGCGCTTGAGCATCCAGAAGCCGCAGTCGGGGTGGATGTAGCGCACCCGCTGCTCGCCCAAGAGACCGGTTGCCCGCTCGATGGCGCGCGCCACCTGATCGGCGCTCTCGACCTCGGTGCGCTTGATGTCGACCACGCCCAGACCAAGCCCGATCTCGGGGCGTAGGCCCTTGAAGGCGACCAGTTCTTCCGGCGGGCGATGCGCCATCTCCATGACGATGTGGTCGACCTTCAAGGCATTCAGATAGCCGATCAGCCGGTCCCAGGTGCCGCTCTGCACCGACTGGCCAGCGTAGTTGCCGAAGCAAAGGTGGATGGCGGGCGTCGTCTTCACCGCCGAGAGCACCAGGTTGGCTGCCTCGGCCGCCCACTCCCACTCCTCGGGATGGCCCGGCAGGTTCGCCTCGTCGATCTGAATGACGGCCGCGTCCAAGAGGGCCACCTGCTCGGCCAGCACCTCGGCGATTGCCATGGCCAGACGCGGCGTCGAGCCGTAGTGACGATCCGAGAGTGTCTTGGCCAACATATGTGGGCCGGTGAGCGTGAATTTCAGCGGCTGCGAGGCCAGGCCGAGGGCGCGCGTGCAGGCCGCCGGCAGATCCAGTGCACCGCCGTCCAGAGGGCCCTCGACGATCCCCGCGGGCCGGGTGCGAAATCCCATACCCTCCTGCTGTCGGAAGGCTTGGATTTCCTTGAAGGTGAGATCGGCCCGAACGCCACCCATCGGCCGCACGAAGTACTCGATCATCCCGTTGGTTTCGGGGTGGCTCACGTCAAAGCGATAGAGCTCACCGTCGCAGACCAGGTCGATGCCCGCCCGCTCCTGCGTGCTCAGAACCACGCGCGTGGCGTCGACCACGGCCTGCTCACTGGGAAGCGCGTTCAACCAATCGGGTACCGGATAGGACCCCACGACGGTCGTTAGAATGCGAGGGCTGGCCATCTCCGCTCCTTCCGTTGCTTCCGTTTGCTTGACCTCGAGATCGAGAGCAGGGATTATCTATCTAGTTAATTAAAAGGGCAAGGCGCTTATGGCAGACAATCTCTCCACAACGCCCGACAGCAGCGGACAGGCAGGATCATTCGCCAGGCAAGAGGCGCCCGGCGTGTTGCGCCGAGCCGCGCGCTTTCTCAGGCGCTATTGGATCGCGATCGGGGCGCACCTGGGTGTGATCGTCGCCTGGCAGCTCTGGGTCAGCCTGGGCGATGTGCCGGCCTATGTGATGCCCACGCCGCTGGATACGGTGCGCGCGCTGTGGGACGGCTACGACTGGGTCCACAACACTTTCGTGACGGCGGGCGAAATCCTCGTGGGCTATCTGATCGCCGTGGTGATCGGCGTCGGGCTCGCCCTGTTGTCCTCCTGGTCGCGCATGCTCGATCAGGCCGTGATGCCGCTGATGGTCAGCCTGAACATGATTCCCAAGGTCGCTCTTGGGCCGCTCTTCATCGTCTGGTTCGACTATGGCTTCGAGCCCAATGTCCTCATCGTCTTCTCGATCTGCGTGCTGCCGATCCTGTTGACCACCGCAAGGGGTTTGCGCGAGGTGGAGCCGGACCTTCTGGACCTGGTGCGCTCGCTGAAGGGCTCGCGCTGGCAGATCTTCCTGAAGATCCAGCTGCCGGGCTCGCTGCCGCATATCTACTCGGGCATGAAGGTGGCAACGGTGCTGGCCGTCGCCGGCGCCGTGGTGGGCGAGTTCATCGCCTCCGAAGAGGGCCTGGGCTATCTGATGCTGCAGGTTCAGGTCACCCTGGACACGGCTGCCATGTTCATGGCGGTCCTCTTGATCTCCGCCATCGGCGTTGCGCTTTACGGACTGGTCTTGCTGCTGGAGCGCCTGACGACGGTCCCCGACAGCCGCGTGCAAGCGGTCTAGCCATGCCAGGGGAGGCCAAGCCGACCGCGGTCACCCGCAATCCCGAGCGCACGCGCGCCCGGGTGCTGGAGGCAGCCCGCAACGCCTTTGCCAGCCACGGCCTTGCCGGCGCCAGGGTCGATGCGATCGCGGAAGCCTCGGGCGCCAACAAGCGCATGATCTATTACTATTTCACCGACAAGGAGGGTCTGTTCCTCGCGACCTTGGAGCAGATCTATGCGGAACTGAGCGCGGCCAGCGGCACGCTGGATCTCGACGCGCCGCCCGCGCAAGCACTGGCCCGCTACATCGATTTCGTCTGGGCCTACTATCTGGACCATCCGGACACGGTCACCATCCTGAACAGCGAGAACCTGCACGGCGGGTGTCACCTGAAGCGATCCGACAAGGTCGCAGACCTGGGGCGCCCTTTCGTCGACAAGCTGGGCTTGCTGCTTAGGCGCGGTGCTGAGGCCGGCGTCTTCCGACCCGACCTGGATCCGGTGACGATCCACATCACGGTTACCGCCATGACCTACTTCTTCCTGGGCAACAACACGACGCTGTCGGTCTTCTTCGGCCGCAACCTGGCAAGCGCAAAGGCCAGGCGGGACTGGCGCCAGCACATCCAGGCATCGGTAAAGGCCATCGTCGCCGCCTGATGCGCGAAACCTTTCCGTATTGACTCCGCGAGTCTCGTTTGTAACTATATAGTTAGTTAAAGGAAATCTTGATGACTGCTATACAGGCCGAAAAGCCAGTGGGCGAAGCAAGCCCGAGCGCAGGCTTCCTTGCGCGCTATCGCGACCGGGGTCACGCCACGGCGGAGCGGATCTTCGCCGATGCGCGCATGGGCCAAGCCCTGGAAGACCTCTCGGCATGGAGCGAAGAGGTGCTGAGCGGCCTCACCGCGGCTGAGGAGCGCTGGTATCTCGACCAGGCCACCGGCAAGCGCGTGCTGCGCAAACTGGATAACCCCCACAGTACGCGCCCCTTCTTCACGACGCTGGCGCATGATCCGGCCCTTGTGGCGCACGTCGAGGCGCTGATCGGGCCCGGTGTCTCTGTCTACTTCAGCCAGGTCTTCTTCAAGCCTCCCCACGGTGGTGGGCCGAAACCGGCGCATCAGGACAACTTCTACTTCGGCCCGAGCGATCCCGAATGCGTGGTGACGGCCTGGGTCGCACTCGACGATGCGGATGAAGAGAACGGGTGCCTGCGCTTTGGCCAAGCGACGCACAAGGGGCCGATCCTGCCGCACAGCGCGCCGGACGATCGCCCATTCGACCTGCAGATCCCCGAGGCCGAGCTGGCCAGGGTTGAGATGCGCCCGGCGCCGGTTCCCCGCGGCGGCGTCTCCTTCCACCACGGCGGCACGGTGCATCGCTCTGGCGACAATCGGTCGGATCGCTGGCGGCGCGCCTGCGCCCTGCACTATGTGCGCAACGACGTGGTCTTCGCCACGCCGGCCCTGCCCTACGACAGCTCGCTTGTCTTGCGGATAACCTGACGGGCATAGTGATCGCATGACGACTACGGCAAAGACGGATGAGCTCAAGAGGGGCGACCTCTCGCGCGACTCGCTTCCCGACCGCATCGCCGATGTGCCGATGCTGGAAGAGCTGATGACAAGACCTACGCCGGCCCTCAGGGAGGATCTGGCAGCGCTGGAGGGCGGCATCCTGGTGCTCGGCGCCAGCGGCAAGATGGGGCCGACCCTCTGCCGGCTTGCCAAGCGCGCGGCACCCGACAAGCGCATCCTCGCCGTTGCCCGCTTTTCCGACCCGGCCGCTCGTGACAGCCTGGAGCAGGCGGGCATCGAGACCCTGGCCTGCGATGTCCTGGACCGCGACGGGCTGGCCGCCCTGCCGGACCTCCCCAACGTAATCTACATGGCAGGCCGCAAGTTCGGCTCCTCCGGCTCTGAGTCCCTCACCTGGGCAATGAATGCGCTGGCGCCTGCCTTGGTTGCCGAGCGTTTTGCCGCCGCGCGGATCGCGGCGCTCTCGACCGGCTGCGTCTATCCCTTCGTCGACCCGAAGGAGGGCGGCTGCAACGAGGACGTGCCGCCGATGCCGCCGCCCGGCGACTATGCCTGGTCCTGCCTCGGCCGCGAGCGCATGTTCGAGTATGGCTCGGCCCAGCATGGCACCGTCGGCCGCTTGATCCGCCTCAACTACGCCATCGATATGCGTTACGGCGTGCTGCATGACGTGGGCTCTCTGGTCCTGGCCGGCGAGGCGGTCGACGTCACCATGGGGCATGCCAATGTCATCTGGCAGGGCGATGCCAACAGCCAGATCCTGCGCAGTCTGCTGCAGGTGACCGGCCCGACCTCGCCTTTGAACGTGACCGGCCGGGAAACGCTGTCGATCCGCGAACTGGCGAAGGCCTTCGCCGATCGCTTCGACACCGAGGCGAAGATCGCCGGACAGGAAGCAGAGAGCGCCTGGCTGAACGACGCCTCGCAGGCAGCCGCCCTCTTCGGCGATCCCATCGTGCCGCTGGAGCGGATGATCGACTGGCAGGCAGATTGGCTCAAGCGCAGGCAGGCCTCGCTCGGCAAGCCCACCGGATTTCAAGTGCGCGATGGAAAGTTCTGAGCCCGCAAGCATCGCGCTCTTGACGGCCGCCGACCTGCCGGACTGCTTGGCGCTCTCGACGCAAGCCGGCTGGAACCAGAGCGAGGCCGATTGGCGGATCTTCTTTGAGTTGGGCAGGGTCTGGGGCATTCGCGAGGAGACCCAAGTCGTCGCCACCGCCGCGCTGCTGCCCTATCCGCCCTCGACGGCCTGGGTCTCGATGGTCCTGACGGCCGGGCCTTCACAGGGCCAGGGTTATGCCAGCCGGCTGGTGGCTAGAGTGCTCAACCACTGCGAGGAAAAGCGCTTGGCGCCACAGCTGGATGCAACGGCTGCCGGCGAAGGCGTCTATGCCCGGCTCGGCTTCCAGACACTCAGCCGCCTCACCCGCTGGCGGCGCACCCTGAGGGATCGGCCAGAAGCCAAAGCAAGGAAAACGGCTGAAATCCCCGACAACATCGACGATTTGGATGCCGCCGCCATCGGCTTCGCTCGGTCCGATGTGTTGAGGTCTCTCAGCCATCGCGGCCCCAACCTGGTGAGCGAGACTGGCTTCGCGCTCTCGCGTAAGGGCCGCGAGGCGCAGCATATCGGGCCGCTCGTCGCACCCGACCGGCAGACTGCGGAGAGCCTCCTGTCGGCGATGATGGATCAGCTGGGCGCTGTCTCTTCGGTCATCATCGATGCCAATGACGAAGCCGAGGCCTTCTGTGCATTACTCCCAGAGTTCGGCTTTGAGCCCGAGCGGGCGTTTGCCCGGATGGCTCTGGGGTCTCCGCCACGGGCCAAGCCCACCCTCTATCTGGCGTCGGCCGGCCCGGAGCTTGGATGAGAGTCTACTGCGCAGACGGCAACTTGATCGAGGTATCGATGTAGGCGTTGGTGACCACCTCGTGGATGTCGAAGGGCGTCTCAATATCGAAGTAGGTAGCGACCAGATCGTAGTCCGAATCCAACCGCGCCTCGTCGAAGTAGCCCAAACCCTTGGTCTTGCCGGTCTCGTCGGTCATCAGTTCGACCACCAGGGCCCAGTTCTCCAGCTCGTTGTCTTTCTTGAGGCCGCTGTTGGCCTCGACCAGAGCCTCGACGCAGGGCTCCGGGGTCTGCACGCAGGCAGCGAAAGCGCGCTGCGTGACGGCAACGAACTTCTTCACGGCATCGGGGTTCTCGGCCAGGAACTCGGCATTGACGATGATCGAGTTGCCGTAGGGATTGATGCCGTACTCCTTCCAGGCGAAGAAGCCCATGTCGTCGCCAAGCTGGCGCTGGAAGATGTGGTGGATGTTGTAGAAAGAGGTGGTGACGTCGATCGCCCCGGACTTGAGACCGGCCAGCTTCGCATTGGGCTGCACATTCACCCAGGTAACGGAGTCCGGATCCATGCCGACCACCTTGGCCAGCGCCGGCCACATGGCCCGTGCGGCATCCCAGGGCGGATTACCGATCTTCTTGCCGGCGAAGTCCTCGATTCCGTTGATGCCCGACGACTTCAGCCAGTACATGCCATAGGGGGAGTTGGCGTAGATGTTCATGACCCCGACGATCTCGGCACCCTTGCCTTTGGCGACCAGCGCGGTGCCAAGGTCGGCGAGACCGATCTGCGATTTGCCGAGGCCGGTGCGTTGCGCTGCCATCGACGAGCCCTTGCCCTGCTCGATGGTGACGTCCAATCCCGCCTCCTCGTACCAGCCCTGCTGCTGGGCGTAGTAATAGGGCGCGTGATCGCCGCCGGCAGTCCAGTTCAGAACGAAATCGACCTCGACCTTCTCGTCGGCCGCCGCCGCGATGGGCGTTAGCCAGAGCGCGCCGGCCGCTGCCAGCAGAACCGCTTTCAACATAGACCAGTCCTCCCTCGTCGCATTTAAGTCCGCAGTTGACCTGTCGCCTTGCATCGGCAATGGTAACCTTTCGGTTACTAATGGTGCGTAAGATGCCCCCTCCTGTCAACCGGGCTGTTAACCAGGAAGCCCTTGTGGATAGCGGCAAAGAGCCGGCCAAGCGCGATCCCGATGGTGCCAAGCGTCGCATCCTCGAGGCGGCGACGCAGGTCTTTTCGGATCACGGCTTCGCCGGCGCGCGCATCGCCGACATTGCCCAGCAGGCAGGCGTCAACAAGCGCATGCTCTATCACTATTACGGCGACAAGGACCTGCTCTTCCGCATCTGCCTGGAGAACGCCTACAGCACCTTGCGCGAACGCGAACGCGCGCTGGATCTGATCCATCTGCCACCCGAAGAGGCGATGCGCACGCTGGTCGAGACAACCTGGGACCACTATATAGAACATCCTGAATTCATTAACCTTTTGAACTCAGAAAACCTGCTCCAGGCGCGTCACGTCAAGCAGTCGGAGCGGGCGCGCAGGATCCACTCGCCCTTCGCCGAGATGATCACCCAGATCCTGCGCCGCGGCGAGGCAGAGGGCACCTTCCGGCCCGGTGTCGACCCGGTCGAGCTCTATATCTCCATCGCAGGATTGGGCTACTTCTATCTCTCCAATCGCCACACCCTGTCGGTCATCTTCGACCGGGACTTGGGCGCAGCTGCACAGCTGGCCCGCCGGCGTGCGCATATGGTCGAAGTGATCCTAGGCTTTCTCCGGCCTTTGCGAGGGCGATCCGCTTGACTCTCCCCATCTCAAACCGCAACATAACCAGGTGGTTACTTAGATGGTGATTTGACCGTGTTCCACTGGAGCGACATTCCCGAGCGGAGCCTGGCCGTCTTGCGGCAGGGGGCGGTGATTCCGGCACATCCCCTGGCGCTGACGCAGGCCCGCAAGCTGGACGAGAGGCGTCAGCGCGCTCTGACCCGCTACTACCTCGACGCTGGGGCCGGCGGTTTGGCCGTCGGCGTGCACACCACGCAGTTTCCGATCCGCGAAGCCGGTCTCTATGAGCCGGTCCTCAGATTGGCAGCCGAGACGGCCGCCGACTGGACAGAGCGGCCGCTGGCGATGATCGCCGGCCTCTGCGGGAAGACCGCGCAGGCGCGCGAGGAGGCGACGATTGCCCGCGATCTGGGCTACCACGCCGGCCTGCTGTCGCTGGCCGCCCTGTCGAACGCCAGCGAGGTCGACCTGATCGCGCACAGCGCGGCCGTGGCCAAAGAGATCCCGCTGGTCGGCTTCTACCTGCAAGCGGCCGTCGGCGGCCGCCAGCTCTCGGCCGACTTCTGGCGCCGCTTCTCGGCAATCGAGAACGTAATCGCCATCAAGATCGCCCCCTTCTCGCGCTATCGTACCATCGATGTTGTGCGCGGCGTCGTCGAGGCGGGCGCCGAAAAGCGGATTACGCTTTATACAGGCAACGACGACCATATCCTGCTCGACCTGCTGACCCCCTATCGCCTCTATCGTGGCGAAGAGGCCGTGACCCTGCGCATTGCCGGCGGGCTGCTGGGCCAGTGGTCGGTCTGGACCAAGGCCGCAGTCGCCTTGCTCGCGCAAACCAAGGCGGTCGAGTCCGACGGCACGCTTCCCGCAAATCTGTTGTCTCTGGACGTGCAACTGACCGACGCCAACGGCGCGCTCTTCGACGTCCGCAACGCCTTTGCCGGCTGCATCGCCGGCTGTCACGAGGTGCTGCGCCGTCAGGGCCTCTTGGAGAACCTGGTGCTGCTGGACCCGGACGAGGGTCTGGGTCCCGGTCAGGCGGCCGAGATCGACCGTGTCTTGCGTTCCTATCCGCATCTGACCGATGACGCATTCGTCGCCGCGAACCTGGACCGGTGGCTGCAGTGAACGCACAAGGCGGCAGCGAGAGACCGCCCTTCATCCGCATGGAGGGCGTGCGCAAGACCTACAAGGCAAGCGGTCAGGAGTTCCTGGCCGTCTCCGACGTCACCATGAGCATCGCCGAGGGCGAGTTCGTGTCTCTCGTCGGCCCATCCGGCTGCGGCAAGACAACGGTTCTGAAAATCCTGGCCGACCTGCACGGCTATGATGCGGGCACCGTCAACATCGGCGACGAGGACCATCCATTCACGCCGGGGCGCGATGTCGGCATGGTCTTCCAGCAGCCCCTGCTGCTGAAGTGGCGGACCATTCTGGACAACGTGCTGCTGCCCACGGAGATCCTGGGCCTCGACAAGCAGGCCGCGCGAAGCCGTGCGCTGGAGCTGCTCGAGCTGGTCGGCCTGAAAGGTTTCGAGACCAAGCATCCCTATGAGCTTTCGGGCGGCATGCAGCAGCGCGCCGCCATCGCTCGCGCCCTGGTGCACGATCCCAAGCTGGTGCTGATGGACGAGCCCTTCGGCGCCCTGGACGCGCTGACCCGCGAACGCATGAACCTGGAGCTGCTGCAGATCTGGCAGGAAAGCCGCAAGACCATCCTCTTCGTCACCCACTCGATCCAAGAGGCGGTGCTGATGGGGACGCATTGCGCGGTCCTGACCGCCGGGCCTGCGCGCATGGCCGCCTATTTCGCCATCGACCTGCCCTTTCCACGTCGCCTGGACATGCGCCAGACAGCGGAATTCGGCACCTATGCCCGACGCATCTACGACCTTTTAGGAATGGAGTGAGTGAGAATGGCGGTACGCCACATCGGCATCATCATGCATGGCATCACCGGAAGGATGGGCCTCAACCAACACCTGATCCGCTCCATCCTGGCGATCCGCGACGAGGGCGGCATCCAGCTTGGCAACGGCGATCGTCTGGTGCCGGCGCCGCTGCTGGTCGGCCGCAACCCGGACAAGGTGCGCCGCCTGGCCGAGACCTACGGTATCGAGCGCTGGACCAGCGACCTGGACGAGGCCCTGGCTGCACCCGACCACCCGATCTTCTTCGATGCCGGCACCACGCAGATGCGCGCCGCCCTTCTGACCCGCGCCATCGAGGCCGGCAAGCACATCTACTGCGAAAAGCCGATCGCCGATAAGCTGGAGGATGCGCTGGCGGTCGCGCGCCTGGCCGAGGCCAAGGGCGTGAAGCACGGCGTGGTGCAGGACAAGCTCTTCCTGCCGGGCCTCTTGAAGATGAAGCGGCTGGTCGATGCAGGCTTCTTCGGCCGCCTGCTCTCGGTCCGCGGCGAGTTCGGCTATTGGGTCTTCGAGGGCGATCTGGAGCCGGCCCAGCGGCCCAGCTGGAACTACAAGGCGGCCGAAGGCGGCGGCATCATCCTGGATATGCTCTGCCACTGGCGCTATGTGCTGGACAACCTCTTCGGATCGGTAAAGGCGGTCTCCTGCATGGGCGCCACCCACATCCCCGAAAGGCGCGACGAGACCGATCAGCCCTACCAGGCCGACGCCGACGACGCCGCCTACGCCACCTTCGAGCTGGAGGGCGGGGTCATCGTGCAGATCAACTCCTCCTGGTGCGTGCGCGTGCGCCGCGACGACCTGGTCACCTTCCAGGCCGACGGCGTCAAGGGCTCGGCGGTCGCCGGCCTGACGCGCTGCTGGACGCAGGATCGGGTGAACACGCCCAAGCCCGTTTGGAACCCCGACGAGCCGCAAACCCTCGACTTCTTCTCGACCTGGGCAGAAGTGCCCGACCGCGGCCCGGCCAAGAATGGCTTCCGCGTGCAGTGGGAGCTCTTCCTGCGCCATGTCGTCGAGGACACGCCCTGGCGCTACGGCCTGATGGAGGGTGCCAAGGGCGTGCAGCTGGCTGAACTGGGCCTCAAGAGCTGGCGCGAGCGACGCTGGCTCGACGTGCCAAGCCTGGAGGGCTAGCCATGCCTCTGGTGACCCTGCCGACCAAGGACGGCACGCTGGAACGCTATCGACCGGGGCCGCCCGGAGACTTCCCGCAAAGTCAGGCCGGCGCCTTCAACCGCATCGCCATTGCGGCCGCCCACGTGGTCGCCGACCCGCTGGCCGAGGGCGATCCCTGGCTGGACGCGCGCCTGGACTGGGACAGCACCATCGCCTATCGCCGGCACCTCTGGGACCTGGGTCTGGGCGTCGCCGAAGCCATGGACACGGCTCAGCGCGGGATGGGGCTCGATTGGCCGACCGCGCTGGAGCTGATCCGCCGCTCCGTCGAGGCCGCCAAGGACCATCGCCAAGCAAGCGTCTTCTGCGGCGTCGGCACCGACCATCTGCCCCCCTCCCCCGACCTCTCGCTGGACCGGGTCATTCAGGCCTATGAGGAACAGATCTCGGCGGTCGAGGCCTGCGGCGGCCGCCTGATCATCATGGCCAGCCGGGCGCTGGCGGCAGCGGCCAAGGGACCGGAGGACTATGCCACGGTCTACGGCCGCATCCTGGGCCAGGTGAGAGAGCCGGTCATCATCCACTGGCTGGGCGAGATGTTCGACCCCGCTCTCGCCGGCTATTGGGGGAATGCAGACCACGACCAGGCCATGAACGCCTGCCTCGCCATGCTGGAAGAGAACGCGTCCAAAGTGGACGGCATCAAGATCTCGCTGCTCTCCAAGGATAAGGAGATCGCGATGCGTCGTCGGCTGCCAGCGGGTGTGCGCATGTACAGCGGCGACGACTTCGACTACGCCGAGTTGATCGAGGGCGATGCGGCCGGCTACTCCGATGCCCTGCTCGGCATCTTCGATGCCATTGCGCCGGCTGCCTCGCAAGCCTTGAACGCGCTGGCCGATGGAGACAGCGCCCGCTTCCGCGAGATCCTGGCACCGACCGTGCCGCTCTCGCGCCACATCTTCCAAGCGCCGACCCGCTTCTACAAGACCGGCATCGTCTTCCTCGCCTGGTTGAACGGCCGGCAGGACCACTTCACCATGGTCGGCGGGCAGGAAAGCACCCGCTCGACCCTGCACTTGGCGGAGCTGTTTCGTCTGGCCGACCGGGCCGGTCTGCTCCGTGACCCCGATATGGCCGCTGCCCGGATGACGACGGCCATGGCCATCAGAGGCGTTTCTTAACCCTTCAACCAAGAAACCAAAGAGGGAGGATCAAGATGTTCAAAGTACTTCTCGGAACCGCAGCGCTGGTGCTGGCGGCCCTGCCGGCAGCGGCCGGCGACTATGCCTGGAAGCCGGAAAAACCGATCACCATCATCGTACCCTGGGGCGCCGGCGGTGCCACCGATCAGGTCACGCGCGTCACCGCCGGAGTTCTCGAAGACGAGCTGGGTCAGACTGTCGTCATCGTCAACCAGCCCGGCGCCTCTGGCTCTATCGGCAAGCGCAATGCCTGGGAGGCCGAACGTGACGGGCTGACCTGGGCGGCCGGCGCACCGAAGCAGCTGGGCACCTACAAGCTGCTCGGGCAGTGGGACACCTGGGTCGACGACTGGCGGCTCTACAACACCGTGACCAACGTGCCGCTGGTGGCGGTCAATCCCGACTCGCCCTACCAGACCATGGCCGACTTCGTCGCCGCCATGAAGGAGGGCAAGGTCACCATCGCGACCGCCGGCGCCGGCTCCTCCGGCCATGCCGCAGCCGAAGCGCTGAAGGGTGCCGTCGGCGGCGACTACAAGCATGTGACCTACGACGGCGGCAATCCTGCCGTGGTGGCCACCGTCTCGGGCGAGGCCGAAGCGACCACGCAGCTGGCCTCCGAGCAGGCCGAGATGGTGCGCGCCGGGCGCTTACGGCCGCTGGCCGTGCTGGCCGACCAGCCCTTGGAGATCGAAGGACACGGTTCGGTCCCGCCGATCACCGACTTCGTCGAGACCCCGCTGCCGGTCCTCTCGACCTCCTTTGGCATCTTCATCCCCAAAGAGGGCACGCCGCCGGAGGTGATCGCCACTTTCGACCAGATTTGGGCCGAAAAGATCCCGCAGGCAGAGGCGCTGCGCAACTATGCCCTGCAGAAGGGCGCACTCTTCACGCCGGCTGCCGGAGATGAGGCCAGGGACAAGGTCTGGCCGGAGATCCAGGGCGATGCCTGGTCCTTCCACGAGGCCGGTCGCACCGTCGTCTCGCCGGACAGCCTGGGCATTCCCAAACCCTAAGCACACCTCCTAAATGTTCGGGCGGACCGTAGCTATCTGCGGTCCGCCCTGCTTTCCGGCCAAGGACTAGGCCTGATGTCCCGAACGCCAAGAGCAGACTTCTGGTTCTCGCTCTTCCTCATGCTGCTGGGTGCAGCCGTTGTCTTCGAGTCCTGGCGTATGCCGCGGCTCGAGAACCTCGGCATCGATCCACTGAGTGCGCCCGGGCTGACGCCGGGCCTCTTGGGTGTCGTCCTGACGATCCTCGGCCTTTGGCTCTTCCTGCAAAACCGCACGCGCAAGCCAGAGCAAGCCGAGAGCGACAGCAACGCGTCGTCGGGTTGGCTGCGGGTCGCCGTCACCCTGGCACTCTGTCTCAGCTACAGCCTGATCCTGCTCGGCTGGCTGCCCTTCTGGGCGGCGACGGCAGTCTTTCTTCTCGTCTTCATCTTCGTCTTTTCCGATGCCGCCTGGCCCTTGTGGAAGCGCGCGCTCGTCGCCAGCCTGATCGCCATTGCCGGCTCGGCCGCCGTCACCCTGCTGTTCGAGCAGGTCTTCCTCGTGCGTTTGCCCTGAGGCCGCGGCGGTGGACGCGATCCTATCCCTCCTCGGCGCCTTCGCCGATCTGGCGACACCCGGCACGCTCTTCAACGTGCTTTGGGCGACCCTGCTGGGCATGACAATCGGCATGCTGCCGGGGCTGACCGCCACCCTGGGTCTAGCCTTGATGACGACCCTGACCTTCCGCATGGATGCGGGTGACGCGATCCTGGTCCTGATCTGCATGTACATCGGCGCCATCTACGGCGGCAGCCGCACGGCGATCCTCTTGAACATTCCGGGCACGCCGGCCAATGCCGCCTCGGCGCTCGACGGCTTTCCGCTGGCCCGGGCCGGACGGGCGGGCGAGGCCATGGGACTGGCGACCGTCGGCTCCTTCTTCGGCGGTCTGGTCGGTATGGCGATGCTGGCCCTGGTGGCGCCGCAACTGGCCGAGTTCGGCCTGCGCTTCCAGTCCTACGAGTTCTTCTGGCTGGCCGTCTTCGGCGTCGTCATCTCCGGCCGCCTGACCGCGCTCGACCAGCCTATCAAGGGCTGGATCTCCGGCTTCCTGGGCCTGTTGCTGGCGCAGGTGGGGCAAGAGGGCATCCACGCCTATCACCGCTTCACCTATGGTTCGCTCGATCTGGCAGGTGGCCTTGGTCTCTTGCCGGCCCTGGTCGGCGCCTTCGGCTTCGCCGAGTTGCTTTGCGTGATGAAGCAGCCGGCCTATCAGACCGTGCGTGACATGGGCGGGCGCATCGTGCCCAAGATCCGCAGCGTGGCGCGGCGCTGGTGGACCATCCTGCGCTCCGGCGTTCTGGGCACCTTCATGGGGATCATTCCGGGCGTCGGCGAGGACATGGGCGCCTGGGTCTCCTATGCCGCCGCCAGGCGGGCAAGCAAGCAGCCCGAGACCTTCGGAACCGGCAACAAGGAGGGCCTGCTGGCGGCCGAGACCGGCAACAACGCCGCGGTGCCCGGCGCCATCATCCCGGTGCTGACCCTGGCCGTGCCGGGTTCCGCGCCGGCTGCCGTGCTGCTGGCAGCCCTCTTCATCCACGGCGTCCGACCCGGCCCCTTGATCATGATCGAGTCGCCGGACTTCATCTTTCAGGTCGCCGCGATGCTGTTCTGGGCCTCGGTCGCGATCCTGCTGCTGGGGCTGATCCTGACCAAGCCGATGCTGGTGGTGCTACGCATCCCGCGCGAGCAGCTGATGCCGCTGGTCTTCGTGCTCTGTGTCGTCGGTTCCTTCGCGATTGCCAGCCGGGTCTTCGACATCTGGGTGATGCTGGGCTTCGGCTTGCTGGGCTTCGCGCTCCGGCAGATGCACTATCCTATGGCGCCCTTGGTCTTGGGCATCGTGCTGGGCGACATCCTGGACAAGAACTTCCGCCGCGGCATGGTGCTGTCGGACGGATCTCTAGAGCCCTTCTTCCTGCGGCCGATCTCGGCCGTGCTCGCCGTGCTGACGATCATGACCATTCTCTGGGGCTTGGGCCCAATCCACAAAGCCTTCAACCGCATGACCGGGAGGTCACCGTGAAACTCTCTCTGTGCAACGAGGTCGTCCGCGATCTCTCCTTCGCCGAACAGTGCGACCTGGCCGCCGGCCTGGGCTACCAAGCCTTGGAAATCGCCCCCTTCACCCTCTCCGACAATCCGCTGACCCTGGGCAGCGCAGAGGTCGCCGCCGTCCGCCGCGCGCTTGCCGACGCCGGGATCGTCTGCTCCAGCCTGCACTGGCTGCTGGTCGCACCGGAGGGACTGTCGATCACGACGGAAGACGCAGCAGTGCGCACCAAGACTCTAGAGGTGATGCGCCGGCTGGTCGGCCTGGCCGCAGAGCTGGAGGCGCCGGTGCTGGTGCACGGCTCGCCGCTGCAGCGCAACCTGCCGGCCGGCGAGGAAGCCGCAGCCAGGGCGCGCGCGATCGACTGTTTCCGTGCAGCCGGCGAAGCGGCGGCAGACGCCGGCGTCGTCTACTGCATCGAACCCCTGGCCAAGCGCGAGACCAATTTCATCAACACCCTGGCCGAGGCCGCCAAGATCGTACAGGCGATCGACCTGCCGGCCTTGCGCAGCATGGTCGATTGCTCGGCCAGTGCACTTGAAGAACCCTCGGTCCCGGATCTTCTGGACCGCTGGCTGCCGGGCGACCTGGTGGCGCATATTCAGGTGAACGACCCCAATCGGCGCGGCCCCGGCGAGGGCGACCTGGCCTTCCTGCCGATCCTGCAAGCGCTCAAGCGGCATCGCTACGACGGCTGGGTGGCGGTCGAACCCTTTATCTACGAACCGGACGGGCCGACCTGCGCTGCGCGCGCCGCCGGCTATCTCCAAGGATTGATGGAAAGCATGACATGAGCAATGGCCCCAAACTGCACCTGGAAGAGGTCGCCTTCTTCGAGCGCGATGTCGTCCTGCGCATGCCCTTCCGCTTCGGCGTGGTCACCCTGACCGCCGCTCCGCAAACCTTCGTGCGCGCCCGCGTGCGACTGGAGGATGGGCGCGAAGGCTGGGGGACCGCGGCCGAACTGCTGGCGCCCAAGTGGTTCGACAAATCGCCGGACCTCACCAACGAGGAAAATTTCGACCAGCTGCGCCAGGCGCTGGCCAAAGCAGCCAAGGTCTATCAGGCGGCAGAGGGCTATCTCTCGCCCTTCGGCCTGCATGCAGCCAGCGCGACCGCCGTCTCGCAAGCGGCAGGTTCCTTGCCGCCCCTTGTCGCCGGCTTCGGCCCGGCGCTGCTGGATCGCGCCATCCTGGATGCGGCGCTGCGCCTCGAGGGCGTCAGCGTCTTCCAGGCGGCGCGGGAGAACCTCTTCGATCTCTCCGCGGCGATCACGCCCGATCTGGAGGGCTTCGATCTAGATGGGTTTCTTGCCGGTCTGACGCCTCAGAAGACCATACAGGCACGGCACACAGTCGGCCTGGTCGATCCCATCACAGCAGCCGACCTGTCGGATGCGGATCGCGTGAACGACGGCCTGCCGGAGACCTTGGACGAAGTGATCGCCGCTTACGGCGTCACCCACTTCAAGCTGAAGGTCGGCGGCAATCTGGAGGCCGACCTGGCGCGCCTGACCCAGATCGCCCGCATTTTGGAGCCTCTGCCAGCCTACGAAGCGACCCTGGACGGCAACGAGCAGTACGCCGATGTCGGCGGCATCCAGGCGCTCTGGACCGCGATTGCCGAGACTCCGGCGCTCGCCCGCCTCTGCCGCGCAATCCTCTTCATCGAGCAGCCGATCGCGCGCACTCAGGCGCTGAGCCAGGACCTGGCACCGCTGGCCAAGCTGAAGCCGGTCGAGATCGACGAGTCCGACGCAACACAGGATGCCTTTCTGGAGGCCAAGGCGCTCGGCTACAGCGGCGTCTCCTCCAAGTCCTGCAAGGGCTTCTATCGCTCGCTCCTGAACCGGGCACGCTGCGCGCAGTGGAACGCGGCGGCGGGCGAAGAGCGCTACTTCATGTCGGCCGAGGACCTGACGACCCAGGCCGGGATCGCGGTGCAGCAGGACCTGGCCTTGGCCACCCTGATCGGCTGCACGCACATCGAGCGCAATGGGCACCACTATGTGAACGGCATGGCCGCCCTCGGCGAGGCCGAGCAGGAGGCCTTTCTGACCGCCCACCCGGACCTCTACCAGCGCAGTTTCGGGGCGGTTCGCGTGAAGATCGAGGCGGGCGCGATCGCCATCGCCTCGCTCGACACGCCGGGCCTGGCCAGTGCTGCCGAGCCCGACTTCGCCGCCATGACCCGCTGCCGCTACGAGGTTTGACATGCCGACCCTGGACCAGCTCTCGATCAACCTGGCGACCGTCAGGAAACAGTGGGACCTCAAGCAAGCGGTCGTGGGCTGCGCTCGCGCGGGCATTCGAGCCGTTGCCCCTTGGCGCGATCAGGTGGCCCACATCGGTCTCGCCGAAAGCGCAAGGATCATCAAGGATAACGGGATGCGTGTCACCGGGCTTTGCCGCGGCGGCGCCTTCCCGGCTGACAGCGAAGCGGGCCTGCAAGCAGCCCACGACGACAACCGCCGCGCGCTCGAAGAGGCCGTCACCCTGGGTGCCGACTGCCTGGTCCTCGTCGTCGGCGGCCTGCCGAAGGGCTCGCGCGATCTGATCGGCGCCCGCAAGATGGTCGAAGACGGCATCGCCAAGCTCTTGGAGGCCGCGCGTCCGGCCGGCATGCCGATCGCCATCGAGCCGCTGCATCCCATGTACGCAGCCGATCGGGCCTGCGTGAACACCATGAAGCAGGCCCTCGACATCTGCGACCGCCTGGGCCCCGGCGTCGGCGTCGCCGTCGACGTCTATCACGTCTGGTGGGATCCGGAGCTCGCTGTCCAGATCGCGCGCGCCGGTGCCGGCGGCCAGCTGCTCGCCTATCACATCTGCGACTGGCTGGTGCCGACCAACGACCTGCTGCTCGACCGCGGCATGATGGGCGACGGCATCATCGACCTGCCGCGCATCAGGAACATGGTGACAGACGCCGGCTACGACGGCCTGCACGAGGTCGAAATCTTCTCGGCCGAGAACTGGTGGAAACGCGATCCGGACGAGGTCCTGCGCACCTGCATCGAGCGTCACCGTTCGGTGAGTTAGCCCGCACCTTTCACCAAGGTCGGTGCATCGTGGATCCGAATCAGTAAAAAATGTCAGTGCAAACAGACGCTTACACTGATGCCGGAGAGCCCCACGATGCCGACAGACTGTAGCTCAGATTCGATGAACTTTGCGCGCCTTGAAGGACGCAAGGCGGTCGCGGATTTCGATGGTGGCCCTATCACCTCGGACGCTATCACCTCGGACGCTATCACCTCGGACGCTGGCACCTCGGACGCTGGCACCTCGGACGCTGGCACCTTGCTGCTCGGCGCGACCGATAAAGCGATCAGTCTGATCGACCGCTTTGCCACCTGCTTCCAGGGCGGCCGCCAGCGTCGGCGGGTTGCGCACGATCTTCACAGCGTGCTGGGCCGGCGGGGGTTCGGCAAGGCGCTCGGCTATGAAGACCTGGTCGATCACGACACTCTGCGCCACGATCCGGTTCTGGCAAGGGTACTGGGTTTGCCCTGTATGTCAGCGCCGCCCGTTGGCAATCCGGACCGCTGCGGGATGGAACCTCAAGGTCAGCATGGCCCAGACGCCGAGAGCCGGGCCGGGTGCCAGGACCAGGAAGCTCCAGCGCCAACTGCCGAGCGTCTCTGCGAGCAAGGGCACCAGCCAGACGACCAGAATGGTGATGGCGAAGCCGACGCCCATCTGAAAGGCCAGGCTGGAGCCCACCAGTGTGGGCTCCGACAGCTCGCTGACTGCCGCTGAGAACTGCGCGCTGTCCGCCACCGAGGTCAGGCCCCACAGCAATGCCAGAAAGACGAACAGGGCCGCCGGCCCATCGAAGAAGGCACCGATCAAGACCGCGCAGCTGCCGGAGATCGCCATCGATCCCGCCGCTGTCCAGCAGCGCCCGATCCGATCGGCCAGCCAGCCACCGAAAACGCAGCCGAGCGCACCCATGGCGATCGCCGCGAAGGTCAGGATCGAGGCGTTGCCGATATCGAGCCCGTTTGCCCCCGCAGCCATGACGAAGGCCAGAAGCCAGGCCCAGAAGGCATAGAGCTCCCACATGTGGCCGAAGTAGCCGAAGTTGGCGAGCATCGCCGGTCGGTTTCGCACCACCTGACCCAGCTGGCGCGGGCTGAAGCGTGCCGACTTGAAGGGATAGGGTCCCTCGCGCAGGGTCAGGATGACCACGACCGCAACAAAGCAGGCAATCGAGGTCGCCCCGATGATCATCCGCCAGTCGAAGCCGAGGCCAAGCCCGCGGATCAGGTGCGGCAGGGCCGAGCCCAAGGTCAGCGCGCCGACCACAGCGCCCATGGCCAGTCCCCGGCCGGTCTTGAACCAGGTACCGATGAACTTCATTGCCGGCGGATAGATCAGGGCCAGCGCGCCGCCGGTCAGCACGCGCGAGAGGATCGCCATGCTCGGCGCCGGGTCGAAGAGCAGGATGGCGTTGGCGAGGCCCGCCAGGACCGCGCCAAAGATCATAACGCGGGTCATGGGGAAGATATCGGGAAGCGCCAGAAAACTGCTGAGCAGCGCACCCATGACGAAGCCCAGCTGCACCGCGTTCGTCATCCAAGAGATCTGTCCGGGCGTCAGCTCGAGATCTTGCGCGAGCTGATCTGCGACAGACGTCGCGGAGAACCAGGTGGACAGCGTCAGAACGACGGCCAAGGCGACCCATCCCAGGGCTCTCCAACGCCCCTCATCCACGAATCAGAGACCCTCTAGGGGCATGGTGTAGGTCGTGGCCGTACCCTCGACACAGATGTCGCCGGCGCTGTCGCGCACCGAGACCTTGAGCTCGCAGATCGGCTTGTCGTCGCGCACCGAGACGACCTCGACCCGGCCGGTGATTTCCTCGCCGACGCCAACCGCCTTCTTGAACGAGAGGCTGGTGCCCAGGAAAACGGTTCCCGGCCCCGGCAGATCCTCCGCAACGCAGGCATTCAGGATGCCGGTGGTAACCCCGCCCTGCACGATCAGCTTGCCGAAGGGTGTCTTCTTGGCCAGCGCCTCGTCATAGTGCACCGGATTGCGATCGCCGGTCATATCGGTGAAGGCGTGAATATCCTCCATTCTGGTGACACGGCTGCGCTCGCTGGCCTGCTGCAGCTCTGGCTTGCCGTGCGTCACGCCGGCCCAACCGGCAGTGCTCTTGCTGGTCATCTGGTCCTCCTGGATTAAGCGATCAGTTCGAAAAACGGCAGCCGACGGCCGCCAGCCTCGGTTGGCCGGAAGCGGACAGCCGCGCCGACCTTGGGCGCAGAGCTGCACAGGATATGGCTCAGCATCGTCGCGCCCTCGTCGAGCCCGACCAGCCCGACGACGAAGGGCGCAACGGGAAGCCAGCCGGGGTGGCCGGGCTTCCAGACCTCGGAGAAGGAGGCCAGCCGTCCCTGCCCGCTCGCCTGGCGCCACGCAAGTGCATCTGCCCAGCAATGGGGACAGAGGGGGCGCGGATAGAACACGGCCCTATCGCAGGCGCCGCAGTGCTGGATCAGCAGCTTGCCCTCGGCGGCAGCCTGCCAGAAAGGGGCGCTGAGCGCGGTTTCGGTCGGGCCCGGTATCTGCAGCGCGGCGTAATCGCTCATGGGTTTGCTCCCAGAACAAGCGCGACGGCTTCGGACATGGTGGCGCCATTGCCGGTCACCAGCGCGCTCTTACAGGACCTGATCTGGCGGTTGGGCGCCGTCCCCCTGATCTGGCGAACGGCTTCGACCACATGGGTCATGCCGCCGGCAAGATCGGGCTGGCCGAAGCCAATCTGACCGCCATGGGTGTTGATCGGCTGACGGGCTTGCGGCCCCATCCCGCCGTTGTCGCGAAGCCAGGCGCCGAACTTCCCGGGCGCACAGAGGCCGGCATCCTCGATCGTCGCCGCCAGCATGATCGTGTAGCAGTCATAGAGCGACAGCAAGTCCATATCCGCAGCAGACTGGCCGGCCTGCTGCAGCGCGCGTGCGATGGAGGGCTTCAGCGGGCCCGATGTCAGATCCGGGGCCTGGCTGACCACCCTGTGGGTGATCTTCTCGCCGGCGCCCAGCAGATAGACCGGCGGGTGCGGCGCTGCCTTGGCGCGCTCCTCGGTGGTGACGATCACCGCGTCAGCCCCGGCCACCGGCATCACGATCTCAAGAAGATGCAGCGGCGAGGCGACCATGGGAGAGGCCAGCACCTCTTCGACGCTGGCCGGCTGCCCGTAGAAAATCGCCATCTCGTTCAGCTGTGCATTGGCCCGCGAGCCGGCGGCCAGGGCTGCATAGTCCGCGGCCTTGCAGCCATAGGCGGCCATGTGCGCCTGCATCAGCAGCGCATAAGAGGTGTTGGCGCCCGATGCGCCAAAGGGTGTGTCGAACTCGCGCGCGGGATTGCGGTTGGGCGAGCGCGGCGCCGGGGAATTCCGGTGGTTGCCGATCACGCAGAGCACCGTCTCGCACTGACCGGCCGCGATCGCAGCGGCCGCCCGCCAGATCATGCCGGGCCCAGAGGCACCGCCAAGATCGACCATGTTCGACATGCTGGGCTGCAGTCCGAAGTACTCGGCCACGGTGGCCGGCACATGCTGGGGCGCCTCGCCCACCTGCGGTGCCACCAGCAAGCCGTCAATCTCGTCGGGGGAGATGCCGCCATCGGCCATGGCCTCGGCCGAGACGCGCATCAAGAGCTCCATGGTGGTCACCCCGTCGGTGCGGCGCTGCGGCTTCAGCTCGCCGATGCCGGCGAGGACCGCACGGGGCGTCAGATGCCTCATAGAGCCGCGTCTCGGCTTAGTGTCTCGTACTCTTCCAGACAGGCGGCATTGGCGATCGAGCCCAGGTTCTTCACCCTGCCGCCGGCCAGGGTGGTGCGCGCAGCCCCCTCGACCCGCTTGCCGTTGATGGTGTAGGGCACGTCGCGAACCAGATGAACCCGGGCCGGGACATGGCGGGGAGAGGCGTTCTTGCGGATGTCGCGGCGCAGCGATTCGACCAGATCGGCAGTGATGTCAGCCCCCTCGGCCGGCTTCAGACAAAGCACAACCTCTTCATCCCCCTCGTGGTCGGCCCCGAAGACCAGGAAGTCTTCGAACTCGGCATAGCGTTCGCAAACCGCATAGATCTCCGATATCCCGATCCGCACGCCGCCCGGTTTCAAGGTGTTGTCCGAGCGGCCGTGCACGTAGCCGCCGCCAGTATAGGTCATCTCGGCCACATCGCCATGCGTCCAGACCTCGTTTCGCGCTCCGAAATAGGTGTTGCGATAGCGCTGGTCGCCGCCCTCTCCCCAGAAGGTGAGCGGCATCGAGGGGAACGGCTCGGTGCAGACCAGCTCGCCGCGCGCACCCAGCACCGGGACGCCGCGCTCGTCCAGCACCGATACGGCGTGACCCAGTGCCGGAACGGTCAGTTGACCGCGCCGGACCGGATGCACCGGCGAGCCGATGATGAAGGAGCCCAGGATCTCGGTACCGCCGGAGATCGAGCTGAAGCTCATGTCCTGCTTGATGGCGGAATAGACCCAATCGAACTGATGCGGCAGTGTCGGCGCGCCACAGACCAGGAGCGCCCGCAAGGCCTCCAGATCGTAGCGCTCTCCCGGGAGGAAGCCTTCGGCGGCCAGGGTCGCCAGGTACTTCGGGCTGACGCCCAGATGGGTCAGCCCGGCCTCCTCGGCCATGCGCCAGAGCGGCGTGCAGTCGAGGCCGTCCTCGCCCTTGAGAATCGGCGCACCATCGTAGAAGACCAGCGTCGCCCCCGTGGCCATAGCCGACACCTTCCAGTGATACATCATCCAGGCGGTGTTGGAGTACCAGGTGACGCGGTCTCTAGGGCGCACGTCGCCGTGCAGGATATGCTCTTTCAGGTGCTGGAACAGCGCCCCGCCGGCCCGGTGCACGATCGCCTTCGGGATGCCGGTGGTCCCGGAGGTGTAGAGGATGTAGGCGGGATGGTCGAACGGCATGCGGGTGTAGGCCAGCGGGCTGTCCTGCCCGAAGTCGTCCTGCGGTTCGAAACGCACGCCCGCTACAGCGCCCGCGCCGCTGAGAACCAGCTTGGCGATCGACGGGATCTCGGCGACCAGATCGGCGATCCGCGGGCCGATGTCGTGATCCTTGCCGCCATAGCGATAGATCGGCTGGGCAAAGAGCACCTTGGGCTCGACCTGCCCGATCCGATCGACGATGGCGGCCTTGCCGAAGTCCGGAGAACAGGAGGTCCAGACCGCGCCGACAGACAGCGTCGCCAAGAGCGCCACCAAGGCGTCGATCGTGTTGGGTTGCACACCGGCAACGCGGTCGCCGGGCTGCACACCCTCGGCTCTAAGGCCGGCGGCGACACGTGCAACGCGCCGCACCAGATCCGAGCGGATGACGTCCCGCCGCCGCCCGCTCTCGTCCATGGCGATGACGGCTAGGTCGCCTGGCTTACCCTTCAGCAAATTCTCAGCCATGTTCAGCCTGGCCTCAGGGAAGAAGCGTGCGCCGGTCATCGGGGCGGCAGGGTCGGCCACAAAATCCACCTGCCCCTTGTCGCCGACCACATCACAGAAGTCCCAGAGTGCCGACCAGAAGGCCCCCTTGTCGCTGACCGACCAGCGATGCAGGGTCGTGTAGTCCTCCGGATCGAAGCCCTGGGCCTCGGCAAAGCGCCAAATCGCGGTGGCCCGCTTCTGTGCCATGCTGGGCGACCAAAGGATGTCGCCGTCCCGGCCCATGCCGGCGTTGGTGCGCGTGTTCACCGTGTGACCACCTCCTCTGCCCGAACACATCCAGCAATCAACGCCGCCAGAAGCGATCGCTATGGTATTTCTGTATCGATCGGTCGGTTCAGCGTTTTCCATAATGCGCAAGCATGTCAACAAAATTCTTTGCGATTGTACGTTTAGATAAAAGGCATCCTAGGTTCAGGGTGTTTGCCTCCTACCAGATGGCGTAGAGTCTATGTCCAAAACTGGACGGATCGGTCCATTCAATTTTGAGACTGGAATTGCAGACTGGTTCATCCTACCTTGAGGGAGATGTGAGAGGATGGAGCGCTGAAGAAGACAAAGAAATCCGAGGGGATCCGCGCGGCGGCTGCAGTGCTTTTTGCGCAACGAGGCTTTGCCGCCGTCGGCGTGGCGGAACTGGGTGAAGTGACAGGCTTGGGTCGCGGCGCTCTCTATCACCACATCAACAGCAAGGAAGATCTGCTGTACGACATCTCATCAAAATATGTGATGCGACTGATCGAGGACGGGCGCGCGATTGCGGCACGCGAGCTCGATCCGGTCCGACGGATCGAGTTGCTGAGCAAGGCGATGATCGGTGTCGTCTACGAACACCTGCCGGAGATGACGGTCTGCTTTCGCGAAGTGCACGCGCTCTCGGGAGAGCGGCACCGCATCGTCAGCCAGCTGCATCTCGACTATCAGCAAATCTGGGAAGACGCGATCATGATGGGCATCGCTCAGGGTGTCTTCCGACCGGTCGAGAAGGTCGCGATCAAGGGCCTAATGGGTATGTTCTTTTACAGCTTCCTCTGGCTGAACCCCAATGGCCGCCAAACAGCGGACGAGATCGGC
Source organism: Kiloniellales bacterium (assembly GCA_040219175.1). Taxonomy (GTDB): domain Bacteria; phylum Pseudomonadota; class Alphaproteobacteria; order Kiloniellales; family JACOMY01; genus JACOMY01. The sequence continues at coordinate 103,784 of JAVJSY010000038.1, forward strand.
GATGTATTCAGCGACCTTATTATTCATGCTCTTCGCAGCAACTAGCCCGGAAATCGCACCAGATCTCTCAAACGCCGAGATACTCGTCGATGATGGCCCGATCGCTCAGTTGATCGGGATTGATCTCGGCGATGATGCGGCCCTTCTGGATGATCAGGACGCGATTGGCCAGGCTTTGAATAAAGCTCAAGTCCTGCTCGACCAGCAGCACCGTTAGATTGAGATCCGCTTTCAGTTCGGCGAGCTTCTCGGCGATGAGGTCGACGATGGAGGGCTGAATGCCTTCGGTCGGCTCGTCCAGCAGGATGAGCTTGGGGCGCGTGGCCAGGCAGCGTGCGATTGCGAGGATCTGCTGCTGACCGCCGGAAATGGCGCCCCCAGGGCGATCCAAGAGCTCCTTCAGGACGGAAAAGTACTCCAAGAGCTGCGGAATCATGCTCTCGCCTTTGCCGACGGCTTCTCCCATCTTCAGGTTTTCCAGCACCGAGAGCTGGGGAAAGATGTCCCGTCCCTGTGGCACGTAGCCCATACCGGCACGCGAGCGGCGGTGCATGTCCATCCGCGTCACCCTGGCGCCGTCGAAGGATATCTGGCCGCCGGTCGCCTTGATCTGGCCGATCAGGGTGCGCAGGAGCGTCGTCTTCCCCATGCCGTTGTGGCCCAGGATGCCGACCACCTCACCGGGCTGCATCGAGAAGGTGACTCCGTCGAGGATCGGTATGCGGCCGTAGCCGGAGCGCAGTTCGCTAACGTCAAGCAATGCCCGATTTCCCCAAGTAGATGTCTCTTACCGTTTCGTTGGCTTGGATCGCCTGCATGGTGTCCTCCACCAAGATCTTACCCTGGTGAAAGACGGTCACCAGCTGGGCGATCTGGCGGATGAACTGCATGTCGTGCTCGACCACGACGATGGTCGAGGTGCGGTTGGCCTCGGCGATCAGCTCGGCGGTGCGCTGGGTTTCATCGACCGTCATGCCGGCGGTCGGCTCGTCCAGAAGAATGAGCTTGGGCTCCAGCGCGACCACCATCCCAAACTCGACCCACTGGCGCTGGCCATGCGCCAACTCGCCCACCATCTGCTCGGCCAAGGCGCCAAGCGACAGGCGCTCCAGCACCTCGTCGACTCGCTGGTTGGCCCGCGCGCCCTGAAAGCGATAGCGCGCAGCCAGCCAGACGTTCTCGCGCACGCTGACACCGTCGAAGACGTCGGGCACCTGGTTCTTGATGCCGATGCCCAAGCGGCTGACATGGTGGCTTTGCGCCCGGGTGATGTCGTGGCCTTCGAAAAGGATCTGACCCGAGGTCGGCTTGTGTTGCGCGGTCAGCATCTTGAAGAAGGTGCTCTTGCCGGCGCCGTTGGGACCGATCAAACAGCGCAGCTCGCCAGCTCGCAGGCGAAAATTGACCCCGCCGATCGCGCTGACGCCGCCAAACTGCTTCACCAGATCGCGGGTCTCCAGTAGGTATTCCGCTTGAGCCACGCTCACTCCTCCCTGCGAAGCGCAGTGTCCGTTGGTGCAAAGGCCGGCCGCTTGCCACCGCGCGCAGCGCCGCGTACACGACGTAGACAGTAGAGGATCGCCAAGCCGATCGAGGGCAGCACGCCTTGCGGGAAGATCATGACAAAGGCGATCATGACCAGGCCCAGGATGAGGTTGACCTGCCCCACGCCCGCCGTTCCCAGCCAGGCGGTCAGGACCTGCACGATGCCGGTTCCGACAAGGGGCCCGATCAAGGTGGCCTTGCCGCCGACGATGACATAGATCACCACGCTGGCGGCGGAGTTGAGGTTCATCATCTCCGGTGCTACGAAATTGCCCCAAACGCCATACATGCCCCCCGAAAGGCCGGCCAGGCCGCCGGCCAAGACGAAGGCCATCAGCTTGTAGCGACGCGCGTCATAGCCTAACAGCGCGGAGCGGCGCTCGTTCTCGCGAATGCCCACCAGCACGCGCCCGAAAGGCGTGGTCAGCAGCAGCCGCAGGCCGACATAGGACAGGACCATAAGAATGAAGGCCACATAGTAGACCCCGGTCACGAAGAAGGTCTCGCCGGGGTCCCAGGGTATCTGCAGGTCGGGGACGGTAGAGATGCCGTTCTGGCCGCGCAGCCAGACATCGCCGATTACGAAGCGTTCGTCCGATGTGGCGCGGATGGCCTTTTCCAGCACGATCGTCACCACCAGGGTGATGACCGTGAAGTAAATCGCGCTGATGCGGCCGTAGATCATGAAGTAGCCCAGCACCAAGGCAACCACCATTGGCAGCGCCACGGCCAAGGTCATTGCGAACGTGGTTTCTTCGAAGTTCAATCCCCAGACGGCATAGGTGTATCCGCCCAGCCCGAAGAAGGCGGTTTGGCCGAAGCTCAGCATGCCGCCGAAACCCCAGAGGAACCCCATGCTCAAGGCCAGCATGCCGAAGATGAAGATGATGGAGAGATCCAGGTGGACATCCCATCCCGTAAACGAGGGGATGATCAAACCGACCAGTGAAGCCAGCCCGACGAAACACCACCACCACCACTTCGGCATGGCATTGGGAGCGCCAAACAGCACGATCATAGACCACATCGATCAGAGCCCCCTGCGGAAGTAGCCGGTGATGCCCTGTGGCAACAGCCGCAGCAGCAGTATCGCTGCCAGAAGCACCGCGATCTCGCCCAAGACCTGGGTGTAGAAGTAGGAAACGATGCCGTCCGTCGCGCCGAACAATCCCGAGGCATAGAGCGTGCCGACCAACGGCAGATGTCCGCCCGATATCACCGTGATAAAGGCCTTGGCGATGTAGAAGCTGCCCATGGTCGGTTGGTTGCCGATGATCGGTGCAATGATCGCCCCGGCAAAACCGGTGAGCGCAGAGCCGAACCCGAAGGTCAGCATGTAGCAGAGCCGGGTGTTCACACCCAGTGCCGCTGCCATGCCGGGGTTCTGCATGGTGCCGCGCACGATCAGCCCGGCCCGCGTGAAGCGCCAGAGACAGAAAGTCAGGATCAGCAGCAGGAAAGCGATCGCGATTAGAACGAGGTTGTACTCTGGGATCGAGTAATCCCCCACCCAAACCTTGCCCAGCTGTGCTTCGACGCCGGCTTCCTGCGGACCGAAGACCGTCGTCACCAGGCCCACCATGAAGAGACTGAGCCCCCAGGTCGCCAAGAGGGTATCCATGATCCGGCCGTAGAGGAACTGAATGAGCACGCGCTCGACGATGATCCCGAAGACACCGACCCCCAAGCCGGCAATCAGGGCCGCCACCCAGAAGTTCACGCCTGCCTGGGTGGTGAACAGGCAGATGTAGGCACCGAGCATGATAAACTCGCCCTGGGCCAAGTTGATCACCCGCATCATGCCGAATATGATCGCCAGGCCCAGGCTTACCAGGATGAAGATGCCAATGGAAAAACCTATCTGATACAAATAGACAACGGCTTCAGTCACCCTGTATCTCCCCGTCGCACACAGAGAACCTCGTGTGTTTCTTGGTCATTTGTGTTCCGCACAAAGATCTGATGCGGGCTGGCGTCCGCTGCACAGATCAGCCGAACACCGTCTTGCTCGGCTCTCCGCCTGGCTTGAGCGGACAGAACCCGGGTTCCGGCGTGGAGATCACCCAGCGAGTCCGGTCGCCGGGTGATCTCACACAAGTCGACACCGTCGAGAGGCCCTAGAGCTTGATGGTGTACTGCTTGTTGTCGCCTGGATTCTCATAGAGATTGCAGACCGCTTGCGTGTCCTCCGGCTTGCGTTGGGGGAAGGTCTCGATCAGGTCGAAGCCCTTGTTCCGATTGCTGATCACCAGATGGACATCCATGATCGCATGGTTGGTTTGTCCATCGATGGTGACCAGGCCGCCCGGGGAGTTGTATTCGACACCGGGCAGAGCCTCGATCACCGCTTCCGGCGAGGCATCGCCTGCCTTTCGAACGGCGTTGGCCCATATGTTGACGCCCCGATAGCCATACTCCGCATAGTCGCCGACATAGTCGTCTTCTCCGGAAAAGGCCTTGAAGTCTTTCACGAACTTCTGCGCAGCCGGGGTCGGCAGGCCATCGAAGAAGGGCGTTGCATTGACGATCCCGCCGGCTTCGTCGGCAGAAAGATAGGTCTGTTCGCGCCCGATCCCGAACATGCAGGAGGCCAGGGGGATGTTCGCCTTGCCGATGGTCGCCTCGTACTGGCGGTAGAAGGCGTTGTGGGCACTGCCGACCAGGATCGACCAGACGACATCGGGTTTCTCGGCCTGGATCCGGGAAAGTGCTGGGGCGAAGTTGGAAACATCGAGTGGGAAGAACTCGGTTGCGATGTCTTCGCCGCCGGCTTCTCTGGTGTACTTCTGGATCCACTTTGCCGTCGTGTGCGGATAGATGTAGTCAGCGCCCAGAATGTAGCAGCGTTTGCCATAGGTGTTGACGACATAGGGCACCAAGGGGGCAAGCTGCTGCGCGGGCACCTGGGCGATACAGACGTGGCGACGATCGCAGACCCCGCCTTCGTACATCGAATTATAGAAGTAGAGTCCTTTGAACTTACGCACCACCGGGCGCATGACTTCCCGTGACGAGCTGGTGACACCGGCTAAAACCACATTGGCTTTGTCTTTCACCAAGGCCTGGGTCATGTACTGTGAGTTAAATTGATTGTTCGATTGAGAATCATAGAAGATCAGCTCAAGCGGGCGGCCAAGCAAGCCACCGCCTGCATTGATCTCGTCGACAGCCATGGCGATCGCCTGAATTTGCTTCAGGCTGTAGATGTTCAGGCCACCGGTCTTGTCCAGAATATTAACCAATCGGAGCGGCGGCTCCGCGGCGATGCCTGCGCGCTTCAAGACGAACGGAAGGCTCGCCATGGCCAGCGCACCCGTCGCGGTCCGGAAAAACTGTCTGCGTTGAAGTTTCATTGCCTGGTCTCCGTCTTACAGCTTCCTAGCATTCGCTAAGTGCTGCCGGACCGTCCAAACGGTTCTCGTGCAGCGCCGTCGCGTAGCGGATTGTGGGATCGTCGCGCGCGGCAGCATCCCGGTTTCGGTGCTGCTGGCGGCGATAACAGTGACGGAAAGCAAAAAGACAAAAAGCTCCCGCCAGGTGACGACCCCGCGAGAGCTTCTTTGCTCGAATCAGATTTGCGCCTTCGCAATCTGCATCAAAATTCTATCTCTCATTCCCCATCTGTCAAGTCCAATCTTAATGCATCGCTCGCATTTATGATCGAGGAGGCGATGGCTTCAATCGTCGTCCGCTTGTTCATTGCTTGCTCGCGTATGATCTCGTAGGCTCTTTCCTCGGAAATGCGATGGGTTGATATCAGTATCGACTTAGCACGATCTATGTCTCTTTTTGCTTTCAGCTTTGCACTCAAGCGTTTTATATGACTCTTAAGGCGCTGCTCACGCTTGTGATTGGTCAGGCTGAGCAAGAGATTGGCCAGCACGCCAAAGGGGCGCAGCGGCAGCCCGATCACCGCCTGGGCCTTCAAGTCCAAGACTTTGGCGACAACCACCGGGTTTTCGTAGTCGACAACGGCTATGAGGACAGCCGGCGGGTCTTCCGCATTCCAGTCGAAGTCGATCTCTCCCTCGACGATCGGCCGAACCGCCAAGAAGACGAAATCAACATCGCTCGGTATGTCTCTGGGCGGTGGCCATCGCGTCTCCACCCGGCAGCCGATACGCTCCAAGTGCCGCAGAAGGTCCTCCCCCTCGTCGCTCTTGGGATGCAGCAAGAGCACCTGCAACGAGCGTACGGCCCTGGCCAGTGCCGCCACGGAGGTACCCGATTGCCTGCGTGAGTTTCGCCTTGTCACCACGCCGGCTCCCTGTGCGGTTCGATGCGCGCGCCGGCCAGCCGACCCGCTAGGGGCCGGCCATAGCCCCCCCACTCTTGGTCGCGTTGGTCATTACGCACCGGTCGGCTTCTTCGATGTCAATTTGCTGCCCCAATCGTGCGTGCTATGGCTGATCAAGTAGGGATTGGGTTTCAAGGGATAGTCGGGCTGCCGGATGATCTCGAAAAGACCGTCCGCGCGACCGCGGCCGATGCGAGGCCAGAGGTAGGTATGCCCATTATCCGGGTCGACGCGGATGCGCCCTTGCGGGGCATCGTACTCGCGCCCCAGAATAGCCGGGCGCAGCAAGTCGATATCGTCGCTGCCGGTCTGGCGCAAGGCCTCCGCCACCAGGTGAACCTGCGTATAGGCGGCTTCCCAGCACATGTTTGTGACTTCCTGGTCGCCAAAGCGTTTCCGATAGCGCTCGATACAGCGCCGGTTGGCGTCGGTATCGACGGTCTGGAAGTAGGGCGCAGAGGTGATGTGGCCGACCCCGACCTCCACACCGCTGGCCAGAATGTCCGCTTCACTGGTGGTCAGGCTGGCGATCGGCATGGTCTTGGGGTCGAGACCCGCTTCGGCGTAGGCTTGATAGAAATGGGTGATGTTGGTTCCGACAAAGTTACAGAAGATCACGTCCGGCTGCTGCTTCTTGATGTCCTTGATCAACGGTACATAGGCGCTCTGTGGCGCATCCATCTTGAAGTAGCGCTCACCCACCACCTCGCCGGACCGCTCGGTCACGATTTCGCTCATGATCCGATCGGATTCCTGCGGCCAGATGTAATCCGAGCCAACCATATAGAACCGCGTGCCGACATGCTCCAACAAATAGTCACCCAGCTGGGCGCTGTTCTGATTGGGGACGGCACCGCCATAGATTATGTTTCGCGAGTATTCGAACCCTTCGAACTGTGCCGGGTAACACAGCAGGCAGTTCCGCCGCTCCACAATCGGCAGCACGGCCTTGCGTGCATTGGACATGTAACACCCGATGATGACCCTGACGCCGTCTTCTGACAACAAGCGATCGGCATAGCGACCGTAGTTCTGCGGGAGCGAGCCGGGATCATAGTGCACAGCGATCAGTTCACGGCCGTCGATTCCACCGGCGGCGTTGACCTCCTCGATGGCGAAGGTCGTCGCTTTCAGCATCGAGTCCTCCGTGGCGGCGGTAACGCCGCTCTGCGAGAAAAGCACGCCTATCCGAAACGGCTGACTGGTTCTCCTGTCCTTGATCAAGGGGTCACTCCACGGCTGTTTAGAAGGGCGGGTTGGGTTTGACCGGCTCGCTGGCATTCGCCATGCCTGAGCCGCCTCTACCCCCCCGCAAGCCTTCTCCTGTCTCAATCCGTTGCGGTGGTCAACTGTTTAACGAGCGGCCAAAGGCGCCCTGGTCCCGCTGGCTGCGGGAATGCAGGGGGCCTGCCGCCCCCCTGCGCCCGTGGCACCCTGGCTTTCCTTAAGCGACACGCAAGGTCGGTTGCGCGCTCTCAAGTTGATTGGGAACCTTCCAGTAAACAGCCGTCCGTCGCTTCAGCATACTGCGGAACTCTGCTGTCGTTTTTGGCAAGAGCGCCCCAGTACCCCAATCGACGATGACGCCGTACTGGCGGATCAGATCCATCGCATCAAGGGTTTTATCCCGATACTTGGCGGCAATCGCCTCCGGGTCTTCGTCGAGCCGCTCGTGGCGGATCATGGCGATCTTCTGGCGTTCCTCGAGGCTCGCCGCCTCGTCTACTTCATAGGCATTCAAGTCCGCATCGATTTCGCGAACGACCACACCATAGTCGATCTTGGCGCGTTTGATCGAGACATAGCCGTCGATGACATCTTGGAGGACCTGGGCCGTGTCTCGCTCCAAGGGATCGCCCAGTCCGCCGCCACCTGCCGAAGGGCGCGTGACGGTGTCGCCGGCATCCAAGGGTACGCCGGAGAAGAGCGAGCCCAAGAAGCGCTCGTTCTCCGCACCGGGATTGACCCAAACCCCGTGCGGGATGGACGGCAGTCCGCCCCACAGGCCCCAGGTCACCGAGCGTTCGCGATCGCAGCAGTAAGAGACGACGGTGCGCTCGCATTTGGTCAGGGTGCCGCCCTTCTCGACGCCCATCCCGCCACGAAACTTCCCCGGCCCGCCGGAATCGACGATGAGTTCGTGGCAGGTGGTCAAGACCGGCGAGAGGCGTTCCTGCCCCTCGAAGGGCTGGGTGCCCAGCTGCACGCCGAAGACCGGCCCGGTTGCCGCCCAGCCGTCGCGACCGTTGCGGGCGCCCCAGCCGCCGACCATCCAGTCGTACCACATGAAGTAGGGTCTATCCTCGCCTCGCCCGTCGCGACCGCCGATCAGCAGGTATTCCAGATTGAAGGTGCAGGCCATGGCGCGTTCGGGCAGCACCTCGGCCCAGAGCTCGAAGACGGAGTTCATGATTTTCTCGAAGGGACCGGAGCAGAATCCCGCGACCGGGGTCGGCCAATCGGCGTTGACCACGGTACCGATGGGACCCAGATCGACGGTCACGACCCGGTAGAACCCGGAATTGAGGGGAATATCGGGCGACTGCATTTTGGTGCCCGCGACAATCGCAGCAAAGGCGCCGCCATAGCAGCAGTTCAGGAAGGTCGAGATGGTATTGGGGTGCGACTTCGAAAGGTCGTAGTGCACGGTGTCGCCGTCGATCGTCATCTTGATGTTGATCGGGATCAAGCCTTCACCGGACACCGGATCGACGTCGATGTAGTCGGTGGTCTCCCAGGTGCCGTTGGGAAGCTTTGCCAGGCGTTGGCGGGTCATGGTCTCGACGTAGTCCTGCACCTCGCCGAAGGAGGTCTTGATGGTCTCCAGGCCGTACTTCTCGACCAGGCGGCAGAGCTCGCGCTCGGCCAGGCGACAGGCTTCGGTCTGCGCCTGTAGGTCGCCGATTATGTCGGCCGGGGCGCGGGTGTTGTTGGCGATGAGTTCGGCCACGTCCGAGAGGTATTGCCCCTTGCTGTAGACCCGGACCGGCGTGATGCGCAGTCCCTCGGCCATATGATCCAGCGCGCTGACATTGAAGGAACCGGGGACGGCACCGCCGACGTCTGCCCAATGGCCGTTGGCCTGGGCAAAGCCCAAGAGTTCGTCCTTGTAGAACATCGGCGCGAAGATGCGCGTATCGTTGAAGTGCGTGCCGCCCTGATAGACGTCGTTGATGACGAAGACATCGCCCGGATGCACATCGCCCTTGAACTTGTTGATTACCGCCTTGGCGGTATAGTGCAGAGTGCCGACGTGGGCGGCGATGTCGCCGCTGCCCTGCATGACGGTGTTGCCCTCGGGATCGCACAGGGCGGAGGAGAAGTCGCGCGAGTAGATGACGAAGGAGTAGCAGGTGCGCAGAATTTGCTCTGCCATTTGATCGACAATATTGACATAGGCGTTCTTCAAGACCTCGAAGGTCACGGGGTCCAAAGAATAACCAGCTGAATTCTTAATCATGACAAGGTTCCTTTCGGCTGACCAAGGGTAAGACGGTGCTGAGTCCGGTCGCTCACTGGCTGGCGAGGGCTACCGTCATTTTGATCGTCAGGTAGGCATCCACCTCGGCGGTAACGCCCGGCGGCACCAAGATGGTGGAGTCCAACTGCTCGATGATGGCAGGCCCATCGATGACGACCCCGGCCGGCAGGGCATCGCGGTCATAGACCGGCGTGTCGATCCGCCTGGGCTCCTCGTCGAAACGCACGCTGCGCAACTGGATCGGCTCGGGCAAAGCGGTTCCGTTCATCTCGTTCTTGGTGAACTCGGCCTTGCGGGTGAGACCGGTTGCGGAAACGGAGATACGATAGACCTCGACAGGCGCATCGGGGCGCGAATAGTTGTGCTCGCGTCCATGGTCTTGGTGGAACTGCGCCACTGCGTCGTCCAAACCCGTGATCTTGCTACCGACGGGGATGGACATGGAACGCCACTGCCCGAGGTAGCGCATGTCCACGCTGCGCTGAAAGACCATCCGGTCATCGCTGACGCCTTCGTTCAAGAGACGCTCTCTGCCTTCCTCCTCCAGCAGCCTGAAAGACTTCTCGATCTCCGCGGGCACCACATCCTTGACGTCGCTCAGGTACATCTGCGTGATGTCGTGCGAGATATCCACCAGCAGACAGCCCAGTGCGGAGGTGACGCCGGGGTTGGGCGGCACCAGGACCGTGGGAATCGACAGGTCCTTGGCCAGCGCGGCACCATGCAAGGCGCCAGCGCCACCGAAGGCGACCAGGGCAAAGTCGCGTGGATCGTAGCCCTTGCGGATCGAGACGATGCGCACCGCATCGGCCATGTTGGCGTTGGCGACCTTGAGGATCGAGACCGCGGCCTCTTCCGTGCTGATGCCCAAGGGATCGGCGATCGAACGCTTGATCGCCTGCTCGGCCAGCCCCTTGTCGAGGCCGACGGCGCCGCCTGCCAGCTGGTCGCCCAGGCGCCCGAGAAAGACGTTGGCATCGCTGTTGGTTGGCTCGGAGCCGCCACGATTGTAGCATACCGGACCCGGCACGGAACCTGCCGACTGTGGGCCGTTGCGCAGGGCGCCGGCGTCGTCGATCCAGGCCAGAGACCCGCCCCCGGCACCGATCGTCAAGACCTCGATACTTGGAAAGCAGATGGGATAGCCATACTGCACGTACCAGTCTTTGGTGATCGGCAGCGTGCCGTTGTCACAGAGCGAGACGTCCGTGCTGGTCCCACCCATGTCCAGGCTGATCGAGTTCTCGAAACCGGCCAGTTGCGCTACGAAACGACTGGCAATGGCGCCTGCTGCAATGCCGGACGCGGAGAGGCGGGCTGCGAAGTTGCGGGCATTCTCGGCGGTCATCACGCCGCCGCCGGAATGCAGCAGAAGCACGTCTTCCTTATAGCCGCCGGCACGCATGCGCGCGGCCAGTTTCTGCGTATAGTCACCGGCGACCGGTGCGAGGATGGCGTTGCTCACGGTGGTGGAGAAACGTTCGTGCTCGAAGATCTCCGGCATGATGTCGCTCGACAAGGAGATCGAGGCGTCTGGCAACTCCTCCAGCAGGATATCGCGCATGCGCTGCTCGTTGACGGGGTTGGCAAAGGCGTTGACGAAGCAGACAGCGATGGTCTTCACACCGCGCTTCTTGATGATGCGAGCGAGTTCGCGAGCGCCTGCCTCGTCGACGGGCTCGACGACCTCTCCGGCATAGTCCATCCGCTCTTTGACCACCAGGCGGTCGCGGCGGGCGATGTAGGGCGGGGCCATTTCTTTGTAGGTGTCCCACAGGTCATCGCGCGTTCCGCGTCGGATCTCGGTGACGTCGCGAAACCCCTCTGTCGTGACCATCACCGCGGGCGGAAACTTCCGCGTTATCAGCGCGTTGGTCGCTAACGTGGTGCCATGCGAAAACAGCACCATGTCTTTCAGCTCAACGCCGCCCTCTGCGATTCCGTTCATCACCCCATCGATTGGATCGGGCGTCGTCGGGGTCTTGGCGACGTGCATCTTGCCGGTCGCCTCGTTCAGGATGCACACATCTGTGAAGGTGCCACCCACATCGCAAGCGACGCGCACCGCCGTGTTCATTACTTCGCTCATTGTTGCAACTCCTCATCCTCTCCCAAAATCTCAAAACAGAGATCGAGGTGGAATCCTGGTTGCGGGAACCAAATAGTGTCGCGCATTGGCCATCCCACAACAAAATCGACTCAGATCGGCCCTGGATAGCCGTAAGTCACTTTGCTCGAAACCGAATGCACATCACCTTTGATGCGGCTTGCTGGTGTGGTCCTGCCTGGCGCGCAGCGACCGGCGGCGATAACGGTCTTTTCTCAAGACCTGCGCCAACCAACCGACAGGCCAAGTGTAAGGCCACACCGAACCCTTAGACATCGGACAACAAAAAAAGCCCCCTCGGACGCGCGGTCCAAGAGAGCCATTTTGCTCGATCAGTGGATTGCCTCTTTGCATCCCACCGTTCTTGAAATTAGGAGAAGCGCCTTGGTTCCGTCAAGCGCAAAAATCTTTCAGAACTTGGTAAAGCCGCGTGTCCGGGGATGTGCGGCCCCATCTTGGGTCCAACGGACCCCGCTGCATCTGAGACAGGTTTTGCGCGATAAGGAGACAACCTCCGTCGTGGTCCAGGTCAAGATCAAACAATCCGGCAATAGGGCGATGCTCTCGCCTGAAAATCGCACCAGGTTAGGGCCGTCATCGCGGGGATTGCTTCTTTTCAGACACCAGTGACCCTTTGGCAATCGCTAGGCCAAACTGTCCGGGGGCCAAAACGTCCGGGGGCCAAACTGTCCGGGGGCCAAACTGTCCAGAGGCCGACGGACCGAGATCAAATCGGTCTATCACACAACGCACAGCCTAGTGGTGCAGCCCAGAGGGATGGTTCCCATCCGCCTGGATAAGTTGCCCCACCAGATCAACACGTTAGACCACATGATCGCCTGAGTCTGGGGTGACCCGTCTCACAATATGCAGGTAACGAGGGTTGCGCTGGATGGTCGAGCGCCGAGCCTCATGCATAGGAGACGGGTCATGGAAGAGCGTATCATGTACGTAGGTCTTGATGTCCATAAGGTTGATGTTGTTGT
>JAVJSY010000039.1:0-177774 GCA_040219175.1 Kiloniellales bacterium
CCACTGCCCGCTCACGCAAGTCCATCGATAGGGGTTTCGGCATACCTTGCTGGCCTCCTTACCCAGCCAGCATCTTGAATCACTTTTACGACCGCGCCGGAATCCCCTTCCGATTCAAACTATCCTCACTCCGCTCTAGACGAGCCCTCGGAGGGTGTGCAGCCAAACATCGTCGAGCGCATAGCCGAGGTGGTGCTGGAGCTGAACCGGGTGCGCGGCACCGCCGTGCTGCTGGTCGAGCAGAACCTCGACCTCGTCTTCATGATCGCCGACCGCTGCCTTGTCATGGAAAAAGGCGCACTGGTCGCCGAACTCTCGCCCGAGGCCCTGGCGGAGCCGGAGACTGCAAAGCGTTACCTAGCGATCTGAGCGCCGCCAATGCCCTCTGCCGGGTGTCCGCGCTCCAATTAGGAGCCAGTCCAGCCGGTCACGCCGACATAGAGCGTGCCGTTTGGTCGGTTCGTCACGATGTAGATCCAGGGCTAAACGATCCAGGGTTAAACGACCCAGGGCCAAACGATCCAGGGCCAGCTACTCCAGGACCCTCTAGTCGGATTCGTCGAAACCGCCATCGACCAGGTTGGCCAGAGCCTCCAGTGCCTCCGGTGCTGCCGAGCCATCGGTTTCGATCTGCACCTGCGAGCCGGGCGCGGCGGCCAGCATGAGCAAGCCCATGATCGAGAGACCGGAGACCCGCATGCCCTCTTTCTCGACCACCACGTCTGCCTCGTAGCTGCCGGCCAGCTTGACGAATTTAGCGGCGGCGCGGGCGTGCAGACCGCGCCGATTGACGATGGTGACTTGTCGTTGGGGCATGCAGATCTTCCCTGGAACGCGTTCTTGTTGGATCCAAGTCTATCCAGACCGCGGCAGGAAAGGCCAGCCTTAGAGCCCGGCCCGAAACTGCTTGTGCCCTTCTTATGCGGCGCCGATCAGCTTCTTATCGATGGCTGCATTCTTGATAGAGCGCTGCAACTTCTCGAAAGCACGGACCTCAATCTGGCGCACCCGCTCGCGCGAGATGTTGTAGACCTGCGAGAGGTCCTCCAGGGTCGTCGGGTCGTCTTTCAGGCGGCGTTCTTCCAGAATGTGCCGCTCGCGATCGGTCAGGGTCTCCAGGGCCGCCATCAAGAGCTCCCGGCGCTTGCCCAACTCGTCGCTCTCGGCAAGCTGCTGCTCCTGATTGACGGCGTTCTCGTCGACCAGCCAGTCCTGCCACTCGCCATCGCTATCGACGCGCAGCGGCGCGTTCAGGGAGTGATCCGGCGCCACCAGGCGGCGGTTCATCTGCACCACGTCGTCTTCCGGCACCGACAGGGTCTCGGCGATCTTCTTGACCTGCTCGGGCTTCAGATCGCCCTCTTCGATCGCCTGCATCTGACCCTTCAGGCGACGCAAGTTGAAGAAGAGCTTCTTCTGTGCGGCCGTGGTACCCATCTTCACCAGCGACCAGGAGTGCAGGATATATTCCTGAATGGCGGCGCGAATCCACCACATGGCATAGGTCGCAAGGCGGAAGCCGCGGTCGGGATCGAAGCGCTTCACCGCCTGCATCATGCCGACGTTGCCTTCGGAGATCAGTTCCGACACCGGCAAGCCATAGCCGCGATAGCCCATCGCGATCTTCGCCACCAGGCGCAGATGGCTGGTCACCAGCTGGTGCGCTGCCTTGACGTCTTCTTTCTCCTGCCAGCGCTTTGCCAGCATGAATTCTTGGTCCGCCTCCAGCATCGGGAAGCGTCTGATTTCCTGCAGATAGCGGCCGAGGTTGCCCTCGCCAACTGCCAAAGGAATGTTCGTACGTGCCATCGTGGCCTCCTCATAGTCTTCCAGGCCCAATCAGCGGCACCTGGAGCCTAGCCTAAATCAGACTAGATCACTCAACATTAGAATTCATCTTGCTGAGTATGTCCAGCAAAGATTGATGATCATCAGGCACGGATGAGAGGAAATTGAGGCACTTTCCGGACAGAGGATGAAGAAAGCCCAGTTCCTCGGCGTGTAGCGCCTGACGTCCTAAAGACTGCACCGAATCGCGGGCTCTTGGCGACAGGGCTTTGCGTCGCGCTGCGCTGACGCGCCCGTAGAGAGGATCTCCGATCAGACCGTGGCCCAACTCCGCCATATGCACCCGGATCTGGTGGGTCCGGCCGGTTTCCAGACGGCAGCGCAGCTGTGCGGCCACACCGCCGCCTAAGCTGCGCAGAACCTTGTAGTGGGTGACGGCAGGCCGGCCGCCCTTGGTCAAGACCGCCATCTTCTGCCGCTGCTTGGGATGGCGACCGATGTTGCCTTCGATCCGGCCCTCCATCGCGCTCGGCAGGCCCCAGACCAGGGCTTGATAGCGGCGCTGGACCGTGTGCGCGGCGAACTGGGCAACCAGACCCTGATGGGCCTGGTCGCTCTTGGCCGCGACAAGCAGGCCGCTGGTGTCCTTATCCAGGCGATGCACGATGCCGGGCCGCTTGACGCCACCCACCCCCTGCAGGCTTTCGCCGCAGTGCGCCAGAAGCGCGTTGACCAGGGTCCCGTCTCTGCTGCCGGGGGCCGGGTGGACGACCATGCCGGCCGGCTTGTCGATCACGATCAGGGCCTCGTCCTCATAGACGACCTTGAGGTCAATCGCTTGGGCCTGCGGTTTGGCTGGGGCGGCGGGCGGAACGACGACGGTCAGGCATTGACCCGGTTTGACCTTGCCCGAGGCCTCGCCTAAGGTCCGGCCCGCATCGCTGACGCAGCCGTCCGCGATCAGTGCCTGAACACGGCTGCGCGAGATGGCGGGCAGATGCTCGGCCAGCGCCGTCGCCAGAAAGCGGTCGATCCGCTGGCCGGCGTTCTCTTCGTCGACAGTGATTTGGATAGAGTGGGCTGAGGTCATGGGGCTCTGTGTCGATTTTGACTATGTGGTGGTGCCATGCGGGCTTTGAAAGCCGTGGTGATCATCATGGGCATCCTGATCGTAGCGGGATTTGCCTTCGTGATTGTCACCATCGTCAGCAGGGTCGACGGAGACGCCCCCAGCGAAGCCGTGGGCCAGATCACTCTGGACAGCGACCCAAGCTGCCGGCTGGCCGACGCCTGGAGCGGGGACGGTATTCTCTACATCCGTCTTGCCGGACCGGACAGGCAGACCTGCGAGACCATCCTCCAGATCGATCCCAAGACCGGCAAGGAGATCGGCAGGATCTCGCTCGGTCCGAGCAGCAGCGCGGTAGAGTAAGGCAAGAGGCCGATGGATTTCCGTTCCGACAACGTCTGGGGCGCCTCCCCTGAGATTCTGGATGCGCTTGCGGCTGCGAACAGCGGCAGTGCTGGCGCCTATGGCGACGATGACTGGACCACGGCACTGGAAGCACGCTTTGCCGAGGTCTTCGAGCGCGAGGTCGGCGTCTTCGTCGTCGGCACCGGCAGTGCCGCCAACGGCCTGGCGCTCTCGGTCATGGCGCCGCCCTGGGGCGTCGTCTATTGCCACAAGGACGCGCATGTAGAGGTCGACGAGTGCGGCGGGCCGGAATTCTTCACCGGCGGTGCCAAGCTGGCAACGCAAGACGGCAAGGACGGCAAGCTGCAGGCTGACGCGCTGGCGCCGGCGATCGTCGGCAAGGGTTTCGTCCATGCGCCGCAGCCGGCCGGTATCTCGATCACGCAAGCCAGCGAGGCCGGTACGGTCTATCGTCCCGCCGAAGTCCGGGCGCTGTCGGAGCTGGCGCGGGCCAACGGGCTGAAACTCCACATGGACGGCGCCCGTTTCGCCAATGCACTGGTCAGCCTGGAGACGAGTCCGGCGGAGATCACCTGGAAGGCGGGCGTCGACCTGCTGTCCTTCGGCGGCACCAAGAATGGCTGCATGGCCGGCGAGGCCCTGCTCGTCTTCGACCCGGACCTTGCGGAGACCCTGGGGTTTCGCCGCAAGCGAGTCGGGCACCTCTTCTCGAAGATGCGCTTCTTCTCGGTTCAGCTCTTGGCCTATCTGGAGGGTGACCTCTGGCTTAAGAACGCGCGGCGGGCGAATGCAGCGGCGATGGCACTTGCAGGAGAGCTGGAGGCGCTGGGCGCAACCCTGGCACATCCAACCGAAGCCAACGAGGTCTTCGCGCAGCTACCCGACGATCTGGTCAAGCGCCTGGAGGCAGCCGGATTTCTGTTTTACCCCTGGCCGGCAGCCGGTGCCGGCGGGCATCGCTTCGTCGCCTCCTTCCTGAGCGATGCCGAGGCTGTCCGAGCGGCGTTCAGACGGCTCTAATCCCCCTCGCGCGTCCAAAGCGGGTCCTTCAAGGTCTCCAGCATGGCCTTGTGAGCGGCCAGTTCGGCTTCCGTCGGGCCATGCGGGCGCGGCGGTCGGACCTCTTTCTTGGCTTGCACGGCGTTGGCCGTCGTTTGCGCCGTCGTCTTCTGTTGTTTGCCCAACAGCAAGGTCGGTTGACGTCCGCCGATCAGCTCCAGATAGACCTCGGCCAAGAGCTCGCAGTCCAGCAGGGCGCCGTGGTAGGTCCGGGCGGAATTGTCGATGGCGAAGCGGCGACAGAGGGCATCGAGACTGGCCTGCGCACCCGGAAAGCGCTTCCGCGCCATCTCGACCGTGTCGATCGCACGCGAGGCCGGCAGGGTCGGAAAGCCGACCTTCTTGAACTCCGCATTGAGAAATTTCATGTCGAAGCTGGCGTTGTGGATGACCAGGGTCGCATCGCCCAGAAAGTCCGCCAGTTCCTGCGCGACAGCGGCAAAGACCGGCTTGTCGGCCAAGAAGGTCTCGCTCAACCCGTGAATCCGCTCGGCCTCCTCCGGCATATCGCGTTCCGGGTTGATATAGCGACGAAAGGTCTCGCCGGTCGGCAGGTGATTGATCATCTCGATGCCGGCCACCTCGACGATACGATGGCCGGAAGCCGGGTCGAGGCCGGTGGTTTCCGTATCGAGCACGATCTCCCGCAAGTTCATCGCTTCGCCCTTCTCTTGCTCTTCGCCGTTCGGCCAAAGCCTGGCGCCCAAACCCTGCCCTGGCTGGATCGCTCCCTGGCAACAATACGGCCCAGGCTGCGCCGCGCCTGGCCTTTGCCGAGGCCGGTCCAGACCAGATAGTCGGCACGGCGGCGGCGGTCGTGATCCTTTACCTGGCGGGCCAGAATCGCAGCCAGCTTTTCTTCACTCATCCCGCTACGAGACAGCGCCCGCTGTCGCTGTAGAAATCCCGGCGCACTGACCACCAGCACAGCATCGCAGAGCCGCTCGCCGCCGGTCTCGTAGAGCAGAGGAATGTCGAGCACTACCAAGCCACAGCGCCGCCGCGCCATCACGGCAAGCCAGCGCCGCGTCGCTTGCCGGACCAAAGGGTGCATGATGCCTTCCAGACGCCGCAAGGCTTCCGGCTTACCCAGCACCAAGGCTCCCAAACGGCCGCGGTCAACCGCGCCTTCCACCACAGCCTCGGGGAAGGCTTCAGCGATGGGTGCAACCGCGGCTCCTCCCGAGCGATAGAGGCGGTGTACCGTAGCATCGGCATCATGGACCGGGATCCCCAGACGCCGAAAGGCCTTCGCCGCTGTCGACTTGCCCATGGCGATCCCGCCGGTAAGCCCCAGGATGCGCATCTCCCTAACCTAGAACGGCGCTGCGGAGCGCCTGATCGACCTGCGGTTCGACCCCGAACCAGGCAGCAAAGCCCGGCCTCGCCTGGTGCAGCAACATACCCAAACCGTCCACCGTGGGATTGCCCCGTCTCGCCGCGGCCGCCAACAGCGGCGTCTCAAGCGGTGCATAGACCAGATCCGTCACCAAAGCATGACCAGGCAAGCGGTCGAGCGGCAGATCGAGCGCTGCCTGTCCCTGCATCCCGAGACTGGTGGTGTTGACCACCAGGTCTATGTCCGCGAGCGCGCCTTCGCGCTCCTCCCATGGCCTGCTGCTCGCGCCGAATTCCTGCGCCAGCCCGGCCGCGCGCTCGGCCGTCCGGTTGGTCACGATGACCTCCTCGGCTCCGCCGTCGATCAGCGACCAGATAACCGCCCGCGACGACCCGCCAGCGCCCAGTACCAGGCAGCGCTTGCCCGCCGGTTTCCACCCAGCCGTCTCATCCAGATTGGCCAGAAAGCCGAAACCGTCGCTGTTGTCACCCAGCAGACCATCGTCTTCGACGATCAGGGTGTTGGCAGCGCCGATCGCCCGGGCTTGCGGTGTCAGCCGGGTGCAGAGCCGCAAGGCCTCTTCCTTATGAGGGATGGTGACGTTCGCGCCGCGAAAGCCAAGCGCGGAGAGTCCCTCCAGGGCTGTCGCCAGCCGACCGGGCGGCACGGCCAGGGGCAGATAGGCCCCGTCGATGCCATAGCGCTCCAGCCAATGCCCGTGCAGCAGCGGCGAACGGGAGTGACCAACGGGCCAGCCGATGACTCCTGCCAGCTTGGCCTTGCCGCTTAGCCTCACCGCGGCAGCACTCCACGATCGCGCAAGAAGCCCAGCAGCGGCAGCAGCGGCAGGCCTTGGATGGTGAAGTGATCGCCCTCGACGGCGGTGAAAAGCTGAACCCCCTCTGCCTCCAACTGATACCCACCGACGCTCTCTTTAGCGCGCGCGCCATAGGCCGAAACGTAGCCGGCGATGAACGCAGGGCTGAGCCTGCGCATCGTGAGCCAGGCTTCTACGCGCTGATGCCAGATGCGCTGGCCACCCAGACAGATAACCGCGGCGGTCGACAAGCGGTGCCGACGGCCTTGCAGGCGCTCCAGATGCTGGGCAACGGCGGCGGCATCGACCGGCTTGTCGAACCAGTCACCCTCGCAGTCCAGCATCTGATCCGCGCCGACGACCAGTGCTTGCGGCTCGCGCAGCGCGATCTGGCGTGCCTTCACCTCGGCCAGCGCCTCGGCGGCATCCATCGCATCTGCGCCCTCCGCCTTCAGGCTGTCTTTCACCGCACCCTCGTCGACCGAGGGAGGACACTGGCGAAAGGCAACGCCGGCCGCCTCCAGCAAGCGTCGCCGGGTGCCACTGCCGGATGCCAAAATCAGCTCTTCAGACACGCGAGACGCCTCCATCGATCTGCTGCAAGTAGTTCATTATCGAGGCCGCGGTCTCCTCGACCGAGCGACGGGTCACATCGATCACCGGCCAACCGTGTTTGACGAACAGGCGCCGGGCCCATTTCAGTTCATCCTGCACACGTTCAAGATCCGCATAGTCCGTATCCGCCTCGGCCTGACCCAGATGCCGCAAGCGCGTGCGGCGGATCGCCGTTAGGGCCTTGGGATCCGTCGTCAGGCCGACGACCAGCGGGCGTCCGGTCTTGCCGCTTTGCGCCAGCAGCGTCGCCGGAAGCTCCATACCGTATACGAGCGGAATGTTCGCAGCCTTTACGCCACGGTTGGCGAGATACATGCAAGTCGGTGTCTTCGAGGTGCGCGAGACGCCGATCACGATGACATCGGCAAACTCATAATCCTCGGTCGCCTGCCCATCATCGTGGGCCAAGGAAAAGTGCACGGCATCGATGCGTTTGCGATAGTCCTCGTCCATCACATGCTGCAGGCCCGGCCGCCCCTTGATCGGCGATCGAAACTGCCCGGCCAGCAGGTGAATAACCGGATCCAGCACGGCAATCGTCGGCACCTGCAAGCGCTCGCAGCCGTCCAGAAGCCGGCGCCGCATGCCTTCGTTCACCAGGGTGAAGAGCACCGGTCCCGGATTGGCCTCGATGCTACGCAGAACACGATCGACCTGTCCGACCGTTCGGATCAGCGACCAGACATGCTCCACCGGCTCAACCGCATCGAATTGCACCAGGCAGGCGCGCGCAACGGAGGCGATGGTTTCTCCGGTCGCGTCGGACACCAGATGCAGATGGTGGATAGAATGAGGCATTACGGGGATATCTCGGGGTGTGCTGGGACCATAGGATTAACTGTCACCACAATGTGCCGCAATCTCCACAGACTGATCCACCCGGCTAATCTGCCTTGTGCAAAACCGGGAGTACCCGATCCTATCCCCAGAACACACAGCCTGGGGGAAAGCGAACCTCTGCCCCTTGCCAGGCCGGCCTGCCCGATACAGGTTCACATCCAACCCACAGCTGGATGGCGCAACGATCCTTCTGTGGGCAGTCCCGTGGGCAGATCGTTATTCCCCGCTATCCCCACCCCCAACTACAACTACAACTAAAAAACTTCTTAAGAGTCTCTGTTTGGTTTCCTGGAAAAGACGTGGCAGGTAGGGGGTATGACGAACAGCGACACACACAAGCCATTGCTCGACTGCCTGCTGGGAGAACCGGCGGAGAGGCCGCCGATCTGGCTCATGCGCCAGGCCGGTCGCTACCTGCCCGAATATCGCAAGGTTCGAGCCGAAGCCGGTAGTTTCCTCGACCTTTGCTATAATCCAACGCTGGCTGCCGAGGTGACCATCCAGCCGCTCCGGCGCTTCGAGCTGGATGCCGCCATCATCTTCTCCGACATCCTGGTGATACCCCAGGCATTGGGGCAGGACCTGGCTTTCCAAGAAGGCGAAGGGCCGAAATTGGAGCCCTTGCAGGAGCTGCCGAAACTCGAGGAAAAGGCTTTTCTGGAGGAACTGGCACCCGTCTATGAGGCCCTCGCCCTGGTCGCCAGCCAGCTGGGACCGGAGAAGACCCTGATTGGCTTCGCTGGCGCGCCCTGGACCTTGGCTTGCTACATGATCGATGGCAAGGGTGGCAGCGGCTTTCCCAAGGCGCAGGCCGTGATGCGGCAACGCCCGACCTACTTCGGTCAATTGATCGACTGTCTGGTCGAGAGCATCGTGCTGCATCTATCGCGTCAGATCGAAGCCGGTGCCGAGGTTGTGCAGCTGTTCGATTCCTGGGCCGGCGCCTTGCAGGGTGACGAGGTCTCCAAATGGTCGCTGGCGCCGCTGTTGCGGATCACCGGTGAGCTGGCGCGCTTGCATCCGGGCGTCCCGGTGATTCTCTTCCCCAGGCAGATCGGCCGGGAGGGACTCTTGACTGTGGCCGAAGATGGTCGTGCGGCTGGCCTCTCGCTCGACCAGGGACAGGACCTGGCCTGGGCGGCGGAGGCCCTGCAAAGCCGGATCGTCATACAGGGCAACCTCGCGCCCGAGATTCTCAAGGCCGGCGGTGAGGCATTGCACCTGGAGGTCGATAGGATCCTGCGGCAGCTGAGCAAGGGACCGCACATCTTCAACCTTGGCCACGGTGTTTTGCAGCATACGCCGCCGGAGCATGTTGCCGCTCTTGTCGAGCAGGTCCGTAGCTTTAGGTCTTGAAGCTATGAAGCAAAGCCCTCGAACCGCGATCCTTCTCTTCAACCTCGGCGGTCCCGACTCACTCGAGGCGGTGCAGCCCTTCCTGCAAAACCTTTTCAGCGACCCGGCAATCATCCGCTTGCCCTGGCCGTTGCGGATGCTTTTGGCCAAGCTGATTTCCTCCAGGCGTGCACCGGTCGCACGCGAGATCTATGCCCAAATGGGCGGTGCATCGCCGATCCTGCCGAATACCTTGGCACAGGCCGAGGCGCTGCGCGCCTGTCTGGATGACCTTGGCGACGTGCAGATCTTCCCAATCATGCGCTACTGGCATCCACGCGCCAAAGAGGTTGCCCGCAAGGTGGCCGCCGCAAAGCCCGATCGTCTGGTGCTCTTGCCCCTCTACCCGCAGTTCTCGACCACCACCAGTGGGTCCTCGTTGCAGGAGTGGGAGAAGGAAGCCAAAGCGGTGGGTCTGGCCGACGTGCCATGCCATAGCGTCTGCTGCTATCCCGATGAGCCGGGGTTCATCGCCGAGGCTGCGAAACTGATTGCGCCGCGCCTCGAAGAAGCCGCAGCTGTCGGCAAACCCCGTCTGCTGCTCTCGGCACACGGTCTGCCGGAGAAGATCGTGGAGGCCGGCGATCCTTACCAGTGGCAGGTCGAGCGCACGGCCGCGGCGATCCGCCAGGCCTTGGCTATCGAGGATCTGGACCTGGTGGTCTGTTATCAAAGCCGCGTGGGACCGTTGAAATGGATCGGTCCGGCGACCATCGACGAGGTCAGGCGCGCAGGCAGTGACAAGAAGCCCTTGGTGCTGGCGCCAATCGCCTTTGTCTCCGAGCACTCCGAAACGCTGGTCGAGCTAGACATAGAGCTGGCCGAGGAAGCAGAGGCCAGCGGCGTGCCGATCTATCTGCGCGTGCCGACGGTCGATGCAGGTGCGACCTTCATCCAGGGATTGGCAGATGTGGTGCGGGCTGCAATTGCGCGCGGGCCAATCTTGAGTTCAATGACCGGAAGCCGTATTTGCGCGGCGAAATGGTCCGGTTGTCCTTGTGCTGGTGTGGAGACATAGCGGATGCAGGAGATTATCGCCGACGGCTACCTCTGGTTCAAATCGATCCATGTGATCGCCATCATCGCTTGGATGGCGGGCCTGCTCTATCTGCCGCGGCTGTTCGTCTATCACTGCGAGACAACGCCGGGCACGGCTGAGAGCGAGCGCTTCAAGGTGATGGAGCGCAAGCTGATGCGCTTCATCATGAACCCGGCGATGATAGCCGCCTGGGTCTTCGGTCTTTTGACGGCTTCCGCGATCGATGCGTGGAGCAGCGGCTGGTTCCACGCAAAGCTCTTGCTGGTGGTCTTCTTGCAGATCAGCCACCATATGATGGCAAGCTGGCGCCGCGCCTTTGCCGAAGATCGCAACACCCACTCGCAGCGCTTCTTCCGTATGGTGAACGAGGTGCCGACGCTGTTGATGGTCGTCATCGTCATCCTGGTGATCGTGAAGCCTTTCTAAGAACAAACGATCTGTCCGAGCGAGGTTTGCAACCGCACTGGTAAGTCTTTAAGATTACACCATCTTAAGCGGCTACCTTTCGTGGTCGAATGCGGATAAGCACGCGGCTGACCGGCTGGAGCGAGGCAATGCGAATCTGGGGCCTGTGCCTAGTGTTTGCCTGCCTGATGAGCGGAACCGCTGCCGTTTCTCAGGTGCCAGAGGCCTATCGCAGTGGCTCTTACTACGATGAGGTCGTAAAGGACGTCGCTCGGCTCAACATCGCACCTGAGGCGGGCCGGGATGTAGGCTGCATCAACAATGTCTATGCGCAGAACCCCTGCCCGGGGATCGTTTCGGCCTGGTACGCCTTCACGCGCATGCACGATCTACCGCGAAGCCCCCAAACGGCACGAATGCTGCGCTCCTACATCGAGCGGGACTACAAGACCGCCGATCGGATCTATGCACAGACCAAAGGTTACAGCCTACCCGAAGATCTGCAGGCACCGCGTGGTGTGGCTTCCACGGTGTTCACGCTGGGCGTTCGACGCTCCGCCGGACGCGACACGGCCTGCTCGAACCATCCTCTCTCGGCGAAACCCTGTCCAAAGGCGGTAAGTGCTTGGAAAGCCTTCGCTCGCCAACACGGTCTTGTGCTCAATGCGCAGTCGGCACGAATGTTCGAAGCCTATGTCGAAGGCCGCACACGTGAGGCCGACCGCCTCTTCGCGTCAGCCAAGAAAAGCCAGGTGCGTGGGCCCGATAACGCCTTAGCCACAGAGGTCAGAACCTACGGCGTCAAGCGCCGCAGCGGATTGGAAGTGGGCGCGTGTCAGAACAACTACTATTCCATCAACCCTTGCCTCGAGGCGGTGCAAGCCTGGCGCGATTTTGCGCGCAAGCATGGACTGGACCTGAACAGGCAGAGCGCGGACCTTTTTGAACACTACATCGAAGGCGAAGCGGTTCAAGGGGATAAGCTCTATGCGGCTGCGAAGGGCATCTCGATATCCGAGCTGTTGGCAAGCCGTGGCTACGAGACTGTCTTCGATCATTCACGCAATCGTCTCTACGTGCCGATCTTTCCTGCAGGCTCGGGACGCTGAGACATGGCAACGCGCGGCCTGGTCTTCTCTTTTCTGCTGCATGGCATAGCGGCTTTCATCTTCTTCGTGCTGCCGCACTCGTATCTGCCAGTGTCGGAAGAACGTGTCTTCGAACTGACCTACCTGCCCCCCTCCTCGCAGATCGACGAAGGAGAGGGTAGCGCGCTTGCTCCACCGCAGCCCTTAACGCCGGAGGATCTGGTGGCGCAAGAGTCTCCGGAGCAACTGGCCTACCTGCCCAGCGAGCCGCTTGAGCCGAAGGCAGCCCTCGCGACCTCGGACGAAGAAGTGGTGCCATTGGACCAGGTTGAGCCGCTGCCCGAAAAACCTATCGAACCGCACGCCGCCGAACCGGAGATCGTCGAGCCGCTGCTGGATACTGTGGAGGAACCGCCCCTGCCCGAGGCGGCTGAGAGCGTTGAAGTGCGTCCCGTGGAGGCTGAAACTCCGGAGCCCGCAGCTACGGATCCCCTGCCTGTACCAGAGGTGATCGCGGCAGATGAGCCCTTGCCAGCGCCCTCCGAGGCGCCGGTCGAGCCAGAGGTTGAGGATAGTCCGGTGCCTCTACCGCAAGAGCCGCAGCAGCTCGCCGAAGCATTGGAGCCCGAGCCTTTGTCAACAGAGCAGCCCCCAGGACCAGAGACACCGCCAGAGATACCGCCAGAGACACCGTTGGAAACACCGTTGGAAACACTGGCCGAAGCACCTCCCTCGGAGCCGCAGGAGATCGCTGAAGCACCACCGCCGGACTCCCCGCCAGAACCTGCCGATCGGGCTGATGCTCTATCGGAGGAACCGCCGCCGCTGGCCAAACTTGCGGAACCGCCGTCGCCTCCAGCGCTGGATCTCCCGCCAGCACCAGCCGCTCAGGATGTTGCTCTGCCGACAGAACCCCGACAGCTGGGTGATCTTGTAGAAACGCCGTCACCACCGCCGCTGGATTTGGAGCCGGAGCTCGTCCGTCGTGCCTCGCCACCGACCAAACCGGATCGGGAGGTGGTCTTGCCAGAGATCCCTCAACCAGAGATCTCTCAACAGGTGGCACAAGAGGAGCAGCCGCCTGCGCCTCAACCAATTCCTGAGGTTGCAGCGGCAGCCAGGCAGGCGCCTTCCCCGGGACCCTCGCGGAACAGCGAACTCGATCTGGTCAGAGCGATTCAAGCACAGGTGGCGCCCTGTTGGCGCAGATCGTCCGAGCAGGCTGCCGGTGTGTCTTCCGTCGTCGTTCTGGTGACCCTCAATCGAAACGGCACGATCCGCAAGACGCTCTTGAAGGATCGCCGGCGCGCAGAGACCGACCAGACCTATCGGGCACTGGCGCGGGGTGCGGAGGCCGCTTTCCTACGCTGCGGACCCTATCGTCTGCCCGGCGATCAATATGCGCTGTGGCGTGAACTGGAGGTCGACTTTCACGCAAACTGACCGCTTTCTGCTCTGCGGCTGACGGCAAATCGAAATCTGTTGACTTGCCAAGAGTGGCCGGGCTACCCACATGCACATCGACGAAGGGACCACAAGGTCCCACCCACCTATCCAGGTTTCTTTCACGAACAAACATCTCGGCACCGCCTTTTTCGCGTGGCCGGTCTGTATGGCGAGTAAGCATTCGCCGTTCCAGGGAACCGAAACACTCTTTCAAATTCCGCCGTTCGGCGTTGAAACAGGGCTGCTAGGGTACTGGCATGAACCTCCTAGAACTAAAATCCAAGACTCCCCAAGAACTCTTATCGCTGGCCGAAGAGCTGGATATCGAGAATGCGAGCGTCCTGCGCAAGCAGGATATGATGTTCGCGATCCTCAAGCAGCTGGCGGAAAATGGGCAAGAGATTTCCGGCGGCGGCGTGCTGGAAATCCTGCCGGACGGCTTTGGCTTCCTGCGCTCGCCGGAAGCCAACTATCTGCCCGGACCGGACGATATCTACGTTTCGCCCTCGCAGGTCCGGCGCTTTGCGCTGCGCACCGGCGACACGGTCGAAGGTCAGATTCGCTCTCCCAAGGATGGCGAGCGCTACTTCGCGCTGTTGAAGCTGACGACCATCAACTTCGATGGGCCGGATTCCGCACGCCACCGGATCAACTTCGATAATCTGACGCCGCTCTATCCGGACGAGAAGATCTCGCTGGAGGTGGACGATCCCACCAGGAAGGATCTGACCCCGCGGGTGATCGATCTGGTCTCGCCTCTGGGTAAGGGCCAGCGTGCCCTGATCGTGGCACCGCCGCGCACCGGCAAGACCATGATCCTGCAGAATTTGGCGCGCTCGATCGCGGCCAACCACCCGGAGATCTATCTCTTGGTCCTGCTGATCGACGAGCGCCCGGAAGAGGTGACCGACATGGATCGCTCGGTGAAGGGTGAGGTCGTCTCCTCCACCTTCGACGAGCCGGCACAGCGCCACGTTCAGGTCGCCGAGATGGTGATCGAGAAGGCCAAGCGCCTGGTCGAGCACAAGAAGGATGTGGTGATCCTGCTGGATTCCATCACCCGCCTGGCACGGGCCTACAACACGGTCGTGCCGTCCTCGGGCAAGGTTCTGACCGGCGGCGTGGATGCCAATGCACTGCAGCGCCCCAAGCGCTTCTTCGGTGCGGCCCGCAACATCGAAGAAGGTGGCAGCCTGACCATCATCGGCACCGCGCTGATCGACACCGGCAGCCGCATGGACGAGGTCATCTTCGAAGAGTTCAAGGGCACCGGCAACTCCGAGATCGTTCTGGACCGCAAGCTGGCCGACAAGCGCAACTTCCCGGCCATCGACATCGGCAAGTCCGGCACCCGCAAGGAAGAGCTGCTGGTCGACAAGGCGACGCTCACCAAGATGTGGGTGCTGCGCCGAATCCTCATGCCGATGGGCGTCACCGATTCCATGGAGTTCCTGCAGGACAAGCTGAAGCACTCCAAGAACAACGCGGATTTCTTCGATTCAATGAACCAATAGGCAATCGGCCGCCGCCAATCCGTCAGCGACTCCAGAAGCGGGGATCGAAGAGAACCAGGACCGTCAGGATTTCCAGGCGGCCCAAGACCATCAGCAGCGAAGAGATCCACTTGGCGGTGTCCGGCAAGGGTCCGAAGGTGCCGGCAGGCCCGATGGTCGGACCCAGGCCGGGGCCGACGTTGGTGATGGCGGTTACGGCGCCGGAAAGCGCGGTGATGAAGGAGATGCCGGTCGAGGCCAGGGCAGCGGCGCCGAGACCGATCAAGGCCAGCACGATGAAGAGATAGACACAGACCGACTGTGCGATCTCCGGCGGCAGCGGCTTTCTGTTGTAGCGACGGGTGACCACCCGCTTGGGGTCCAGGGTCTGATTGACCTGGCGGCGCACCTCCAGACCCAGGATCTGCCAACGAAAGACCTTGAGACTGCCCGTTGTCGAGCCGGTGCAGCCGCCCAGCATCATCAGGAAGAAGAAGAAGGGTGTCGCCACGCTGCCCCAGAGCTGGAAATCGGTCGAGGCATAGCCGGTGGTGGTGGCGATCGAGGTGATGTTGAGGGCGGCGAAGCGCAGGCTACGCTCCAGCGCGCCATAGACGTCGCCCAGCCAGAGCAAGATCCCGGCGGCCAGGACCAGAAAAGCCCAGATCATGATGAAGGCGCGGACCTGACTGTCCCGCCACAGCGCCTTGGGCTGGCCATAGACGGCGCGCACCATCAAGACGAAAGGCAGGCTGCCGGCGATCATGAAGAGGACGCAGACCCACTGCGCCTTGGCGTTGAAGGCACCCATCGAAAGATCCGAGGTCGAGAAGCCCCCGGTCGCCACAGTGGTCATTCCGTGAATCGCAGCATCGAAGAGCGGCATGCCGGTCATCCAATAGGCGACCATGCAGGCGACGGTCAGCAGCAGGTAGATCAGGCCGATGGTCGCGGCCAGCTGCGAGGCTCGTGGCAGCACCTTGTCGGAACGGTCGGAAAACTCGGTCCGCATCAGCTGCATGCCGCCGATCTTCAAGAGCGGTAGGACGGCGATCGCGATCATGATCACACCCAGCCCACCGACCCACTGCAAGAGGCCGCGCCACAGCAGGATCCCCTGCGGCATGACATCCAGGCCGGTCAGGATGGTAGAGCCGGTCGTGGTCAATCCGGAGACCGCCTCGAAGTAGGCATCGGCCCAGCTCAGCTCCTGATGGCCCCAGAGCAGCGGCAGAGCCGCGAAGAGCGGTAGACCGAACCAGCAGAGCGGCGTCAGGACGAAAGCTTGCGGCAAGGTAAGCTTGCGACTGCTCACCCGGAAGGTCAGCGCCAGACCGCCGCCCGCGAAGATCGTGACCGCAGAGCTGGCAAGGAAGATCGAGGTATCCGGGCCTTGGTCAACCCAATCGGCCAGTGCTGGAAAGAGGCACAGCAGCCCCAGCACCATAACCAGCAACCCAAAGACATGGCCGATTAGCCTGAAATCCAAAACGGACTCCCTCGATCGATCCGGCCGTTCGCTGTCTGCCCCGCCGGCCTAGACCGCGACGACTGCAGGTGGCAACGGCCTGCGGTCTGAATCTTGGTCTACTTTCATACGTGTAGAGCGCGATTCAGCCGATAGACCTATTCGATCGATCGCCATCGCGCTCTAAGCCTCGTCCTGCTTGCGCAAGAGGAACTCGCGGCCGACCTTAACCCGCGGCACCCCGTCATAGGCCACAATATCGGCAGTGGCATAGGTCTCTCCCCAGCGTGCCGGCAGGAAACTGCCGCTGCCGATGACGTCAACGGGGACGCCGGCATCGGCCATCAAACGGCATTTTCGCGGGTCGAAGCCGGAGGATGCGACCAGCTTCACCTTCTCGAAGCCTGCCTCGTCCAGCAACTCGCGCATATACCAAAGCGCTGCGGCAGTGACCCCGGCTCCGACCAGATAGCGCAGCTCTTCTTCATTGCGGTAGCCACGGATGGCCGCCGGCGCGTTGCGCTCCAAGACGGCGTAGGAGACCGTAGGGTCCAGGCCCTCGACATAGCGGCTGCCAGGCGTGTCCAGGCGGACCGCTAGGGTCCCGGCCGCGGCACGTTCCGGAAAGCGCCGCGCGACCGCCAAGCTGTCGGTCACCTCTTGGGCGAAGTAGTCGACCAAGACCGTCATCGGCTCGTCCGGATAGAGTTGATCGTACATCTCCGAAGCGCGCAGGGTAGAGCCGGCATAGCCGATCAGGGCGTGCGGCATGGTCCCAACTCCGCTTTCGCGGTCGAAAAAATGCGCGGTGGCATCGGTCGCGTTGCCGAAGAATCCAACCGCGCCGACCTTGCGCTGTGCGCGCTTGGAGCCGACGGAGGCCGCATAGGCCATGATCTCTGCCATCTCGGTGCCGGCGCAGTGGCGCGCGTCCATGGCCAGGAAGGCGACCTTCGGTAGGTCGGCGCACATGGTGTAGGCGTTGAAAGCGGCAACGCAGGCCGGACCCAGCTTCTGCAGCAGCAGGGTCTCCAGGTCGACCAGCTGAGCAAAGCGCCCGGTCAGATAGAAGATTGGCTCGCCGGCACCCACCCACTTGCCTTCCGGGTGCAACATCTCGATGTCGAACTCGGTGCCACGTTCGGCTGCCACGGCCTTCAACCAGGCGAGCGCCAGGCGCGGCGCCGAGATCACCGGACGCCGCATGAAGACGGCATAGGTGACCTCGCAGTCGCCGAAGGTCTCCACCACCGCCTTGGTGCGCCTGAAGTAGTGATCGGTCCAGCTGGATACCGCGTCGGCCGTCGTCGGCCAGTTTGCCGACAGGGCCTGCGGACCCTCGACGATGGGGCGGGTCATATGCTTCGTCTCCTTCCGACTCCTCAGAGCCTTCGCTCAAGTCGTCAGCATGATCTTGCCGATGTGGGTCGAGGATTCCATCAGGCGATGGGCATCTGCCGCCTGCTCCAGGGGGAAAGTCGCGTGGATCAGCGGCTTCATCTGGCCGCTTTCCAATAGCGGCCAGACCGAAGCGCTCAGCTTTTCCGCAATCGCCGCCTTGAAGTCGACGGAGCGCGCCCGCAAGGTCGATCCGGTCACCGTCAGCCGCTTCAGCATGATCGGCAGAAAGTTGATCCGGGCCTTGCTGCCGCCGAGGAAGGCGATGAAGACCAGCCGTCCGTCAGGGGCCAGGGCCGCAACCTCGCGCTCGATGTAGTCGCCACCGACCATGTCCAAGACGACATTGACACCCTTGCCGCCGGTCTCTTCCTTGGCGATGGCGACGAAGTCCTCCTCGCGGTAGTTGATGGCGCGGTCCGCGCCCAGTTCGACGCAAGCCTGGCATTTCTCCGTAGTTCCGGCTGTGACCAGAACTCGCGCGCCGAAGGCTTTCGCCATCTGGATCGCGGTGGTGCCGATGCCGGAGCTGCCCCCCTGCACTAGAAGAGTTTCGCCGGCCTTGAGGCCACCGCGGTCGAAGACGTTGGACCAGACGGTGAAGTAGGTTTCGGGCAGTGCTGCTGCCTCCAGCAGGGACAAGCCTTTGGGTACCGCGAGGCACTGCGGGGCCGGCGCGAGGCAGTACTCCGCATAGCCGCCGCCGGTAACCAAGGCGGTGACCTGGCTACCCAGGGCCGGTGCCTCGGTCTCCGGCCCCAGCGCCACCACCTCGCCGGCAATCTCCAGTCCGGGAATGTTGCTGGCACCCGGTGGTGGCGGATAGCCGCCCAGGCGCTGCAGCACGTCGGGGCGGTTCACGCCGGCCGCGGCCACGCGGATCAGGACCTCGCCCGCGCCGGGCTGCGGTATGGGTCGCGTGCCGGCCTGCAACACCTCAGGTGCGCCGGCCTCTTTGATTTCGATCGCCTTCATATCGCCGCTTAGAGCCACCGGCTTTCGCTCCCTTGACTTGGCAGCACAACTTGCGCTGCCGTTGTGGCATGATCTAACGGCCTTCTTTGCCTTAGGACAAGGGGTGCCGGCAGAAGGCAGATGTCAGCAAGGAGCAGAGGACGTCATGGACGAAGAGGAAAAGCCGCCGCCGAAGCACTGGATCCTGGGCTGCGATCTCTACAGCTTTGGGGTCGAGGAGTTGGATGACTACGCGGCCGCCTTGAAGGCTGAGCTGGAGCGCGTCGAAACCACCAAAGCGGGAAAGCAGTCCTATCTGGGTGACGCGGCCAAGCTGTTCAAAAGCTGAGAGCCCCCAAGTCCCTCGATTTGCTACGTAAAAATCGGCCGGCAGGTGCGATTCTTCCTTGCCTTCTGGACTGGGATGAGTAGCTTATCGGCTCGGCAAGTTGACAGGGGGCCGACAGACGAAGGAGCCAAGAGGGCGAAACGACCCTCCGGCTCCTTCTTCATTTCCGGATTGACCTTATCCACTTGGCTGTAACGGCCGATTTCCAGGCCCCTTATCCTGTTGGGCAATTGTTCTTCGTCCGGCGCTTTGGCAGTCTGTCGGCCACAGAAGAAGGCTGAACAGAAGGAACCAGAGGCATGCCGGAAATCACGTTCAAGACCGATGCGGGAGAGATGGGGGGCTATCTTGCCCTGCCGGCGACGACACCGGCGCCGGCGATCCTGGTGATCCAAGAGATCTTCGGGGTTAATCAGGTGATGCGCGACATCTGTGACGGCCTGGCCGCCCAAGGCTATGTCGCCGCCTGCCCCGATATCTTCTGGCGCCTGGAGCCCGGCATTCAGCTGACCGACAAGACCGAGGCCGAGTGGGCCAAGGCCTTCGACCTCTTCGGGCGCTTCGACGTCGACCAGGGAATCGAAGACCTCAAGACTGCACTTGCCGTGCTGCGCGAGCACCCGGCCGGCAACGGCAAGGTCGGCTGTGTCGGATACTGTCTGGGCGGCAAGCTCGCCTATCTGATGGCGACCCGCAGCGATGCCGACTGCAGTGTCGGCTATTACGGGGTGCAGATCGATCAGCTGCTGGACGAGGCCGACAACATCACCAAGCCGCTGATGCTGCACGTCCCCACAAAGGATCAATTTGTCCCGCCCGAAGCGCAGGCAGCGATGCACGAGGGCCTGGCTTCCCGGCCGAGCGTCGCCTTTCACGTCTATGAAGGCCAGGACCACGCCTTTGCGCGCGAGGGCGGCGAGCACTTCGATGCCGCGGCCGCGGAACTGGCCAATAGCCGCAGTGCGGCCTTTTTCAAACAGAATTTGG
Source organism: Kiloniellales bacterium (assembly GCA_040219175.1). GTDB lineage: Bacteria > Pseudomonadota > Alphaproteobacteria > Kiloniellales > JACOMY01 > JACOMY01. The sequence continues at coordinate 19,916 of JAVJSY010000039.1, forward strand.
GAGGCTAGAGCCCCATGGATGCGACCGTAATCGTTGCCCGCGAAGCCGGCGGGCCGGAGGTACTGGAGACCAAGAGCCAAAGCCTGGGAAGCCCGGGCGAGGGCCAGGTGCTGCTGCACCAGACCGCCGTCGGGCTGAATTACATCGACACCTATCACCGCAGCGGCCTCTATCCGGTGGAGTTTCCCGCCGGTATCGGGCTGGAAGCCGCCGGCACCATTGAGGCCGTAGGACCGGGCGTGCGCGACTTCTTCGTCGGCGATCGCGTCGCCTATTGCACCGGTCCGCTGGGCGCCTACGCGAGCGCGCGCGTGATGGGGACGGCGACCCTGGTGCGTCTGCCCGACGGGGTGGACGAGCGGACCGCCGCGGCGATGATGCTCAAAGGCCTGACGACGCAGTACCTGATCCGCCAGACCTACGAGGTGAAGGAAGGCGAAACGGTTCTCTTCCACGCTGCGGCCGGTGGTGTCGGCCTGATCGCCTGCCAGTGGCTGGATGCCTTGGGCGCGCGCGTCATCGGTACGGTCGGCAGTGCGGAGAAGGCCACCCTGGCGCGCGCCCACGGCTGCCATCACGTGATCAACTACCGCGAAGAGAATGTGGTCGAGCGCGTGCAGGAGCTGACCGAGGGCAAGGGCGTGCCGGTGGTCTTCGACGGCGTCGGCGCCGACACCTGGGACATGTCGCTGGACTGCCTGCAGATGTTCGGCCTGATGGTCAGCTTCGGCAATGCCTCGGGCGCCGTCCCCCCGGTCAACATCGGCCAGCTCGCCGCCAAGGGCTCGCTCTACGTGACCCGCCCGACCTTGATGAGCTATGCCGGCACGCCGGTCCGTCTGCAAACCATGGCCCGCGACCTCTTCCGCCGCGTGCGCAACGGCGACATCAAGATCCGCATCGACCAGACCTATCCGCTAACAGAGGCCGAACAGGCGCATCGGGATCTGGAGGGCCGCAAGACCACGGGCTCGACGGTGCTGTTGCCGTAACTGCAACGAGGGGCCGGGCCGTTTCCCTTACGGAAATTGCTCGGCCAGCAGCGCGATGAATGTACGCTTGGCCTTGTGCCGACGGCGTAGATCGGCAAGCAGGTCGGCGAAGCGGTCTATCTGCCCTGCCCGCTCTCTCAGCGCGCTGGCCTTGCCTAAGTGCTCGCAAGCCTCCTCATAGCTTGAGCGGTTGGTCTGCTTGATGGCGGTCTCGGCAAGTGCCTCGTAAATCCCTGCAGCCTCCGCTGGTCGGGTGGACTCGCTGGCGCGGGCCAGCTGCTCCGAGATCCGCGACGAGATCGTGTAGGTCTTGGCGATCGCCCAGGCCTCTGCCAGGTGCTTCTCCGAAAGGTGGATCTCGATCAGAACGTCTGCCGATCTAAAGGCCTCCCAGCCATAGCGGGGTCCGCTCCCTTCGACTTCCTCAGCTGCAGTCACCTCTTCGAGATGATCGAGGCAGCGCCGTGGCCAGTCCTCCGACACCCCGGCAGCCTTCGCAGTCTGTGTGAGCGTCCGGTACCTGGATAGGGAAGGGCTCTCGACAAACGCCTCCCACAGCAGAGCGAGGGCACGGTCCGCCTCGCCAGCGGCGGCCAGAACCTCCGCGGCCGTCTCGACCAACTCGTTCGTCTTCTGTTTGTCGAAGAGCCAAAGGGCTTCCTCGATCCAGGACTTGGCTTGATCGTCTCGCCCCGTTGCCTGACAAAGCTCCACAATGTTGAGGTAGTGGTGCTGTGTGACCAGGGTTTTGGCCAGGGTCTCGATCTGCATCTCGACGTCATCGCGCGCTCTTGCCAGCTCTAGACGGCGGTTGGTCAGGGCGCGGCGATCCATGCTCTGGGCATGGGCATCCTTGTCGTCCGGACGGAGCGCTTTCAGCCCCTGCCATTCGGCCTCTATGGCCTCGACGAAGACCTTCTGGCCGGCCTCGCCCAAGAGGTCGGCATAGGTCGAAATGGGATCGTCGAGTTCGAAATACGCGCATTCGCTGTCGAGGTGCTGCAGCAGCCTTGCCAGGGCGACACCCTCCGGCTGCGCGGCCTTTGCAGCGGCGAACAGGAGCCCGGCACTGCGATCCAGCAGGAAGCCGATATGGCCGTCGTCATCGCAGTTCTCGACAGCCTTCTCCAGGCGCTGCACCAGGTAGGGGACGAGCTCCAAGACGGCTTGTGCAGGCGCGCGGCCGCTGTCGAGTGTCGCCCTCAGATGATCGAGAACGGCATCCACCTTGTTGGCCCAGGCAGGCATACGTCGATAGTCCACGAAGCCGCGCGTCTGGGTGGCCGCGGTGATCGCCTTCTTCAAGATCCTTGCCGTTTCTGCGGGCTCGGCCTCGGCGGTGTCGGCTTGCAAGGTCAGCCGCTGTTTCAGGTCCGGCTGTGCTTCGGCGGCGTCGAGGACCAGTTCGACCAGTTTGTCGAGCGGTTGTTTCCTCAGATAGGCGTGAAGCCGCGCGCTGGAGTCTGCTGCTGCCGACTTGCGTTTGCGACCTTCCGGCGAGGTCAGGGTGATTGCCAGGGCCACCAGATGCTTGCAGGGACCATGGTACTTGGCAAAGGCCGGGCAGCTGCAGTCCATGACCAGCTCTTCGCCCAGCATCTGGAAAGCCGTCCAGTAGGTCTCCGTTCCCTGTACCAGAGCCTTGACCTGATCGGCCCCAGCCGAGGTGATCTCGATCCGCCCGTCTCTGGCGTAGGTCCTACCGCGTGTCCAGGTCGATGGTCCGCACTCTTCTTCCAGAAGGGCGAGGTCGATGGTGAGGCTTGGCGCTTGCTTCATAGCGGACGGTCATAATGGTTGTACGAGAGCGCTGTCCAGTCGATGCTTGTGCGCGTTGGCAACTCTTCGGCAAGCAAAGCGGAGGCAAACACATGGATAGGGATTCAATCGATTGGGATCGGGTCGACAAGGCGGTCTTGGCGCTTCTTTTTCTAGGGCTGCATGCCGACAATCGTGCTTGGAAGAGCTTTGATTGGGACGCCATGGACCGCCTCCATGCCAAGGGATTGATCGACGATCCCGTCAGCAAGGCCAAGTCCGTCATAGTGTTCGAAGAGGGCCGAAAGCAAGCCGAGGCCGCCTTTCTGGAGCTCTTCCAACGCCGCGACGGCTAGCCCGGAATCACACCGGGACAGGGCTTCTACCGCGCAGTCTTCTGCCGATTGAGCAGCCGCAGCCGCAGCGCGTTCAGCTTGATGAAGCCCTGGGCGTCGCGCTGGTCGTAGACCGCGTCTTCCTCGAAGGTCACATGCTCCAGGCTGTAGAGCGAGTTGGGGGACTGGCGGCCCAGTGCAGTGACATTGCCCTTGTAGAGCTTCATGCGCACGCGGCCGGTAACGGCCTCCTGGCTCTTGTCGATCAGGGCCTGCAGCATCTCGCGCTCCGGCGCGAACCAGAAGCCGTTGTAGACCAGCTCGGCATAGCGCGGCATCAGCTCGTCCTTCAGATGCGCCGCACCGCGGTCCAGGGTGATCGACTCCATTGCCCGGTGGGCGGCCAGCCAGACGGTGCCGCCGGGGGTCTCGTAGACGCCGCGGCTTTTCATGCCGACGAAGCGGTTCTCGACCAGGTCCAGGCGGCCGATGCCGTTGGCGCCGCCCAGTTCGTTCAGGCGGGTTAGCAGGGCAGCCGGCGAGAGGCGCTCGCCATCGATGGCAACGGGATCGCCGGCTTCGAAGTCGATCTCGATGACGGTCGGCTGATCGGGTGCCGCCTCCGGCGAGACGCTGCGCGAGTAGACGTATTCCTCCGGCTCGACCCAGGGATCCTCCAGCACCTTCCCTTCGGCGGAGATGTGCAGCAGGTTGGCGTCGACCGAAAAGGGCGCCTCGCCGCGCTTGTCCTTGGCGATCGGGATCTGGTGGGCCTCGGCAAAGGCGATCAGGCGCTCGCGGCTGGTCAGGTCCCACTCCCTCCAGGGGGCGATCACCTTGATCTCGGGGTTGAGCGCGTAATAGCCCAGCTCGAAGCGCACCTGATCGTTGCCCTTGCCGGTGGCCCCGTGCGAGACCGCGTCCGCGCCGACCTGCCGGGCGATCTCGATCTGGCGCTTGGCGATCAGCGGGCGGGCGATCGAGGTGCCGAGCAGGTAGCAGCCCTCGTAGAGCGCATTGGCGCGGAACATCGGCATGACGTAGTCGCGCACGAACTCTTCGCGCAGATCCTCGACGAAGATATGCTCCGGCTTGATGCCCATGAGCTCCGCCTTGCGACGGGCCGGCTCCAGCTCCTCGCCCTGGCCCAGGTCGGCGGTGAAGGTCACCACCTCGCAGTTATAGGCTTCCTGCAGCCACTTCAGGATGACGGAGGTATCGAGGCCGCCGGAGTAGGCGAGGACGACGCGTTTGATGTCTGACATGGGTTTCCCGGGGGATTAGGGAGAAAGGCTCGCCGCGTGCTATAAAGGAGCAGATTTCTCCCGGCAAGTGCGCTGGGACGAACGCGCTTGATTCAGATGATTGGAGGGGAGCCATGACCTGGAATCACGATCTGGTCCGTGCACCGCAGGCTCTGGCGCAGCTGCCGAAGCGTGGCGACGGCAGCATCGACTGGGGACAGCCCGGCGAGCCGCAGGGGGTGAAGGTGGCGCAGCTCGATACCGGCTACAGGCCCCACCCGGCTTTGGGGTTTGCGAATGGTGGCGGCAGCGCCTTCCTCTGCGCCGATGAGGGCAGCGATTGCCTCCAGCCGCGCCGCGGGACACCGGAAGATCCGCTGACGAAGGTCAAGGCGATGACGCCCGGTCACGGCACGCGCACGGCAACGGCCCTGGCCGGAACCAGCGCCGATTTCAGCGGGATCGCGCCGGGACTGCCGGTCATCCCCTTTCGCGTCACCAACCACTCGCTGCTCTACGGTGCCGCGGCCAAGGCGGTCGCCAAGGCCCTGGGCCTGGCGGTGGACAAGGTCGAGGCCGGGGAGATGGCGCCCATCGTCAACATCTCGCTGGGCTGGCCCTTCGGCGATGCCGACCTGGGGGCCGCCCTGGACCGCGCCTACGAAGCCGGCGTGATCGTGATTTGCGCTGCGGGGCAGATCATCGACCGTGTGGTCTATCCGGCCAAGCACGCCCGCACCATCGCTGTCGCCGGTCTGGAAAAGCGCAGCTCTGCCGGCAATAAGATCTACCAGCGCTATCACAGCTATGCCCGGGTCGACTGCTGGGCGCCGGCCGAGCCGATTCTGCGTGGCGATGCCAAGACGAGCGCGTACAGCTATGGCGACGGCACCAGTTACGCCTGCCTCCACGCCACTGCCGCGGCTGCCATCTGGTGGCGTATGAAAGGGGCGGAGATCGCGGCCACCTACGACCAGCCCTGGCAGCGGGTCGAGGCCTTCCGGCAGCTTCTGACCAGGAAGCCCAATCGCTTGTCGCCCGATCAGGACCAGGCCATGCTGCTGAGCCAGAGCGAGGTGCGTCACCTCGACAGTCTCTCCAACCGTGGCCGTCTGGTGAACTGCGAGCGCTTGCTGGATAGCCCGCTTCCCGACCCGGAGACCCTGGAGAAGCGCATGGATCTCGCGGTCGACGATCTGGCCTAGCGAAAGCCATAATACCAATCGGCGTTGCGTGAAACGCGGCGCGGGTTGGCAAGCGCGACTGCGCGCCCGCAGCGAATCGAGGATGAGCCTGCGTGGCGTCTGAACGCTTAAAGAGCGGGCATGAGTCCCGATCTCAGCCGCTCGGTATAAGACAAGCAAATCCCGAGCAGTTGGGATCACCTGCGACGCGGATTTGCTTCTAAGATGCGGCCTGGCTCCGCGCCCCCCATTGGAACCTAATAGTGCTTGTCGATGATGGCGTCGTAGGCGGCCAGTGCTGCGGCGTTCACCAGATCGTTCACGGTGGCGCCGAGCGAGACCACCTGTGCCGGTCGCGAGAGACCCATCAGAAGCGGTCCGATGATCTGCGCGCTGGACAGCTCCGGCAGCAGGCGGGTGACCACGCTTGCCGTGTGCAGGGCCGGCATGATCAGGATGTTGGCCGGGCCGGATAGGCGGCAGAAGGGATAGAGCTCCTGCATGCGCTCGTAGTTGAGCGCCACGTCGGCCTGCATCTCGCCGTCGTACTCGAAGTGCGGGCGGCGGCGGTCCAGGATCCCGATGGCTTCGCGTACCCGGACGGCGCGCTCGCCCGGCGGATCGCCGAAATTCGAGAAGGAAAGCAGGGCGACGCGCGGCTCCTGGCCCATGGCGCGGGCTTGCTCGGCCGTCTGCTCGGTGATGTCCGCCAGTTCCTCAGCACTGGGCAGTTCGTGCACCAGCGTGTCGGCCAGCAGCACCGAACGGTGCTTGGCGACCAGCAAGGCCAAGCCGAAGACCCGCTTGCCCGGTTTGCGATCAAGCGCGCGGGTCAGGTCTTCGTAAATCGTGCTGAAATTGCGCGTCAGACCGGTGACCAGCGCATCGGCCTCGCCGCAGGCCAGCATGCAGGCGGCGAAGACGTTGCGGTTCTGATTGGCCATGCGCACGCAGTCGCGGAACAGCATGCCGTTGCGCTGCAGGCGGTTATAGAGGAATTCCGCGTAGCGCTCGCTGGTGTTGGCGACGCTGGCGTTGGTTATCTCGCAGAAGTCCTCTGGCAGCCCCAGTTCCTGCACGCGCTCTTGCACCTGCTCGGTACGGCCGACCAGGATCGGATGCCCGAGGCCAGCTTGCCAGAAGGCATGCGCGGCGCGAATGGTGCGCGGCTCTTCGCCCTCGGCGAAGACCATGCGCGAAGGGTGCTCGCGCACCTTCTCGAAGACGCGCTGGAGGGCTGAGACCGTCGGATCCAGGCGTGCCGACGAGGTGGCTTCGTAGGCGTCGAAGTCGGTGATGGGGCGGCCGGCAACGCCGCTCTCCATCGCCGCCTTGGCGACCGCTTTGGGGATCGCCACGATCAGGCGTGGATCGAAGGGGGCCGGGATGATGTATTCCGGCCCATAGCGCAGGCGCCGTCCGGCATAGGCGCGGTCGACCTCGTCCGGCACGTCCTCGCGCGCCAGGGCCGCCAGTGCCTCGGCGGCGGCGATCTTCATCTCCATGTTGATGGTGCGCGCCCGCACGTCGAGCGCACCGCGGAAGATGTAGGGAAAGCCCAGGACGTTGTTCACCTGATTGGGATAGTCGCTGCGCCCGGTGGCGATGATGGCATCGTCGCGAACCTCGCGCACCTGCTCGGGCGTGATCTCCGGATCGGGGTTGGCCATGGCGAAGATGATCGGCTTATCGGCCATGGAGGCCGCCATCTCCGGCGTCACCGCGCCCTTGACGGAGAGCCCGAAGAAGGCATCGGCACCCTCCAGCGCCTCGGCAAGGCTCCGCGCCTTAGTTCGCGCGGCATGCGCCGACTTCCACTGGTTCATGCGCGTCGTCCGGCCCTCGTAGATAACGCCGGAGGTGTCGCATAGCAGCAGGTTGTCGTGCGGCATGCCCATCGCCTTCAAGAGGTCGGCGCAGGCAATCGCCGCAGCACCAGCGCCGTTCATCACCAGCCGCGTGGTCTTGAGGTCGCGACCGGTCAGTTGGAGCGCGTTCAAAATTGCTGCAGCGGCAATGATGGCGGTGCCGTGCTGATCGTCGTGGAAGACGGGAATGTCCAGCAGCTCTTTCAGCCGCGCCTCGATGATGAAGCACTCCGGCGCCTTGATGTCTTCGAGGTTGATGCCGCCGAAGGAGGGGCCGAGGTAGCGCACGCAGTTCACGAATTCGTCGACGTCCTCGGTCTCGACCTCCAGATCGATACCGTCGATGTCGGCAAAGCGCTTGAAGAGGACCGCCTTGCCCTCCATCACCGGCTTGGAGGCCAGCGCCCCCAGATTGCCCAGGCCCAGAACTGCCGTTCCGTTGGAGATGACCGCCACCAGGTTTCCCCGCGCGGTGTAGTCGTAGGCAAGCGAGGGGTCGGCGTGGATTTTCTCGCAAGGCACGGCGACGCCCGGCGAATAGGCAAGCGAGAGGTCGCGCTGTGTGGTCAGCGGCTTGGTCGCCCGTATTTCCAGCTTGCCGGGCCTGTCGGCCGAATGAAACTCCAAGGCCTCACGATCGGTGATGCGCCGTGTGGTATCCATTGTATCCCCGCTTGCTTGAACCGCATGGCACCGACGCGACGGCCGGCACTCTTCTTTATCCATCTTGCCGAGCCGGGCCCGCCTTGCCTAGGCTCACCGGCCATGCCCGACACATCGAAAAAGGCCGGCACCGCCGCCAGCCAGACACCCTTCATGCAGCAGTATCTGGCCCTGAAGGCGGATTATCAGGATGCCCTGCTGTTCTTTCGCATGGGGGACTTCTACGAGCTTTTTTTCGAGGATGCCAGACAAGCTGCGGCTGCCCTGGATATCGTGCTGACCAAACGCGAGCAGCGGGGCGAGACCATCCCGATGTGCGGTGTGCCGGCACATGCCCACGAGAGCTATCTGGCAAGGCTCATCCGCCAGGGTTTCAAGGTCGCGATCTGCGAACAGCTGGAATCGCCCGCAGAGGCCAAGAAGCGCGGTGCCAAGTCGGTGGTGAAGCGCGGCGTGGTGCGTCTGGTGACCGCCGGCACCCTGACCGAGGACCATCTTCTCGAGGCTGGTGCCAACAACTATCTGGCGGCACTGGCAGAAGTCGGCGGGGCCTTTGGCCTTGGCTGGCTCGATCTCTCGACCGGCGAGGTCCTGGCCGAAGCCCTGGGCGAGGCCGAGATCGCGGCGGCACTTGCCAGGCTCAATCCCCGCGAAGTCCTGGTCTCCGAACGGCTGTTGCAACGCGAGAGCCTGTTCGAGGTCTTTGCGCAGTGGCGCAGTCAGCTCTCGCCGCTGGCGCCCGCCCGCTTCGACAGCCGCAACGCCGAGGCACGCTTGAAGGCGCACTATGCCGTGGCCGATCTCGGCGCCTTCGGTGCCTTCGGTCGGGCGGAGATAGCCGCGCTGGGTACGCTCATCGACTATGCCGCCCTCACGCAGAAGGGTGCTCTGCCCCACTTGGCCCGTCCGCTGAGGACCGGGCTCTCGGACCGTATGGCCATAGACGCCGCCAGTCGTCGCAACCTCGAGCTCTTCGAGGCCCAGGCCGGCGGCCGCAAGGGCTCCTTGCTGGCCGCCATCGACTGCAGCGTCACCGGTGCCGGTGCCCGGACTCTGGCGCAGCGCTTGGCCGCCCCCCTCACCGACCGCCCGGCGATCGAGGAACGCCTTGCCAAGGTGACCTTCTTTCTGGAGGAGGCGGCACTGCGCGCGGAACTGCGCGACGCCCTGAAGGGCTTGCCGGACCTGGAGCGCGCCTTGGCGCGGCTGACCCTGGGACGCGGCGGCCCGCGCGACCTGGCAGCGGTCAGACGTGCGCTCACAGTCGCCGAGGGCTTGCCGACCCTCCTGGCCTCCGGCACGGCACACTTCGGTGGATCCATGCAGATACTGGGCAGCCAGCGCGGCCTGTGCGAGCGCTTGGAGCGCGCGCTTGCCGGCGACCCGCCGCTGTTGCAGCGCGACGGCGGTTTCATCAAGGCCGGTTATCATGAAGAGCTGGACAGGCTGCGCAGTCTCGGCAGCGATACCAAGAAACTGATCGCCGGCCTGCAGGCACGCTATGCGAAGGAAAGCGGCCTCTCGACCCTCAAGATCAAGCACAACAATGTCCTGGGCTACTTCGTCGAGATCAACCCGGCGCAGGCCGAGCGCCTGACCGACCCGCCTTTCATCCACCGCCAGACACTGGCCTCGGCCATGCGCTTCACCACCACCGAGCTGGCCGATTTGGAGCGCGAGGTGGCCGGTGCCGACGAGAAGGCTCTGGCGATCGAGTTGGCGCTCTTCGAGGATCTGGTCGGCGAGGTCGCGGGCCGGGCCGAGGTGCTGCAGTCTTGCGCGAAAGTGTTAGCCGACCTTGATGTCACCAGCAGCTTGGCCGAGCTGGCCGAGCGTGACGACTATGTCCGACCCAGCTTGAGCGATGACGATCGCTTCCAGATCACGGGCGGGCGTCATCCCGTCGTCGAACAGGCTTTGCGCAGTCAAGGCGAGCCCTTCGTCGCCAACGACTGCGACCTCTCGGCCCAACAGCATCTTTGGCTGGTGACCGGGCCGAACATGGCCGGCAAGTCGACCTTCCTTCGCCAGAATGCCCTGATCGCCATCCTGGCGCAGATGGGTAGCTACGTGCCCGCCGCTGCCGCTGAAATCGGCCTGGTCGACCGACTCTACAGCCGCGTCGGGGCGGCCGACGATCTGGCCCGTGGCCGCTCGACCTTCATGGTGGAGATGGTCGAGACCGCGGCGATCCTCAATCAAGCCACCGCGCGCTCGCTGGTGATCCTGGACGAGATCGGCCGCGGGACCGCGACCTACGATGGCCTTTCCATTGCCTGGGCCTGCCTGGAACAGCTGCACGAGGTAAACGGCTGTCGCGCCCTCTTCGCAACCCACTACCACGAGCTGACGCGGCTGCAGTCGCGCCTGCCGCGGATGGCCAACCGCTCCATGCGGGTCAGCGAGTACCAGGGCGAGGTGGTCTTCCTGCACGAGATAACCTCGGGCTCGGCCGATCGCTCCTACGGTATCCACGTTGCTCGCCTGGCCGGGCTGCCCAAGGCCGTGGTGCAGCGGGCCGAGGAGATCCTGCGCCAGCTGGAGGCCAGCGAGCAGGCCGGTGCGCTGGCCCAGCTGGTCGACGACCTGCCGCTCTTCTCGGCTGCCCAACGCAAGTCCGAGCCAGAGGCCAGCGACGCCCTTAGAGAGCGGATGGGCCAGATCGACCCCGACAGCTTGAGCCCGCGAGAGGCCCTGGACCTGCTCTACGAGTTGATGACGCTGAGATAGCGAGGCGCCCGTCGCTCAAAATCAACGGGCATCGAACCTGAGGTTGAGGTCCTGTAGGATGGAGAGCTTCGGCAGGGGCGAGAAGGAAAGCTCCGACAGTCTGGAGATCGGGAAGCTCTCCTGCGGCGTGGCGGATAGACTGACGACCTGGCCGTCGCCGCGATGCTCCACAACGCGCTTCATGGCTTGCAGGAACTCCCGCAGGAAAGGGTAGCCGCTCTCGGACTGCAAGAAGGTGGCCAGAGCCGAGAGATTGCGCCGCAAGGTTTCCTCGCTCAGCCCTTCGCGTTGAGCGATGTAGGCAAGGCTCTGTCTCAGCAAACCCTCGTCCTCCACAGTCACCGAGAAGGTGCTGATAGCGCTGCGCTCAAGCTCGGCGAAGGGCCTCGCCGGATCGATGCTGTCGAGCGAGACCGCAGCTTCGGCAAGGCCAAGACCCGGAACCTGGATCATGAGCTGCGGCAGATCCAAGGTTCCGCTCTCCGGATTGAGCCGATAGGTCAAGAGCGCATCGCCCTCTAGGGTCTGTAGCCAGGGAGGGAAGGCCGGGTCCTCGAGTCGAAGTTCGAAGTCGTGGAGACGAAAATCACCGTAATAGGGCGGCCAATGCGTCTCGTCCAAAGTGACGATCTGGACCTCGCGCGCGGTCAGAGCGAAGGGCGGGTTTGAGTCGGAGAGGCGAAAGCTAAGGTCGTAGAGCCGGCCGTTCTCCATACGGAATTTCAGCCCGCTTGGCGCCATATTTGCCGTCAGGATTTGCGCCACCTGGTCCGCGTCGCTGCGGTCGAAAGGACCCGGTTGTTCGAGGTCGAGCACCAGTTCCTCGTGCCCGGATTCGATCGAGAAATAGACCACGAGGACGATAGCGACCGCCACCGCCAGGGTGATCAGCAGGCAAAGCGGAACGATCTTGCCCGTCATCGTCTGCCTGTTATCAACTGCCGGTTCGGCCTCACCGAATTGCTCCTGCTGCATGTATTGAGGCACCTCTTACCCCGTTGTCCACAGCGTGTCGCGTGGCCACTCTCGCCCGCATGTGTTTTCGCATGCCTAGGATCCGACTGCATTGCTCCATTGTGGATAATTGCACGGCTCAATCCTAGTTCGCCTGAAGAAGCGGGCAGCAATTTGGCGAAAGCTGCTGGCAGTGACACTTTTCTGCCTCGCACGCCAAGCACCGGCGCTGCTCAGCCAGACGCTGCGTAACCAGACGCGGCGCACAAAGCTGGAAGCCAAGGGCGGTCCTTTTGCAAAAGACAGCGACAAAGCCTTGCCAAGCGGGTCTGCGACGACGACCCTTAAGACTATGAGCCAGAAGCAGCAGCAAACCGCAGCGGGAGGTGATGCCGCCAAGCTCGTGCCTTTGCGTAAGAGCGAGATCGTGCGTCGTTCCGTCATGCTGCGGCGCCTGGCGGAGCTACGCGAGGGCTCGGACCGCGGCGTACCGGAGCGTGCGGCGGTTCTGACCATGCTCCGCGAGGCTCTCGAAGCGGGGCGCGAACGCCTACGGCTGCGCTTTGAGGAGGGCATCGGCGGTATCGATACGGCGCATGGCCTGGCCTACCTGGTCGATCAGATTCTGCGTGTGCTCTACGATCACGCGGCGGAGGACCTCTACCCCAGTCACAACCCCTCTTCGGGCGAGTATCTGGCGGTGGTGGCTGTCGGTGGCTATGGACGATCGGAGCTGGCACCGCACTCTGACCTGGACCTGCTGTTCCTCTGTCCCTACAAGCGCACCGCGCGGGTCGAGCAGATGGTCGAGGCGATGCTCTATTTCCTCTGGGATCTGGGCTTCAAGGTGGGGCACGCCACCCGCTCCGTCGACGATTGCATTCGCCTGGCCAAGCGCGACCAGACGATCGCGACGAACCTTTTGGATGGCCGCTTTCTCTGGGGTCAGCAAGAGCTCTTTCGCAGCTTCAAGACCCGCTTCGTCAAAGAGGTGCAGCAGGAAGCACCCGGACGTTTCGTCGAGGCAAAGCTGGCGGAACGCGATCAACGCCACCAGAAGATCGGCGGATCCCGCTATTCTCTGGAGCCGCATATCAAGGACGGTAAGGGCGGCCTGCGTGACCTACAGACCCTGCTGTGGATCGCCAAGTTCGCGCATGGCGTGGCCAGTTTCGCCGAATTGCAAGAGCGCGGCCTGGCCTCGAGGCTGGAGGTCAGGACCTTCGAGAAGGCCGAACTCTTCCTTTGGACCTTACGCTGCCAGCTGCACTATCTGACCGGTCGTGGAGAAGAGCGCCTGACCTTCGATCTACAGGCCCAGATCGCGCCGCGTATGGGCTATCGACGCCATGCCGGCACCAAGCCGGTCGAGCGGCTGATGAAGCACTATTTCCTGGTTGCCAAGGATGTCGGCAGCCTGACACGCCTGGTCTGCGCCGAGCTGCAGGCCAAGAGCAATCGACGGCTGCGCGATCGTCTGCCGACACTGCTGCGCAAGCGCTTCGACTGCTTCAGCATGAAAGCCGGACGGCTGACCGTGAGCGCAAGGATGCTGTTCCGCAACGAACCGCTGCAGATGCTGCGCCTCTTCCGCGTCGCCCAGCAGCATGACCTTGAAATCCATCCGGAATCGCTGCGTTGGGTCACGATGAACCTGCGGCTGATCGATGGCCTGCGCGAGGATCCGGAGGCCAGCAAGCTGTTCGTGCAGATGCTCTGTCACAAGGAGCGCGGCGAAGAGGCCCTGCGGCGGATGAACGAGGCCGGTATTCTCGGGCGCTTCATACCGGACTTTGGCCGTATTGTCTCGCAGATGCAGTTCAACATGTACCACCACTTCACGGTGGACGAGCATCTGATCCAAACCGTCGGCGTGATCGGACGGATCGAGCGCGGTCTTTTGAAGGAGGAAGCACCGATCGCCACAGACGTGATCGCGAAGGTGATCTCGCGCCGGGTCCTCTATCTTGCCGCCCTCTTGCACGATATTGCGAAAGGCAGAGGGGAGGATCATTCGGATGCCGGCGCCACGGTGGCGCTGCAACTGGGCCCGCGGCTGGGTCTGAAAGACGAGGAGACCGAGAGCGTCGCCTGGCTGGTGCAAAACCACCTGATCATGAGCGACACGGCCTTCAAACGCGACCTTGGCGACCCGCAGACCATCCAAACCTTCGCCGATCGGGTGAAGTCGATGGAGCGCCTGCGGTTGCTGCTGGTTCTGACCGTGGCCGACATTCGCGCCGTTGGGCCGGGAGTCTGGACCGCCTGGAAAGCGGCCTTGCTGCGCGACCTCTACTGGCGAACGGAAGAGGTGCTGTCGGGTGGGCATGCGACCGAGGGACGAGAGGTCAGGGTGGCGGCCGCCAAGGACGCCTTGCGTGAAGCCCTGCAACACTGGCCGAACGACCTGCTAGAGGCCCACATCGCGCGCGGCTATCCTTCCTATTGGCTAAGCTTTGACCGTGATACCCATCTTCGCCATGCCAAGATGGTGCGCGATGCAGAGGCCAGTGGCGATGCGCTGACCGTGAAGCACAGGGTCGACACCTATCGCGGAGTGACGGAGCTGACGGTCTATACCGCCGATCATCCCGGCCTATTCAGCCGGGTCGCCGGCGCGCTTGCAGCCGGCGGTGCCGAGATCGAGGCTGCCAAGATCTTCACCATGACCAACGGTATGGCGCTCGACGTCTTCTATCTGCGCGATCGCCAGAGCGGAGGAGCCTTTACCCGCACCGCCCGACTGGCACGCCTGGTGACCTATATCGAGGGCACCTTGGAGGGTACGATGAAACCCTGGCGCGACCTGGATCAGGCCCCGACGCCCTGGCCTTCGCGCTATGCCGTCTTCACCGTGCCGCCGCGGGTCCTGATCGAAAACCGGGCGAGCGAGGAGTACACTCTGATCGAAGTCAACGGCCGCGACCGTCCAGGCCTGCTTCACGATCTGACCTTCGTGCTCACGCGCAACAACCTGATCATCCGCTCGGCCGTTGTCACCACCTTCGGGGCAGAGGTGGTCGACAGTTTCTACGTGCAGAACGCCTTCAACCAGAAAGTAACCGACCGGCAAAAGCTGGCCCGTGTGCGCAAGCGCCTGATTGAGGCCATTGACGGAACCAAGCCGGCAGCGGCCAAAGCCAAGCGCGCTGCCTAGAGCAGAGTCTCGCGATCAGGTGGACTCACCTCATCGCGAGACTCTGCTCTATGTTTCAACCCTGTATAGCAGTATTCAGATGGCAAATTGCTTCGATTTGACACCATCCTGCTATAGTCCGGCAAACAGAGGGAGAGAAAACCTCATGAGAAATCTTGCCGCTGCAGTCTTGTCGATCGTCCTGGCCTTTGGCCTTGTTGGGCCGGCGGCTGCGGCTTCCTTCGACTGTGCCAAGGCTACCAGCGCCGATGAGAAGACCATCTGCCACACCTGCGTTCTGGCACAGAAGGACGTGAAGATGGCGACACTCTACGATGTGTTGACCAATCTGGTCGCCATGGGCCAACGCGGCGACCTGCAGGACCAGCAGCGCAGTTTCTTGAAGACCCGTGCAGCCTGCGGCTCCGACGAGCACTGCATCGCCAAGGCCTATGACGCCCGTATCGCCAAGCTGGAGGCCGGTCTAAAGGAGATCTACGCGGGCGGTCCCTATTAGCGACTCACGCAATCGATACTGAAGATGGATCGAAGCCCAGCCCGCCCGGGCCGGCACCCTTGACCAGGGTGAGATAGTCCTGCACCTGGACCAATGGCCGCTGCTGCCGCCAGAAGGTCTGCAGCACGTAAGCGGTGATCTCGCGCCGCTGTTCCAGGCTGTAGTTGAAGACGTGCGGATAGAGCATGATCATCCAGACCGGCGCCATGAAGTCATGGAAGTCGTCGGCCCAGAAGCGCACTTCCCGGGTGGCCTGCCCGATGACGGCGGCTTCGAAGCCGGGCCTTTCCTTGAGGGACTGTCCGAAGGCGACCAGGTCCTGATCGGTGGACTGGCCGAAGTAGCGGCCGACGAAGCGGTTGTAGAGCGCGGTCGTCGTCTCCTCGCCGCTCGCTGTTGCCGACATCATGACCGCGTGCAGGATCGAACGCGGTGCCATCACCACGGAATGCAGCGCCTCGAAAAGGGCCGGCCAGCGGGTGAAGTCGTCGTAGTAGAGCGAATGGTGCAGGATGACGAGGTGCATCGCCTGGCCCGATAGCTTGTCTTGCAAGCTTCGGCGAGCCGCAGCGGCATCGCTGAAGTCCAGGGTGTAGTCGCCCACCACCGGCGTGACATGCTTGAGAAACTGGCGATGCAGCCGCTCCTTCAAGCGCTCCAGCGCCAGACGGTCGATGTCGTAGAGCAACAGGTGCTTCTGGCAGGCGGCTTGCATGAGCGGCAGTTGCGGCGCCTCGCTGGACCCGATCGAGAGGCCGGCTAGCGGCTCGCCCACTGCGACCAGGCGGTGCAGGACGCGCAGCGCGGACATCAAGCCCCGCGCGTCATCAAGCTTCTCGTCGCTGTGTTCGCACCAGATCCGGTTCTGCGCATCCAGGCCGATCTCGGCACTGCGCAAACCGGCTTCGATCAGCTCGGCATCATCCATGGCCAGCGTCACCTCCGCAGACAAGAAGGGGCGAGGGAACAAACCACCCGATCTGATCCCTCCCTCCCTTTCAAGATGGGAACCGAAGTCCGGGAGCCAATGGGCGAGGGCTTATACCTACCCTGGTGAGATTTCCGGACTAGCCGCGTTGAGTGGAACGCATCGCGGCTTGGCAAGCGCGCGTGGCGCGGATCACTGGAAGCTCATCGACTGCAAGCCCGCTGCGCAAAGCTTTGCGCAGGCTATTGAGCTATGAATCGAAAACCAAAATATGCGCCAGCGGTGACGCCGATGTCCGAGGAGGGCCGGACAGCGACTCGCTGTCCGCTCTCGACGGGAAGGATACTTTGCCCGGCCAAGCCGCGCAGCTCACCGCCAACGATTTCCTCTGGTCTTAGGTAGGGGTGACGAAGCCAGGGTCGAGCGAAGACCCTGGCTTCGACAGCGCGGTTAGCGTCCGGCTGGGCCTTGGTGCTTGAAGACGTCCAGCTCGCGCAGGTCGAAGAGGTCGTCGCTCAGGCGCATGCCGTACTCGGGATTAATCAGCCCCGTCTGCACGATGACGCCTTGCGGATCCACGATTTCCCACTTGCGCAACTCGACCGGGTCCTCGCTGAAGGTCAACGTTACGGAGGCGAGATTGCCTTCCGCCTGCTCTTCCTGCACCGTCATCACGATGTTGCCCTGGCCGTGCGTCAGGTAGGTCAGGACCAGCTTGTCATCCAGGACGATGGGATCTTTGAAGAGGAACCAGAGCGGCGTCTCCCAGATCGGCAGCTGGGTCACCTGCTTCAGCTCGCGGTCATAGAGTGCGACGGCGTAGCCATCGGCGACGATCAGCATGGGAACCGGCGGATCGTAGTCGAAACGCATGCGGCTCGGCCGCTCGACGTAGACCACGCCTTCGGCATAGCTGCCGTTGGAGGCGGATTGGACGAAGCGGGCCTTCACCGTGCCGAGGTTGTTCAGGTATTCCTCGACCTTGCGCACGACCCGCTTGTCGTTCTCGTTCAAGGCAATCGCCGTCGCCGCCTGGGCGCGGCCGACCAGACCGCCCAAGCTGCCGATCAATCCGACACCAGCCAAGCCGGCCAGTAGGGGCCGTCGTCCGATGGGGCGCTGCAGCAGGGATCGCTCTCGTGACATCACATCGCTCCTTGCAATCGGGCGTGGACCGCCCCTTGGTATAACTCGGTATCCTTTGCGGGTCTTCAAGGCAAGCCTGGCCTCGCTTTGGGGCAATTCCTTGAAAAGCGGCGCTTCCGTCGCGCCCCATAGCAGGATGAAGTCAAATCCAACCGTTTTGCCATCATCCTACTATACGCGTGTGAAACAGAGAGCAGAGTCACGCGAACCGGCGAGTCCACCTGTCCGCGATCTGCTCTAGTCGCCGCCCAAGACCTCGCGTTTGCCCACGTGGTTGGCAGCGCTGACCACCCCTTCGCTCTCCATGCGTTCTACGAGGCGCGCCGCGCGATTGTACCCGATCTGCAGGTGCCTTTGTACGAAAGAGGTCGAGGCCTTCTTGTGCTCGCGCACCAAGGCCACGGCCCGGACATAGAGATCGTCGCCGTCACCCGCCTCGGCAAGGGCGGAGGCGACCAGTTCCTCAGGCTCTTCGGTGACGTCGGTGACATAGTCGCTGGGACCCAGGGTGCGCAGATGTTCGACGACCTGCTCGACTTCCGAATCGCTGACGAAGGGGCCGTGGACGCGCTGGATGCGGCCGCCCGAGCCCATGTAGAGCATATCGCCCTGCCCCAGCAGCTGTTCCGCACCCATCTCGCCCAGGATGGTGCGGCTGTCGATCTTCGAGGTAACGTGGAAGGAAATGCGGGTCGGGAAGTTGGCCTTGATCGTGCCGGTGATCACGTCGACCGAGGGGCGCTGGGTCGCCATGATGATGTGGATGCCGGCAGCGCGCGCCATCTGTGCCAGGCGCTGCACCGCGCCCTCGATCTCCTTGCCGGCGACCAGCATCAGGTCGGCCATCTCGTCGACGATGACGACGATGTAGGGCAAGGGCTTCAGGTCCAGCGGCTGCTGCTCGATCACCGGCTCGCCGGTATCGGGGTCGAAGCCGGTCTGCACCCGCCGGGTCAGGACCTCGCCCTTGGCCTGCGCCTGGGCCAGACGTTCGTTGTAGCCGTCGATGTTGCGCACACCCAGGTGCGACATGGCGCGGTAGCGATCCTCCATCTCGCGGACCGTCCACTTCAGCGCGACCACCGCCTTCTTGGGATCTGTCACCACGGGTGAGAGCAGATGCGGGATGCCGTCGTAGACCGAAAGCTCCAGCATCTTGGGATCGACCATGATCAGGCGGCACTGCTGCGGCGAGAGGCGATAGAGCAGCGACATGATCATCGCGTTGATCGCCACCGACTTGCCGGAACCCGTCGTGCCGGCGACCAGCAGATGCGGCATGCGCGCCAGGTCGACCACCTGCGGTGCGCCGCCGATGTCCTTGCCCAGGATCAGCGGCAGGCGGTGTTTGGACTGGGCGTAGGACTTGTCGGCGATGATGTCGCTCAGGAAGACGGTCTGACGGCGTGCATTCGGCAGCTCGATGCCGATGACGGAGGAGCCCGGCACCACGGCAACGCGCACCGAGAGCGCGGACATGGAGCGGGCGATGTCGTCGGCCAAACCGACCACGCGGCTGGTCTTGGTACCGGGCGCGGGCTCCAGCTCGTAGCGAGTCACCACCGGACCGGGCCGGACGGTCACGATCTCGCCGCGC
Organism: Kiloniellales bacterium; assembly: GCA_040219175.1. Taxonomy (GTDB): domain Bacteria; phylum Pseudomonadota; class Alphaproteobacteria; order Kiloniellales; family JACOMY01; genus JACOMY01. The sequence continues at coordinate 38,968 of JAVJSY010000039.1, forward strand.
ACGCCAAAGTCTTCCAGCACGCCCTCCAGCAGGCGGGCGTTCTTCTCCAATGCGTCCTGGCTTTCCAGGCTGGGGCCGGCCTTGGGGTCGCTCTTGGCCATGAAGTCCAGGCTGGGTGGGCGATACTCGCCCTGGCGGCGCAGGTCGAGCTCTTGCTGCGGTGCTTTCGGCGCGGGCCGGCTGGCCGGTGCAGGCGGTGCCACGCGCGGAGCGGGGGCTGGTACGGCGGCCGGATCCGACGATGCCCTGGGGGGAGGCGCGGCGCGGCGGGCCGACAGCGACGGTCCTGTCGATTCCGGCATAGAGATCGACAGCGGCGTGTCGTCGTCGGGTGCAATCCGGCCGGAGAAGATCTGCGGTTCGTTCGCCGAGGGTGCTTCCTGCTGGCCGCGGGCCATCATCGGCTCGCGCCGCTCGTCTTTGCGGCCGCCACCGGGCCACAGCTTGGGAAAGCGCCGCTTCTGCTTGCTTTTGGCAACCAGGGGCGGCGGGTCTTTCGCGATGGCTGCCTTGGGGGCCTTCTTGGCCTCGGCGCGGGCCACCTGCTCGGCCATGGCTGCCGGTACCTCGATGCGCAGACGTCCGTCCTTGACGGGCTCCGGCGGCGGGCTGTCGGTAGGACCGGCCCAGGTCTGGTCATAGTCCTGCGTTTCGGTCTCGGCGCGGCCCTGGGTTGCGGTGGTGATCGCCTCCGGCTCGGCCGGCTTGTCTAGGCGCGCTGCACGGCGGCGGCCAGCGCCCATAAGCCCCAGCGGCCAGCCGAAGACCGCCACCACTTCGTGCCAGCGCAAGCCCGAGCCATAGATAAAGAGCATGCCGGCGGGAAGCGCGGCAATCAGAGCGATCAGGCCCGGCTCCAGCATCAGGGCCTCGGCAAGCTTGAGGTTGAGCAGCGCACCGGCGGCACCGCCCAGGGGTCCGGGCAGCTTCAGCTCCGGCCAGGGCTCGAAGGGGGCGAGCACCATGCAGATCAGGAAGAGACCAGTGAGCGCGGCTGCCGCACGGATCCAGAAGGGCGCCAGAGAGCGCCGCCGGAGCGTGCTCCACATCCAGCCCAGAAAGATCACCGGGATCAGATAGGCGGCAAGGCCGAAGAGCTGCATGAAGAAGTCGGCGGGGTAAGAGCCGTACTTGCCGAAGACGTTGCTGTAGACATCGCTGCCGCTGGTGTTCAGCGAGGTGTCTTGCGGGCTGTAGGTGACCAGCATGGCGATGAAGGCGCCGGCAGCGGCCAGCATGATCAGGGCGAAGAGGTCGCCCAGCCGGCGCCGCGCCCAGCCGCCGGTGCCGGCCGGCAGCACGCCGTGGCTGTGTCGCTCGACAATCAAGTCGTCGTGGTCGCTGCGGCTGGTCATGGTCGACTGGTCATGGTCGAGAGGTCATCGTCAAAACTCATGGCCGAGAGGTCATAGCAGAGTCGCGGCGATCCGCGCGAGCGCTCTGTCCAGCAAATCCGCCTCGTCGACCAGCGCGACCCTAAGGTAGCGATAACCTGGATTGTCGGCGCCCTCGTGGCCCGAAAGGCTCATGTAGGCGCCCGGAAGCGTGCGGATCCCCGCTTCCAGCCAAAGCGCACGCGCGGCGTCCTCGCCATTGCCGTGCTTTGTGTCGGCCACATCCAGCCAGGCCATGAAGCCTCCGTCCGGGATCGACCAGCCGAAGGGCTGGGCGAAGTGGCGGGCGGCCAGATCCATGTTGCGGCGATAAAAGGTGCGGTTGGCCTCGACATGGCGCTCATCGGCCAGCAGCGCGATCGCCGCGTCCTGCACCGGCAGCGGCACACCGGCACCGCCGAAGCGCAGCAGGCCCTCGACCTGGTTCAGAACCTGGGTATCGCCGGTGAGGAAACCACAGCGCAAGCCCGGTGCGCCCGAGCGCTTGGAGAGCGAGTGCGCGGTCACCAGACCGCGCAGGTCGCCTTGCTCGGCTGCGATCGACAGCGCGCCGACCGGCGCCTCGCCGAAATAGAGATCGGCGTAGCACTCGTCGACCATCAACAAGACGCCGTGCCGGCGTGCCAGAGCGATGGTGTCGCTCAGCTGCTGACGGCTGGCGGCCGAGCCCTGCGGATTGGCTGGCGAGCAGAAGAAAGCAATAGCGGCTCGTTTCAGATCGGCCTCGGGTAGGCTGGAGAAATCCGGCAGGTGTCTGCCGTCCGCATCGACCCGGACATAGCGTGGCTCAAGGTCGGCGGCCAGCGCTGCACCGGCGTAGACGTGGTAGCCGGGGTCGGGCATCAAGGCCAGGGGCCGCTGATCGCCCAGTTCGTGGCGCTTGGCGGTGGCTGCCGCCATGGTCAGGAAGAAGAGGCCTTCGCGGGTGCCTGAACAGGGCAAGACGCGCCCCTCTTCGACGAGGAAGTTCGCCGGCAGATCGTAGAGACGGGTCAGCCAGTCGGCCACGGCTTTGAGCAAGCTGGGGTGTCCCTGGAATGGCGGATAGGAGGACCAGCCCGCACCAGCCTCTTGCATCGCCTCCAGCCCGAAGGCCGGCACCCCGGTGCGCGGATCGCCGATGCCCAGGTTCAGCGGCGCGCCATCGGTCCTCGGCGAAGCTCCAGGCGTCAAGCCCTCGAGCAGGCGGTTCAGCCGAACGAAGGGGTTGAGCGGGCGCAGGTCGAGCGGGGGCGTCATGGCTGTGGGAATCCTGACTGCAGGCTGTGGCCGGGAGCGATCGCTGCACTATCGCCAAGCGGCGAAGGCCGTCAAGCTGTGGGGCGGCGAAGATCGACGATCAGGTCCGGCAGTGGCGTCATTGCCTCGCTAACAATCATCCTGCGTTCCAGGGATCGATGAGCGAAAGGCCGCAACCGCTGAATCCATCGATGTCTCGCGTCGCAATAGCCGCGCCCTCGACAAGGGCCGTCGCAGCCACGCGGCGACCCGAGGGTCAGGTGCAGGTTTGATCACCTCCGAGATGACGTTGGTATCGAGCAGTATCATTCGAACGTCGGCGGTTCGCGAAGCGGTGCATCGGGATAGTCTGGCAAGGCGACACCGCCCGGTGGCTCAACGTGCTTACGAATAGCAGCGTAGAGGCTCTCATCGTGGCTCAAGTCTTCCGTCACAGCTTCGTGGATGAGCTGGCGAATCTCGGCTTCCATGGAGTGGCCGTTTTTTGCGGCGCGCACACGCAGCGCCTCTTTCTCGGCCGCCGGCAACCCGCGAACGGTAAGTGTCGCCATCGAACCCTCCTGACGTGCGACTCTACAAACAGATTATTTATGCTAGCAATGATAGCACTGTTAGCATTGGAAGCTCGCGGTCGCTCGGGCTTGTGCCATTTCGGGTTTGCTGCGATGAAGGAGTTGTTCTCAGGGCGGGGCGGAATTCCCCACCGGCGGTGATCGGGGTCGCTCCCGTAAGCCCGCGAGCGCTTTCCTCGTTTCTGGAGGAAGGGTCCAGCAGATCAGGTGCGACTCCTGAGCCGACGGTCACAGTCCGGATGGAAGAGAACGTGCGAGAGGTCCTGCGCTGCAAGCGGCGGGCCTCGCGTATGTGATCGCCTTGGGTGACGTGTCGTTACGATAAGGAGATCACCATGACACACACCCGTTACGCCTTCATCAAAGCCAAGTGGCACGCAGAGATCGTCGAACAGGCCCTGGTGGGCTTTGGACAGATCATCCCCGACGAGCAAATAGACGTCTTCGAGGTGCCGGGCGCTTTCGAGCTGCCGCTGCTGGCACGCGATCTGGCCAAGACCGGACACTACGCAGCAGTCGCCGCCGCCGCGCTTGTCGTCGACGGCGGTATCTACCGTCACGATTTCGTCGCCCAGGCGGTGGTCAGCGGTCTGATGCAGGCCGGCCTGGAAAGCGGTGTGCCGATCCTCTCGGTCTCGCTGACGCCGCACCACTTCCAGGAAAGCGCGCACCACATCGCCATCTTCCGCCAGCACTTCGTCCAGAAGGGGCGCGAAGCAGCCGAGGCCGCTTTACTGGTGAGCAAGACCAGGGCCGCGATTGCCGCGTGAGCTGGGGCGAGGCGGCAAAGCGATGCCGCCTCGCTATACCGGATTGGTCGACAGGTTCACGCGTCAGATACCGAGGACTCTCACATCGCAGAGCTTGGCAGCGTGTTGCAAGGCCCCGTCCATCGTCGCCAAACCGAGACGTCGTCGTTGGGCAAGCTCCAAATAGGCGGCATCGTACAGGGTCAAGCGGTAACGATCGGCAAGCTGAAGCGTTGCAGTCCAAGCATGGTCCGACGTCTCAGGATCCACGCGAATGTCCAGTTGGGCGAGGTCTGCCAAAGCGGCGTCTCGGTAGTCGGAAGTGATGCGTTCGCGGCGAAGCGCCATCTGCAGAGCGTTCGCGACTTCGAGACGCCAAAGCATCGGAACGACTGCGCCCTGGGCGACGACATCGTCCAGCACGGCGTCGGTCGCCGCGCTCCCTTCATCATTGAAGTACCAGGCCAGCGTGATCGAGGCATCAAGGACGAGCGTCACTTTCGACCCTCGTTGATCAGATCCTTGATCGAGAGGTCTCCAAGCATCACCCCCTTGGCACGGGCGCGAATACGATCGGCAGCGGCTTGCGCCTCACAGCGACCTGCGCGCCGATCCTCGGGAACGAGTCTTGCAACAGCCTTACCATGTCGGGTGATAATCACCTCTTCGCCTTTCTCGACCAGATCCAGCAAGGCAGAGAGTTTGTTCTTCGCTTCAAAGGCGCCAATTTCGCGCATAATCTCCTCCAGCTAGCTTATCTAGCTTACTCACTCATAAATAGAGAAGCAAGGCGGCTATTCAAACCTAGCCAAACAGCCAGCGCGGCAGGAAGGTCGCGATTTGCGGTGCCAGGCAGATGATCAGGACGCCCAGGGCCTGCAGGCCGACGAAGGGCAGGACGCCCTGGTAGATTTGACCGGTCGAGATCTCGGCCGGAGCGGCACCGCGTAGGTAGAAGAGAGAGAAACCGAAGGGCGGGGTCAGGAAAGAGGTCTGCAGGTTGATCGCGATCAGGACCGAGAGCCAGATGGGGTCGAAGTCCATGATCAGCAGCACCGGGACGACGATCGGCAGGATGATCACCGAGATCTCGACGAAATCCAGGACAAAGCCCAGCAGGAAGACCAGGATCATGACGAACAGCAGCGCGCCGGTCTCGCCGCCCGGCATCTGCTGGATCAAGAGCTCGATGTGCTCGTCGCCGCCCAGCCCGCGAAAGACCAGAGAGAAGATGCTGGCGCCGATGATGGTGCCGAAGATCATCGCCGTGATCGTCATGGTGCGGGTTGCGACCTCGCCCAGGATGCCGGCTTTGGCAGTGTGCCTGAGCGCCACCCAGATTCCGTAGAGCGCGAGCGCGATCAGCAGGGCTGCCAGTCCCGCCAGCAGCCAGTCCGCGGTGCCGGTATCGGAGCGCTGCACGCGGATAGTGGTGAGGTTCACCAGGACGACCAGGGCCAGGAGGGACAGCAGCGCGATCAGGATGGGGCGCTTCGTCTTTCTGGCATCCAGGCGCAGACCGGCCAGCAGCAGCGCACCCACGGCCCCGACGGAGGCGGCCTCGCTGGGTGTGGCGATGCCGCCCAGGATCGAGCCCAGAACGGCGACGATCAGCACGATGGGCGGCACCAGCACGCGCAGCACGGCCAGGCGCTCGTCGTTTGCGATGCCGTCGCGCGACAGCGCCGGTGCATCGCCAGGCCTGAGCCAGGCGCGCAGCAGGATGTAGAGGATGTAGAGCGCCACCAGTACCAGGCCCGGCAGCAGGGCTGCGGCAAAGACCTGTCCGACCGAGATGGTCTCGACGGTGAAGAGCCCCTTTTCGTACTGCGCCTGCTGGAAAGAGGAGGACATGACGTCCGACAGGATGATCAGCAGGGTCGAGGGCGGAATGATCTGGCCCAGGGTGCCGGCGGTGCAGACCGTGCCGGCGGCAAAGGCCGGCTGATAGCCGTTGCGCAGCATGGAGGGCAGCGCGATCAGCGCCATGGTGACCACCGTGGCCCCCACGATTCCGGTCGATGCGGCCAGCAGCGCCCCGACGAGAGTGACCGAGACGGCAAGCCCGCCGCGCAGGGTCCCGAAGCGCCGTCCCATCTCCTCCAAGAGGTCTTCGGCGATGCGGCTGCGCTCCAGCACCACGCCCATGAAAACGAAGAGCGGGATGGCGATCAGGGTGCCGTTGGTCATGATCCCGAAGACGCGCTGCGAGAGCGCGCCCAGCAGCCCGAAGTCGAAAGCACCCAGGACCCAGCCAAGGGCGGCGAAGGCCGCCGCGACGCCGGCCAGGGTGAAGGTGACGGGATGGCCGATCAGGATCACAGCGCAGAGCACCAGGAACATGACCAGGTCGAGGTACTCGACGAGAAAGCTCATGCCTGGTGCCGCGGGTCTTTGGCTGTCACCCCCTTGGGCGTCACCCCCTTGGCTGTCACCCCCTTGGCTGTCACGAGGTCGCGCAGCAGGGCGGCCAGGGCCTGGACAATCAAGAGGGCGCAGAAGGCCGGGATCAGCGACTTCAAGAGGAAGGAGGCCGGGATGCCGCCGACCGAGATCGGCCCCTCCAGGATGCCCCAGGAGTTGCGCACGAAGGGCCAGGTGACCCAGGCCAGCAAGGCCATGGAGGGCAGCAGCAGCAAGAGGACGCCGCCGATGTTGACCCTGGCCTTCTGCGGCTTCTCCCAGCGCGCATAGAAAATATCGACGCGGACATGACCGTCGACCAGCAGGGTATAGCCGGCCCCCAGCATGAAAAGCGCGGCGTGCATATAGAGCACGCTCTCGGAGGCAAAGACGTCACTGAAGCCATAGACATAGCGGAGCAGCACGATCAGGAACTGCACCAGCACCATGGCGAGCGCCAGCCAGCGCACGACCAGACCGGTCCAGCGGTTAATGGCGTCCAGTCTGTCGGCAAGCCCCAGCATCGGGTACAAGGAGGGGCCGAGACCCCTCCCCCGCTCCTACTTGCCGTAGTCGTACTCCAAGGCGCGCGCGTTCATCTGGCCGTTGTCGGCATAGACCATGTAGTCGACCATCGAGGCCCGATAGGCGAGGAAGCTCTCGACGATGCGCTTGACCAGCTCGTCGGAATCATCGCGCAGCTCGCTCATGACCTCTCCGGCCGCATTGCCCATGGCGACGATGATCTCCTCCGGCAGGCGCTGCACCTGCACCCCGCGCTCGGCCACCAGCTGCACCAGGGCTTTGGCGTTATTGGTGGTGTAGTCGGTCCAGACCGGGTTGTAGAGCGACTGGCAGGCAAAGGCGACGGCCTGCTGCAGGTCTTTGGGCAGGGCCGCATAGGCATCGGCATTGACCGAGCACTCTTCGGCCGAGGAGGGCTCGCCGACGCCCGGCCAGTAGTAGTGCTTGCAGACCTGATAGAAGCCCAGGGCCGAATCGGACCAGGGGCCGATGAACTCGCCGGCGTCGATGGTGCCGGACTGCAGGGCCTGGAACATGTCGCGCCCGCCCATGGCCTGGACTGCCATGCCCAGCTTGGCACACATCTCCGATGCCAGACCGGCGGTGCGGAAGCGCAGACCCTTCAGATCGTCGACCGAGGTCAGCTCCTTGCGGAACCAGCCGGCCCACTGCGGGCCAGAGTTGCCGCACAGGAAGGGCTTCAGCTTGAAGCGCGCATACATCTCGTCATAAAGCGCCTGGCCGCCGCCATGCTCCAGCCAGCCCACCTGCTCGTCCGCGCGCAGGCCGAAGGGCTGAGAGCCGAACAGCAGGATCCCCTTGGACTTGGAGCCCCAATAGGCAGGCACCGAGTGATAGAGCTCCGCCGTGCCTTCCGAGACGGCATCGAAGACGCCGCGGCCCGGCACCAACTCGCCGGCCGCATAGAGCTTCACCTTGATCCGCCCGCCCGAGAGCGCGGTGATCCGATCGGCCAGCATCTGCGCGGCAACGCCCGGCCCCGGCAGGTTCTTCGGCCAGGAGGTCACCATCTTCCACTCGACGACATCCTGGGCCACCGCCGGCGCCGCCAAGGTGGCCGCACCCAGCGCGGCACCGCCACCGATTGCTAAGGCCTTGCGGCGATTCACTTTTTTCTTCTCTGCTGTGTCGGTCATGCCGGTCTCCCCAAGTTGCTCACGTCATCAGCTGCCCGATCATCGCCGATCCGGCGGCGAAGGTCACGCCTGCTTCAATGCAGGTCGATGCTATGCGCGAGAGTTCGTTACGGGGAATGGTTACAAGGTCGCGCCTCGCCTACCGCCCCGCCTTCTTATCCGGCTTGCCGCCGCCGGCCTCTGGGAAGACCCAGAGGCCCAGCAGCATGACGGCGGCGATGGCGACGATGATGTAGCCGAGCGCGCCGTCCGGGCCGGCAAAATCGCTCCAGGCGATGATGCCGGCGACGATCACGACGACGAGCGAGAGCCCGATCTTGATGTTCGTCGGCATCGCGCTCTACTCGGCCGGGACCGTGGGGTTTGCCTTGCCGCCGACCGAGGGGCTGCGCGAGACCTTGCGCATGTCGGTCTTCACGTGCGCCGTGCCGTAGCCGTTGAAGAGGTGGCCCAGCAGACCGCGGTTCAGGTCCGAGGTGCCGAACAGCCAGTCGGCGATCGGGAAGGTCAGGTTCATGTTCCGCTCCATCATGATCGACTGGCTGTGATGGGCGGTGTGGTGACGGCGCAAGGTGTTCACGAAGGGGACGTAGCGCACGAAGGCGTTGTCTTCGACGTGGCAGCAAAAGTGCATGAACTCATAGAGCAGGTACATGCCGGTCGTTGTGCAGATGAAGAGCCAGCCGACATTGGCGCTGACCAGCCACTGCAAGACAAGGACGCCCGGGATCGACATCAGGATGAAGACGATCAAGGCATAGGGCGGGAAGAAGGTGACGCGCCAGTCGTTGTCATTGGCAAAGCGCATCTCTTCTTCGGTGAAGAACTGGTGATGCTGCAAGGTGTGGCGCTGATAGATCGCGCGCGCGCCGGGGAAGCGGATCGGTCGGTGCATGATGTACTTGTGCAGCGCCCACTCGAAGATGTTGCAGGCCAGGAAGGTTACCGGGACGATCAGCCATTCCCACCAGGCGACCGCGCCAATGTGGGCGATGTAGTACCACATGGCCAAACCGCCGATCGCATAGATGATGGCGACGTGCAGATAGCCATTGTACCAGCCGTCAATCCGCGAGCGATAGATCTCTCGATACTGCCGTTGTTTCGGCGTCATCGGGCTCTTTGCCAGTTCCATCCTCTCTCTCCTTCAGCCTGTGCGGCTGTCTCGGTGTTGCCTGCCAACTGATATATCACTTATACATCACTTAGCCAGGAGCCGTCAATTGGCGGCCTCCTGCTGCTGGGTCTGGAAGATCGAGCCATAGCCGCCGCTCCAGTCCGGCGGCAAGCGGAAGCGGCCGGGTTCGTGGTGCGCGCTGGCGGCCGGCCGGCCGCGCACGATCGCCGCCTCATAGCGCGAGGGCAGCGGCTGCGGGGTATAGGTCATGGCATCCGCAGCACTGAGCACATAGAGCAGCAAGGGCCGCGCACGCTGCGAATTGTTGGGTTTGGAGCCGTGAATGGTGCGGTAGTTGTGCACCGTCACCGAGCCTGCCGGGCCGGTGAAGACCCTGGCATTCGATGTCTCGAGGCCGTCGCTGTCGGCCGGTCCAATCTGACCGCGCCAGTCGCCGGCCTCGTCATAGTGGTCGTAGAGGGGCTGACGGTTGCTGCCGGGCAGGATCTCCAGCGGTCCTTGCGGCAGGTCGCAGTCCTCCAGATAGACACCCATGGTCAGCACCGCGTGGTTTGAGTGCGGGAAGAAGGGCGCGTCTTGATGCCAGGCGACTTCGGTGCCGCCGCGCGGCGATTTGAAGTTCAGCTTCGACTGATAGTACTTCACGTCCGGGCCCAGCAGGTCGGCGGCCAGATCGCCCAAGGGTCCTTCGGTCAGGAGTTTCCAGAAGACCTCGTCCTGGTCGCAAGGGCTGGAGATGCGGCGCAGGCGCGGGCTCTCCGCCGTGTGGCCGGGCTCCAGGTCGAAGACCGCGTCGGACTGGGTCTTGCTGCGGCTCTCTTCCAGCAGGCGGGCGACGGCGGCCTTGCAGCGCTCGATCCAATCCTTGTTCACCAGGGCCGGCACGACGATGCCGCCCTCGTCGAAATAGCGTTGACGGGTCTCTTGATCCAGTAGACGGGGTCGTTGGCGCAGAATCTCTTCCGGGGTCATGACGGGTCTCCTCTATTGGAATCCCAGCAGTTGTTGCGGCAGCCAGAGCGCGGTCTGGGGAAAGGCCATGACGATGGCAAGCGCCACCAGCTGGATCGCGATGAAGGGCATCACGCCCTTGTACATATGGCGCAGGGTGATGCTGTCGGGTGCTACGCCGCGCAGATAGAAGATGGCCGGCGCCATCGGCGGGGTCAGATAGCTGGTCTGGATCATCACCAGAAGCAGCATACAGAACCAGACCGGCTCGAAGCCGCTCTTCAGCACGAAGGGCATGAAGATCGGCACGAAGATCAGCAGGATGGAGATCCACTCCAGGAAGAAGCCGGCGATGAAGACCAGGCCCAAGAAGATCAGCAGCAGGCCCCAGGGGCCGACGTCCAGCACGCTGATGATCTCGCGCATCATGCGCATGCCGCCGGCACCGACGAAGACGCCGGTGAAGAGGCTGCCGGCCAGCAGGATGAACATGATCATCGAGGTGATGACGATGGTCTTGACCAGAGCTTCCTTGAACATGACGAGAGAGAACTTGCCGTAGAAGATCGCCAGCAGGAAAGAGCCGAGAGCGCCGATGGCGGCTGCTTCCGTGGGTGCGGCCCAACCCAGCATGATGGAGCCCAGGACGGCGAAGATCATCAGGATCGGCGGCACCAGTGCCTTGGTGGTGATCATCACCTTCTCGGCGAAGCCCGGATCGTCCGGGGACGGCGGCAGCCGTGGCGCGACATTGGGGTTCAGAATGCAAAGCGAGACGATATAGATGATGTAGAGGGCCGAGAGGATCAGTCCCGGAAACACCATGCCGACCATCAGATCGCCGATCGAGACATTGGCGATCGGGCCCAGCACCACGACCACCACGGAGGGCGGGATGATGGTGCCGAGCGAGCCGCCGGCGCAGATCGTGCCGGAGATCAAGGGCTTGGAGTAGTTGTACTTCATCATCGCCGGGATCGCGAGTAGGCCGACCACGGTCTCGGTGGCGCCGATCACGCCGGTGGAGGCGGCGAAGATGATGCACATGATGACGGTGCCAATGGCCAGGCCGCCCGGCAGGCGCTTGGTCCAGAGGTGGACGGCGTTGAAAAGCTGCTCGGCGATGCCCGAGCGTTCCAGCATCGCGCCCATGAAGACGAAGAGGGGAACGGCGGCCAGCACGAAGTTGGAGGCCACGTCCTCGATCTTCTGGGTGAATTGAAAGAGCACCGCATCGCCGAAGACGATCAGTCCGAAACCGAAGGCAACACCCAGCAGCGAGAAGGCTACGGGGAAGCCAAGGAAAATCAGAACGAACAGCGCCGGGAACATGGCAACCGCCATCATCGGGGGACTGCTCCTTCCGATTGGGAAACTGGCTCTCGGATTGCCCGCCAGCTCTTCAGGCACTCGGCGACGACCTGCAGGGTCAGCAGCACGAAGCTGAAGGCGATGACGGCTCTGAAGGGCCAGATCGGCGGGTTCCAGGCCGATTGGCCGGTGGTCTCGCCCGAGGCATAGGCCTCGGCGGCAAAATCCGAGAGTCGCAAGGACACCAGCACCAGGGCCGGCAAGACCAGCAAGAGATAGAGGGTCAGGTCGATAATGGCCTTCTTGCGGCGGGACAGCTGGCCGTAGATCAGATCGATCCGCACGTGCCCCTGACGTTTCAAGGTCAGCGCACCGCCCAGCAGGAAGTGCACGCCCATCAGAGTATAGCCCAGCTCGAAGGCCCAGATCGTCGGCGCGCCGAAGACGTAGCGCGCAAAGACCTCGTAACAGGTCGCCAACACCAGCGGGATGACGACCAAGGCCGCCAGAAACCCCACCCCTTCGGTCAGGCTCTCGATGGCGCGCACCACCCGGTACAGGGGGCCGACAGCGGTGCGGCTATGCGATTGCGACAAGGGATGAGACTCCGGCGACCTTGGATCAGTCGGCCTACTGGGGCCGAACCTTCACGTTGCGATAGCGCACGGCATCGCTCCACAGCTCGCCGAAGGCGATCTGGTCATCGAGAACGCGGCGGAACCAGGGGTTCTCGGCCGCCACCTTTTCGGCCCAGGCGAGCCCGGCCTCGCGCGCGGCGTACTGCACCTCGGGCTCCAGTTCGATGATCTCGTTGCCCTGCTCGCGGAAGAAGGCGAGCGCCTTGGCATCCTCCTGGCCGATGGTCAGCCAGGAATTCATCGTCACCAGGAAAGCGGCATCCCGGATCAGCTGCTTGTCGGCATCCGAGAAGGCGTCCCAGACATCGGGGTTGATCACCAGCTCGAAGGGCGCGGTCGGTTGATGCACGCCGGGGATGATCACGTACTGGGTGACGCGGTGGAAACCGGGCGCAATGTTCTCGTAGAGCGTGCCCCATTCGGTCGCGTCGATGGCGCCGCGCTCTAGTGCAGGATAGACGTCGCCGCCCGGCATGGTGACGGGTGCTGCCCCCATGTTCTTGGAGATCTCCAGCCAGGCACCGGCGGTCCGCAGCTTCAGACCGGCCAGGTCCTCCAGGGTGCGCACTTCCTTGCGCGAATGTAGGAAGACCTCGGCGGTGCGCACGAAGAGCGGCATGGAGACCAGGTCGAACTTCTCCTTGCGCCACTCGGCCTGCAGCTCGACGCCGCCGTCGCGGTAGAGCCAGTGCAGCATCTTCTCGGTGTCGAAAGAGCCGGCATAGCCGCCGAACAGCACCGCGGTCGGATCCGCACCCCAGTCGTAGCCGATCCAGGTGTGGCCCATGTCGGCCACGCCGTTCTTGACGGTCTCGGAGACCTTCAGGCCCGGGCCCAAGGTGCCGGCCGGGAAGACCTCGATGGTGATACGGCCGCCGGACATCTCCGCGACCTTATCGGCAAAGGCCTGCGCGCCGATTTCCATCAGCGGCCCGCCGCCCCACGACGCTGCCATCGACAGGTCGTGCGTGTCCTGGGCCGCGGCCGGGACGCTCATCGCGATCGCCGGCGCCAGCAGCGCTCCGGCCAGAGTGGCCCGCATCAGGCCTCTGCGTGTCTTGTCAGTCATTACTGTTCTCCTCCCTCGGTTTGGCGTTCCACGCCTTGGTTGGCTTGGCGAACTAGGTGTCCAGGGCCGCGAGTGCGGCTTTCACCTGCGCCTCGCTCATCTCCCACTCGTTGTCGAAATTGGCCACGATGGCCCGCATGAAGGGCTCGGCCAGACGCTTGGCGGTCGCGTCGTCGGTCGCATCGGCGATGATGGCCAAAGCGAGCTGACTGGGCTCGCGCCCCTCGAAGCTCCATTCGAAGCTGTTCTGCGAATAGGTCTTTAGGTCGAAGCGCGGATCCAGGTCCTTGCCGTCGACCGTGACCTTCAGTCCGTCGAAGGTCCTGACCCCGCTGTAGTTTTTCATCGGGTGCCTCGTCCTCAGATTTGCCGGCTCAGATTTGCCGGCGCTTTTCGACCAGGTCCAGAAAGCGTTCGTACTCGCCGTCCTGGACGCCATAGCTGTGATCGTCGTCGGGAAAGGCTCCGGACTTGACCTCTTCGACATAGCGGCTGAGGCCGGCGACCGCGACTTCGGTCAGGTTGGCGTAGCGCTTGGTGAACTTCGGCTTGAAGTCGGTGAAGACGCCCAGCAGGTCGTAAGATAGCAGGATCTGTCCGTCGGTGCCCGCACCGGCGCCGATGCCGATGGTCGGAATCTCCAGCTGCTCGGAAATCACCTTGGCGATCTTGGCCGGCACGGCCTCGAACTCCAGCATGAAGCAGCCGGCGTCTTGGATCGCAAGCGCGTCCTCCAAAATCTTCATGGCGCCTTCTGCCGTCTTGCCCTGCAGCCGAAAGCCGCCGAACATGGCAATCGTGTGTGGCGTCAGTCCAATGTGCGAGGCGGTCGGGATGCCGGCATCGACCAGGGCCTTCAGGATGTGCGCCTGGGACTTGCCGCCCTGCGGCTTGACCGCGTCGCTGTCGGCCTCTTGCATGAAGCGGGTGGCATTGGCCAGCGCCCGCTCGACCGTGTGATAGCTCTGATAGGGCATGCAGCCCAGGACGAAGGTGTTGGGGGCGCCGCGGCGCACCGCCTGGGCGTGCATCACCATCATCTCCATGCTGGCCGGGATGGTGTTCTTGTGCCCATGGGCGATCATCGCCAGGCTGTCGCCGACGACACAGACATCGACGCCTGCCGCCTCTGCCCACTGTGCCGAGGTGTAGTCGGGAACCGAGGTATAGACCATCTTCTCGCCAGTCGTCTTGGACTGGCGGATCTCCTCGATCGTCCGCTTCTTCTTGTCTCCCCGCGCCATCGCTCCCTCGCCTAATGGCTCACTGAATGTCACCGTGTCTGGTGGCTTGACGACCACTCGTCGACATCTGATATGTCAATGGATGATCAATTGTCGGAGAGTTGTCAAGGGCGCTTGCGTCCGGCATGACTGCGACCGGCCCAACTGCAATGGGGGCCGGGAAACAAGGCAAGGAGCGAGGGTGGCGGCTTGGATCAGCCAGAGACCACGAGGGAAAGGACGCAAGAGGGGGAGGCACCCAAGTCCCTGACCGACCGGGCCTATGCGGCCCTTGAAGAACGGATCGTGACCCTGGCGCTGGCCCCCGGCTCCGTCTTGTCCGAAAGCGCGCTTGCGGCCTCGCTTGGCATCGGCCGCACGCCGATCCGCGAAGCCCTGCAGCGACTGGCGCGAGAGAGCCTGGTGGTGATCATGCCCAGGCGCGGCGTTATGGTGTCCGAAATCAATGTGCGCGACCAGCTGGAGGCCTTGAAGGTGCGGCGCGTGCTGGAATGCCTGATGGCCGAACTGGCGGCGAGCCGCGCTTCGCCGGCCGAACGCACCCGCTTTGCCGAAATTGCCGCGTCCATGCGGGTCGCTGCCGATCAGGATGACGATGTCGGTTTCATGCGTTTGGACCGCGAGCTCAATCTGCTGATCGCGCAGAGCTGTCACAATCGCTATGCCCGGCGGGCCATGGGGCTGCTGCAGGGCCTTATCCGCCGCTTCTGGTATGTGCACTACAAGGAAGTGCTGGACTTGCCGCTTTGCGCCCGCTTGCATGCCGATGAAGCCAGCGCGATCGCCGAGGGCGATCCGGAAGACGCGCGCAGGGCCACCATCGCGCTTCTGGACTATACCGAAACCTTCACCCGGGCAGCGCTCGATTCGCCCTACTGATTGTCCGCCTTCACAGAATCGGCGCCAGGCCGGTCCCCCGCCCCGATCGATACTCAAAACCCTCCGTTTCGAGAGTAACTCGTCGCGCGGCGCTGAGGGCTGTTGCCCAGGGGTCACAACGCGCGCCGGTCACGCAGAATTCACTGCCTGGATGTCCCAAAGACTGCAACAGACCGTAGATCGCCACAATTGGATAGACAATGCCGCCTATCGGCAACGCCTCGCAGTCTGCTAGAGCAGGCGCGGCGCTGTCGGCGCCCTCTCTCCTGCCTTGAAACAGCCGGATGCGGCGCACGAAAGGAAACCATGCCGCCTGGTAGTCACAGATGAGCGAGGCCCGGCCTTTTCTGCTGAAGGCGGAAGAGCGCCCCAAGGTTGAGCTGAGCCCGCAGCCGGGCTGGCGGCGAACCTTGGCTATGGTGATAGCCTCTGCCTTCGCGCTGGCGTTGCATGGCGGCGTCGTGCTGGTTTTGCTGTTCAACTTTTCCCTCTTCGTCCCGGACCCCAGCGAGCAGAGCGAGGATCTGGAGCAGCAGATCATCGCCATCGTCGAGATCCCGCCACAACAACCCGCAGAACCCGCCGTACAAGAAGCAGCGATCGACATCGGCCGGGTCAATCAGGGAGAGGACACCGGCGAAGGCGAGGCGGCGGCGACCGGCGAGCTGGCCTCCGAGGAGCCCGAGGCCGCCGAGACGCAGCCGGAACCCCCATCGGAAGAGCCGCCGCCCGAGCAGTCCCCGGAGGAGGTGGCTGCTCCCGAAGAGCCGCCGATCCCGGATTCGCCGCTGTTTGACCCCCTGGCGCAGGAAGCCCAGGCCCCTGCCGAAGTGCCGTTGCCCGAGGTACCCTTGCCCGAGGCTGCCGAAGCTCTGCTTCCAGAGCCGGAGGAGCCTGCATTGCCGCTGGAGCCAGAGCAGCTGCCGCCGCCCTTGACCGGACCGCCGAGCGAGCTGCCGGAGTTTGCGCTCCTGGACACCCAGCAAGCGCCCCGCGAAATCCTAGACCAGGTCCCAGAAGAACCAATCGAGGACCTCACCCTCGACGCCGCCTTGACGGAAGTCCTGGTGACCGCCGCGATCGAGCGCGAAGCAGAGCTAAGCGAACCCTCGGGACCGCTTGCCGTGCCGCCCGGCAAACCGGATCGTGAGGTCACACTGCCGCCGGTCCCGCGCCCGCAACGCACGGCACGGGCCGAGCCGACGGATCGCGATACCGGCCGGCAAGCCCGCAACGACAGCTCGGAGTCTGGCGATGGCGGCGGTTACGGCGGCGGCTCGGAGGCCAATTATCTGGGTCAGGTCGCCCGTGTGCTGAACCGGCAGAAAATCTATCCGCCGGAAGCCAAGATCCGCGGCGAGGAGGGCCGGGTCATCGTGCGCTTCACCCTGGACGAAGAGGGCTGGGTCATCGCCCGGCGCGTCCTGCGCTCGTCCGGCTCCAGCCGGCTCGACGAAGAGGTCATGGATCTCTTGATCAGAGCCAGTCCCCTGCCACCCCCGCCCGGCCGACCCGAGCGCTTGACGCTCACACTGACCCTGCGGTTCTACCTCGGCTGAGGTTCACCGCACTGAAGGCAAGTCTACGCGGTTCCTTCATGATCTGCCCTGAAACGACCTCGGTCCGACCGGACGTCTCTCCACAGTGTCTGCCCAGCTTCAAGACAGTACTTAAGTGTCTTGAGGAGAGCAGAGATGGGACAAGCAGCTGTCGGTACCAAAGCGTTCGAGGGGGCGGGCTACGTCGCCCACACCGCGGCGAAGCGGGATAGCCTTGGCGAGCAGATCCTTCGCGCCTATGAGGCCCTGAACCAGGCCTTCACCGAGGCCAACGCCGAGCAGGTTGCGAGATTGACCAGCCCGGACCATGTTTCCGTCACCCATAAGGGCAGCTGGCGCACGCCGGTCGCGCAGCGCGTGGGCAATGGCCAACTGGTTGGTTTCAAGCGCGAAATCGCCTCCGACGTCTCGGTCGAAGAGATCGCCCCCGGCGTGGTCATTCAGCGCTTCGATGCCAAGATGTAGGGCACCTTCGACGGCGTCCCGATCCCCGAGCGCGCGGCGGTCACGATCATCTGGCAAAGGCAGAACGGCAGCTGGGTCGAGCGCCTTTACCAGCACACCGCCCTGACAGATCAACCGACGGTCTGATCAATAGGCCGGCTGATTAATAGGCCGGCAGGTCCTCGGGCGGGCTGATCAATAGGCGGGCTGATCAATAGGCGGGCAGGTCCTCGGGCGGCAGAGTGAGGCGCGCGAAGTTCTCCATGGTAAAGGGAACAGAGCGGCCGCTCTGCCACTCGAAGAGCCGGCGCTCGATCTGCATCAAGGGACCGATATAGACGTGTAGCGCGTGGCTCTGCCGATCGCCGTCCGCGGTCACCCCATGGATGGCATTGCGGCCGAGCGAGAGCACGTCGCCCGGCTGTACGACCTTGGAACTGACGTGGACCAGGCGGCCATCCTCTTCACGGAAGAAGATGTTCTTTTCGCCGCCCGTGACGACGCCTATGTGCACATCCATCAGGTGTTCGTGCGGCGGCATGACGACGTCGGGATCGAAACGGCAGGACCAGATAGAGACCGTCTCGTCCTCGAAGAGGTGGGTCTCGCCCTCGTCCTGATCCGGTAGGCCTGCCGCCTGTAACTCCGGGTCCCGGACGGTTTCAGACAGAAGTTCGCGCACGGCCTTGCCGGGTTCTGCGCTTGCCGCTGCGGCGCGCGCTGCTTCGACAAAGCTGTCGTAAGAAAACATCCCGATCTCCCCAGGTGCTGCCCGGCTTATCGTGCAATACAGCCGGCCTCTGTCCGGTGGCGATGCCGTGACGGGCTTTGCTTGAACTATGCAGGGTCAGGGGTCTGCCCGACAAGCCTTTGTCGCGCTGTCAGGGGGCCAGCGCAGGGTGATTGCGCTCGAGAGGTTGGCTCAAGCCTAGTGGCTGCCGCTCTCTGGCAGTCGCAGGCGGATCACGCCCTTGATCGGCGCTTGCGGGTCCTGGCGTTCGCCGCGGCGCAGGATGTCGATCTCTCCCCGACGTGCCAGGAAACGGGCTTGCTCGTTCACCGCCTGCAAGTAGCGGCGCCAAAGCTCCGGCGGGTCGCCAGGGCGGCGCTTTCGCTCGGCCAGCAGGCGCGCCACATCGGTTGGGCAGGCACTCTTGCCGGCACCACGATCGCGCACGACCTCCAGGATCGCCGTCGCCACGGGATCCAGTTCGTTCTTCTCATCAGCCATGGTCCAAGCGGGTAGCAGACTGCACCCGGCTATGGAAGAGTGATGCACATCAAAGATCGGAGGTTAGGGGCGAAATGGATTTCACAGGGGATATTGGATACTGGCAGCGCCGGGTCGGCGAAGGGCCCGCCGGACAGCTGCGCCGCGCAGCGGTCAAGGGCTCGCTGGCTCCGTGTGCCGGCGGCCATTACCTCGACGTGGGCTGCGGCGGCGGACAGCTCTTGGCGGATCTCGCCGCAGAGATGCAGGGACAAGGCAAACTGGTCGGCATCGACATCAGCGATGAGCAGCTAGAGGCGGCCGGACGGCATTGCGCGCAGATGCCGATCGTCACCCTGAGGCAGGGCGACGTCACGCGGTTGGATTTCGCCGACGCCAGCTTCGACGGTCTGGCAGCGATTCATGTGCTGGAGTACGTGCCGGACCTCGATGCTGCCTTTGTCGAAATAGCCCGCGTGGTGAAGCCCGGGGGGCGGATCGCCCTGGTGTCGGTCCTGTGGGATGGCTACCTCTTCACCGGACCCGACGAGCGCCTGAATGCCGAGATCAATCGGGCCTGGCGCGCACACTGCCCGCACCAGATGCTGCCGGCAGCCAAGCCCAAACGCCTGGCAGCAAATGGTTTCGAAGAGATTTCCCAGACCCCCCTGACCCTCTTCGAGACGCGATTCGAGGAAGACCGCACGGGCTATTGGGTTGCAAAGGTCATGGCCGCTTTCGGCGTCAAGCAGGGCCTGCCGGAGGAGGCGTGCCAAGACTGGCTCGATCAGCTGGCGGCCGCCCATGAGGAGGGCCGCTATGGCTATCTGCTGCCGCCGATCCTGACGGAGGCCAAGCGCAGCAGCTAACGCCTATTCCGCCGCCTCGCTCTCGGCCTGCTGCGGGAAGCTGTGGCGGAAGATGTGCTGCTGGATGTCGCCCAGATGCGCCTGCATCAGGGTGAAGGCGGTCTCGCCGTCGCGCGCGGCAATCGCGTCGGCGATGCGGCGGTGGAAGGAGACGTGTATCGATTGGCGCTTGTAGCAGTGCGCGTTCTCGCCCAGCCGGCGCCAGGCCGGGTCCTTGCGGCTGTGCGCCAGAGCGTCGGTCACGCGCAAGGCCAACTCGTTGCGTGAGGCGGCAATGATGGCGCGGTGGAAGGCGGCGTCGGCTGCCTCGTAGGCTGCTTCCTCGCGTGCCGTCTCGCTGGCTTCGGCCAGTTCCTGCAGGCGGCGGATATCGCAAGGCGAGGCACGCAGAGCTGCCAGGCGCGCGGCAAAGGGTTCGATCGCGAGACGAAGCTCGATGACCTCGGGCGGGTTGGAGAGGTCGACCATGCGCGCGAGTTCTGCCGCGGCGGCATCGCGCAGCGCCGACTGCAAGAACGTGCCCCGGCCCTGGTGGCGCGAGATGCTGCCTTCTTCCTCCAAGCGGTCGAGTACCCGCCGCAGCGAGCGGCGACCGACATGCAGGCTCGCAGCCAGGCTGCGTTCCGGCGGCAGGCGCCCATCGGGCCCCAGCTCCCCCTCTTGGATCATCTGCCGAAGCTTCTGCAGCGTTTCGCTGTCTTCTTCCATCTCAGTCCACTCCTACCCGCGCGCCGAATCTTGTCGAGCCAAATCGCGCACCAATCTGACTAAATGGTTCGGCCGGGTCTCGTCAAGCCCCTCGAACATCAATATTTTTCTGCACTTCATGTGAAGAGCAACTTGACCATTGGTCCGGTCGCTCGCTAGCCTTGCTCGAAATCGGGAGGCACGCAGAACCTATCGGGCAATTTGGTTCGCGTTCACAGACCTTGGAGGACAGCGGAAATCACGATGACCACTGCACCGCAAGCTGGAAGCGAAAGCAACCACCAGGCCGCTCTCGACAAGCTCCATGAGGAGGTTTTCGAGAAGCAGATGGCGCCCTTTTGGGCGGTCAATCAGGGCAACAAGAACGACGAAGACCGCCAGGTCATGGATCAGAAGAAAGCCCTGCCCTTCCTGTGGAACTATGCGCAGGATATCGAGCCGCTGCTGCAGCGCTCGGCCGAACTGATCACCATGGAGAGCTCCGAGCGGCGCTCGCTGATCCTTGTGAACCCCGGCCTGGCACCGCGCCGCGCCTCGGTCAGCACGATGTACACGGCCTATCGCCTGAACGATCCGCGCGAGATCATGCCGCCGCACCGCCACTCGCCCAACGCCATCCGGCTGGGGCTGACCGGTGCGCAAAACTTCACCGGGGTGGAGGGCGAGAACATCACCTTCGGACCCGGCGACATGGTGCTGACCCCGCACGACACCTGGCACAACCACGGCAATCGGGGCGACGAGCCTGCGATCAATCTCTCGGTCCTGGACGTGCCCTTGGTCGAGACCCTGAACGCCACCTACTTCGAGCACGACTACCGCGAAGAGGTGGATGGGGAGACGGTGCGCAAGACGGTCCAGTCGGAACGCTTTCCCTCCGACTACTCGCAGCGTGTCTATGGTCACGGCGGGCTGACGCCGCGCTTCCTGTCGCACAAGCGCGGCACCGGGCAGGCCTCGCCGATGTACGTCTATCGCTGGGAGATGATGCAGGAGCTGCTGGACAAGTTCCGCGAGTGGGACGGCGATCCCTATGAGGCGCTGCTGGTGGAATACACTGACCCGCTGACCGGCGGCCCCGTCTTCAAGACCATCACCTTCTTCGCCCAGATGCTGCGGCCGGGAGAGCGCACGCGGCCGCTCAAGCAGAACGCCAGCCTGCTGTGCGCGCCCCTGCGCGGCAGCGGCCATTCGATCGTCGGCGACACGCGCCTGGACTGGAACCAGTTCGACACCTTCGCCGTGCCCGGCGGTCATTGGTGCCAGCATGTCAACGCCTCGGACAGCGAGGATGCCATCCTCTTCGTCGCCAGCGACGAGCCCACCTTGAAGGCCCTCGCCCTCTTCCAAAAGCACGGCAAGCTGGAGAGCGGCGAAGTGGTGAGGTTGATCTAGACAATGGGAAAATCTTGGAACTGCAAGCAGCTCGGCCACATCGACTGCCCCGGCGGCGGCCAGGTCTGGGTCGAGGGCACGACGCTCTACGTCGGCCATATGCGCAACCCCAGCGGCACCTCGATCTACGACGTCTCCGACCCGAGCCAGCCCAAACAGCTGGCGCGCCTGGACCTGCCGCCCGGCTGGCATTCGCACAAGGTGCGGGTTGCCAACGACATCATGATCGTCAATCACGAGCGGTTGGGACAGGACGAGACGCCGGAGTTCGGCGGCGGCCTTGGCATCTACGACGTCTCGAAGCCCAGTGAGCCGAAACTGATCACCAAGTGGCGCACGCACGGCAAGGGCGTGCATCGCTATGACTTCGACGGCCGCTACGCCTATATCTCGCCCACCGCCGAGGGCTATATCGGCAACATCGTGATGATCCTCGACCTCAAGGATCCGGCCAAGCCGGAAGAGGTCGGGCGCTGGTGGATTCCCGGTCAGTGGGAAGCTGGAGGAGAGGACTATCCCTGGCGCGACTGGACGCCGCCGCGCTGTCACCATCCCTTGCGGGTAGGGGACCGCCTCTACGTCAGCTATTGGCATCACGGCTTCTACATCCTGGACATCTCGGACCTGTCCAAGCCCACCGCCATCTCCGGCGTCAACACCTCGCCGCTCTACCCGCATCCGACCCACACCTGCCTGGTGATGCCGGAACCGCTGAAGGGTCGGCGCATCATGGTGGTGGCGGACGAGGACGTGGCCAAGCTCTGGCCGGCGGCACCGGCCTTCACCTGGGTATACGACATCACCGAAGAGCGTCTGCCGACCCCGATCGCCACCTGGCAGGTAGAGGGCATAGACGAGGACGGCAGGCCGCAGGCCCCGATGACCGGCTGCCACCAGCCCTCCGAACGCTTCGTCGGCTCGGTCTTGCCCTTCGCCTGGTTCGCGCAGGGGCTCAGGATCCTCGATATGGCCGATCCCTTCCGGCCCAAAGAGGTGGGCTTCTACGAGTCCGATGCCCCGCCGGGTTTCGACCGCGCCTCCTCGAACGACGTCACCATCGATTCGCGCGGGCTGATCTATCTGATCGACCGCCAGCGCGGCGTCGACATCATCGAAACCACGGTCTTTTAGAGAGGCTCAAGGCATGGCAGGCAGCAAGGACGCCATCACCCCGCTCGGCAAGAAGAACCCCAATCTTCCCTTTCATCCGGGCGTGCGCGTCGGCGACTTCATCTTCGTCTCCGGCCAGGTGGCCAAGGACGACAAGGGCAAGATGTGTGTCGGCAACATCGAGGACGAGACCCGCTGGACGGTCGAATCCATGCGCCGCGTGCTCCAAGCCGCCGGCGCCGATCTGGAGGATGTGGTCAAGGTCACGACCTACCTGGAGGACACTCGCGACTTCGGCCGCTACAACCGAGTCTTTGCCGAGTTTTTCCCCGAAGGCCGCATCGCCCGCACCACGGTCGAGGCTCGGGCCGTTATCTCCTGCAAGGTGGAGATGGACTGTATCGCCTATAAACCAGAAGAGAAGGAGGGGGCATAGATGCTGCGGCTACTCGGCCGGGCGACGTCCGGAAACGTACAAAAGGTCCTTTGGGCCCTGGAAGAGTTCGGCTTGAACTACGAACGCGAGGACTATGGACGCCAGTTCGGTAACACCGGCGGCGACTACCTGGCGCTCAATCCGAACGGCAAGGTGCCGACCCTGGTCGACGGCGAGACCGTGGTCTGGGAGAGCAACACCATCCTGCGCTATCTCTCGAACTGCAACGGCGGGCGCTTCTGTCCGGCCGACCCCGCCCGGCGCGCCAAGATGGACCAGTGGATGGACTGGCAGCTGGCCAGCTTGAATAGCCCCTATGTCGCCATCTTCAAGGAATCGAAGAAGCCCGAAGCCGAGCGCGGCGCCGCTTTTGCCGGCGATGCCAAGAGCCTGCGCGATCTGCTGGTGATGCTGAACACGGCGATGACGCCCGACGGCCTGCTACCCGACGATGGCCTGACCCTGGCCGACATCTGCCTGGGTCCGATCGTCAAGCGCTGTCTGGCCTTCCCGATCGACACCGAGGGTCTGGACACTTTGCGCGCCTGGCACGCCAACTTGGAACAGCGGCCGGCTTTCGCCAAAGCGCTAATCGGTTAGACTGATACTGGGATTAGACTGATACTGGGAATTGAAGAGGAGCGGTTTAGAATGGCAAAGGCAGCAGTGGTCGGCTTGGGTACCATGGGTCCTGGAATCGCGGCCACGCTCGCGCGCGGCGGGATGCAGGTGACGGCTTACGACTTGAGCGCGGAGCAGCGCGAAAATGCGCCGCCGATGGTGGCTCTCGCCCAGAAGGTGCTGGGTGCGATGGGCAAGGAGGACAAGGGCGGCACGGTCGAGATCGCCGACAGCCTGGAGGCAGCGCTTGCCGGTGCCGATGTGGTCGTCGAGACCGTGCCGGAGAAGCTGGAGATCAAGCAGCAGGTCTTTAAGGAGATCGACGCGCTGGTCGGTCCCGACTGTATCCTGGCCTCCAACACCTCGGGCATTCCCATCGGCAAGCTGCAGGAAGGCAACAGCAATCCGGCGCGGGTCGTCGGCATGCATTGGTCAAATCCCGCGCACGTCATCCCGATGATCGAGGTGATCGCCGGTGCCGCCACGGCCCAGACCACCGTCGACTGGATGTGCGACACCATCAAGTCGCTGGGCCTGCTGCCCGTCGTGGTGAAGCGCGACGTGCCGGGTTTCGTCGAGAACCGCATCCTCTATGCCTTGCTGCGCGAGTGCGTGGACCTGGTCGAGCAGGGCGTGATCGACGCCGAGGGCCTGGACACCTGCGTTTCCTGGGGCATCGGCTACAAGCTGTCGGTGATCGGCCCCATGGCCTTGCTGGATGTTGCCGGGCTGGATATCTACCAGGCGGTCGGCAGCTATCTGAACGCCGACCTCTGCACCCGCAGCGACGTCAGCCCCTATGTGACCGACAAGACCGCGGCCGGTCAGCTGGGCATCAAGACCGGTGGCGGAATATTCACCTACACGCCTGAGCAAGCGGCCGCGCTCAGGGACGAGCGTGCCAAGAAACTGGTGGCCGTGCGCAAGGCACTGGAGGCTTGACCCCGGTACCGCCGAAGCGCTCACAATCCTAACCGGGAAACCGGCGAGAACAGGAAAATTGGCTTTCAAAGAGGGAGGCATGAGGAGAGATGACCATGATGACACGTAAAGGCTTCATGCAAGCAAGTGCAGGCCTGGCCTTGGCGCTGGGACTGGGTGTTGGTGCCGCCAACGCCGAAGAGGTCACGTCGATCGCCGTCTTGGTGCCGGAACAGGGCACCGACTACGGCTGGAACCAGCAGGGCGTCGATGCCGCCCGCGCCGTGGCCGAGACCTACGGCCTGAAGTTCATGCCGGCCGAAGGCCTGGGCTACGGCGACGTGCGCCCGACCCTGCGCGAACTGGCCGAAGACGGCGCCAGCCTGATGATCGCACACGCCAGCGGCTACAACACCGCGGCACCCGAGATCGCGGCCGAGACCGGCGTGCCGGTGGCCATCGTCGACAGCCCCGACAAGCTAAAGCCCGGCCTGGTTGCCGACTATACCCTGAGTGGGCATGAGGGCGCCTATCTGGCCGGCGTCATGGCGGCCGAAATGACCCGGACGGGCACGGTCGGCATCGTCGTCTCCGGCGAGCCGCCCTCCTGGAACTCGCAGTCGGCAGGCTTCGCCCAGGGCGTCCAGGCCGGCAACCCGGAAGTCAACATCATCTATGCCGTGATCGGCCCGGCCGCCTACGCCGATGTCGCCGGTGGGCGCCGCGTCACCGAATCGGTGATCGCCGCCGGTGCCGATATCATCTTCGGCCAGGGCAACGGCTCGTCCTTCGGCATGATCGAGGCGGTCGAGAACAACAAGGCGACCGACGGCGGGCCGGTCTGGTTCATCGACGTGATCGGCGACAAGTCCTCGCTGGACAATGGTCACCTCTTGACCTCGGTCATGTGGAACATGGTGCCGGTCTACAGCGCCATGGTCGAGGACCTGAAGAAGGGCGACTTCGGCAAGAAGCGCTACAAAATCAGCCTCAGCGATGATTCTGTCGCACTTCTGCAGACCGATCACATTCCGGCCGAGACCTGGACCGAGATCATGGATCTGCGCGGCAAGATCGTCGATGGCAGCCTGGTCGTCGAGCCGGTCTTCGACGCCGTCGAGGTGCGCAAGCTGATGTCTTCGGTCGACGCAGAGTAATCTACGTCGCCTCCCCGGGGTGCGGCCTCCCCTGTCGGTCGCCCTCGGGGCCTTTCGTTTAGCAGGTTGGTTATGTCCGCGACTGCGCCGGCGCTCACGCTCACCGCTCTGACCAAGCGCTTTCCCGGCGTGGTGGCCAACGATGCGGTCTCGCTGGAGATCAACGCCGGCGAGGTGCATGTCCTCTTGGGCGAGAATGGGGCCGGCAAGTCGACCCTTATCGCCATGCTGGCCGGCATGCAGCAGCCCGACGAGGGCGAGATCCGGGTCGCCGGCCGGCCGGTCAAGATCGGCTCTCCGCGCGAAAGCCTGGATCTTGGCATCGGCACCGTCTTTCAACACATGCTGCTGGTCCCCAGCCTCAGCGTCATCGAGAACCTCATGCTGGGCGGACCCTGGTGGCAGCGCTTGGCGCGTCGTCAGGCCCTGGCGCGCTTCGAAGAGCTGCGCGACGTCCTTGGCATCGCCATGGATCCCGACAATCAGCTTGGACGCCTCTCTCTCGGTCAGCAGCAGCAGGTCGAGATCATGCGCGCACTCTGGCGCGGCAGCAAAGTGCTGATCCTGGACGAGCCGACCTCGATGCTGACCCCGCAGGGCGTGCAAGACCTGGGCCAGGTGATGGCCCGCCTGAAGGCGCAGGGAACCGCGCTGATCTTCATCACCCACAAGCTGAACGAGGCCTATGCCTTCGGCGACCGCATCTCGGTCCTGCGGCTGGGGCGCCGCGTCGGCCAGCTGCCGCCCGAGACCCTGAAGACACTAAGCGAGGAAGCGGTGACCGACGCGGTGATCCGCCTGATGTTCGGCGTCGTCGAAGGTCATCGCGGCGAGGCCGAAGCCCTTTCGGGCCACGGTCACAAGGCCGAGCGCCAGCAGCGCCTGCGCGCCGGGCCGCCGCGGCTGCAGGTAGAAGCGATCAGCACCTCTGCCGAACGCGGCGAGTGTCCGCTCGATAATGTCTCTTTCGAGCTCCGACCCGGCGAAGTTCTGGGCGTCGCCGGGGTCGACGGCAATGGTCAGAAACACCTGGCCGAAGCCCTTGCCGGCCAGCGTTCTATTGCCAGTGGACGCATCGCGATCGAGGGCGAGGACGTCAGCCGCAGCGGCGTCGCCCAGCGCCGTCAGCGCGGTCTGCGCTATGTTACCGACGAGCGCCTGGGCGAAGGTACGGTCGGTCTTTTCTCGGTCGCGATCAATCTGGTGATGAAGGAAACCGGGCGGGCGCCGCTCTGGCAGCGCGGCATCAGCCGCTGGGGCCGGATTCATGCCCACGCCCGCGAGCAGATCGAAAAGCACGACGTGCGCACTCCCAATGAGCGCACAGCAATCGCCAAGCTGTCGGGCGGCAACATCCAGAAGGTCTTGCTGGCCCGCGAACTGGACCAGGGCGAGACCAAGATCGCCATCTTCAACAAGCCGACCTACGGCCTGGACCTGCAGAACATCCGCCTGGCCCGCGAGCGCATCGTGCGGGGCGCGGAGGACGGCCTGGCCACCCTGGTCATCTCCACCGAGCTGGACGAGTTGATGGATGTGAGCGACCGGATCGCCGTCATGTACCAGGGCCGGATCGCCGGCGTGGTCGAGAACGAGCCTGGCGCCGAGCAGCGCATCGGCCTCTTGATGACGGGAGCCGAAGCGGCGTGAGCGGCGAGAGCCTCAGCGGCGCTGCCCGCATCCTGCTGCCGATCGTCCTGGCGCTGCTGGTCGGCGCGCTGATCCTCTGGATTCTGGGCAAGGATCCGCTGACCTACTATGGCTATGTGATCGAGCGCGGCCTGCTGCGCTCGAGCGGGCTGCAGGCCACGATCACCCGTGCCGCACCCCTGCTGTTGATCGCAGCCGGCCTGATCGTCGCCTTCCGGGCCGGGATCTGGAACCTGGGTGTGGACGGACAATTCCTGCTGGCCGCCGTCTTCACGGCTGCGCTCGCGCCGGTCTTGGTGCAGAGCCTGCCCGACTGGCTGGCCTGGCTGGTCTGCATTGCCGTCGCCGGTCTGGTGGGGGCGGCCTGGTCAGTTTTGCCGGCCCTGCTGAAGGCGCGTTACGGCATCAACGAGATCATCACCACCTTGATGATGTCCTTCCTGGGCATCTCCTTCGCCAACGTCCTGGTCAAGCTGCTGTTCGACGATGCCAGCACGACCGTGCCGCAGACCCTGACCCTGCCGGTCGACGACCGCCTCTGGCGGCTCTTCGGCACCACGGTGAACGTCGGCATTCTGCTGGCGCTGATCGTCATCCTGGCGGTGCATCACATGATGACGCGCACCGCCTTCGGCCTGCGCCTGCAGATCGTCGGCGCCAACCCGCGCGCGGCCGTCCACGCCGGCCTCAACGTCGGCGCGCTGACCTACGCCACCTTCGCGCTCAGCGCCGCGCTCGCCGGGATCGGCGGGGCGGTCGACATCCTGGGCGTCTATGGCAATGTGCGCGCCGACTGGAACCCGGGCTATGGCCTGCTCGTCGTGCCGCTGGTCTTCCTGGCCCGCTTCAACGGCTATGGCACTCTGCTGTTCGTCTTCTTCTTCTCGGTGCTGGCGATCGGCGGCGAGAGTGCGGCGCGCCGACTGGGCGTGCCCAACTTCTTCGTGCTGGTCCTGGTCGGCCTGCTGCTGATCTTCCTGGCCCTGGTCGAGTATCTGGACCAGCAGCGACGCCACCGGCGAGCGCTGGCATGAGCGGACTCATGAGCGAGCTCTTCCTGACGACCCTGCTGGCCGGCGCCATCACCGCGGCGGTGCCTCTGCTGCTGGCCGGTCTGGGCGAGCAGATCTCGGAGAAGGCGGGTGTTCTGAACATCGGCCTGGAAGGCATGATGCTGCTGGGCGCCTACACCGGCTTTTGCGGCGCCTACTTCGGCGAGTCGATCTGGCTGGGCTTCGTGACCGGCGCACTGGGCGGCGCCTTCGTCGCCCTGCTGATGGCCGTCTTTTGCGTGCGCCTGGGCATGAACCAGATCGTGATCGGGATCGCGCTCACCCTCTTGATGGACGGTCTGACCGCGCTGCTGCATCACTTCCAGTTCGCGCGCGCCCGGCCCAGCCTGGAGCAGGCGGCCAGCTGGCCGCTGCCGGGCCTGTCCGATATTCCGGTCCTGGGACCTGCCCTCTTCGACCGCACGCCGCTGGTCTACCTGGCGATTGTGCTGGTGCCCTTGCTGGCCTGGCTTTACCGCAACAGCTATGTCGGGCTCAACCTGGAGGCGGCCGGCAACAAGCCGGGCGCGCTGGATGCCGCCGGGGTCAGCGTCGCGGCGACCCGCACCGCAGCCGTGCTGGTGACCGGTGCGCTGGCCGGGCTTGGCGGTGCCTTCATGGCCAATGTGGCCGCCGGCCTCTTCGTGCCCTTCATGACCGGCGGCGCCGGCTTCATCGCCATCGTGTTGGCCATGCTGGCCCGCGGCCGGCCGCTCTGGGTGCTGCTGGGTGCGCTGCTCTTCGGCCTGAGCCTGGCACTGACCACGGCCCTGCAGGTGGCCGGCCTCAACATTCCGACCGACGTGGTGCAGATGCTGCCCTTTGCCATGGTGATGCTGGTCCTGGTGATCTTCGGACGCCATTCCCTGCTGCCGCCGGCCTTGGGCCTGCCCTACGTGCGCGGAGATCGCTAAACTATGCCAAAGTCATAAGCAGAGAAGGGAGAGGTGGGTTCATGAGCGATACGAAGGTCTATCTACTGGACGGCGGCACCCTGGTGATCGACGGCTTCCATGCCTTCTGGAATCGGGGTCCCGGCGGCGAGCTGCGCTTTCCCACCTACTCCGTGCTGATCGAGCATGCCGACGGGCGCTACATTTTCGACACCGGCTACGACTACGACCACGTGCAACGCGTGCTGCCCTTCGAAAAGCCGCTGCAGACGCCCGAGCAGACCATCCCCGGCCAGCTTGGCAAGCTGGGGCTTAAACCCAGCGACATCGACTATGTCATCAACTCGCACTACCACTTCGACCACTGTGGCGGGAACAAGCACCTGACCGAGGCCTGTACCCTGTGCCACGCCAAGGAGCTTGAGGCCTGCGGCTGCCCGCAGCCCTTCGAGGGCTTGGGCTACTCCGACATGACCTTCGCGCCCGAGATCGCCAAGGAGCGCGGCATGGAGCTGCCGGCCGAACCGGCGCTCGACATCTACACACCCAAGTTCGAAACCCTGACCGGCGACCAGGAGATCGCCAAGGGCCTGTGGCTCTTCGAAACGCCGGGCCACACAGCCGGCCACTACAGCCTGTTGGTGGAGCTGGGCGGGCGCAAGCCGATGCTCTTCACGGCGGACGCCTGCTACAGTCAGAAGAACATGGACATGATGTGCATCTCCTCCTTCCACCTCGACCCGGTGGCCAGCGTCCAATCCATGCAGCGCCTGAAGGACCTGGCAGAGAAGTACGATGCCGAGCTCTTCTACTCGCACGATCCAGAGAGCTATCCGGACTACCTTCTCTCACCCGGCTTCTACAGCTGAAGCTGGTCAGTCAGACCTCCATCGTGTCGATCCAGGAGAGGTATGTGAGGGTCCGTCTCGCAGTAAGGTCTCGATAGCACCGCATCGGTGCATTGATGCGGAGTGTGCCACGTCCGTACCGCAGTCCTGCGTAAAGACAGTCTCGCTCGCAAAATCCAAGCCAAGCAGTATGGGCTTCGCTTAGGGCTGATGTCGCAGGCGGCATACCGTCTTTCACGCGTTGTGGATCGCCGGCCTCCGTCTTTCTCAGAAGAAGCGCGTAGGTCTCATCCAGGTAGGCCTGCCAAAGCTCAAACTGAGTGAGGAAACATTCGTAACGCTTGTAGGTGTAGCCCATCCCCTCAAGCGGCCACATGCAGTCCGCGAAACCGAGGTTCAGGCATCCCTCGGTCGGGTCGGAGCGGTTCTTCGCTTCTGCGCGGAATGTAGCGACGCAGCGTTTCAGATCCTCTAGCGAGGTTGCACCTTCGCGTGCGTGTAGGTTCCAGGGCGTTCCCAAGATGAGGCAGGCCAGAGAGATCCCGACCACCCAGAGGCGTACGGCCAAGCATGAAGGTCTTTGCCGATCGAACAGACCCCCACCCATTTCTGTACGCAACGGCGCAGTTCCGCAAATGTCCTGCAAGCGAGGCATAGGGCGACCACTCCTTCAGCGGGTAGTCCGTTGATCCAACGAACCTCATGTTAGCTCATCGAGCAAAGGAAGCATTGCAGGCAGAGCCGGCAAAGGCTACACCCCTTTGCCTTTGTTATGCTGGTACGCCGGACGGTCGCAAGTGATCCGCCTCGGCAAGGAAGAGAAGGGGATTTGAGCGATGGGGATGAAGCAGCAGGATTCCGCAAGGGTCGAGGCCTACCTCCGGCGGCTCTTCCGCAACGATCTCCTGAACGTGGTCTTTCGGCCGAAGGACGGCTCGGCAGAGGTGTTGATGGACGAGGAGTTCATCGGCGTGCTCTTTCAGGACGACGAGGACGGCGAGATTTCCTACAGCTTCACCATGGCCATCTTGGAAGAAGACCTACCCTCCATGCGACGCAGGTAGGCGACAAAGCGTGCTTTGCCTGCCCGGCCGAACCCACTAAGGTTGCAATGCTCTGTCGAGGAGACGTCTCCGAGGAGACAGCTAAGAACAGAAGCTCTGGAGGGAGCGGGAGGAAGGCTTCGGTGGCTGGTCCGATGAAGACGGCACGCCAGAATCGATTCGCTGTACAACGTCGGACCCCCGGGTTCCTGACACTGCTGTGCATCGCGTTGTTGCTGACAACGGGAACGCTTGGGCCGGCGGCGGCTGCCGACATACAGATTCGATGGCAAATGGTAGACGAGACCGGGGAAGACTATGCCGCTGCCGACCGCCAGGCCCGCGCATCGATCTATCGCGGCGACCATATGCTGGCGCTGCGCTGCCACAGCGATGCAGAACGCAGCTGGCTCACCCTGGTGTTCTCCGCTACCTGGTTCGTGAAGCCGAAGGAACACCCGCGTTTCTCGCTCGCCGTCGACGACCAGAACGCCCAGGAGCTCTTCTTCGAGCGGGAAACCGACTATCGCTTCGTCGCCGCCGATCCGCCGCGCGAACTGCTGGAGCGCTTGGCCAGCGGTGTCGAGGCCCAGATCTCCGGCCCGGATTTCGAAGGGTCGCCGGTGGCGCTGCCTCTGGATGGGTCGCGCACGGCCATCGACAAGGCCCTGCTGCTGTGCGGCGAGGCGCCCCTGTCGCAGCCGGAATAGGGCCGAAGCCTCAGATCCCTACTGCTCGCGCGCCGCCTGCCTGGCCAGCCAATCGCGCGATCCCTCGATCAAGGTCCAGCCGACCACGTCTTTTAGGACGCCGCCCAGGGCGACATCGAAGGCCTCGACTATGTTCGCCAGGTCGTCGATCTGGCTGGGTGCGTAGCCGGCAAAGTCGCGCGTCGCCACGATGGTGCGCCGCGGCGTGTAGATCAGCTTGGCATTGATGACGACGTCAACGCAGACCGGCGCAGCAGTGCAGGCTTGCTGTTGGCCCGGGTGCTTGTAGTACTCGGCCTGGAACTCGCGTACGTCGACCCTGAGCTCGTAGTCGGAGCGCAGGCCGATTGCCCGCCGCCCGACCGCGACGATACGGTCCGAGTTCTCGAAGGACTCCAGGATCAAGGCCTGCAGCATCAAGGGCATGCGGTCGGTCCAGCCGGCGTCTGCGTAGTACTGAATTCGCGTGGCACTCGGCGCCAGTGCGATTCGTGTGGTATCGATTGCACCCTGCGCGGCAGGGGGCGAGATCACCAGTTGCCATTCGACGCTTGGAATGTTCGGTTCGAAGGTGCTCTTGGGCGTCAGGCGATAGAGTTTTGGCGGCGGCCCGGAACCCGGCAGCAGTCCGGTGCAGCCAACCAGAAGGATGGCCGAGAGCAACAGCGCCAAAGCTGTGCGAGGCGCCAGACAGATTTGTTTAGCGACGCGGTTCATAGCCTTCCTGCGAATTGCCGAAGAAGAAGCCCGAAGGATCGCGCTCGACGTCGGTGGTGATGGTCTTCAGATTGCCGATCAGCTCGCGTGCCTCGGTTAGGAAGCTGATGAACTCGAAAAGGCCCTGCGAGGTGAAGTCCAGGATCGGCTCTCGATTCTCTTCGATGATGAGGGCCACCTGATTGGCCGCCTTGACGAAGGAGGCCGTGCCGCGTTGCGCCTGGTCGGTGATGCGCCGAAGGTCGCCGGCGAACTGGCTGGCGGTGCTGTTCAAGGTGTCGGCCAGCTGATCGATTTTCACCATGGTGATCTCGGCCTTGTCGATCAGGCGCTGTCCGTCCTGCTCCAGTAGCGAGGCCAGCCGCTCGACCGAGGCTGCGGTGTTGTCGAAACTCTCCAGGGCCTGATCGACACGCTTGATGATGCTGTCGATCTCGTCGCGATTGTCGGCCAGGGTGTCGGAGAGGGTGGCGATGTTGGCTAAGGTGTTCGAGAAGTTATCGACGTTCTCGTGACTGAAGAGGCGGTTGGCATTGACCAGCAGCCTGTTCACGTTGGCAACGACGTCGGGCGCATCCTGCAGCAGCTCGTCCAGCGATGACGGGCGTGAGGGGATCACGGGATAGGGCTCGTCTGGCGGCTTTTTCAACGTTGGGGCCAAGCTCGTCCCGCCGGCCAGCAGCACATAGCGCCCGCCGGTCAGGCCTTCCAGCTCCAGGCTGGCGACGGTATCGGTCTTGATCGGAATGTCGGCCAGGATGTCGATCTCGATGCGCACGCGGCCCAGCTGCTTCAAGTCGAGCCGTACCGAGCTTACCGAGCCGACGCGCACCCCGTTCAAACGCACCGAGCCGCCTTCGCGCAAGCCGGTGACCGAGTCTTCGTAAAAGACGAGATAGCGCTTCGTGGCGCCGCCCTGCTGAGCGCCGATCAGCCAGATGACGAAGCCCAGCAGGCCGACACCAAGCACGATGACGAAGAGGCCGACCAAGAGATAGTGGGCACGGGTTTCCATCGCCTCAGACCGCCGCTTCCGCCAGGGTGCGGCGGTCTTCGGCTTGCTGTGCCGCCCGGCCCCGCGGCCCCAGGAAGTACTCTTGTATCCAGGGGTCGTCGACCTGCATCAGCTCTGCAATGGTGCCAACGGTTACCTTCTTGTTCAGCAGGGTCGAGACCCGGTCGCAGGTGGTGTGCAGGGTGTCCAGATCATGGGTGACCAGCACGACGCTGAGGTCCAGTGTCGCCTGCAGGGTGCGGATCAAGGCATCGAAGGCCGAGGCGCTGATCGGATCCAAACCGGCCGTGGGTTCGTCCAGAAAGAGGATTTCCGCATCGAGCGACAGTGCGCGGGCCAGACCGACCCGCTTGCGCATGCCGCCCGAGATCTCCGAGGGATACTTCACCGCCGACTCGGGCGGCAGGCCGACCAGGGCCAGCTTCAGCGCGACCAGGTCCTGGCGTGTCTTGGCGCTGAGTTTGGTGTGCTCGCGTAAGGGAACCTCGATGTTCTGCCCGACGGTCAGGGAGGAAAACAGCGCCCCGTCTTGAAACAGCACACCCCAGCGCCGCTGAACCTCGGCCTGTTCGCGGACGCTGACCCGGTTCAGCTCCTTGCCCAGCACGACGATCTTGCCGGCCTTGGGACGAATGAGCCCGACGATGGTGCGCAGCAAGACCGACTTGCCGGTTCCCGAACCGCCGACCACGCCCATGACCTCGCCACGCTTGACCGAAAAGTCCAGCTGGTCATGCACCACCTGACGGCCGAACTGGTTCACCAGTCCGGTCACCTCGATCACCGTCTCTCTCATGTTGTTGTCGCGGGGCTCCAGCACCGCTCTCCCCTATCGGCCCGTCTGTCTCGGGCGACTTTGCAAGGCTTTAGCGGGTTTTGCAACGAAGGAGCCAAAGCGGCGCTCACACGCCGACCAGCTGGAAGAAGATCGACAGCACGGCATCCAGCACGATGACCAGGAAGATGCCTTCGACCACGGCGCGTGTCGTCGCCTGCCCGACCGACTCGGCATTGCGCGACACCCGGAAGCCTTCGAAACAACCGACCATGGCAATAAGGAAGGCGAAGGGCGGGGCCTTGATCAGCCCGACGAAGAGGTCGTTCAGCCCCACCGCCTGGCGCAGCTGGGTGATGAAGTCGCCGAGCGAGATGCCCAGCACCAGGTCGATCATGACCGCACCGCCCAAAAGCCCCATCAGATCGGCATAGAAGGCCAGGAAGGGCATGGCGAAGACCAGACCCAGAACCCGCGGCAGCACCAGAACCTCCATGGGGTCCAGCCCCAGCGTGCGCAGCGCGTCGACTTCCTCGTTCACCTGC
This sequence comes from Kiloniellales bacterium, assembly GCA_040219175.1. Classification (GTDB taxonomy): domain Bacteria; phylum Pseudomonadota; class Alphaproteobacteria; order Kiloniellales; family JACOMY01; genus JACOMY01. The sequence continues at coordinate 73,915 of JAVJSY010000039.1, forward strand.
ATGGAGCCGATCTGGGCGGTAAAGGCACTGCCGGAGCGGCCGGCGACGATGATGGCCGTCAGCAGGATCGCCATCTCTCGCGTCACGCCGATGGCGACGATATTGACGGTAAAGATCTGCGCGCCGAACTGCTCCAGTTGAGCCGCACCCTGATAGGCCAGCACCAATCCGATCAGGAAGGAGATCAGGCCGACGATCGGCAGCGCATTCAGGCCGGTCGTCTCCATATGCCGAAAGACCGCGCGCCAGCGAATGCGCCAGGGCCGCGCGACGCTCAAGAGCAGAATGATGACGGTCTGACCCAGGAAGTTCAGCAACAGCCCCGCATCGCCGGCGACCCGATAGGCAGCCCGCCCGCAGCGTTCCACGACGGCGATGAGGCTGGGCGGAGGCTTGGGTTCCGGGGCCGGGTTGCGGAGCTCGGCGCGGACGGCGGCAATCAGGCGCTGCTGCTCGCTGCTGGCGCCGGCGATCTCATGCGTCAGACTGGCCGTCCGCAGGCCGGCTTCGAGCTTCAGCACGAAGAGCACACCGGCCGTATCGAGGTGGCTGACGGCAGCGAGGTCGATCCTTGCGGATCCGGCACCGCGCGCCAGGCTGGCCAGATTCATCTTGGCAATCGCGCGTTCGACGCTGACCAGGCTGCGCGTCCGCCAGGCACCGGAACAGGCCAGCACCAAGAGGTCGCCGTCCCGAAAAACGGAAAGACCCGGTTCTGCCTCTTGGTCGACGGCGCGCAGCTCAAGGCTCATTGGCAGAGGCTGCCGATAGTCGGCCGCGCGCGCAAGCACCTTGCTGTCGCCCTCTTAAAGTCCGTCCGAGCGCGTCGCGCTTCACAAGATCGGTTCACAAGACGAGCGGCGGCTGGCATGAAGACGCCGCTTCGATGTGGCAAGGAGGATCAGGCGCTTGCCCGCCAGTTTGCAGCTAGACGGTCTCGGCAAGCGCTTCGGGCCTTTTTGGGCGGTGCGCGACATCAGCTTCAGCCTCGAGGCTGGCGAGGTCATGGGCTTTCTCGGCCCCAACGGTGCCGGCAAATCGACCACCATGAAGATGCTCGCCGGTTTTCTGACACCCAGCCAGGGCAGCGCCAGGGTCTGTGGCGCCGACGTGGTGGGCGAGCCCATGGCTGCCAGGCGCGCAATCGGCTATCTGCCCGAAGGTGCGCCGCTTTATGGCGAGATGACGCCCTCCGGCCTGTTGAACTTCGTCGCCGGCGTTCGCGCCATGCGCCGCCCGGAACGCAAGGCGCGGCGGGAATGGGTGGCAGAGCGGCTGGGCTTGGCGGCGGTTTGGAACCGGCCGATCGAAACGCTTTCCAAGGGCTACAAGCGCCGCGTCGGTTTGGCGCTCGCCGTGCTGCATGATCCGCAGGTGCTGATCCTGGACGAGCCGACCGACGGTCTGGACCCCAATCAGAAGCACGAAGTCCGTCAGCTGCTGCGCGAGATGGCGGCAGAGAAGGCGATCATCGTCTCGACCCACATCCTGGAAGAGGTGACGGCGGTCTGCAGCCGCGCTGCCATCGTCGCCGAGGGCCGCATGCTGGTCGACGAGAGCCCGGCGCGCCTCTTTGCCGGCGAGCCGCCGGACCTGGTCTTCCGCCGCCTGACCTTGGGTGCAGGGGCATGACAGAGCGATGATGACCGTGCTGCGCATCGCCAAGCGCGAACTGCTGTCCAGCTTCGCCAGCCCCTTGGCCTATGTCTTCCTCTGCCTCTTCCTGGCCCTGGCCGGGACCTTGACCTTCTATCTGGGGGGCTTCTTTCAGCGGGGGCAGGCGGACCTGGAGGCCTTCTTCGCCTTTCATCCCTGGCTCTACCTGCTGCTGATTCCGGCGCTCTCCATGCGGCTCTGGGCCGAGGAACGGCGCAGCGGCAGCATCGAGCTCTTGATGACCCTACCGCTCACCACCGCGCAAGCCGTCGTGGGCAAGTTCCTGGCGGCCTGGGTCTTCACCGGCCTGGCGCTTGGTCTGACCGCAACGCTTTGGATCACGGTGAACAAGCTGGGCCAGCCGGACAATGGCGTGATCGCTGCGGCCTACCTGGGTTCCTGGCTGATGGCCGGTGCCTACCTGGCGCTGGGCAGCCTCGCCTCGGCGCTCAGCCGCAACCAGGTCGTGGCCTTCCTGCTGGCAGCAGCACTCTGCTTCCTCTTCCTGATGAGCGGTCTGGAGGTGGTGCAAGGCCTGCTGCGCGGCCTGCTGCCGCCCGGCCTGGCCTCGGCGCTTGCCGAGCTCTCCTTCCTCACCCGTTTCGAGCCCCTGTCGCAGGGAGCGCTTGAGCTTGCCGACCTGGCTTTCTTCGTGCTGCTGATCGCAGCAGCACTGACGATCAACGCACTGCTGGTCGAGATGAAGAAGGCGTCGTGACCATGGCAAGACGCAAAGAGGGTTTCTATGCCCGCATCGCCATCGTGCTGTTGGTGCTGCTGTTCCTCTTCTCGGTCGGGCTGGCCGATCGCTTGCTGGGTCATCTGCGCCTCGACCTGACAGAGGACCAGCGCTTCACGCTCAGCCCCGTCACCGAAGAGATCCTGCAGGGATTGGACGAGCCGCTGCAGCTGCGCCTCTTCGTCTCCAGCCGCTTCACCGACATCAATCCGGCCTATGCCAGCTATGCCGAACGCATTGCCGGCCTCTTGGACGAGATGGCGCGCGCCGCCGAGGGTCGGTTGCTGGTCGAGCGCCTGGATCCTCTGCCGTTCAGTGCAGCCGAGGATCTGGCGCTGGCCGAAGGTCTGGAGGGCTTGCCGCTGAGCGGCCGACCGGATGAGCGCTTCTATCTGGGGCTCAGCGGCCGCAACAGCGTCGATCAGCAAGATCTGATCCCCTTCTTCCCGCTGCAGCGCGCCGCCACCTTGGAGTATGAACTGGCCGCCCTGGTCGCCTCCCTGGCCCAGCCGCGCAAGCCCACAGTCGGTCTGGCGACCAGTCTGCCGCTTGACGGCAACGCCATCCTGCGCCAACCGCCGCAAGCCATCCTGGGTCTGCTGGAACCGCTGGTCGAGCTTGTCGAGGTCGACCTCGAGCAAGGCTACCTGCCGGCCGAGCTGGAGGTCTTGATGCTGATCCAGCCCAACGGCCTCTCGCCGGTTGCGGCTTATGCCCTGGACCAGTTCGTAATGCGCGGCGGTCGTCTGCTGGCGTTCATCGATCCCTTTTCCGAACAGCAGGCCCTGATGGATCGCCAGCGACGGCTGCCGCCGACACCACCCGATTTCAGTGCTATGGCACCGCTCTTGCAGGCCTGGGGCCTCACCCTGCCCAGCGACACCGTGGTGGCTGACCGGCTTTCGGCAAGGCGCGTGCAGGTCGGCAGCGCCGGACGGCAAAGCACCATCGACTATATCGTCTGGCTCTCGGTGCCGGCGGCACGGATGGACCGGGAAGACCCCCTGGTCGCGCACCTGGAGACACTCAATCTGAACACGGCCGGCGCCTTTCTACCCCAGGGAGAAGGCGAGACCGCGGTCTCCGCTTTGGCCTGGAGCAGTGCGCAGGCCGAGCAGATCCTGATCGAGCGCATGGCCGTCAACCCGGATCCCACGGCCCTGCTGGCAGACTACAAGCCCGGTGGTCGGGAACTGACCCTCGCCGCAAGGATTCGCGGCCAGGCCAAGACGGCCTTTCCCCAGGGGCCGCCGGAGGGCTGGCTGGAAGCCATCGGGGCCGATGGCCAGACCGTCCGAATCGGGCATCTCTCCAGCGCGCAGCAGGATCTGGATCTCATCCTGCTGGCCGACAGCGACCTGCTCTTCAACGCGGCCTGGATTGGCGCCGGTGAGGATGGCGGGCCGGCTCCGGTTGCCGGCAATGGCGATCTTGTCGTCAATGCGCTGGAGGCACTGACCGGCAGCGCACCTCTGGCCAGCCTGCGCGGCCGCAGCTTGACCCAGCGTCCCTTCACCCTGATCGAGGAGATGCGGCGCGAAGCGGAACTGGTCGCCGCCCGGCGCGAGCAGGCGCTGATCCGCAAGATCGATAGCGTTCAGGGCGAGATCGGTGAGATCGAGGAGAGTCTGGATGGCGGCCTCGCGCTGAATGCGGCGCAACGCGAGACCTTGGAGCAGCTGCGCGGCGAATTGCAGCAGGCAGAGGTCGACCTGCGGGCCAACCAACGGGGCTTGCGCGAGGACCTGGACCGTCTGATCCTCGATATCCAGCTGGCCAACATCCTGGCCGTCCCGCTTCTGCTTGCCCTGATCGGCGGGCTGGTCATGATCTGGCGCCGGCGTCGCGCGTTGGGCGGTGCCCAGCGTCTGCGCGGCTGAGGGCTGATGGCTATGAGGGCGTCTCGCTTCTATCTGCTGCTCTGCATCACGCTCGCCGCCGGCGCCGCTCTCTTGGCGCTGAGCGTGACCGAGGAGCGGACAGTCGAGCTGGCCGAGGGCACGGTTGCCGCTTTCCCGCTGCTGGCCGAAGATCCCGACGCCGCGGCGCGTATCGTCATCACCAACGCCGCCGGTCAGTTCGCTCTGCAGCGCAGCGCTGCGGCCAGCCTCTGGCTGTTGCCGGACAAGGGCGGATACCCGGCCGAGACCGCCAGTGTCGGTAAGCTCTTGAATGGCTTGGCGGCTATGACTCTTTTCGAAGCGAAGACCGCCCGGAGCGAGGACCTGCCTCTGCTGGATCTCGCCGGCCCCGCTTCGGGTCCCCGCATTCAGGTATTGGATGCTGCCGGTATGCCCTTGGTGGATGCCGTTATCGGTAAGCAGCGCGAGAACCTGGGGCGCGTCGGCGTCGTCGGCACCTACCTGCGCTACAGCGATGCAGACCAGGCCTGGTTGGCCCTGGGCGCCCCGGTGCTGCCGCGCTCTGCGCTGGCCACCGTGAACCAGACGCTGCTGCGGCTGCCCGGATCGGTGATCGCCCGAGTCGAGGTGACGCCTCCGGACGGCGGGGCGGCCTTGCTTGCACAGCGCCCCAATCGTGCCCAGCAAAGCTATGCCCTGGATCCGCCGCCGGTCTCCGGGGTCGGGGTCGACCAAGCAGCACTCCGTCGCCTCGCCGATGGCCTGCAACTCCTGGTCTTCGACGATGTGCGCCCGGCCGAGGACCTGCCGTTCGACCAGCCTTGGCGTGCGGTCTTCACCAGCTTCGACGGCATCGAGATCACCCTGTCCTTCATCCAGGACGAAGGTGCCCTTTGGACAAGGGTCTCTGCCGAGGCTGTCCCGCCGCCGGGAGACGAGGCCAAGGGGCCGCGCGACGATGCGGCTGCCTTTGCGGCCGAACTCGCGCTTAGAAGCGATGGCTGGGTCTTTCGCCTGAACCCGCAGCTCTTCGCGTCGCTGGCCAAGCGGCGCGCATCGGTCTTGACAGCGCCCAGCGAGTGACGCTTGCCTTTCACCTCTGCAGCCGTTAGATCGCCGGCAAAGGTGGTGGCGGGCAAAGGTGGTGGCGGATTTCGGCCGCCACGCGTCTACGTAGGAGGGGCTGATGCGCGGCCAGGACTTCAAGAAGTGGCGTCGAAGTCTGGGCTTCTCGCAGAAGGATGCAGCCGAAGCCTTGGGCCTGAAGCGCCGTGTCGTCCAGTACTACGAAAAGGGCGAGCGCGAGGGAAAGAAAGTGAAGATCCCCAAGGCCGTGCGCCTGGCCTGCTACGCCTTGTCCGCCGGCATTCGCGACTATCAAGGTCCCGACGCCAAGGTGGACTTCGCCGACGACTAGACCAAGATGATCGCAGATCGAAACGACCCGCGGTCTGAATCTTGGTCTACTTTCAAACAAGTAGAGCGCGATGACGATAGATCGATTCGATCTATCGTCATCGCGCTCTAGTACCAAGCTGCGGCGCGTGGAACGCAGTTTGGCAAGCCCGCGTGGCGTTTGAACGCCAAAACAATTGCTATGAACCCTCATCTCTTCCGTGTCGTAGGAAGGTGCTACCCTCGCCAATAGGCCTCGGCTGCGGCGCGTTCCTTGGCGTGATGGCTGGCCGCCTCCGGTCCGCTATCCGGACCGTCGTAGCGGCCCAGCGCACGCAAGAACTGGAAGAAGCCGCGTCCGGGGGTGCCGAACTTGCCGACCGCCATCGCCGCCAGCAAGGGCCGTCCGGCCTCGTGGTCCAGCGCGATGCGTGCCTCCAAGGCGAGGGTGAGGCGGTGGATGCGATGCGGTGCTTCTAGGCGCATCTGCTCGGCCAGCTCGGCATAGCTTGCGGTTTTGCCGGTCTTGGCCAGGTCCAAGAGAGCAGCGTCCAAGGCCTCGCTCTCTTCCGGCCCGAAGGGTTTTGTCATCATTGCTAGTACTCCTCCGACAAAATCGCGCAGGGCTGGCGCGTCACAGCGGTTTCCTTGGCCAATCCCTTTGAACTATGTTGGCGCGGCTTGTGGGGAGGCCTATCTCTGACCAGAGCACACCTGCCCGCGCGCGGCTGCAAGCCGCCGAACCGGGCGACATCAAGAGATGAGTTGGAGGGAACAAGACATGGCCGACGTGATCAACCACTACATCGGCGGTAAGGTGGTCGAGGGCCAGAGCGGCAACTTCGGCGATGTGTACAATCCGGCCATCGGCGAGGTCGTGCGCCAGGTCGCCTTTGCCTCCGAGGCAGAGGTCGGTATGGCCGTCGATGCGGCGAAGTCCGCTTTTCCGGCCTGGGCTGCGATGTCGCCGCTGCGCCGCTCGCGCGTGCTGTTCAAGCTGAAGGGCTTGATCGAGTCCAACATGGACCGCCTGGCGCACCTTATCACCGAAGAGCATGGCAAGACCGTCGACGATGCCAAGGGCTCCATCACCCGCGGCCTCGAGGTCGTCGAGTTCGCCTGCGGCATCCCGCACTTGCTGAAGGGCGAGTACACCGAGGGCGTGGGCCCGGGCATCGATGCCTATAGCGTGCGTCAGCCGCTGGGCGTGGTCGCCGGCATCACCCCCTTCAACTTTCCGGCCATGATCCCCTTGTGGATGGCGCCGGTGGCGATCGGCTGCGGCAACACCTTCATCCTGAAGCCCTCCGAGAAGGACCCGAGCTTCTCATTGGCCTTGGCCGATCTCTTCCTGGAAGCCGGCACACCGGAAGGTGTTTTCAACGTTGTGCAGGGCGACAAGGTCGCGGTGAACGCGATCCTGGCGCATCCCGATATCAAAGCCGTCAGCTTTGTCGGCGCCACGCCGACGGCGGAGTACATCTACCATACCGGCTGTGCCAACAATAAGCGGGTGCAGGCCCTGGGCGGCGCCAAGAACCACATGATCATCATGCCCGATGCCGACATGGATCAGGCAAGCGACGCTCTTCTGGGCGCCGGCTACGGTTCTGCCGGCGAGCGCTGCATGGCGGTTTCCGTGGCCGTTGCCGTCGGCGAGGGTGTGGCCGAGCAGGTCCTGGAGCGCCTGATGCCGAAGGTGCGTGCGCTGAAGATCGGCCCCGGCACCGACCCGGATGTCGAGATGGGTCCGCTGGTCACCAAAGAGCATTACGACAAGGTCCGCGGGCTGATCGACAAGGGCGTCGCGGAGGGCGCCGATCTGGTCCTCGATGGTCGTGATTTCCGCATGCAGGGCTACGAGAACGGCTACTTCATGGGTGGCTCGATCTTCGATAACGTGACCAAGGACATGGAAATCTATCGCAACGAGATCTTCGGTCCGGTGCTCTCTATGGTGCGCACCAAGAGCTATGACGAGGCGCTGCAGCTGACCGACGACCACGAGTTCGGCAATGGAACGGCCATCTTCACCCGCGACGGCGACACCGCACGCCACTTCGCCAACAACGTGAACATCGGCATGGTCGGCGTCAATGTGCCGATCCCCGTGCCGATGGCCTTCCACTCCTTCGGCGGCTGGAAGCGCTCCCTCTTCGGCGACCATCACATGCATGGGCCGGAAGGCGTGCGCTTCTACACCAAGATGAAGGCGGTCACGACGCGCTGGCCGACCGGCATCCGCTCGGGCGCGGATTTCTCCATCCCGACGCTTGGGTAGCATCGATAGACCCTGATCGAGTTCAAGGGCGCGATGAAAGTCGCGCCCTTGGTATTGTCTACATCCGGCGGCGGGAGATCACATAGGATTCGTCGTCGAACCAGAGGCCGCCATTGCGGCGTAGCACCTCGCGCACGGTCTCGACGTAGCTGCCGTCCAGGGTTTTTTCTTCCAGGCGATAGTCCTCGACCTGGGCGACATAGACGGCGGCGTTCCAGGCGGCCAGCAGGGTCGAGGTGCCGATGGTGCTCTCGATCTCGTTCGGCAGGGTGTGCATGTCGTAGCGAAAGACAGAGCGCTTGTCGCTGCCGGCGTTGAAGTTGTAGCTGCGTGCAGCACTGCCCAGTTCGGCCTTGGTCGCCTGCAAGATGTCGTGGCGATTGGCCACGAAGGGCTCGTCGTCGGGCCACACACCGCGCACGATCTCCATGCCCGGATCGCCGCCCTTGGAGTGGATGCCGATCAATCGGCCGCCCGGTCCCAAGGCGCGGGTAAGCGGGGCGACGACCTTCTTGGCTTTGAATTCGGCCGAGGCACGGGCGCGATAGGGCTGCGAGGCCACCACCAGATCGAAGTCGGCGCGGGCAGCACCCAAGCGCGGGATCACCGGGTCCAGCAGAAAGCGATGGTCATCGCGGTAGAGCACCAAGACCACCGGCCGCTCGTAGATCGGATTGCCGTTCTTGCCGATGCGGGCTTGCCAGTTCTCCGACAGGAAGGGTTCCAGCTCGACCATCTGCTGGGCGAAGTCGTGCGAGCAGCTGCCCTGCAAGGCCACCTCTTTCCACACGAAGGATCCAGCCGCCGCGGTCGAATGCGTGGTAAGCCAGGGCGATTCCGAATAGTAGAGGTTGGTCAGCACCAGCACGGTCGAGGGATGCTCGAACAGGCGGTCGGGCATCTTCTCCAGTGTCAGGCGTACATCCTCCAGGCTGACCTCCTTGCCCACCACGTAGAACGGCATGGTGGTGAAACGCGCATGCATGGCGCGCAGCAGGCGGGAGAGGACCGTGCCGTCGCCGACCCCGGCGTCATAGAGACGAACCGCCGGCGGTGTCGGGTGCAGATTGGCCAGTTCTTCGCTGACGCGATTGGCGATCACCCACTTTTCGCTGCAGGTGTTCACGAACAGCAGGTACTTTTGCCGATTGTCGAAGAAACGGAAGTTGTTTGCCCCGTTGCCCTTAGGCGTCTGCGCCTTATCACCCTTGCGCGCTTGCGCCCCGGCGGTTTCCAACGCCTCAGCCTCGGTCATGCCAAACAGTCCTCCCTTGTTGCCTACCAACAGACTAGCGGCTCGCGCCCAACCCGCAAGCCGCATTCAGTGTTATGTTTCCGGCGGTGCCTACGTACCACCTTCGGGCCACCTTCTGGCCTTACCTGCGTTGCATGACGCGCGAGGCCCGAGAACAGAGGTCCCAAAGGAAGGACGCTGATGTCTAACATTCAAACGCGCCGCCGCCTGCTCATCGGATTGGCTGCCCTCTCCGTGCCGCTGGTCGCCGGGACGGCTCTTGCCGACAACGGCAAGGCCAACAACAAAGACAAGGGCAAAGGAAAAAGCGGGAACGGGAACAGCGGCAGTGGCACCACGATTCAACTTGACGACAGCGGTTTGTCGGTTCGTTTCTCCAACAGCGAAATTCGCATCATCAACGACTACTACCGTCGCTATCCCGCCACGAACGTCAAAGGCTTGCCGCCCGGCATCGCCAAGAATCTGGCCCGCGGTAAGCCGCTGCCGCCGGGTATCGCCAAGCGCTATCTGCCGAACAACCTTACTGCCCTGCTGCCCTCTCCCTATGCCGGCACGAACCGCCTGATCGTCGGCAACGACATTCTGCTGGTGCAGGTAACCACGGGCCTGATTCTAGACGTTCTGAGCAACGTCTTGAATTAGAGCCTCGTTTGACCGGCCTTGACTGGGTCCTTTTGCACGCCCCCGATCGTTGTTAGGCTGTCGACATCAGCCCGTCCTTCGACAGAGGAGATTACGACGATGAGCCAGACAATGGGTGGTGTGGGATCCGAGAAGGTCTTCGAGAACGACAAGGTAATCGTGTGGAACTTCGAGCTTGCTCCGGGTGCGGAAACCCCGATGCACAAGCACGAGCATAGCTATATGTGGTACTCGGTTGCAGGAGCGCCTCTGCAGGTCTACGACGAGCACGGCAAGGACCTGGGCATCCTCGAAGTGCCGACCGGTGCGGTCTTCTCGCTCAAGGTCGATGGCGATGAGATCGAGGTCTTGTCCGAACCGGGTAAGGGGATGCGGGTCCCGGCCAAACACAAGGCGAAGAACGCCGGCACCAGCACCTATCGCGAAATCCTGGTCGAGTTCAAGTAGGCCGCAGCGGCGCCTGTTTGCGGCAAGGCAGGGCTCTCGCGCGGCCTTGGCACAAGCCAAGCGATGGCTGGCGACAGATTTGCCCACAGAGGCCTTGAGTCTCGAAACCAGCTGGGGGTCTCGAAACCAGCTGGACATCAAGCACAGGAACTAGGGATCGCACCGCTGCGGCGTCTGGAGTGGCGCGCTGTTCTGCGGCACCGCTTTGTGATTGGCTTCCTGCTAAACCGATTGGCGTACTCGCGTGCAGTGCTCCTTTGGTATTAACAGGTAGGATCTCGTTGACTATGGGCGCCGACATTGTCGTACCCTCTTTTGTACTGCCGAAGGCTCAGGAGGCGTCCATAGTCTCTGTCGTCCGAGCGATCCGGGAACCGGAAGCGTGCTGGCCCAGAGAACTGTTGGATCTGCCGTTGCTGGTCGGTCGAAGCCGCCGATCGCGCCTCGTTCTGCTGGCCGATCGCGATGCGGTCAGGACCGTTCTCTTCGATCAAGGGCAGCGTTTCGAGGTCCCGCGCAGTATGCGCCGCGCCTGGTCGCAAGAAGGTGGGGGGCGCCACAGTTTTCTGTTTATGCCCGAAGAGACCGCCCTGCACAGGCCGATCTGCTCTAGCTTTCTGGATGTGCGGCGCCTCGACGCTCTCGTGCAAACCTGCGAGAGCGTCGTCGAGAGGGCGGCAAGCGATACCCGGGCCTTTGCGGAGCGGGCGGCCACATCGTTGGAGGCGGAGATCGGCCGCATCGTTCTTGCCAGCTTCTGGCGGCACCTCTTTAGGGTCGATGACAGTCAAGATCTCTCCCCTGAGGTCCTGCAGTTGTTGTCTCGCGCGGACGGCATCCTTCGCACCGGTGGGACGCAGCATCCCTTGGAGGCGATAACGGGCCTAGCGTCGATCGGTTTGCAGGAGTATTTCTCTCCCTTAGATCCGGAGATCTTTGCGGGCTTGGGCTTGCAGGGCTACGCCGACGAGCTTCTGCGAGCGGCCGTAGGGGACAACGCCAGAGTTCTTCTTGCGACCAGCAACGAAACCACAGCCTCCGCAATCACCTGGGCGCTCTGGTTTCTGGCATCCGACCGCGACCTCCAGGATCGCCTGCGTGCGGAAGCACTGAACGCCCGGCGCAAGGGCGATCAGAGCGGCCTGATCGAGACCAAAGCGCTGATGAACGAGTGCCTGCGCCTCTTGCCGCCCGCGGCCGTGACGTCACGCCGCTCTGTGGTCGAGCAGGAACTCTGCGGCGCCGCCTTGGCGCCCGGCGACTGGGTCGTGATCCCCTTCTACGTTCTGCACCGCCATCGCTCCGCGTGGCAGGAGCCCGATCGGTTTCGGCCGGAACGCTTTATGCCGGCGTCCGAAGGTTCCTTGTTGCGTGGTGCCTTCTATCCCTTCTCCGCCGGTCCCTTTGCTTGCGGCGGCTCGCGCTTCGGCTGGCGCATGATCGTCACCGTTCTGGCTAGCCTGCTTTGCAAGTGGGAGGTCCAACACATGCCCGACAGCCAAACGCCTTGCCTGGACATGGGTCGGATCCTGCATCCCCGAGATCCTATCAAGTTGCGCTTTAGGCATTGCGGCTGACTCTATGGTCAGGCAGACGCATAGCAGTCAAAGAGCGCAGCGAACTCCTGATGGTTGCTCTCTCCCGGATTGGACCCGCGTGCGCGGAATCCCCAGACCTCCATCTTGCCGTCTAAGGCCTGCGCCAAGGACCGGTAGATGCTGGGCTGCCCGGTCAGGGCATGCGCGCACACCAGACGCGGCAGGCGCCGGTCGCTGCTTGTCCGATCCGACAGGCACACGAGCGGATGGTAGTGACGATCCGCGGTGCGATAGAGCCAATCGGCCGTCGTAGTCAGTGAGGTTTGCCGACGAAGCGCGTCGAGAGAGAGCCGCAGATTGCGCCGCGTCGTCAGGAAGCGTTGCAGATCGCGAAAGCACTCCTCTCGCCGATCCACTTCCGACCAAGGATCGCAGCCGGCTTGGGCCAAGAAGTCTTCCAGCTCTCGGCGCTCTTCCAAGGGATCTCGCCTCATCGTACGTTAATCCTGGATGATCGGATCGGCCACGAACTTACCGCCCTGATAGACCGCATCGACTGCGTCGGGTGCCGGGCGCGGCATGGCCGCATCGATCTTGGCGCGGAAGACCTCCGAGTTGTCTTGCGGGCGCCAGCCGACAAAAGCGGCGGCAGAGTTATCCCACCAGCGCGCCTCGTTGTCGGAGACGCCCCAGATGATCGGGCAGCCCAGGCGCGGCACCTGGAACACGCAGCGAATCAACGAGAGGAAATCGCGCGGGCTGAGCCAGGTCGAGAGCATACGGTGGTCGAGCGGTTCGGGGAAGCAGGAGCCGATGCGAACCAGAGCTGTCTCGATCCCGAACTTGTTGTGATAGAGCGAGGCCATCTGCTCGCCGAAGCACTTGGAGACGCCGTAGAGGCCGTCGGGTTGCAGCTTGGCGTTCTGGTCCAGGTGCACATCCTGCTTGTGAAAGCCGATGGTGTGGTTGGAACTGGCGAAGAGGATGCGCGGTTTGCCCTCCAGGCGGGCAGCCTCATAGAGGTTGTAGAGCCCGACGATATTGGCATTCAGGACCTTGGAGAAGCTGTTCTCCTTGGAGATACCACCCAGATGCACGATGCCGTCGCAGCCGGCAACCAGGGCGCGGACGGCTTCAAGATCGCCCAGCTCGCAAGGCACAACCTCTTCTCCGGCACTGGCCGGTTCCATCTCTGCGATGTCCGAGAGGCGCAGTACGTCTGCCATGTCGTCCAGGCCACTGCGCGCCAGCTTGCCTAGCCCACCGGCTGCTCCCGTGATCAAGAGTCGTTTCAGCATTCCTGGATTGGGCCTCCAATCTATATGATTCCCTTGGTGTAACGTCTCCCGTTTGCGAACGCGAGCCTGCTGGACAAGCGGCCGTCGCCGGTGAGAGGCTCGCGGCCAGGAAAGTGACCTCCATCACGCCGCACCTCTTGGACTGTGCCCCGGATCGGCCGTTCGAGAGCGCCTCGACGCGCTTCCAGCGTCGCCAACAAAGCCGCGGCGCAATCCGCTATCCCCCCTCTTGGAGTTCGACAGGACGCCGAACCCCTTCCGGCAGGCCATCGTCACCGCGGCCCTGGAGCACAGCCAGGCCATCGTCGCCATTCCTGACGGGCCGGGATTGGGGATCGAAATCGATCGCGACGTGCTCGAACGTTATTGCCTTCGCAGGTGACTCCGCCTGATCGCGATTTGCGCTCTAGGGCTTCTTGGCGACACCGACCCGCGCCGGGCGGATCAGTCGGCCGTGCAGGATCCAGCCGGGCTCGAAGACCTGGACGATGGTGCCGGGTTCGGCGTTCTCGTCAGGAATCTCGATCATCGCCTCGTGGCGTTCCGGATCCAGCGGCTGGCCGGCCGGATCGATCTTGATGACACCGTGACGGTCGAAGGCTGCCAGCAGTTCTTTCTCCGTCAGAGCGACACCCTCGCGCAGGGCCTTGGCGCCGGCGCTCTCTTCCTTGTCTTCGCCACCGCCGTGCGCAAGCGCGCGGGACATATTGTCGGCCACCTTCACCAGATCGCGCAGCAGCGGCAGGCTGGCGTACTTCACGGCGTCGGCCTTGTCGCGTTCGACACGGCGGCGGGTGTTTTCGGCGTCGGCCATGGCGCGCAGTGCCTGGTCCTTCAGCTTGGCCATCTCGATGTTCAGGATCTCGATCTCAGCCTGCAGCGCGGCCACCGGATCCAGATCCTCTTCGACCACTTCCGCCTGAGCTGCTTCTGCTTCGGCCGCCGCTGCCTCAGCCGCCTCCGCGGCGACACCGGGTGCCTCTCCCAGGTCCTCCGGTCCCGGCTGCGTCTCGCTTGGCGCTTCGTTCGCCGGCTTTTCCTGGTGCAAGTCGCTCGGTTTCTGGTTTTGCATCGTCTTCGGGTCTCTTTCTTGTCGGGAAACGGTCGGCGGCGCTAGCTCAGCAGGCGTCCGACGACCTTTGAGGTGTAGTCCACCATGGGAATGATGCGGGCATAGTTGATCCGGGTCGGTCCGATCACTCCGATCGCACCGACGATCTCCCGCGAGGCATTGCTGTAGGGCGCCAGGACCAGCGAGCAGCCGGCCATGCCGAAGAGCTCGTTCTCCGCACCGATAAAGATCTGCACGCCCTCTGCCACGTCCGTCAGGTCGAGCAGACGCAGCAGCGATTCCTTGGCCTCCAGGGCCTGGAACAGTTGGCGCACGCGTTCCAGATCGCCGACCGCGGTGATGTCTTCCAGCAGCTGCGACTGGCCGCGCAGGATCAGCGCACCGTCGCGGCCGTTACCGGACCAGACCGCGAGGCCGGCTTCGACCAGCTTCTGGGTCAAGCTGTCCAGCTCGCTCTTGTGGTTCTCAAGCTCGCGTTGGATCTCGGCTTCCGCTTCGAGCAGGGTGCGGCCGACCAGATGGGCGGCCAGATAGTTCGAGGCCTCGACCAGGCTGGAGGCCGGCAGGCCGATCGGCAGGTCGATCACCCGGTTCTCGACGTTGCCCGAGGCCGTCACCAGCACCACCAGTGCACGGCCGGGCCCCAAGGCTACGAATTCGATGTGCCGCAGCGGCTCTTCCATCTTCGGTGCCACCACCAGGCCGGCGCAGCGCGACAGGCCGGAAAGCGCGCCGGTGGCCTCGTTCAGGATATCGGTTGGATTGCGATTGGCGGCGGCGCAAAGCCCGTCGATACGACCACGCTCGTCGGCGGTGATGTTGCCCTGCTCCAAGATGCCGTCGACGAAGAGGCGCAAGCCCTGCTCGGTCGGCAAGCGGCCGGCGGAGGTATGCGGCGAGAACAGTAGGCCCAGGTCCTCCAGATCGGCCATGACATTGCGCACCGTGGCCGGTGAGAGATTGAGGCCGATCCGTCGCGAGAGCGTGCGCGAGCCGACCGGCGCGCCGGTCTCCACATAGGCCTCCACGATCGCCCGGAAGATGGTTCGCGAGCGGTCGTTAAGGGCGGCAATGGCACCACCGGGCGGAGGCGGCTCTCTGTTCTGCATGATCCGTCGTTGTTTTCGCTGCTGTGGCGTAGGCGCCCGCCCGTCCTGCGTCGTGGCAAGCGGGCTTCTGCCTCTCCTATGTAAGCAGCACCCCCTAAGCCGTCAATTCGAGGCGGTGACGCTGGACTGTGCAGACTTGCTTCTCTATAGCGCTGTCACATCCACGCCCCTGTTGAGCACGCCCCTGTTGAGCACACCCCTGTTGAGAGATTTAGGAGAAGAGCCATGCGGCCGAGCAAGCGGCCTTCCGGCCGTACCCCCGATCAGTTGCGCGAGGTTGCGATCGAGATCGACGTCAATCGCTATGCGGAGGGTTCCTGTCTGATCTCCTTCGGGCACACGCGCGTGCTGTGCACCGCCAGCGTCGAGGAGCAGATCCCCCCTTGGCTGCGTGGCAGCGGCAAAGGTTGGGTCACGGCCGAGTACGGCATGCTGCCGCGTGCCACGCACACCCGTTCCGACCGCGAGGCCGCCCGCGGCAAGCAGAGCGGCCGTACGCAAGAGATTCAGCGGCTGATCGGGCGCTCTTTGCGCGCCGTGACAGACCTCAAGGGCTTCGGCGAGCGGCAGATCAAGGTCGACTGCGACGTGGTCCAGGCCGACGGCGGCACCCGCACGGCTGCGATCACCGGCGGCTATGTGGCGCTCCGCCTGGCGTTGCAGCACATGATGGACCTGGGCGCACTCAAGAGTTTGCCGCTCAGCGATCAGGTCATGGCGATTTCCTGCGGCCTGGTGAACGGCCAGGCCTGCCTCGATCTGGATTACGAGGAGGATTCCAGCGCTCAGGCCGATGCCAACTTCGTGCTGACCGCCGGCGGCGGCGTGATCGAGGTACAGGCGACGGCGGAGAAAGAGCCCTTCTCGCGCCAAGAATTCGAGACTCTGCTGGATCTGGCCGAGGCCGGCTGTCGCAGCCTGGCCGAGGCGCAGCGCGCAGCTCTGGCCAAGACTGTATGAACCGCCGGTCGAAAACACCTGAGCGTCTGGTTCTGGCGAGCCACAACCCGGGCAAGCTGCGCGAGATAGCCGCGCTGCTGCAGCCCTTCGGGACCGAGGTGACATCGGCCGGCGCTCTGGGCTTGCCGGAGCCGGAGGAGACCGGCGATACCTTTGCCGAGAACGCGCTGATTAAGGCCCACGCCTCTGCGCAAGGCAGCGCAGAGGTCGCGCTCTCGGACGATTCCGGCCTCTGTGTCGAGGCCCTGGGTGGCGCACCCGGCGTGCTTTCGGCGCGCTGGGCGGGGCCGGAGAAGGATTTCTCGCTGGCTATGCGCAAGGTCGAAGAGGCGCTGGGTGAGAACGCGGATCGTCGCGCCTCCTTCGTCTGCGCCCTGGCGCTTGCCTGGCCGGACGGCAGCGAGGCGGTCTTCGAAGGGCGGGTGGATGGCCGGCTGGTCTTTCCGCCGCGTGGCAGCCGCGGTTTCGGCTACGACCCGATCTTCTTGGCCGAGGGTGAAGAGCTGACCTTCGGCGAGATGGAGCCAGCCGCCAAGCATGCCATGAGCCACCGCGCCCGCGCCTTTGCAAAGCTGGTTGCGGCAGTCTTTGCCTGAGGAGTTGCCAATGGCAGTGGCGGGGAGCGAAGAGCTGGCGCTCTATGTCCATTGGCCTTTCTGCCTGTCCAAGTGCCCCTATTGCGACTTCAACAGCCATGTGCGCGAGCGGGTGAATCAAGAGCGTTGGCGCGACGGGCTGCTAGGCGAGCTTGGTTTCTATGCCGCGCGCCTGGGTCCGCGGCGGCTGACCTCCATCTTCTTCGGCGGCGGGACACCGTCGCTGATGCCGGCCGAAACGGTTGCCGCGGTGATCGAGACGGCCTGTCGCCTTTGGCAAGCCGAGGCCGACTTGGAGATCACCCTGGAAGCCAATCCGACCTCGGTGGAGGCCGGGCGCTTTGCCGGCTATCGCGCCGGCGGGGTCAATCGCCTCTCGCTCGGCGTTCAATCCCTGGAGCCGAGTGCGCTTAGCTTCTTGGGGCGTCAGCACTCGGCAGATGAGGCTCGGCGCGCGCTCGACCTGGCGCTCTCGATTTTCGAGCGGGTGACCTTCGATCTCATCTATGCGCGGCCGGAGCAAAGCCCGGAGGCCTGGCGGCGCGAGCTCGGCGCGGCCTTGGCGCTCGGCAGCGAGCATCTCTCGCTCTATCAGCTCACGCTTGAGCCCGGCACGCAATTCCATGCCGCAGCCAGGCGGGGCGAGCTGCGCTTGCCGGAGGAAGAAGAACAGCGTGCGCTTTTCGATCTGACGCAGGAGATGACGGCGACGGCCGGACTAGCGGCTTACGAGATTTCGAACCATGCCAAGCCCGGCGCTGCCTCGCGGCATAATCTGACCTATTGGCGCTATGGCGACTATCTTGGGGTGGGACCTGGGGCGCACTCGCGTTTGAGCCGGGGTGGAGAGCGCTGGGCGCAGCGCCAGCATCGGGCACCGGAAATCTGGCTGGAGCGCGTCGAGCGAGACGGCAATGCGGAACAGGAGCGGGAGACTCTGCCGCTGGACCGCCAGGTCGAAGAGATGACTATGATGGGGCTGCGCCTGACCGAGGGTCTGTCGCGGGCCCGCGTTCAGCAAAGGCTGGGCGCTGCCCCCGAAGAGCTCTTGCCGGCCAGGAGACTGGACGCCTTGACGCGTGAGGGCCTGCTGGAGCTGGACAAAGAGGGCCTGCGCGCGTCAGCCGAGGGTCGGGTTCGACTGAACGCGCTTCTGGCCTATCTCTTCGCGGAGAGCTAATTCGTCAGCGTCTGGAAGGAATTGGGTGCCGGGGCGATCATGGTGAAGGTTCCGGAGTCTATCTGCATGATCGCAAGACCCCGCTGCACCGCACCGTTCTGCTGGAAGCGGAAGATACCGTCGGCACCGCGGAAGCCGGAGGGGTTGAGGATGGAGTTGCGATCCAGACCGACCCATTGGCCGGGCGTGGTGGTCGCTGCATTGACCTGACCGGAGAGCGCCTGGCGAGCCAGATAGCCGGCCAGGGTCACGGCATCGAAGGCGACGGCGGCGATCGGCTGCGGTGTTGCGCCATAGGCCTCTTGATAGCGCGCGACGAAGTTGTTGTAGGTCTGCGGGTTCATTGCGGGGAACCAGGCACCGCGTAGGTTCGGATCGTTGGTCAGCGCGCCGTTGTTCCACAAGGTGGAGCCCAAGAGCTTCGTCGTCTCCGGCGTGATGCCTTCCGAGGCCAGGGTCGAGCCCAAGATCAGCATGCGGCCATGCGAATCCGGCAGGAAGAGCGCCTGATAGGGGCCGGTCAGCGCGCGGATCTGATTGATGATGTCCAACTCTTGGGCCGGGTAGAAAACGGTCGAGACCACCTGCCCGCCGGCGGAGCTGGCGCCGCTCTGGGCGCCCTGGGCTGCCTGACGGCCGAAGTCGGTATCCGGCGCCAGAACGGCGACCTGGCCGAAGCCCTGCTGCACGGCGTAGGAGACCACCCTCTCGGCCTGTGCGGTTGGCGTCAGTCCCATCAAGAACGAGTAGCCGTCGAGTTGGCGCACATCGTTGGAGAAGGCGACCAAATTCACGTTGCCGCCGCGGGCCACGTTGGCGGCTGCGCGGACCTGATTGCCGAACAAGGGCCCGAGCGCCAGCTGCGCGCCTTCGTTCAAGGCCTGCTGCATCGCCTGGGCTGCCATCTCCGGCGTATCGCCGCTGTCCTTGATCAGCAGCTCCAGCGAGTTCTGCGGCAGATCGAAGAGCGCCAGCTGGCTTGCATTCATCAGTTGCTGGCCGATTTCCGGCAGGCGCCCGCTCAAGGGCAGCAGGACGGCGACCTTGACCGGCTGGCCGGCCGGCAAGACCTTGCCTTGCGTCGCTACCGAGCTGCCGCTCGAACTGGTCGCGCTGGGTTGTGCGGTCGTACTGACGGTCCTACTCTGCTTTGGTGCACAGGCGGCAAGCGCCAAAGCGGCAGTGGCGACCAAGACGAATCCGAGCGAAGCTTTGCTGACGGCGCGCATGCTAGGCGATCCCCTTCTTCCAGCGGCGAGAACGATGTCAGAGACTAGCGAGCCTGAAGCGAACAGTAAACGTGAGAAGCTGCCTGCCGGGCTTTATCTTGTCGCCACCCCGATCGGTAATCTTTCCGACATAAGCCTCCGCGCCCTGGAAGTCCTGAAATCGGCGGACCTTGTCGCCTGCGAGGATACGCGTGTAACCAGAAAGTTACTCACTCACTTCGGTATCGCAACAGCCGGAAGACTACGCGTCTACAACGATTACTCTTCTGATCGTGACAGAAATCAGATTGTCAATGCATGTTCGGGCGGGAAGGCTGTGGCCCTGGTGTCGGATGCGGGGATGCCACTGCTCTCCGACCCCGGCTATCCGCTGGTTCGCGCCTGCCAAGCGGATGGGGTTCCTGTGACGAGCGTGCCGGGCGCCTCCGCGCCGCTGGCTGCCTTGCAGCTTTCCGGCTTGCCGAGCATGCCCTTCTACTTTGGCGGTTTTCTCTCGGCCAAGAGTGCGTCCAGACGGCAGGAGATTGCGCGTCTGACCGCCATACCTGCCACCTTGCTGCTGTTCGAGGCGCCGCACCGTCTGGCCGACTGTCTGCGCGATCTGGCGCAGGTTTTGGGCAGCCGCCAAGCCGCCGTGGTCCGCGAGATCACCAAGCGCTTCGAAGAGGTCATAACGGACAGCCTGGATGGGCTGGCCGCAAGGATCGCAGAACAAGCGGTCAAGGGTGAGATCGTCATCGTCATCGCCCCGCCCGAACGCCAAGACGGTCCGATCGATGACGACGAACTGAAGGCCCGCTTGACCGAAGCCCTGGAGCGGCAGTCGCTGCGCGACGCCGTCGCTCTGGTGGCAGCGGCCAGCGGAGAACCGCGCCGCCGGGTCTACCGTTTGGCGCTCGATCTGACGGCAGCGGCAGGTAAGAGCGATGGCTCGGACTGATCGGCGTGCAGCACAGCAGAGCGGTCAGCGCGGGGAACGCCTGGCGGCCTGGTGGCTGCGCCTCAAGGGCTATCGGATCTTGGAGCGCCAGTTGCGCTTTCCGGTCGGCGAGATCGACCTCGTCGTTCTGCGCGGTGCGACCCTGGCCTTTGTCGAGGTGAAGCATCGCGCCGACCTCGCCGCCGCGGCGGAAGCGATCCGCCCGCAGCAGCGCCGACGTATCGAGCGGGCAGCGGAGCACTACCTGGCCCTCAACCCCTCGCGTCAGACGCTGGCGCTGCGCTTCGACGCTCTGTTGCTGGCCCCATGGCGTCTGCCGCGCCATATCGAGTCTGCGTGGCGTGTCTAAAGTCAGCCCCGATGGAGGAGCAACCGCATGAGTCAAAGCTGGGCGCCGGCGGCCGGACGCCATGAAGTAGAAGCGGCACTCGCAGTCATGGGCCGCGGCGAGGACCAAGACATCAATGTCGCGGAAGCGGCGCTGCTGCTGGCAGCCCTGGATCGACCCAAGGTCGGCCTCAAGCACTACCGCGACCACCTGCAGCAGATCGCCGAGCAGTTGGCCGAGCGCCGGGCCGAGGGGCTGGAGGAGCAGCGCCAAGCCTTGAACGCTTTGCTGTTCGACGCCTTGGGCTACGCCGGCGACAGCGAGACCTACGACGACCTTCAGAACGCCAATCTGATGCGCGTGATCGACCGTCGGCGCGGACTGCCGGTGGCGCTGACGATCCTCTACCTGCATGCAGCGCGGACACAAGGCTGGTCCGCCGATGCCTTGCGCTTTCCGGGGCACGTCGTCGTGCGTCTCTCCGGTTCCGATGGGCGCGTGATCGTCGATCCCTTCAACCGCGGCGGCCGCCTGGATCCACAGGACCTTCGCCACCTGGTCAAGGCGATCGGCGGTGCCGAGGCGGAGCTGACCCCGGACCACGTCGCGGCGATGAGCAATCGCGAGATTCTGCTGCGGCTGCAGAACAACATCAAGCTGCGCCGCTTGCAGGCCGGCGATCACGAGGGCGGGCTGGCCACGCAGGAGACCATGCTGCGTCTGGCGCCGGGTTCGTGGCGCCTTTGGCGCGAAGCTGCCGCCTTGAATCTGCGTATCGGGAACCTCCACGCCGCCACCTTGGCGCTGGACCAGGTGATCGACCTGGCGAGCGAGTCCGAAGCGCGTTTCGAAGCCACCCAAGCCAAGCAAGCGATCCAAGCCAAGCTGAATTGACCGAGAGGAGCGTTCGCGGGCTTTGCGTCGCTCAAGCCGGCGTGCCAAGACTATGTC
Source organism: Kiloniellales bacterium (assembly GCA_040219175.1). Classification (GTDB taxonomy): domain Bacteria; phylum Pseudomonadota; class Alphaproteobacteria; order Kiloniellales; family JACOMY01; genus JACOMY01. The sequence goes on from JAVJSY010000039.1 coordinate 95,396, forward strand.
GAACGTTACCCGCCCCTCCGCGATTACTCACCCGCGATCACCGAACAGAGCCGCCATGTCCTTGAACGTCGCCATCCAGATGGACCCGATCGAAAGCGTCGATATCGACGCCGATTCCACCTTCGCGCTGGGCCTGGAGGCAGAGCGGCGCGGCCACAGCCTCTGCCATTATCTGGTCGGCGATCTGGCCTTCAAGGAGGGTGCGGTCAGCGCCAGGGTCCGCCCCATGACCCTGCGGCGCGAGAAAGGCAATCACGTCAGCCTGGGCGCGCCGCAGCGCATCCAGCTGACCGACATGGATGTGGTGCTGATGCGCCAGGACCCGCCCTTCGGCATGGGCTACATCACCGCCACCCACATCCTGGAGCATATCCACCCCAAGACCCTGGTGGTGAACGATCCGGTCAGCGTCCGCAATGCACCGGAGAAGCTCTTCGTTACGCATTTCCCGGAGCTGATGCCGCCGACCCTCATCACCTCGTCCAGCGAAGAGGTCATGGCCTTCCGCGAGGAGCACAAGGATCTGATCGTCAAGCCGCTCTACGGCAATGGCGGCGAGGGCGTGTTCCACATCCCGCCGGGAGACGAGAACCTGAAGGTCGTGCTGGAGCTCTTCGCCAAGCTCTACCGCGAGCCGGTCATGGTGCAGCGCTATCTGCCCGAGGTGCGCCAAGGCGACAAGCGCATCATCCTGGTCGACGGCGAGGTCTCGGGCGCCATCAACCGCGTGCCGATGGCCGGCGAGGCGCGCAGCAACATGCATGTCGGCGGCCGCGCCGAGGCCTCGCGCCTGACTGCGCGCGAGCACGAGATCTGCGCGGCCATCGGCCCCAGCCTCAAGCAGCAGGGCCTGATCTTCGTCGGCATCGACGTCATCGGCGACTATCTGACGGAGATCAACGTGACCTCGCCCACCGGCATACAAGAGATCGACCGCTTCGACGGCCGCAATCTCTCCGGCGAGATCTGGGACGCCATCGAGGCCAGGCGCTAGCGCCCCGGGCACACTAGCTCGACACAGTTTTTGAGGCGAAGCGACACGAGCCCGCTTGCAAGAGTGCGCACGCCGGGTCTAGCCTTCCCCGCCCTGGACAGATGGGCCCGGACAGGTGGGGCGGGGTAGCTGCTTGAGCGACGAGAATGCAATCGAGGCCATGGGTCTCACCAAGGTCTTTGGCAGCGGTCCGGATCAAGTGACCGCGCTGGATCGCGTGTCGCTGCAAATCCGCCAAAACGAGTTCTTCACCCTTCTGGGACCTTCGGGCTGCGGCAAGACCACGCTGCTGCGCCTGGTCGCCGGCTTCGAAATGCCGACGTCCGGCGACATTCTTTTGAATGGACGCTCAGTCGTCGACCTGCCGCCGAACCAGCGACCGGTCAACACCGTGTTCCAGTCCTATGCTCTCTTCCCGCATATGACGGTCGCCGACAACGTGGCCTTCGGACTGGAGATGCGCGGCCTCAGCAAGGGCGAAACCGCCAGCACCGTCGAAGAGATGCTGAACCTGGTGCAGCTGGGCCATCTGGCAGCCCGGCGCCCGACCCAGCTTTCCGGCGGTCAGCAGCAGCGCGTGGCGCTGGCCCGCGCGCTGGCCAACCATCCCCAGGTGCTGCTGCTTGACGAGCCGCTCTCGGCCTTGGACCTGAAGCTGCGCCAGGGTATGCGCAGCGAGCTGAAGGCCTTGCAGCAGCGCACCGGCATCACCTTCGTCTTCGTCACCCACGACCAGGAGGAAGCGCTCACCATGTCCGACCGTATCGCGGTCATGAGCCATGGCGAGGTGCAGCAGCTGGGCGTGCCGACCGACATCTACGAGACGCCGATGAACCGTTTCGTGGCCGACTTCATCGGCGACACCAACTTCGTGATGGCAGAGGTGCTGGGTCGCGACGGCGATCACCTGCGCTGCCGCAGCGACGGCGGGTTGGAGGTGCTGGCCAGTGCCGCCGGCGACCCCAAGGTCGGCGAGAGGGTGACCCTGGCGATCCGGCCGGAGAAGATTCGCCTGGCCGCCGGCAGCGGTGCGGAGGTGACGGAGATCACCTATCTGGGCACCGACACCAGCTACCAGTTGCGCCTGGGCCAGGATCTCGCGCTGGATGCCCGCGTGCAGAACCGCATGCAGGGCGACGAGCACTTCGAGCCGGGCCAGCCGGTTTCGATCTCGGTACCGGACGGCGCCGCCCGGGCCCTGTTGGATTAGGGGGCCCGGATGAGCGATGCCGCCCAAAGCCTAAGCGGTGCCGACAGCGATCCGATCAAAAGGGTCGCCGCCGCCCAGGCCCGCGTTGCCCGCCGCGGCTTTCGTGCGCGCTGGGGCCTGGTCGCACCGGCGCTGGTGATCATCGGCTTCTTCGGCATCGGCCCGCTGCTGATCACCGTGGTCTATTCCTTCCTGGAGGCGGCGACCTACGGCGGGGTCATCTGGAACTTCAGCACCGACGCCTACGTCCAGTTCCTCTTCGAGCGCGATATCTTCGACGAGACCCTGCATTTCTCCTGGGCCTACCCGCAGATCTTCCTCCGCTCCATCCTGCTGGCCCTGGTGACGACGGTCTTCTGCCTGCTGGTCGGCTTTCCCACCGCCTACTTCATGGCGACCAGGCCGCCCAATCAGCGCACCTTGTGGCTCTTTCTCATTACCCTGCCGTTCTGGACCAACCTGCTGATCCGCACCTATGCGATGTTCATCATCCTGCGCGACGACGGGTTGGTGAACAACACCATGATCTGGCTCGGCATCATCCCCGATCCGCTGCGCATCATCCACACCGACTTCGCCGTCTGTCTGGGCCTGATGTACTCCTTCCTGCCCTTCATGGTGCTGCCGCTCTACGCTGCCCTGGAGAAGATGGACTTCCGCCTGGTCGAGGCCGGCTACGACCTCTACGCCGACCGCTGGAAGGTGCTGCGCCGCATCGTCATTCCGCTGGCCAAGCCGGGTATCGTGGCCGGCTGCATCCTGGTCTTCATCCCCTCTATCGGTGCCTATGTGACGCCCTTGCTGCTGGGCGGCGGCAAGGAGCTGATGATCGGCAACCTGATCGCGCTGCAGTTCGGCAATGCGCGCGACTGGCCCTTCGGCAGTGCAGCCGCACTTATCCTGATGATCATGGTGCTGGTCTCGCTGCTCTATTACGTGCGCAGCACCGGCGCCAAGGCGGGCCTGGGTCATGGCTGATAGCGCGCTTCCGACACTCAAGCGGCGCAGGTCGCTGGATCTGAAGAGGCAGGGCGGCTTCGCCTCCATCGCCTTCTTCTGCGTCGCCTTCCTCTATGCACCGATCCTGGTCTTGATCGTCTACTCCTTCAACGGCACCAGATCGACCGCGCACCTCGAGGGCTTCAGCTTCCAGTGGTATGCCGCCGCCTTTGCCAACGACGATATGCAGCATGCCGCCTGGATCAGCCTGCAGGTCGCCGTGGTCGCGACCATCCTGGCCACCATCATCGCCACCTGCGCAGCGCTCGTCACCACGCGCACCAGACCCTGGCGCGGCATGACCGGCAGCTACATGGTCGTCAACATGCCGCTGATGGTGCCGGAGATCGTGACCGCGATCGCGACCCTGATCTTCTTCGCGCTGATCTCCAAGGCGCTGGGGGTGCAGATCGGCATCGCCAAGCTGATGATCGCGCACACGGTCTTCTGCATCCCCTTTGCCTACATGCCGATCCGTGCGCGCCTGGAAGACATGGACAAGACCCTGGAGCAGGCGGCGGCCGACCTCTATGCCACGCCCTGGAAGGCCTTCCGGCGGGTCACCCTGCCGCTCTTGAGCCCCGGCATCACCGCGGGCGCCATGCTCTCATTCGTTGTCTCTTTCGACGACTTCACCATCTCTCAGTTTCTGGCGGGCCCGGGCGAAACCACCTTGCCGATCTACATCTATGCCTCGATCAGGCGCGGAATCACGCCTGAAATCAATGCTATGTCCTCGCTGATCCTGGTGGCGTCGATCGTCCTGGTAACACTTTCCTTTCTCGTCTCGCGCGCCCGGCGTTAGAGTTCGTTTCGAAGATCAACAAAGCAAACTTGAGCAGGAGGTATATCATGCGTTTTCTAAAGGGTCTTCTAACCACGGCTGCGGTCGTCTCCCTGGCCGGCGCGGCGCTGGCCGAGGGCGAGCTGCACATCTACAACTGGGGCAACTACACCAACCCCGAGCTGGTGAAAAAGTTCGAAGAAAAGCACGACGTCAAGGTCACCATCGACGACTACGACAGCAACGAGACCATGCTGGCCAAGGTGCGAGCCGGCAACCCGGGCTTCGACATCGTGGTGCCGACCGACTACACGGTCAAAATCATGATCGACGAGGGCCTGCTGGCCGAGACCAAGCCCAGCGAGATGGCGAACTTCAAGAACGTCGATCCCAAGTGGGTCGATGTCTACTTCGACGAAGGCCGGAACTACACCGTGCCCTGGCAGTGGGGCACCACGACCTTTGCCGTCGATACCGCGGTCTATGACGGTGACATCAACACCTACGCCATCCTGCTGGAGCCGCCGGAGGCACTGGTCGACAAGATCAACATGCAGCCGGACATGTACGAGGTGATGAATGCGGCCCTGCGCTACCTCGGCAAGCCGCTGTGCAACGGCAATCCCGAGGATCTGAAGGCCGCCTACGAGCTGCTGCAGACTGCCAAGCCGAAGTGGCGCACGATCGAGTACGGCATGATCCAGCCGCTGGTCTCCGGCGACATCGCCGCATCCCAGGGCTGGAACGGTGCCACCATGCGCGCGCGCGAGCAGAAGCCGACCATCAAGTACGCCTACCCCAAGGAAGGCTTCAGCGCCTGGATGGACAATGTCGCCGTCCTGAAGGATGCCCCCAACATGGAGAACGCCAAGCTGTTCCAGGACTTCATCATGGATCCTGAGAATGCGGCCCTGATCTCCGACTTCGCCAAGTATGCCAACGGCATCAAGGGCAGCGAGGCCTTCCTGCCGGCAGAGTTCATCGCCGCACCGGAGATCACCATCCCCGAGGGCGCACCGACCCCGGTCTTCGTGCCGCTCTGTCCCAAGGAGGTACAGGACAAGTACAGCCAGATCTGGACCAACCTCTTGAAGTAGGTTTCTGACTGGTAAGAGCATCGAAAGAAAAGGGGGCCGGGCGCTGTCGAAGGCGGCCGGCCCTCGCTTGTTGGCAGAGCCCTCGCTTGTTAGGAGAGACAGAGAGCCATGCGCGTTATCTACAGTGACGACCACCGCCTGCACGACGGCGGCAAAGAGCTGATCGGCGGCGAGCTGGTCCCGCAGTTCGAAAAACCGGCGCGCATGGACATGGTTCTGGGCCAGCTTTCCGCGCGTGGATTCACCGACCTTGTCGGCCCCGAGCCCATTGGCTTGGGTCCGGCGCGGCGGGTGCACAGCGACGCCTATCTGGATTTCCTGGGCGCTGCCTGGGATCAATGGGCCGAAGAGATGCCGGATCAGGACTTCGCACTGGCCTTTACCTTCGGCATGCGCCGTCTGCGCCAGGAACCCGGCAAGTCGATCCACCAGCGCCTGGGCTGGTTTGCCTTCGATGCAGCCGCCCCCTTCGTCTCCGGTACCTGGCAGGCGATCCAATCCTCGCTCGACTGCGCCATGACCGCTCAGCGCCTGGTTGCCGGCGGCGCGCGCACGGCCTTCGCGCTCTGCCGTCCGCCCGGTCACCACGCCATGCGCGATATGGCCGGCGGCTATTGCTATGTGAACAACGCGGCCGCGGCAGCCCAGGCCTTCCTCGATGGAGGCGCAGAGCGGGTGGCGATCCTGGACGTCGACTATCACCACGGCAACGGCACGCAGGATATCTTCTACGACAGCGATCGCCTGACCTTCGTCTCGCTGCACGGTCACCCGGATCAAGAGTATCCCTACTTCGCCGGGCATACGAGCGAGACCGGTGCGGGCGCCGGGGCCGGCTTCAATCACAATTACCCGATGGTCTGGGGCACTGCCTGGGACCGCTATTCGGAAGCGCTGGACGACGGCCTGGCGAAGATCAGGGCGGCGGGTGCCGAGGTCATGGTGGTCTCGCTCGGCGTCGACACCTTCGAGAAGGACCCGATCTCGCAGTTCAAACTGAAGAGCCCCGACTATCTGGAGATGGGCCAGCGCATCGCCGCCGCCGGCCTGCCGACCCTTTTCATCATGGAGGGCGGCTATGCGGTCGAGGAGATCGGGATCAACACGGTGAACGTCCTGCAGGGCTTCGAGGACGCCAGCTAGTCGCTGAGCGAAATCCCGTGGCGCTGGACTTCTTTCTCCAGCTTGCCCTGGCAGAAGAGCCAGAACATGCGCAGGTCGCCGATCAGCGACCAGAAGGGGTAGGTGAAGGTCGCCGGGCGGTTCCTCTCCACCAGCATGTGCGAGACCCAGGCAAAGCCGTAGCCGCTGACCAGGGCTGCCAGCAGCAGCCACCAGTTCTGCGTGATGATGGCCAGCAGCAGCAGCAAGATCCCGACGCCGGTTCCGGCGACGTGGATCAGGCGCGTCAGGCCGCGGCTGTGTTCGCCCAGATAGAAGGGCCAAAACTTCTCAAAGGTCTCGATCTTGCTCACCATCGCCGTTCAGGCCTTCGCTCCGAATGGCCGCTTTGCATGCTCATACCAAGGGAAGGAAACAACAGACCGGCCTTCGGTGGCGCCCATTGGCCCTTTCGCATGCGTTGCGACGCTTGCCCGATGCGGCCCACATCGCGCTGCACGCCGCGCCTGTTCGCAAGGGCCAATGGGCGCCATGATACCGGTCATTATTTCCTTCCCTTGGTACTAGCCCCTTGCCAAGCCGGCCCCTATCCCCCTAGTTGCTGCTCTGATGTAGGGTCGCACCGTGACCGGGTCCAGAGCGAAAGGACCGGGCCTAGGGGTGGCCGCATCTTCGTTTTGCCATCGCAATCAGTGGCATAGGGTGCCGGTTCTGGGCCGGAGGTTGCCTGCTGCCACGTAGAATTTTGAGGAGTTAGATCGATGGGCTATCGCGTTGCCGTAGTCGGTGCGACCGGGAATGTCGGCAGGGAAATCCTGCAGACCCTGGCCGAGCGCGACTTTCCGGCGGACGACGTGGTGGCGCTGGCATCGTCGCGCAGCGTCGGAGCAGAAGTTTCTTATGGTGAGGACGATGTCCTGAAAGTGCAGGACCTCTCGACTTACGACTTCAAAGGCACCGACCTGGTTCTCTCCTCTCCCGGCGCCAAGGTCTCGGCCGAGTTCGCGCCGCTTGCCGCCAGGAAGGGTGCCGTCATCATCGACAACACCTCTTTCTTCCGCATGGATCCGGATGTTCCCCTGGTGGTGCCGGAGGTCAATCCCCATGCGCTGGCCGGCTATCACCGCCGACACATCATCGCCAATCCCAACTGCTCGACCATCCAGCTGGTGGTGGCCTTGAAGCCGCTGCACGACCTGATGCCGATCGAGCGTGTGGTGGTGGCCACCTATCAATCGGTCTCCGGCGCGGGCAAGAGCGGGATGGACGAGCTCTTTCGCCAGACCCGCTCGATCTACGTCAACGATCCGATCGAGCCCGAGGTCTTCCAGAAGCAGATGGCCTTCAACGTCATTCCGCAGATCGACGTTTTCATGGAGGACGGTGCGACCAAGGAAGAGTGGAAGATGACGGTCGAGACCAAGAAGATTCTGGACCCCTCGATCCGTCTGACCGCGACCTGCGTGCGCGTGCCGGTCTTTATCGGCCATGCCGAGGCGGTGAACGTCGAGTTCGACGGCCCGGTCGATGTGGAAGAGGCGCGCGAGGCTCTGCGTGCGGCCCCTGGTGTCGCGGTAGTAGACCACGGCGCCGATGGCGGCTATGTAACGCCGCAGGAATCGGCCGGCGAAGACTTGGTCTACGTCAGCCGCTTGCGTCAGGACCCGACCATCGAGAACGGCTTGAACCTCTGGGTGGTCTCGGACAATCTACGCAAAGGCGCAGCGCTCAACACGGTTCAGATCGCAGAGACCCTGATCAGCGATTACCTGAACTGAGAGGGTGCTTGAGCCGAGGCGATGACAATAGAGGGGCAGTAGCCTTGCCATGACTGAGGCCGACGACGATTGGGCGCCGCCGCCGCCGGATGCGGATGCAAAGGCAGCACCGGCGCCCGCCCCCGCTAAGGTCTCCCCGGTTCAACCCGCTGCGACGGCGCCGGCCAGAGCTGACACCAAGCCCGAGGCCCAGCCCGAAGAGAGCGCCAAGCCGAAGACGCCCAAGCTCTCCGGGCCGCGGCCTTCTGCGCCGCCTGCCACCAAGCAGGCGAGCGGGAAGATTGCCAATGCGGCTTTGCAGGCCCTGCGCGACCGCTGTCTTTCGCTGCATCGCCAGGGCGATCTGGAAGAGACGGTCAAACACTATCGCCGCTATCTGCAGGTGCAGCCCAAGGACCATGCCGTCTGGTCCAATCTGGGCGCGGCCCTGCGCTCTCTCAGCCTCTTGGAGGCCTCGATCGCCGCCCAGCACCGTGCCCTGGAGCTGCAGCCCAAAGCCGCGGGCTACTGGAGCAACCTGGGCAACGTGCTGAAGGACCTGGACCGGGTGAACGAATCGGTCGAGGCGCACGATAAGGCGGTGAAGTTGGATCCGCGCAACCCGGCCTGGATCCATCACCGGGCCGTGGCCAAGCGCGAAGCCGGCATGTTCAAGAGCTCGCTGGAAGACTTCGATCTGGCGATCCGCCTGGCCCCGCGCGAGCTCAGCTATCGCTGGGACCGTGCCGTGGTGCTGCTGCACCTGGAAGACTTCGAAGAAGGTTGGATGGGCTACGAGTGGCGCTATCGCCTGGACCAGGCGCCGCCGAAGCGCGCCCGCGTGCCGCGCTGGCTGGGCGAGGACTTCAAGGGCAAGCGCCTGGTCATCCACCCCGAGCAGGGTTTCGGCGACACCATCCTCTCGACACGCTTCCTGCCGGAGGTGAAGTCGCGCGGCGGTGAGGTCGTGCTGCTGGCAAAGACGCCCCTGCTGCGCCTCTTCGACGGCATCGAGGGGCTGGACAAGGTGCATCCGATCGAAGAGCCCGCACCCTCCATGCACTACGCCTGCTCGCTGTTGGATCTGCCGCGCATCCTGGGCATCACCGACAAGAACATGCCGCCCTTGCCGCACCTCAACATTCCCTCCGATGCGCGGGTCAAGGCCAAGACCATCCTGGGCCCGGCCGGCAACCGCTTCAAGGTGGGTGTCATCTGGTCGGGCAGCGTCACCTTCAAGAACAACCGCAAGCGCTCCTCCACCGCCGAGCGCTTCCTGGAGTTCGGCGAGACTCACGGCATCCAGTTGGTCAGCCTGCAGAAGGGTCCGCGCGAGGACGAGATCGACAGCAGCGGTGCGTCCAGCGTGATGATCGACGCCGGCCGCCTGGTGAACGACTTCGCCGAGACCGCAGCGGTCATCGAAGAGCTGGACCTGGTGATCATGACCGACAGCTCGGTCGCCCACCTCTGCGGCTGCTTGCGCAAACCGATCTGGAACCTGCTGAACTATGTTCCCTATTGGATGTACAGCTGGGGGACCGAGGAAACCTATTGGTATCCCTCGATGAAGATGATCCGCCAGCCCAAGGCCAACGACTGGGACAGCGTCTTCAATCGCGTGAAGCACGACCTGCCGCTGGCCGTCCAGGCCAAGAAGGAAGGCCGCTGGCCCAAATTCATCGAGAAGGGCGATCCCTGGCCGATCTTGGGTACGGTCCAGTCCGACGAACTGATCAGCGCAGAAGAACTGCTGGGTGAAGCACGCTTTTAGAGCCCTTCCGGAAGGGCTCTTAGAGCGTCGTCACCTCGACCGAGGACAAATCCGGCTCTGCCGCCAGGCGGTCCTGCGCTTCGACCATGACCAGCTCGCGGCGGTCCTGCTCGGCCGTGGCGCGCAACAGCTCGTGCATCCGGGCCAGCGCGAAATGTGCTGCGGTAACGGCGTCGCGCCCCAGAAGCGTCTCGTAGAGCAGCAGTGCGGCCACCAGATCGCCGCAGCCGTTGGGCTCTATGGTGAAAGTGAGATAGGGGGTCGAGAGCAGCCAGGCGGCATCGGCCGTTACCAGCAGGACCTCGGCGCACCCGGGCGCCGACTCGTCGGTGTCGGCAGAGGTCGCCAGTATGGCCTTGGGTCCTTTGGCGATCAGCGCACGAGCCGCGGCGATGGCATCGGCTCGGGTGGTGACGGTGATGCCCGACAGGGCCTCCAGCTCGAAGAGGTTGGGGGTCATCATGTCGGCGAAGGGCAGCAGTTCGTCGCGCATGACGCCGACCACCGCCTCGGGCATGTAAAGGCCTTTGCCACGATCGCCCAGCACGGGATCCAGGCAGAAGGGGGCCTCCGGACTTGCGGCCCGGAAGGCGGCGGCCGCTTTCGCTGTCGCCCGCGTGGTCTCCGGCGTGCCGAGAAAGCCTGAGAGCAGGCCGTCGCTCTGCCCGATCACACCCAGCTCGGTCAGACCGTCCAGCACCTTGGCCACCATCTCGCCCGGCAGGATCTGCCCGCCGTAGCGCTCGTAGCCCAGGTGGTTCGACAGCAGCACCGTCATCACCGGCACAACCTCGACGCCGAGGCGACGCAAGGGGAAAGTCAGCGCCGCGTTGCCGACATGCCCGAAGGCGACGTGACTGGAGACGGAGACGATCTGCATGGCCGAATGCGGTCCGTTTGTCTTGTGGAGAGGACGTCAGGGCGGGAACCAAAGTCCCTGCTTAGGATCTGGGCTGCGCCCTGGCAACGCTTTTTGCACTGCAATGCTTGCCTTGCAGCCATCTCTGCCTATGATCTGGCCCGCCATTCAGAATTAAGATCCGAAACTGCAAGAGAAGAGCCCAAGCCGTATGTCGCTGCACGCCCGCCCCCGTCGTTCCGTCCTCTATATGCCAGGCTCCAACGCACGCGCGCTGGAGAAGGGCAAGACCCTCGCCGCCGACGCCCTGATCCTGGATCTGGAGGATGCCGTTGCGCCCGACGCCAAGGCGCTGGCCCGCCAGCAGGTCGTGGATGCGGTCAAGGGCGGTGGCTATGGCCATCGCGAGCTGGTGATCCGGGTGAACGGTCTGGACAGCCCCTGGGGTGCCGACGACCTGGCCGCTGCGGCGACCTCCGGCGCCGATGCCGTCCTCTTGCCGAAGGTCGAGAGCGCGGCGATGGTGGCCGCGGCCGAAGCCAAGCTGGATGCGGCCGGCGGGCCGGCCAAGCTGCCGATCTGGTGCATGATGGAGACCCCGCTGGGCATCCTGAACGCCAAAGAGGTGGCAAGCGCCAGCCCACGCATCGACTGTCTGGTGATGGGCACCTCCGACCTGGTGAAGGAGCTGCAGGCCGCGCACACCATGCAGCGCCTGCCGGTCCTGGCCTCGCTTTCGGTCTGCCTGCTGGCGGCCCGTGCCTATGACCTCTCGATCCTGGATGGCGTGCATCTGGATCTGGCCGACGACGAGGGCTTTCGTGCGTCCTGCGAGCAGGGCCGGGAACTCGGCTTCGACGGCAAGACCCTGATCCATCCCAAGACCCTGGCCACGGCCAATGAGGTCTTTGCCCCCAGCCAGAGCGAAGTCAGCTTCGCCCGCCGCATTATCGAGGCCTTTGCCTTGGCCACCAGCGAGGGCAAGGCCCTGGTCGTACTGGACGGCAAGCTGATCGAGAACCTGCACGTGGAAACGGCCAAGCGCACTGTCGCACTGGCCGATGCCATCGCCGCACAAGCGGCCTAGACGACCTTTTCGACATTGACGAGGGAAGGCGCGCCCCAGGCGTCGGCCGCTCCCTTCACCAAGGGACATGCGGAATGAACGCCAAGACGAGCGGCGGCAATTTCTTCGAGGACTTTTCGATCGGTCAGCTGTTGCGCCACGCGACACCGCGCAGCGCCACCGAGGGCGACCGCGGCCTCTATCAGGCGCTCTACGGCAGTCGCTTCGCGCTGCAGAGTGCCGACAGCTTTGCCCAGGCTCTGGGTCTGCCGGGCGCACCGCTGGACGACTTCCTGGTCTTCCATCTGGTCTTCGGCAAGACGGTCAGCGACATCTCCTTGAACGCAATTGCCAACCTTGGCTATGCCGAGGGCGTCTTTGGTGTGCCGGTCTACCCCGGCGACAGCCTCAGCTCCGTCAGCGAGGTCATCGGCCGCAAGGAGACCTCGGCGGGAGACAGCGGCATCGTCTATGTCCGCACCGTCGGTCGCAATCAGCGCGGTGAAGAGGTGCTGCGCTACGTACGCTGGGTGCTGGTGCGCAAGCGCGACAAGGCAAGCCCGGCGCCGGATCCGCTGGTGCCTGCTTTGGCCAAGGCCGTCGCTGCGGCCGAATACCGGATCCCCGAGGCGCTGTCCTTCGCCGGCTATGACGATGTCCTGGCCGGCAGTCCGCATCGCTTCGGCGATTACCAGCCCGGCGAGCGCATCGACCATATCGACGGCATGACCGTCGAAGAGGCGGAACACCAGCTGGCGACCCGCCTCTACCAGAACACCGCACGGGTGCATTTCAATCAGCATGTCGAAGGGCAAGGCCGTTTCGGTCGGCGCATCGTTTATGGCGGCCATGTCATCAGCCTGGCCCGTGCGCTTAGCTTCAACGGCCTGGCCAATGCGGTGAAGATCCTGGGCCTCAATGGAGGCAGCCACACCGCCCCCTGCTTCGCCGGCGACACGGTCTATGCCTGGAGCGAGGTCTTGGAAAGGCAGGAGCTGCCCGGCCGCGACGATGCCGGTGTGCTACGGCTGCGCACTGTCGCGACCAAAGATCGGGCCTGCGCCGACTTCCCCGACCGCGGCACGGACGGCAAGCGCGATCCGGCTGTGATTCTGGATTTGGACTACAGCGTGCTGATGCCGCGGTGAGGCTTTCCCAATTCGTCCTCACAGCCTAAGTTGATGCCATGGATTTCGATCTGAACGAAGACCAGCGCGCCATTCAAGAGGCAGCCCGAGCTTTCGCCGAGGGCGAGATGCAGCCGCATGCCGCCGACTGGGACGAGCAAAAAGTCTTTCCCGAGGAGACTCTGCGCGCGGCGGCGGCGCTGGGCTTCGGTGGGATCTATTGCGGCGAGGATGTCGGCGGCTCTGCGCTCACCCGCCTGGACGCGGCCATCGTCTTCGAGGAGCTGGCGGCGGCCTGCCCCTCGACGGCGGCCTACATCTCCATCCACAACATGGCGGCCTGGATGGTCGATCGCTTCGGCGATGGAGCCTTGCGCGAGCGCGTGCTGCCCAAGCTGATGACGATGGAGCACTTCGCCAGCTACTGCCTGACCGAGCCGGGTGCGGGCTCCGATGCCGCCTCGCTGAAAACGCGGGCCGACCGCAAGGGCGATCGCTACATCCTGAACGGCTCCAAGGCCTTCATCTCGGGCGGCGGACGCTCCGACATCTACGTCGTCATGTGCCGCACCGGCGAGGCCGGGCCGAAGGGCATCTCCACTTTGGTGGTGCCGAAGGGCACCCCGGGGCTTTCTTTCGGTGCGCAGGAGCGCAAGCTGGGTTGGAACAGCCAGCCGACTGCCATGGTGAGCTTCGAAGACGCCGAGGTGCCGGCCGAGAACCTGGTCGGGCAGGAGGGCGAGGGCTTCAAGATCGCGATGATGGGCCTGGACGGCGGTCGGGTGAACATCGCCGCCTGCTCTCTGGGCGGCGCGCGGGCCGCGCTGGAGGCAGCGCGCAGCTACATGAAGGAGCGCAAGCAGTTCGGTCGGGCCCTGGCCGACTTTCAGGCCCTGCAGTTCCGCCTGGCCGACATGGCGACCGAGCTGGAGGGCGCGCGCCTGATGGTGCAGCGCGCCGCTGCCAAGCTGGACCAGAACGCGCCGGACAAGCTGATGGCCTGCGCCATGGCCAAACGCCTGGCGACCGACCGCGCCTTCGATATCGTGAACCAGGCGCTACAGCTGCACGGCGGCTACGGCTACCTGAAAGACTTCCCGATCGAGCGCATCCTGCGCGATCTGCGGGTCCACCAGATCCTGGAAGGCACCAACGAGATCATGCGGGTGATCATCGCCCGGCAGCTGCTAAGGGATTAGGGTTGGGTCTCTGGCTCAGCTAGCGCAGTAGCGGCGCCGGCCCGCTCCCCCGCCCGACCACCCAATAGGATACTGGCGTGGGTGGCCGGGCGGGAGCGGGCCGGCGCCGCAAGGTGCGTTCACGCACCGAAAACCGCGTCAGGCCGCCGCCTTCTGGCTGCGGCCGTAGAGCAGCAGCATGGAGATGATGACCAGGCCGTAGATGATCTGGCGGCCGGCCTCGGGCATCTGCATGACCGAAAGCATGCTGCCGATCAGCGAGATCAGGATGACCCCGACGACGGTGCCCAAGACGGTGCCGCGGCCGCCCAGAATGCTGGTGCCGCCGAGGACGACGGCGGCGATGCCGGGCAGCAAATAGGGTTCGCCCATGGCCTGGTAGGCCTGGTTGGCATAGCCGGCGAGCAGCATGCCGGCAATCGCACTGCACAGCCCGGCGATCATGAAGCAGCCGATCAGCACGCGGTTGGTCTTGACGCCGGAGAGGTAGGTCGCGCGTTCGCGATTTCCGATTGCATAGACATAGCGGCCGAAGGCCGTGCGGCGCAGCAGGATGCCGGCTGCCAGCGCGACGGCGGCCCAGAGGAAGACGGCGTTGGGGATGATGCCGAAGCTGTCCTCGATGGCGAAGAAGCGCATGGTGGGCGAGGCCAGGCCTTGCGGGTTGAAGCCGCCGGTGAAGAGCACGCAGATCCCCAGCACCACGGCATTCATGCCCAGGGTCCAGATCATCGAGGGCAGGCGCAGATAGGCGACGCCCAGGCCGTTCAGCAGTCCGATCAGAAGCCCGACCACCAGGCCGGACGGCACGGCCAGGATGCCCCACCAGGCCTCGCTGCCCATACCGGCGACCGTGGTCGAGGCGATTGCGGCTGCGGTGAAGGTCCAGGGGACCGAGAGGTCGATGTGGCCCAGCAGGATCACGGCCATGGCTCCAAGCGCGACGATGCCCAGGAAGGAGGCGATCTGCAGCTGCTGCAGCAGGTAGGTGGGCGAGAGGAACTTGGGATAGAAGAGGCTGCCGATCAGCACCAGGGCCACGGCACAGCCGCCTGCTACGATCACCGAGGTTCTGTCCTGCATCGCTCGGCCCCCCTAACCCAGAATCTGCAAACGGTTACGGGTTCGGATCAGCCTGAGCGCGCCGAAGCTGACGGCAACCAGCAGCACCAGACCTTCGATCAGCGGCTGGGCCAGCGGCGGCAGGCCGGAGAAGAACATCATGGCGCTGATGGTGCGCAGCACGAAGGCACCGACGATGGCCCCGAAGACCAGGCCGGACCCGCCCGAGAGCGCGACGCCGCCGATCACCACGGCGGCAATCGAATTCAAGGTGTAGGAGAAGCCGATGGTGGCGTCGCCCGAGAGTGTCTGCAGGCTGAGGAAGAGGCCGCCGAAGGCGGCAAAGACGCCGGCCAGCACATAGGCGGAGATCTTCGCCGCACCGACGTTGAGGCCCGACATGTAGGCTGCGTCCGCCGAGGAGCCGATGCCGTAGATCGCACGCCCCATGATCGAGCGCCGATAGGGCCACCAGATCGCGATCACCACAGCCAGGAGAAACAGCAAAGAGGCGGGCAGGGTGCCGAAGACCTCATAGGTCAAGGCGTCGCTCAGCCCCTCGTCGATGTCGCCGCCCGGAATCGGCCGGATCAAGAGCGCGATGCCGGTGAAGACGGCGCCCGATGCCAAGGTGGCCACGATCGGCTGTATGCGCCCATAGACGACGACGAGGCCGTTCACCAGACCGCAGGCCGCACCGGCCAGGATGACCAGGACGACGCCGAAGGCGACCTCCAGCGGCGAGCCGTTCACCACCACCGAGGCCAGGGAGTTGGTGATCGCCATGATCGCACCGATGGAGAGGTCGAGGCCGCCGGTCACCACAACCACCATCTGGCCCACAGCCGCGAAAGCCAGCGCCACACCCTGGTTCGACCAGGTGGTCATGACGAAGACCGAAAGGCCGCGCGGATGCATGGCGATGAAGACGACGAACAGCGTCGCCAACACCGCAAAGGCGACCCAAGGCCTGAGGTTCTGTCGGAAGTAGAGGCCCAGATCCGCCATCACGCAGCCGCCGTCGGCTGGTCGCCGTCTGCACCCTGCGCCCAGTTCAGCGCGGTCGCGATGATGTTGTGCTCGGTCACATCGGGGCCTTCGAGCTCTCGTACGATGCGTCCGCCATAGAGGATGCCGACCCGGTCGCAGAGACCGATCAGCTCGTCGACATCGGTCGAATAGAAGAGGATCGCGGTGCCTTGCGCGGCCAGTTCGCGCAGCAGGCGATAGAGCTCTTGCTTGGTGCCGACATCGATCCCGCGCGTCGGGTCCATCAGCAGCAGGCAGCGCGGCGCCACGCTCAGCCACTTGCCGATCACCACCTTCTGCTGATTGCCGCCCGAGAGGGTCGAGACCGGCGCGGCCAGCGAACTTACCTTGATCTGCAGCTTCTCGACCATGCGGTCGACCAGATCGGATTCTTGTGCGCCATCGACCAGGCCCCAGCGGCTCATCCGGCCGATGGAGGCGAGCGAGAGGTTGTCGCGCACCGACATGGGCAGCAGCAGGCCTTCGGTCTTGCGGTCCTCCGGGATCATGGCGATCCCGACGTCCGGCGCCTTGGCCGCAGCCGGACCGGAGAGCGAGATCCGACGACCGTCCAAGCGGACCTCGCCGGAAACGCTGCGCAGCACGCCAAAGAGGGCAAGGACCAGCTGCTGCTGGCCTTGGCCTTCCAAGCCGCCCAGGCCGACGATCTCGCCGGCGCCGACCGTCAGATCGACATCGGTCAGCTGGTCCTCCCAAGACAGCCCACGGACCTCCAGCAACGGCTCGGGCCGTGCTTCTCGGGTCGGCTTCTCGGGAAAGACCTGGTTGATCGAGCGGCCGATCATCAGCCGGACGATCTCGTCCGGCGTCTTGCTGCCTTGCCGAAAGGTTTCGATCGAGCGGCCGTTGCGGAACACCGTGCAGGTATCGGCCAGGGTTTCGATCTCGTGCATGCGGTGCGAGATATAGAGGATGGTGAGGCCGCGATCGCGCAGCCGGTTCAGCAGTGTGAAGACACGTTCCACGTCGGCTGCAGTCAGCGCCGAGGTGGCCTCGTCCAGGATCAGCACGCGCGGGTCGCGTCCCAGCGCCTTGGCGATCTCCACCATCTGCCGGCGCGACAGCGGCAGGGTCTCGACCTTGGCCTTGGGATTGATGTCTTCGCACTCGATCTCGGCCAGCAGGGCTTCGGCGCGGCGCAGCTGCTTCTTCGGATTGAAGAAACCCCAGCGGCCGCTGGCCTCGGTGATGCAGATATTGTCGGCAACGCTGAGGTCGGGCATCAGCGAGAGCTCTTGAAAGATCGTGGCGATGCCCAGGCGCTGTGCGTCGCGCGGCGTGGCGATGGTGACGCCCTGCCCGTCCAGGCGCAGGTTGCCTTGATCCGGCTTGGCGACCCCGCTCAAGACCTTCATCAGGGTGCTCTTGCCGGCACCATTCTCGCCGAGGACGGCGTGGATAGAGTGACGCTTGGCCGCGAAGTCGACCTGATCCAAGGCCGAGACGCCGCCGTAGCGCTTGCTCACGCCGCTGAGCGCGAGGAAGGCTTCAGCCCTTGCTTCGCCTTGCAGCCGGCCCGACACCTAAGCCCCCCCTTCGACAGACGTGGCCCCCGACAGACGTGGCCCCCGACAGACGTGACCCCCGACAGACGTGGCCCCCGACAGACGTGGCCCTCGACAGACGTGGCCCTCGACAGACGTGGCCCTCGACAGACGTGGCCCTCGACAGACGTGGCCCGGGGCCGGCGCGCCATCGGCTGCGCGCCGGCCCGAAGCAGAGCCACGCAAGGCTACTCGTTGGCCGGCGATTGCGCCAACAGCTCGTCGGGTGTCAGTGCCAGATCGCACTGCTTGAAACCCGTACCGGTGTTGAAGCTGGCCGGCAACTCGGTGAAGTAGTTCACGCCGTCCTTCAGGTCCTTGGAGAAGACGTGCGGGATCGGCAGGTGGATCAGCTGCGGCAGCTCATGGCCCTGCAGCTGCGCGACGGTCGCCATCATCGCGACCACGCTCATCGCCGGCGCCTGGGCGGCCGAGACGCCGGGGATGCTGTGCTTTGCCATCAGGATGCGCACGCCGTTCTCGGCATCGGCACCGATCGGCACGACGGGGTGCCCGGCATCCAGCATGGCGTTGATCGCACCGGCACAGCCGTGCTGGCAAACGACGCCGTCGAACTGCCCGTGCGTAGCCAGGGCGTCGGCCACGACCTTCTGCACGGTACCGGTATCCCAGTTGCCGACAACCTCGATTACCTCGGCACCGGCCGGATCCAGGACCGCGCGGGCGCCCAGATGGCGGTCGCGGTCGGTGCTGTTGCCCTGCAGGCCACGTACTTCGAGAATACGCGGGTTCGCCTTGGAGATGTTCTCCAGAACGGTCTTGGCCTTCAGCGCGCCCAGTTCTTTCTGCGGCTCGTTCACCTGCACGACCCGGTCGGTATCCAGGACGTTGTCGAAGGGAACCAGGACGGTGCCGGCGCGGTCGGCACGCTTGATGACCGCATCGAAGGCGGTGGGATTGACGGCAATGAAGATGATGCCGTCGTAACCGGCGGCGATGTAGTTATCGACCGCCGAGATCTGTGCTGCCGCATCGTTGCCGACGCTGACGATGGCCAGCTCATCGATGTTCTTCTTGTTCTCGTCCTTGGCGGCCCAGGCCTTCACGCTCTGAATCATCTGAATGCGCCAGTCGTTGCCGGCAAAGCCGTTGACCAGAGCCAGCTTGTAGGGGCCGTCACGCTCATCGATCTGCATGGTCTTGGTGACGCCCTCGGCCGGGGCGAAGCAGACAGCATTGTAGGTCTCGGCAGAGGCGGCGGTGCCCGCCAGGATCAAACAGGCGGCAGCAGCTGTCCCGCCAATCAGTCTGCGCAGAGAACGCATCTTATCCAGCATCGTTTTCCTCCCCATTGGGTCAAAGGTCTTATCGACATTGCGGTCGGATTGAACCTCGGTCAGGCGCAATCCGCCATATTGTCATGTTATCGTACAAGCAGGTGGGATTGCTTGTCCATATCGCATCACTTGTCCACATCCCATCACAGGGTGGCCTAGGGCGTCACGGCCAGCCGAAGGCGCGGCCTGCTTTCCTTCGAGCGGAAATCACTTACGTTTCGCCGCCTCGCCGTCGCGCGCGCGCACGCTGCGCAAGAGCTGCGTGTTGATCGACAGGCGTCCGGCCGCATTGTGCAGGTGATCGCTCATGGCCTCGGCCGCAGCGTTTGGATCCTGGTCGTGAATGGCCCAATAGATTACTTCATGCTCGTTCTGGACACGGGCAGGCCCGCCTTCCACCCTTGCGGTGTTGGCGTGCGACAGCTGCATGCCGGCCCTCAAGGTGGATTGAATAAAGCTGGTGAGCGAGACGAAGAGCGCATTGCCGGAAGCCTCGGCGATCGTGAGGTGAAAGGCGGTATCGGCTTCCGGTCCGCCCTCGCCGGTCTCCACGGACTTGCGCAGCGCCAAGAGGTGCCGCTCGAGCTGCTTCAGTTCGGATTTGCTGCGGCGCTGGGCTGCAAGCGCCGCCGAGGTCGGCTCCAGCGCCACGCGCAGCTCGAAGACCGAGGGAATGCGCTGTTTCTTGGCGATGTCTTCGGTGTCGAGGCGGGCATGCGGCAGGCTCTCGGCGACGAAGGCGCCCAGGCCTTGCCGGGTATCGATCAGACCTTCGAACTTCAGGCGCGACATGGCTTCGCGGATCACCGTGCGGCTGACCTCGAAGGACTCGGCCAGCTGCTGCTCGGAGGGCAAGCGGTCGCCCGGCGCCATCAAACCGTTGGAGACCCGCTCGCGCAGCACGCCGGCGATCTCCTCGGTCAAGGTCATACGCCGCCTGACAGGTGAGAAGTTCGATCGCTTTTTCTGACCCATGACCTCGCCGCAGAGCAAGCGCACCTGCAAGCCTCTCGTACCGACCCGTTTCGGTGTCGCTGCTGTTCGATTGAGACGGCCGATCCATCTTGTCGCTTGGATTACCCGTCAGCCTAGTTTGTCCTGCTGTCATATTGCCATACGACTGGCGCGTCCGCAACTGGGCGGCAGTTTCGGGGCGGGCTCTTAAGGAATGATGCGCATCTCCTGCAGGCGTTGAAACTTGCTTAAGAACATTTCTTCGCTGTCGATGCAGGTATGAAAGCCCAGGCGCCGTGCTTTGATGGTGCTGGTGATGTTGTCGTACTCGGCATTGAAGATGAAATCGCCGAAACGCCAGGAGGCGATCACGTCGAAGTCGTAGGGCCGAAGGCCGTGCTCTGCGGTGATGGCCTCCCAAACCGGCCGCTTGTCCGCCATCATGTCCTGCAGATTGATCGGGATCGGCGGCGCATAGTCCAACCCGAAGAAGTCGGCGAAGCGTGGCCAGAGGTGGCACCAGCGGAAGTAGTCGCCGTTGGTGATGTTGAAGATTTCGCCCGCCGCCTTGGGTTCCTGGCCGGCCCAGACGGTCGCATCGGCCAGGATGTCGGCGTCGCTCACCTGATAGAGGGCGTTGTAGGCCTTGACCGTACCGGGAAAGCGCAGTGGCTGGCCCAGCTGCTTGGAGATCGCGGCATAGACGGCGATCACCATCAGGATGTTCATCGGGTTGCCGACCGCGAAGCCGCAGACCGCCTCAGGCCTCAGCACCGACCAGCTCCAGCTGCGCCCGGTACTCTCGGCGCGCAGGAAATCCTCCTGGTCGTAGTAGAAATTCGGCGGCATGTGCCGCGGATCGGATTCCTTGCCGGGTGTCTTGAAGGGGCCGAGGTGACAGCCATAGGCCTTGCCGCCTTGAAACAGAGTGACGTGACGCAGACTGGGCGAGGCGTCTTGCAGGCTGCGCACCAGATTGGTGATCAAGGCCAAGTTGGGTGCCACCTGATCGGCCAGGCGGATCTTCTCGATGTAGGCGGCAAAGGCGATGTGGGTCACATCGTTCAAGCCGCCGAGCTTGCGTCGGCAATCCTCCGGGTCCAGCAGATCGACGGAGATGTGCTCCGCTTTGCTGTCATAGTCGGGCGTTCGTCGCGACAGGCCGACGACATCCCAGTCCGGGTTCCCTGCGACCCGCTCGATCACCGCGCGGCCGATGACGCCCATGTCGCCTGCGACCACCATCTTCTGCTTGGCCATAACGCTCTCCCTTAGAGTTCCTTCTTGGCTTAGAGCACCCAATCCAGCGCGGCCGGATCCTCGCCGACATGCAATGGCGGGCCGATGCAGCGGAAAGAGGCATTGCTGTAGAGCAGGGGCGAGACCTCCGCATTGCTGACCACCGCGTCCACCAGCCCGATGCAGATCGTGTGGCTGCCGTAGGGAACCAGCTTGTCCAGGGTGCAGAAGACGCTGGCCTGGGCGCCGGTCAGCGCCGGCAATCCCTTATGTCCGGCATACCACTTGCCGTTATCGAAACGCTTGTCCCGCTGGCCGGGGTCGGAGAAGACGCGGACAATCTCTGCCTGATTGCGATGCAGAAGATTGACGCAAAAGCGCTCTGCCTCCGCCAGGGGATCGTGCATGCTGGCCTGTTGGTTGACGCAGATCAGCAGCGAGGGCGGATCCATGGATACCGCCGACACGGCGGTTGCAGCCATCCCGTGCGGCTTGCCCGCATCGTCGACCGTGGTGACCAGGGATATGGTCGCCGCCAGTCGCCGCATGGCGCCCTTGAAGTCTTGGCCGAGATCCCCGTTGGTCTGCATAGCGTTCCACTCTTCCTAACCGCACTCTGGCTCCTAACCGCACTCTGGCGTCGGCGTCCGCGATAGGGTCCAATCGTCCCGGTCCAATCACCCCGGTCCAATCACCCAGGTTCCATCACCCAGGTTCCATCACCCCGGTTCCATCACCCCGGTTCCATCACCTCGGCGTCTCGCTTTGACCGCGATAGCTTTCTCGCCATTAGGCTTGATTGACAGGTCTCAGGTTGTATGGCAACCTCATAATAGTATCAATAGATTCACCAGCCTCTTGCGAGCCGATCGGCCTGGAGGCGGAGGTGGACTGCTTGGGCCGATTCTTGTTGGCTGCGAACAGGGAAACTGGAAAGGAAACGGCAGTGAGACTTGGGCTTTTCATGATGCCGCTGCACAGCCTGCGGCTCAGCTACAAGGAAATGTACGATCAGGACTATGCAGCGGTCCTGCACGCCGATGCCGTCGGCTTCGACGAGGTCTGGATGGGCGAGCATTTCTCGGCCAAGGTCGAGCCGGTCTCGAACCCGCTGCAGTTCCTTTCGGCCTGTATACCGGTGACGAAGAAGGTGACCTTCGTAACCGGCGTGTTGAACCTGCCGCATCGCCATCCAGCCCAGGTGGCAGCCGATGCGGCGCTTTTCGATCACATGTCGGACGGGCGCTTCCAGATGGGGATCGGTCCCGGCGGCCTTGCGTCGGACTTCGAACTCTTCGGCACCATGGACATGAACCGCGGTGCCATGATGATGGAATGCGCGGACATGATCCGTAAGATCTGGGCGTCGGATCCGCCCTACGAGATCGACGGCGAATTCTGGAACATCAAGGTCAAGGAAACGGTGCAGATGGACCTGGGGATCGGCCCCATGCCCAAGCCCTTCCAGGACCCCTTTCCGCCCTTCATCACCTCGGCGATGAGCCCCTTTTCCGGCACCGCCAAGATGGCCGGCAGCAAGGGCTGGCATCTGGCCTCGGCAAACTTCAATCCGGCCCCCATCACCAAGTCGCAGTGGGCGGCCTACACCAAGGGTGCAGAGAGCGCCGGCCTGACCGCGGACTGGCGAACCTGGCGCGTGGCGCGCAGCATTCTGGTGACCGATAGCGATGCCGAGGCGGCGGACTATCTGGCACGCCCCGACAACACCATCACCGACTACTACAACTATCTGCGCACGCAGCTCTCGCGCGCCGGTCTGATCGGCATCTTCAAGTCGGACCAGGAGATCCCCGACGAGGAGATCACCAACGAGCGGTGCCTGGAGGAGATGGTGATCGCCGGCTCGGTCGACACCGTGGTGGCCAAGTTGGAGGCTTTCATCGATAGCGTGGGTCCCTTCGGCACCTTGCTATCCGCGTTCCACGAGTGGGACGACGAGCCGCTTTGGCGCCGCTCTCTGGATTTGCTGGCCAACAAGGTGATGCCGCGGATCAGCGCCAGCATGGAGCAGCGGGCCAAGGCAGCCGAGTAGCAGTCGTTTGCGTCAGTAGCTGAGCTTGGGGAACCAATCCTCGCCGCGTCCCTCGGGCGTCAGGTCCAGCAGGTTCCAGATTGGCCAGAGGCGATCGACGTGATGCGGATGGCCGGGCTGGTCCACGTAGAGCTGTTCGGCGTTGTAGAAGTGCCTGATCTGGCCGTCGTGGCGGGTGAAGACGTTGAAGGCCGGAATCTGATCGCCAGCTGCATTCACCGCGCCATAGTCTTCGTTGTAGCTGTTTCTTGCCGAAGACAGCAGGCGCAGCCCGGCCCAGCCGCGTGACTTGGCCAGATCTTCGAAGCGGCGGATCGGTGCCTTGGCGACGATCGCCAGATTGACGCGATCCTCCAGGTGCTGGGCGATCCCGTTCAAGCCATCCACCAGCGAGGTGCAGGCCGGGCAGGGTGCCTCAGCCTCGGGCGCAAACATGAAGCTATAGAGCACCAAGGTGTCCTTGCCCTCGGCGAAGAGATCGGAGAGGGGCACCTGCGTGGCAGCGCCGGCATCGGCCTCGTCGAAGAGGTAATCCTCCTTGAGCGCGCCGCCCGGCGGCAGGGTCTGGCGCAGCTTGGCGACCGAGAGCAGGTGGCGTTCCAGGTCCAGCTCGGCTTGCAGCAAGGCATTGCGCGCCTCGCGGTAGGCCTCGTCCTCGCCGGGCCATTGGCGGCTGTGAAGCTGTTCTTTGACCTCCATGGTTCTTCTCCTTATGCCTTTTCTTCCCAAGGTTCTTTGTGTCTCTAAGGCGCGCGCCCCTCGTCGGGGTCGTCATGCTGTCCCCGTCGTCTTGCAGACGAAGGATCTCCGCCACTCGGGACAACGCGCTTGGCGAGAAAGGATGTCTGTTGCCGAAGTCTACCACGTTTCTCGCAAACACTCTCCAGCCTTGGCGAATGCCGACAGCTCTGCTAACCCCAGCCGCCGGAACAAGCGGAGGGCTGCAGTGAGCGCTAACAGAGCAAACGACGAGATTTCTTTCGAGACCCGCGGGCCGCTGGGCCTGATCACCATGACGCGGCCCAAGGCGCTGAACGCCCTGACCCTCTCGATGATCCGCGAGATGCAGCCGCAGCTCGATCGCTGGGCGGCCGATCCCGCGGTTGCCGCCGTTGCCATTCGCGGCGAGGGCGAGCGTGCCTTCTGCGCCGGCGGCGACGTGCGCGCGGTTTGGACCGCTGGACAGGACGGCCAGTTCCAGCCGGGTATACGCGGCCATCTGGCCGGCGACTTCTTTCGCGAAGAGTATCAGCTGAACCGCCGCATCCACACCTTCGAAAAGCCCTACATCGCGCTGATCGACGGCATCACCATGGGTGGCGGCGTCGGGCTGTCGATCCATGGCGACCTCAGGCTGGCCGGCCCGAAGACGCTTTTCGCCATGCCGGAGACGGCGATCGGCCTCTTCCCCGACGTCGGCGGGTCTTTCTTCCTGCCGCGCCTGCCGGGTGCCTTCGGTCTCTATCTGGCCCTGACCGGTGAGCGGCTGAAGGCCGGCGACTGCATGACCGCCGGGATCGCCACGCACAATGTCGCCGGCGATTCGGAAGAGGCGATCATCGACGCCCTGTCCGAGGCCGACTGGGGCCAAGGTCTGCGTGCCGCCGAGACGGCGCTTGCCCCCTTCACGGCCGAGCCGGAGGCGGCAGGGCACCTTTCGGCGCTGCGCGCCGCCATCGACCGCTGCTTCGGCGGCAAGAACAAGGTCGAGGAGGTGATCGCAGCCTTGGAGGCCGAAGGCGGCGACTGGGCCGAGGCCACCTTGGCGACCCTGGCCAAGCGCTCCCCCACCTCGATGAAGGTGACTTTCGAGCAGCTGCGCCGCGGGGCAGACCTGGACTTCGACGCCTGCATGACCATGGAGTACCGCATGTCGCAAGCCGCCATGCGCCCCGGACGCGATTTCTATGAAGGCATTCGTGCGGTCCTGGTCGACAAGGACCATGCCCCCAAGTGGTCGCCGGACAGCCTGGAGGAGGTCCACAGCGCCGCCGTCGAGGCCTGGTTCGCCCCTCTGGGCGAAGGGGACCTCAGCTTCTAGCGGAAGCCCCCACCTCCCGCGTTAAGCGAACCACCAACGCTCGGCGGCACGATAGCCGTCGAGCGGCCAGGTGCCGGTCAGATGCGGCCCGTGGTGCACGTTGGAGCGGCGCGCGTAGACATAGTTCTTGAAGAAGGGAACGATGACACCGCCCTTCTCGTGCAGGATCATCTGCAGCTCGCGATAGAGCTCGGTGCGCCTGTCGTTGTCGAGCTCGGCCCGCGCCTCGACCAGGATCTTGTCGAAGTGCTGATCGTCGAACTGCGACTCGTTCCAGGCAGCATTGCTCTGGTAGACCAGCGATAGGATCATGTCCGGGGTCGGGCGTGCCCCCCACTGTGCCAGGCTGAAGGCCTTCTTGTTCCAGATGTTGGACCAATAGCCGTCGTTCGGCTCGCGCACGATGTTGATGTCGATGCCGGCAGGACGCGCGGCCTCCTTGTAGAGGACGGCCGCATCGACGCCGCCGGAGAAGGGGGCATCGGAAGTGTGGAAGTCGACGCTCAGGCGCTCCAGGCCGGCCTTCTTCAGATGGAATTTGGCCTTGTCGGGATCGTAGGGTCGCTGCGGTATGTCCTTGGCGTAGAAGGGCATGGTGGGGCCGACCGGCTGGTCGTTGCCGATGCTGGCATGGCCGCGGCGGATCTTGTCGATCCACTCTTGCCGGTTCATGGCGAACTTCAGCGCCATGCGCACATCGTGGTTGTCGAAGGGCGCCATCTTGATGCGCATCGGCAGCGAGGCGTAGGAGCTGCTCTTGGCCGTATCCACCGCCACGCCTTCCGTCCGCTTCAACATGGAGACGGTCTTCAGATCCACCTCGTCGACCACATCGACATCACCCGACATCAGCGCAGTCTGCCGCGAGGTCGCGTCGGTGACCGAGGTCATGCGCAGTGCGTCGAAGTAGGCCGCATCCTCCTTCCAGTAGTTTGGATTGCGGCTGAGAGAGGTGCTGACGCCTGAATCGTGGTTGTCGACCACATAGGCGCCGGTGCCGTTCGGCGAGATCACCACGCTGCCCTCGCCATTGGATGGCAAGATACAGAGGTGATAGTCGGTCAAGATGTAAGGCAGGTCGGCATTGCCGCCCGACAGGCGTATGACGACGCGATGCTTGCCATCGGCCTTGATCTCTTCCACCGGCGCCAGCAGTGAGGCAACGGCAGAGCCGGTTTCGGGATTGCGGTGGTAGTTGAGCGTGTCCACGACGTCCTCGGACGTGAAGGGCTTGCCGTCGTGGAAGGTCACGCCCTCGCGCAGCGCGAAGGTCCAGGTCGCAGCGTCCTTGCTGGAGTCCCAGGATTGCGCCAGCTCCGGCCCCAGCTTGTTGTCCGAGGTGATCTCGGTCAGGAAGTTGCGGTTCGTATGGTTCATCTGGATCATGTAACGGGTGTTGGTGACCGCCGGATTCCAGTTGTCGCTGACCGCGCCGTCGGCCATGCCGATGCGCAGGGTCCCGCCGCGCTTGGGATTGGCCTTGGCCTCCCAGCCGAAGAGACCGCTGGCACCCATCGCCACGCCCGTCGCCAGAGTTCCTTGTAGGAAGCGACGCCGGCTGGTCGCCGCCCAGTGCTGATCCTTGTCCAAACCGCTTTCGGCAGCCTTCAGATTCTTGTCCGTCATCCTGATTTCTCCCAGCTTTGAAACCCTGTTTGCGGAGCGGCGGATGGGCCGACCCCCGCATCTGTCCGAGATCTCTTTAGCAAAAATGGATCATTTGGTCCAACAATTTTCTTTACACTGATCAAATGAGCCAATATCCCTTCTGGAAGATCCTCGGCGATCGCGCTGGGAAACCCGAGAGGAGGACTGCATGATAGTGGATCAAATGATCCAAGCCGCCGGCGTGCCTTTGCTGCCGGCGGCTTGTGCCAGCCACGGCATGGATGACGAGATGCACGACTATAGAGACCTCTTGGACCACATCACCCGGCTCTACCCGGACTTGAGCCCGCAGCTGCGCAAGGCTGCCGGCTATCTCTTGGAGAATCCGGGCCAGGTCGCGACCCTGTCCATGCGCAAGGTTGCAGCGGCAGCGGAGGTTCCGCCGCCGACCCTGCCGCGCCTTTCCAAGAGCCTGGGATTCGACACCTACGAGGCCTTGCGAGAGGTCTATCGCAAGCAGTTCCAGGATCAGGCGCAGGGCTATTCCGAGCAGGCGGGGCGTTTGCAGGAGGGGCGCGGCGACCAGGATCCGCAGACCCTCTGGGCCGCCTTTCGACAATCCAGTCTGGACAGCGTGTCGGCCCTTTTCGCTGGCCTTGACGGCGAGGAGATGGCCAGGGTCGCCGATCGTCTGCTCGCCGCACGCCAGGTCTATGTCGTCGGCATGCAGGCCTCTGCGGCCTTTGCCAGCTATTTCCACTATGTCGGCCATATGGCCAAGGCGAACTGGGTCCTGGCGCGCAATCGCAATGGTGTCATGGCGGACGGTGTCGTCGACATGGGACCCGAGGACGTGCTGGTCGCACTTTCGATCCGGCCTTGCGCGAAGGACGCCGTACGCATGGCGCAGATGGCGCAGGATCGGGGAACCTTGGTGGTCGGCATCACCGACAGCCGGACGACGGCCTTGGCCGCGCGTTCCGACATCTGCCTGACGGTGCAGACCCAAAGTCCACAGTTCTTCGAATCCTACCTGGCAACCACAGCTCTTTTCGAGGCGCTCTTGGGCTTCGTCGTGGCTCGCAGCGGGCAGGAGGCGGTCGACAACATCGAGCGGATCGAGCGCACGCGGCGCGAACTGGGCGAGTATTGGGATAGCGAGCTTTCGAGCTGATGAGCAGAATCCTGACAGTGCTGGCCTGCCAGATCGAGATCCCCGCCATTCGCACCGAGGCGGAGCGGGATCGCCATCTGGACGCCACTGCAAAGCGGATCGACGCGCACGTGGCAGAGGGGCCTGTGGATCTGGTCGTCCTGCCCGAACTTTCGGCCCTGGATTACTCCCGCGCCTCTTTCGAACGTTTGGCCAGCCTGGCCGAGCCTCTGGATGGCCCCTCCTTTCGGGTCTATAGCGCGCTCGCCAGGCGCTTCGGGATAGCCATCGTCTATGGCATCGCTCAGCGGAGCGACGAGGGAGTCCTGATCACCCAGGTTGCCGTCGGGCCAAGCGGCGCGCTCATCGGGTCCTTCGACAAGATCCATCTGGCGCAGTACGGTGCGTCGATCGAAAAGGACTATTTCGCGCGTGGCCGGCGGCTCTTCACCTTCGAATTCCGCGGCGTGCGGATCGCACCGATCATCTGCTACGACATCCGCATCCCCGAACTGACCCGCAGCCTGGCGCTCGATCAGGGTGTAGAGCTGCTGCTGCACTGCGGTGCCTATGCGCGCGACGAATCCTTCGACAGCTGGCACGACTTCGTCGTCGCAAGAGCCATGGAGAACCAGATCTACCTCTTGAGCCTCAACCGAGCCGGTGTCGATTT
The DNA here is from genome assembly GCA_040219175.1 of Kiloniellales bacterium. Lineage (GTDB taxonomy): Bacteria > Pseudomonadota > Alphaproteobacteria > Kiloniellales > JACOMY01 > JACOMY01. The sequence goes on from JAVJSY010000039.1 coordinate 124,059, forward strand.
CGGCAACTCGCTGTTCTGCGGTCCTTGGTCCGATCGTGAGCACCCGCCGATCGGCTTTCCCGAACACGCCGAGGCCTATCAACGGCTCGAGGTTGATCAGGGCGAGATTGCACGGGTTCGCGCCAGCTACTCCTTCCTGGCCGATCGGCTGCCCGATTACCGCGCCCTTGGCCAAAAAGTGATCGCTGCCTAGGCCGTCCGCGTAAAGGAGTGTAACGTCCGCGGAGGAAGCACATGACCATCGCAATCGCCAGCGTGATCGCCTTTCTGTTCATCGCCTACGGCGTACGCTGGTGGGTCATCCGCGGTGCCATCGCTCAAGACGGCGCCTACGACAACAATCAGCCACGTCTTCAACAGGCGGGCCTGAAAGGCAAAGCCGGTCGCGCGCAGGCCGCACACCAGAATTCCCTGGAGGCTTTCGCGCCCTTTGCCGCCGCCGTGCTGGTGGCCCAAGGCTATTCGGATCTGGACGCTTGGCGCGACGCGCTGGCCGTTGCTTTCGTCGTGGTGCGTCTGGTCTACGTCCAGGCCTACCTGGGGGATTGGGGCAACGGGCGCTCGCTGGTTTGGAGCGTCGGCTTCGTCATTATTCTGGCCCTCTTCTGCTTGCCACTGGCGGGCTGATCGTGCCAAGCCTCCTGGCCTGACATCTTGGCTAGGGAGAGAAAGACAATGGCGCGCATCGGCTTTATCGGACTGGGCAACATGGGTGGCCCCATGGCCGCAAACCTGGTGAAAGCCGGGCACCAGGTCGACGGTTACGACCTCTCCAGCGAGGCGATGCGACAAGCCGAGGCTGCCGGAATAGCACTTGCGGAGAGCCCGACGGCGGCGGTCGGCGAGGCCGAGGTCGTGGTCACCATGCTGCCGGCAGGCGAGCATGTGCGCGCGCTCTATCTGGGCGCGGAGGGGCTCTTGGCGATGACGCCGAAGGGCAGCCTTCTTATCGACTCCTCGACCATCGACGTGGGCTCGGCCAGGACTGTGCACGAGGCGGCGGCAGAGGCTGGGCAGGCCTTCGTCGACGCGCCGGTCTCCGGCGGCGTTGCCGGGGCGCAGCAGGCGAGCCTGACCTTCATGTGCGGCGGCGAAGCGGCGGCCTTCGGCCGTGCAGAGCCCCTGCTGCAGCAGATGGGTCGCAACGTGATCCACGCCGGCGGTGCCGGGAACGGTCAGGCGGCCAAGGTCTGCAACAACATGATCCTCGGCATCTCCATGCTGGGCGTTTGCGAGGCCTTCGCGCTGGCCGAGAAGCTGGGCCTCGACGACCAGGCCCTCTTCGACATCTCCTCCAAGTCGTCCGGCTCCTGCTGGGCGATGGTCAATCACCTGCCGGTGCCGGGCATCGTCGAGGGCTCGGCCGCCAATCGCGACTACCAGCCGGGCTTTGCCGCAGCCCTCATGCTGAAGGACCTGCGGCTCTCGCAGGAAGCGGCCAATCAGGTCGGCGCGGCGACGCCCCTGGGCGCAGAGGCCACCGCCCTCTTCGGCCTCTTCTGCAACGCCGGCAAGGGCGGGCTCGACTACTCCGCGATCATCAAGATGATCAAAGGGGCGTGAGCAGGTCTGCGCACGCGCTCCTAGTGCCGCGAGAAGCCGCCGACCTGGGTCATGTAGATCGGACTTAGCGCTGCGAGAGCCTGCTTGACCGCCGCGTTCGGCGAGCCGAAGACCACCAGGCGGCTGGGCTTGAAGACCGAGAGGAAGCGCTTTGCGTAGTTCGCGCCGAAGCTGGCCATGTGCACCATGACGGCGTCGGAATCGACATAGCGCTCGTAGATCGAGCAGACCTTGCCGCTCTCGTCCAGGCTCCACTCGTAGGCCAGGGTTCCCGGCTCGTCTGCCTTCGTCGCCGCCACCATCTCGGCCATCAGTTCGCGGAACTCCGCGTCCTTGCCGTCGAGAAGCTCGAGGTCCAGGACCCAAGATACGTAACCGGACATCGCTGTCCTCCCTGTTTTGCTTGGTGTGCTCTGCCCAGCCTAGCCCATCTCCGAGCAAGCGGACGAGGGGAGATGACAGCCTCGGCGAACTGCGACATTCTGTGCAGGCTGGCGTCACACAAGGATCCGTCCTTGCACGCCGCCGAGGAAGGTGCATAACGCGCGCCAAATCGATGCCCTTCGAAACCGGCCGAAGACCGGCCGTTGCGAACAGGAACACCTAGCATGCAGCCTTTCGACCTGCCCGCCGCCGTCCCCGTTGCCTTCGGCGCTGGCCGCCTGAACGATCTGGGACGTCTGATCCAGAAGCGCCTTGGTTCCACGCAGCGCTTGCTGCTGGTCGCTGACCCCTTTGCCGTTGCCTCGGGACTGGCCGAGCGCGTTACGTCCGGGCTGAGCGAAGCCGGTCACGCGGTCGCCGTCTTCAGCGAACTGGCCAGCGATCCGCGCGAAGGCCAGATCGATGCCTGCGCCCAGGCGGCGCGGGATCATGACAGCACGGCCGTCGTCGCACTGGGCGGTGGCTCGGCGATGGACGTGGGCAAGCTGGCCGCCGCCATCGTCGGTGTCGAAGAGGGCTCGGCCGCCTACGCGCTGGCGGTGAAGCCCTTCCCGGGCAACGGCCTGCCGGTGATCGCAATCCCGACGACCTCGGGCACCGGTGCCGAGATGACCGCGGTATCGGTCTTCTCTCTGGCCGATGGGACGAAGGTTTGGGCCTTTGGGTCGGAACTCTTTCCCATAGTGGCGCTGTTGGACCCCGAGATCACCGCTAGCCTGCCCTCGTCCCTCACCGCGGCGACCGGTGTCGATGCCCTGGTCCATGCCATCGAATCGATGACCAACTGCAAGGCCCACCCCCTGAACGATCCCGCCGCCATGCGCGCCATCGGCCTGGTGCGTCGCTGGCTGCCGCGGGCGGTTGCCGACGGCTGCGATCTGGAGGCGCGCGGCCAGGTGCAGATTGCAGCCTGTCTTGCCGGAGCCGCGATCGCGGTCAACGGCTGTGCCGTCGCGCATGGTCTGGGCCACGCGCTGGGCACCGTGGGCCATGTCCACCATGGTCGTGCGGTGGGTCTATCCTTGCGGGTCGCCTTGGCCGGCAATGTCGTCTTGACGCCGGCCCGCCATGCCCTGGTGGCCGAGGCCTTCGGGCTGGCGCGCGGCGGACGCGACGATGCGGCCCTGGCGGCCGCCTTGCCGGAGGCCTACGACGCCTTTCTGCGTGAGGTCGGCCTGGAGATCAGCCTTGCCGGCGACGGCCTTGGACCGGCCGACGAAGCCCGCCTGGCGGCCGCCTGCGACACGCCGGAGAACCGACCCATGTTCGAGGTCACCTGCCGCGATTTCAGCCGCGCCGATGTCGAAGGACTCTGCCGGGATTTGCTGACGGCTGCTTAGAGCGCGATGACGATAGATCGAATCGATCTATCGTCTGAATCGCACTCTACTTGTTTGAAAGTAGACCAAGATTCAGACCGCGGGTCGTTTCGATCTGCGATCATTTTGGTCTAGAGCATTGCCTCCTCGCACGCCCTCGGCTCAAGGAGATTGACGGAGGCCTGCCTCGATCTTGGCGGCTTGCTCGGGCAGGTGGCTGATCAGGACGCTGGCGATGACCGAGAGCGCGTGCGAGGGGGTCATGCTTCCCTCGGAGAGGTAGAGGCGCCACCAGAGACCGTCCGACAGCGAATCCAGAGCGATCGCCAGGTTTTCGGCCTCCTCTTCGGCGCGACCGGCATCGAGCAGAAGGCTCGCGCAGTGTCCGCGCAGGACGGCAAAGCGCGGCGCCTCGAAGATCTCGGTGATGGCGGCATAGCGGGGCCGCGACCCCGCCTCGCCCCAGAAGGCATGCCAGATGAAGAGCGCGTCGGGGGTACAGACCGGCGGTTCGAAATCGACCCGCAGCATGGCCAGCAGCTGGCTCAGAGGGTCCGACTCAGCCCGCTCGACTGCCGCGCGCCAGGCGGTCTCATAGTCCTGGTAGAGGTGCCGCAGGACCTCTGCCAGCAGCTCGAGCTTGGTGTTGAAATAGAAGACGGCAACGCCCTGCGAAAGGCCTGCTTCCTTGGCCACGCTGGCCAGAGTGGTACCGGATAGGCCCTTCTTCGCGATAGAGCGCATTGTTGCTTCGACGATCTGCCGGCGGCGCAGGGTCGCCTTTTGTGAAGGCTCCTTCTTGCGGGTGCTGGCATTGAGGGCTGCCACGGTCTCTCCCTTTCCCAATAGGTTCGCCTTCATTTCCCTGCTTGAGCGGGCACTCAGAATTCTGCCCTGCCGGAGCGAAAAGGACTAGGCACGCTTCGACGATCGGGCATAGCCTTCACCCTAGCAAAAAATTCCGGAGAGGTGCGATGCCTGACGACAAGGCGCTGGCGCGCGGGTTCAACGGCTTGGCTGCGGCCGAGCCATCCTTGCCGGCTAGCTGGTACAGCGATCCGCAACATCACGCCCGGGAGATGGCGGAGATCTGGGGCAAGAGCTGGCTCCTCTTCTGCCGCTCCGAAGAGCTGGCCGAGGCCAAGAGCTGGCGCGCCGACCGGCTGGCCGGCAAGAACGTGCTGGTGGTGCGCCAGGCCGACGGAACGCCGGCCGCCTTCCACAACGTCTGCCGCCACCGCGGTGCCGAACTCTGCCCGGCCGGCAAGGGCCAGCTCGATAGGCCCTTGCTGGTCTGTCCCTATCACCAGTGGTCTTACGCGCTTTCCGGCAAACTGCTGGCGACCGGGCGCGCGCGGAAGGTTGCGGGTTTCGAGCGCGAGCAGCACGGCTTGATTCCGATGGGTGTGGCCGAGTGGGGCGGCTTTCTCTACGTCAATCCCGCCGGCGGCGATCAGGCCGATTTCGAGGCCAGCCTGGCGGCCGAGCTGAGGCCGCTCGCCAACTGGCCGCTGGCCGACCTCAGGGTGGCGCAGCGCGACGAGATCGAGATCGCCTGCAACTGGAAGGTCTTTTGGGAGAACTTCAACGAGTGTCTGCACTGCCCGACGATCCATCCGGAGCTCAGCAATCTGGTGCCGATCTACAAGCGCGCGATCATGGTGCGCGAGGACGACCCCGATTGGCGCGACCGTGCCGAAGAGACCGATCCCCGAATCCAGGGCGGCCTGCGCGAGGGTGCCGAGACCTGGGCCGACGGCGGTACCGCGCAGACCAGCTTGGAAGGCCTCTCGGAAGCGGATCGGGCACGCGGACACACCTATGCCGTGACTCTGCCCTCTGCCTTCATCGTCGGCCACATCGACTATGTCCGTTCGGTCCGGGTCGATCCCCTGGGGCCGGAGAAGACCCGGCTGACGGTCGACTGGCTGTTGCCGCCGGGGCGCAGCGAGGAACCGGGCTTCGACCTGGAGCGCATTCTCTGCTTCGCGCGCCGGGTCCTGGATGAGGACGCCGCGGCTTGCGAGATGAACCAGCGCGGGCTGGCTGCCGCCCCCTTCGCATCGGGAACCCTGATGCAGGAGGAGTACGAAGTCTATGCCTTCCAACGCTGGGTCCGTGCCCGCTTGGGCGCGGACGTCGCCCCCTTGGCAGGGCGTTCCAGCAGGCGGAAGTAGCCAGGTACCTCCGCCCGCCTGCTTGCGGCGAAAGCTCCTGCCGTCCAGCTACAGCCCCTAGGCGATCACGCCCTCGGCCAGCATCTCGGCATTCCGCTCGATCAGCGTTCCTCTTGCCGGCTCCTGATCCAAGGTCAGGACCGGCATCACCTGGCGCAGCTCGTCGTGGTAGGTCTTGACCCCGTACTCCAGGTCGCTCAGCAGGATGCCCTCGTAGCCGCTGGATTGGGTGGCCTCGTAGGACCAGATGGTCAGCTCCTGGTCCTCGGCGCCGGTCACGCCGTCGATGCGGCCGCTGAGATAGCGGGCAGCGCGCAACGCGCGCGACTCCGCCTTGTGGCGATAGACCTGTCCGCGCAGACGGGCGCGGCCGACGCCGTCCGGCACCTCTTGATAGAACATCACCGAATCGGGGTAGAGGCCGATCACCGCATTGGGGAAGAGGCCGATGTAGACCCAGGCCTTGCGGTTGCTTTCCGGAAGCCAGCTGGCCTCCGGCAGGATCGAGCGATAGGCACGCACGCTCCAGAACCTGGCCGGTCCTTCGTTGAAGGGCGCGAAGGAGCGCGCGGCGCCGTCCTGGAAGGGCTCGTCGCGATAGCCCTTGCCGTAGAGGTCCTGCAGGGCGGGGTGCGCTTTGGGTACGTGATAGCCTTCGTTGTCGACATCGCGCACCGACTTCCAGTTGACCGCGGTCTCGCCGGTCCACTTGACCGGCTCTGTCGGAACCAGGTCAGCGATACGATAGGCCGCCACTTCGGCTTCGTAGCGCGCCAGGATCTGCGACATCGGCGGCTGCGCACTGGGCTTGAAGCGGATGAAGACAAAGCCCTGCCAGATCTCCATCTCGACCGGCTTCAGTCCCCAGGCGACGGGATCAAGCGGCGGGAAGGAGCGCGGCTTGGCCGGCGCGCGCAGGGTTCCGTCCAGATTGTAGGTCCAGCCGTGATAGGGGCAGACCAGGGCACCGGGGCAGTTCCCCTGCTTGTCGCCGACCACGCGTGAGCCGCGATGACGGCAGAGATTGTGAAAGGCGCGCAGGACACCCTTTTGGTCGCGCAGGATGATCGCGCGCTCGGTCGCGACATCGAAGGTGGTGTAGTCGCCGGGATTGGGAATGTCGTTGACGTGGCAGGCCAACTGCCAGCGCTTGCGGAACAGCTCCTCGATCTCGAGCTCCAAGAGCTCCTCGTTGAAATAGGCCCAGCCCGGCAGACCGCTGCGGTCCCAGCCCTGCGGCGGCGCGGAAAAATCCATGTCTTTCGGCATTTCAGCCACTCTCTATTTGTTGAGTGTTCAGTCAATCTACGGCATTGCGGGACAGTGGTCAAGGCCCCCCCGGAGACGATAGGGAGACGATAGGGAGCATTCGGACTTGAGCTCTGCTGGGACCTCTTAGCCAGGTGGCGTCCGGGCTTGTCCTCGCTTCGCTCCAGGCGGGTCTTGGGGATAGCTCAACTCGAAAAGCTGTGGATCAGGCGCCCGGCTTTGTGTCCCCTGGGCGGGGCCGTCCCGCCTCGAAGGCGCTTCTATCGTACCCGAAATACTCAAAATCCCAATAATACTTGTTCCAAATCTTGGCGTGAACGCTCTTGGGAAGGGCCGCAATGTCAACCGCTTCTCGTGGCGGCGGGCTGTTGTGCTGCGGAACCTGTAGGTCCCTCGTTCTGTCGCCAAAAACCGTCTGCAGTATGGCGCGGAAGTCTTCCTCGAAACGCTCCATTCGTCCGACGAACGTCATGTCGATTTTCCGATGATAGACCTGGATGTGCTGCGGATACCAATGAAAGTCCATTTCAGAGAGGGGTTGGCGATAGACAGCGTTGACGAACTCGGAAAACGAAATCTCTGTGTTCTGATCGTCGGCATTGCGTCGCAACGTCCTTAGAACCGACGCCTTCTGATGCTTATTCCTTTGTATTTTTTCGTAATAAGCAGATAGTAGGCGGGAGAAGGGATGCCGAACAAAGCAAAAACGAAATATATCGGGGCTGCTCAGGAGGTAATTTCTTTCCTTTTTGTCAAACTCTGTGAGAAATTTTAGGGGGCTTCTGCTCTTTTCATGAATGTCATCGGCCACATGCGCCATTTGTGACGGATCGTTTAGGATCAAAGCCCGCAAGGTCGCAAGTATCGTTGTGCTTCCGACTTTTGGATTGGCGAAGTAAACGAAGCGCCTGTTTGGATCGACATAAGCGGAATAATAGAGATTTTGACGTGGAAGCACGTCACTTGCGCGTGTTTCGATGTCAGCCAACACGTCTTCTAAGCCTTGAACGGGGCTGACTGAGACAGGGCCCAAGTGGCAGCCCGCCTCACTACATGGCTGCCAGAGTGCGTGTTGGATCCGCTGCCCGGCCTCGCCTCCGGGTTTGCACGGACCTCAGGCGCCCTCGGTCGCTCATCTGTTCGAGGTATCGCGTCAACCCAGACGAGCAAATCATGGTTCCTGCAACACTGTGCTGCAATCCAGAATTTGAACAGGATCCTGCGCATGCTCCCACACTCAACTCAGCAATCAACAGGACCAAAACAATGATAATCTAGCGCGGTCAGAACTGCAAAGAATAATCGTCTCCTTTTTTGCAAGCACAATTGTCGAAAAATGTTACTCTCTGCCGCTCGGCCGTTAGAGACTGGTGCATATTCGGAAGTAAGGGGCGTAGTTTTGGTAGGACACTCAGCTGTCCCAGAAGCCTCTCGTGCGAGGTGGGCCGGTCCGACCGTGACCCTCATCGCCCTGGTCGTTTAGTGGCAAGACATTCCGGTTCTCGAACCGGATTTCGGCGGGTTCGATTCCCCCTCAGGGCACCACTCCTCTCCGGGAGTGGCGCCCCTTGCAGGCCTCTCTCAGAAGACGCTTAGCTCAGGTGTTCTCGAAACCAGGCGCTCTGCTGCGGGGCGGAGGTTGCAAAGGCCTCGTCGACATAGGCGTCGAAGTGACCGCCGGGCAGGAGCAGGAGCTTTTTGGGCTCCAGCGCGCGCTCATAGGCCTCGAGCGCCAGGTCGGCAGGCGTGAGGTGGTCGTCCTTGGCCACCACCAGCATCAGCGGCGTCGGTGCCAGGTCTGCGATGTAGGCACCTGGATTGTATTCCGTGAAGTACTCGACCGAGCGCAGGGTGACGGCATTCTCCCAGCGGGTCTCGCGGGCCTTGGTGATCTGGGTAAAGAAGGCTGCGGAATCGGCCGTCGGCAGCACGCAGGCGCCCATCGGGTCCTCCGAGATGACCGGGATCATGCCGGCCGGCTCGCCCTTCCAGCGGGCAACGCGATCGCCGTCCAGCCCTTGCCGCAAGCCCGCCCAGAGGTCGGAGCGGATGAGGCGGCGGGCATTGGTCAGGCCGTCGATCAGCGGGACCTGCGAGACGACACAGCCGACCCGCCGGTCGATCGCCCCCACCACCAGCACATGGGCGCCGCTGTAGGAAGAGCCCCAGATGCCGATACGACCCGGATCGACCTCGTCCAAGGTGCCGGCGAAGGTGATGGCGTCGCGGTAGTCGCGGATCTGCTGCCAGGGATCGATCTCCCCGCGCAGCGGGCTGTCGCTGTCGCCCAGATTGCGGTTGTCGTAGACCAGGACGTTCAGCCCGTCGGCGGCGAAGTGGGCCGCAAAGTCGTCAAGGTGCATCTCCTTGGTGGCGGAAAAGCCGTGCGCCATGATGACGGTCGCCGCCTTGTCCGCACCGGCGCCTTCAGCGCTATAGAACCAACCTCTCAGGGTCACGCCGTCTTCGGTCTTGAACTCGGTATCGCGTCGCATGGGGAATCCTCCTTTTTTGTATGATCGCCTGACTGGTGAGTTTAGGTGTAGAGTGCCGTGCCTGCTTGCCTATGCGAGAAGCCTGATTTGACCGAGAGGGAAGCGGCGCCGTTTGACGCGTGATAAGGACCAGCAGTTCATGATGGTCAGCGATGCTCTGGAGAGCTGGCAGACCGCGCACCTGCCGAAAGCCCAGCGTTGGGATGCCTGGCGCGACGTCCTGAATGCGACGCATCTTCCCTGGTCGGTCGAGCCGAGGACGGCCGGCGATCGTTTCGATGCGGCGATGGCCTGGCGACAGAGCCGGGACCTCTCCTTCGTCACCTGCCGCTGTCAGCCCTGTGCCGGCCGCCGGTCAGGTGTAGAGATCCGGGCGACCGAGCGCCCCAGCTTTGGCCTCTTGTTCATCCTCGAGGGCAGCGAGGCGGTACGGCAGGGAGAGGTTTCGGCACTGCTCAAGCCTGGCGATCTCTTCCTCTGGGACAGCGAGCGGCCGCTCGACTTCGAGATCACGGCCCCACTCAGCAAGATCACCTTGATGATCCCCAAGGATGAGGCCGCGCAGCTGCGCTGTGGCCGGCGTGTCGCCCCGCTGCATCTCTCCGCAGCGCAGCCCGAAGCACTGCTCTTGAGCGGCTTCCTGACCAGCCTAAGCCGAACCATGAGCGCCCAAGCCGCCGCATCCTGGCAGGCTTCGCAACGCTCCGCCCTGGATCTCTTGGAAACGGCGGTGGCCGCCAAAGAGACCGCCGATCCCCTATCGCGCAGAGAGGCCTTGCGTCGTGCCGTGGAGGCCGACATAGACCGCCTGGCGCGCGATCCGGCCCTGACGCCCTGCCGCTTGGCGGAACGCCATGGGGTCTCCACGCGCTATCTGCACATGCTCTTCGAAGAGGAGACCCTCAGTCTGAGCGCCCGCATTCGCGCCGTTCGCCTAGAGGGTGCGCGCCGCGATCTACTGGCCGCGCCGCTGCGCGATGTCACCGAGATCGCCTTCGCCTGGGGATTCAACAGTTCTGCGCACTTCTCCCGCTGCTTCAAGCAACGTTTCGGCAGCGCGCCGAGCCTGCTGAGGACCACGCAAGAGCAATCTCGGCAGTAAGAGAAGAGATTACCCCAAGGCGCGAAGCGTGAACGCATCGTGGATTGGCAAGCGCGACCGCGCGCCCGCAGCGCAGCGAGGATAAGCCCGCGTGGCGTCTGAACGCTTACCCCAAGGCGCGAAGCGTGAACGCATCGTGGATTGGCAAGCGCGACCGCGCGCCCGCAGCGCAGCGAGGATAAGCCCGCGTGGCGTCTGAACGCCAAAACAGACGCCATGAGCCACATCCCTAACGCTTGGTATTAGTAGGGTGCCGGCTTGAAAGAGGCGCCGACTTCATCGGCGACGGACTTGGCCACGGCGGTCAACACGGCCTCGCTGGACAGGCCCTCCACGATGTGGCGCGCCTCGATCTCTTTCAGGACGCTGGGCGGTGCCTCTTCGATCGCGAGCTCCCGGTGCAGCGCCCAGGTCTGCAGGTGGTTGAGGAAGCGTGGCGTCAGTATGGGTGCCGGCCTGCGATGCAGAGGATCGATCATCGCCTCGGCCAGGGAGACGAAGACAACGCCTGCCTTCTTGAAGGCCGCCAGGATGTCGTAGAGGCAATCGCCGGCAAGTGCCGTTGCGTGAATACGCCAGATGTAGACCGGGTCTCTGTTGAACATCTTGCGGGCCAAGGCGACCTGGATCTGCAGCTGCTTGAGAGCGGTCTCGACAAAGCGCTGCTGCAGCCACGCCACGCCCTCATCGTCGCCAGCCCGCGAGAAGCGGACATGTGCTGCTAGAAACTCGCTGTCGTAGAAAGAGAGGTCGACCGGCACGACCTTGTAGCCTTTGTCGGCCAGGTAGGCCTGGACGGCCTCGCTCTTCGCCTTGTTATCGCCGCAGCTATCGCCGGGGTAGCGAAAGTACTTCGGCGCGTTCTCGTCGATCCAGGGCGCCAGCAGGGCGGCACTCGCTTCGATATCCTTGATGAAACGCGCGTCGCTGACCCAGTTCAGGCTGACCAGGTTATGCGTGTGATTGCCGATGCGGTTTCCGGCATCCCGCCAGTGCTCGAAGATGGTCTGTCGACTATCCTCGTCTTCTGCGGGCGCGGTTGCAGAGAAGCCATAGATGCCGTGCATCTCGTGGCGTGCCAGAGCTTCGGTGATGGCCGGCACCACGGTCTGCGGACAGCAGCCCGGCGGCCAAGGAACGCCCTTCCACAGGAAGAGATCATCGATCGTGACCGCCAGCCTAATTCTTGGTTGAATGGAAACCTCTGACATCTGGACCTCGTCGGCACGATCGAAGGAAGTCTGCCCTATCCTCCTTGCGCCCTAATGCGGTGCGCGGGGGCAACCCTCGTTCAAGCGGTCTTCTCGTTGTTCTTCTTCAGTCGGGATCTATCCCCCGCTCAAGCGCGGCAAGAGCACAATCTCGTTCTCTGGCTTGAGGGGTGTGAACCAAGCATCACGATAAATCTGGCCATCGACGGAAACGGAAACGCCGCGGTCCAGCTGGGGCTTGAGGCGCGGGTGCGCCTCGCCCAGCCGGTCCAGCATTTGGCGGATGTTCTTTGCCTCAACCTGGACCTCGCTCTGGTCGCCGGCGGCGGCCTTGAGCGAGCCCCATATCTTGACAGTTATCAACATGCCGACCCTACTTGGCGTCCTTGATTGCCTTCTGGACGCGCGGCGGCGACATCGGCAGGTGGGTCAAGCGCACACCGGCTGCGGCCGAGACCGAGTTCGCGATCGCTGCCAGCGGCGGCACGATCGAGGTCTCGCCGACACCGCGCACACCATAGGGGTGGCCCGGATTGGGCACCTCTACGATCACCGTGTCGATCATCGGCAGGTCCGAGGCGACCGGGATGCGATAGTCCAGGAAGCCTGCGTTCTGCAGACGGCCGTCTTCGCCGTAGATGTACTCCTCGTTCAGCGACCAGCCGATGCCTTGCACGGCACCGCCCTGAAACTGTCCCTCGACGTAGGAGGGATGGATCGCCTTACCGGCATCCTGGAAGACGGTGTAGCGCAGGATCTTGACGCGGCCGGTTTCCGGATCGACCTCGCTGTCGACCATGTGCGTGGCAAAGCTCTGCCCGGCCCCATCGGCATTGATCTCGGCATGGCCGGCAATCGGACCGCCGGTGTTGGCCGCGACCGCAGCGATATCGGCCAGCGACATCGGATCGAACTTGCCGGCGTTCTCACCGGCCGGTTTGGCGTGACCGTCTTCCCAGACGACCGCATCCTCATCGATGCCCCACATCTGGGCAGCCCGGCTGCAGAGCTCTTGGATGGCGTCGCGCGCGGCCTGGATCGTCGCCATGCCGCTGGAGAAGGTCACCCGGCTGCCTTCGCTGATGTCGTTGTAGCCAAGCGACGCCGTGTCGGCGACGATGGTGCGGACCTTCTCGTAGGGGATCCCCAGCTCTTCGGCCGCCATCTGCCCCATCGAGGCGCGCGAGCCGCCGATGTCGGGCGTGCCGACGGAAAGGCCGACGGTGCCGTCGTCCTGGATGTTCAAGGACACGCAGGTCTGGCCGCCGAAGTTGAACCAGAAGCCGCAGGCCACGCCGCGACCCTGGTTGGGCCCGAGCGGTGCGCTGTAGTGCGGATGGTTCTTGGCTGCCTCCAAAGTCGCTGTCAGGCCGATCTTGCCGAACTTCGGGCCATAAGAGGCTTGCGAGCCGTCGGTGGAGGCATTCTTCAGACGCACCTCCAGGGGATCGAGATCGAAATGCTTGCACAGCTCGTCGATCACGCTCTCGACCGCAAAGGCGGCCATCGGCGCACCTGGCGCCCGGTAGGCGGCCTGCTTGGGGCGATTGGTCACGACGTCCCAACCGACCGTCTTCGCATGCTCCAGATCGTAGGGCGCAAAGGCGCTCATGGCGCCGAACTCGACCGGAGAGCCGACGAAGGCACCGCCCTGATAGCGCAGCTCGGCAAAGGCGGCGGTGATCCGTCCGTCGCTGTTCATGCCGATCTTGACGTCCATCGAGGTCGAGGAGGTCGGGCCACTGGCGCGAAACACCTCTTCGCGGCTCATCGTCATCTTCACCGGCCGGCTGGCCTTGCGGGAAAGTGCCAGCGCCACAGGCTCGATGAAGACCGTCGTCTTGCCGCCGAAACCGCCGCCGATCTCCGACGAGGTCACGCGCAGGTGGCTGACTTCCATACCCAGCAGGGCCGCACAGACGTTGCGCACCGCGAAGTGGCCCTGGGTGCAGACCCAGAGATCGCCCTGCCCATCGGGGCCCAAGGTCGCCAGGCAGGCATGCGGCTCGATATAGCCTTGGTGGGTCGCCTCGGTCTTGAAAGACTTCTCGAAGACGGCGTCGGCGGCCGCAAAACCGGTCTCGACATCGCCGTGCCCGAACTCATAGCGGCGCACGACATTCTTCGACATTCCTGCCGGAACCGACTCGTCGGCTGCGTTCTCGTAGAGCGCCGGCGCGTCGGCTGCCATGGCTTCGTCGACATCGGTCACATGCGGCAGGACCTCGTAGTCGACCTCGATCAGCTTCAGGGCCTTACGGGCGACCGAGGCGCTGATGGCGGCGACCGCAGCCACGGCATGACCGTCATAGAGCGCCTTGTCCTGAGCCATGCAGTTGACCAGGACGTCATGCAGGTCCTCGCTGACCTCGCCGAAGTCGTCGCGGGTCACCACGGCCTTCACGCCGGGCAGAGCCAGGGCCTTGCTGGTATCGATCGAGCGGATGCGGGCATGGGCGTGCGGGCTGCGCAGGACGCGGCCGATCAGCATGCCGGGTGCCGTCATGTCGGCGCCGAAGCGTGCGCGGCCCGTTACCTTGTCGATTCCGTCCGGCCGCAGGGGGCGCTGGCCGACGATGCGGAAATCTTTCTCGTCTTGGTTGGCTTGGTGATCGAGAGGCATAATCTAGGCGCTCCTCATCTCTTTGGCGGTGTCGAGCACCGCGCGTATGATCTTGTCGTAGCCGGTGCAGCGGCAGAGGTTGCCGGCCAGCCAGTAGCGAACCTCTTCCTCGCTGGGATCGCTATTGCGCTCCAGCAGAGACTTGGCCGCGACCAGGAAGCCCGGCGTGCAGACGCCGCACTGCAGGGCCGCATGCTCCAGAAACTTCGTCTGCAAGGGGTGCAGGGCCTCGCCCTCGGCCACCCCTTCGATCGTGCCGACCTCGCAGCCCTCGGCCTCGGCGCCCAGGACCAGGCAAGAGCAGACCAGACGACCGTCCAGGGTGACGCTGCAGGCCCCGCAGTCGCCGGTGCCGCAGCCTTCCTTGGTGCCGGTCATACCCAGGCGGTCGCGCAGCACGTCCAGCAGGGTCTCGTCCGGCTCGCAGAGATACTCGGTCGCATCGCCGTTGATTTTGGTTGAAACGTGAATCTGGCTCATCGGCTACCCCCGGCACGCGCATAGGCTATGTTGGCGGCGCGCTTGGCCAGCACGCCGGCTACGTCGACGCGGTACTCGATGGTTCCGCGCTTGTCGTCGATTGGATCGCAGGCCGCCGAAGCAGCTGCGGCGAGCGCGTCCAGCGCTGCCTCGTCCAGGTTGGTGCCGACGATGGCACTGGCGGCAGCCTCGACCAGCAGTGGCCGCGGTGCCACCGCACCCAGGCCGACCCGGGCAGCGGTGATCCGTCCGCCTTCGTCCAAGGTCAGGCTGACACCGGCAGAGACCACGGCGATATCCATCTCGGTGCGCGGGATGAAGCGCAGATAGGCATCGCCGGACCGCTCCGGTCGCGCCGGCAGATAGAGCGATTCGACGATCTCGCCCTTTTCCAGGGCGTTCTTGCCGGGAGAGAGGACCATGGATTCCACCGGAATCTCGCGACGTCCATTGGGGCCCGCGATCGCAACCTGTGCAGCGGCTGCGATCAGTGCCGGTACGGCATCCGCTGCCGGCGAGGCGTTGCAGAGGTTACCGACCATGGTGGCCCGCCCCTGCACCTGGGTCGAGCCGATCAGGTTCGCGGCCTCGACCACACCGGGCCAGAGTGCCGTCACACCCTCGTGCTCGCCCAGCACGGCGCCGGAGACCGCTGCGCCGATGCGGAAACCGCCGCGCTCCGCCGTGATCGCGGACATGCCGTCGATCCGCTTGATGTCGACAATTAGATCGGGCTCGATCCGCTCCGAGCGCAGCTGGACCAGAAGGTCCGTACCGCCGGCCAGCACTCTGGCCAGCCCGCTTTCTGCGCTCATCAGCTCAACTGCTTGGTCGAGCGTGCGAGGTGCTTCATACCGCATGTTTCGCGTATCCGTCTCCACTAGGGCTTCGTTTCTCCGCCTGACCGTCCCGCTCCCCGCCCCGAGAAAGGGGCAGCATACCGGACGGCAAGCTTGCGTTTGCCATGACCCTCCCGCTTCGCAGCCGCTTCGCGCGGGTCCTCTTAAAAGTCCACGACAAGACGCTGCGAGAGGGGGCGGCCCAGAGAATGCCTCGCCGGAGCAAAGAAGGCAAAGCCCCTTTTTGCACGCCTGCGGCGCTGTCGCAGGCAAGACGCCCCGATTTCCGGACGGACTCCTAACGCCCCGATAGAGACAGCAGGCTGTGCGTCAGCCAGAGGGAGGGTTCGGTGATCAGGATCGACAGCGGGTCGAAGCCAAGACCCAGTTGGCGATTCAACAGCGGCCAGACCAGGAAGAGGATCAGCAGCAGGAAGACGCCCTTGCGGCTGAAGGCCAGCAGCTTGGCACCGGCGGCGGGCGGCAGCAGGGCGACCAGGATGCGCCCGCCATCCAAGGGCGGCACCGGCAGCATGTTCAGGATCGCCAGCAGACAGTTGATATAGACCATGACGATCAGCATGGAGGCGAGGAAACCGCCCGGTTCCTGGCCAAGACCGGGCAGCAGGCTGATCAGAAAGACGGCCACCAGCGCTTGCAGCAGGTTGCTGGCCGGTCCGGCGAGCGCCACCCAGGCCATGCCCCAGCGCGGATCGCGCAGCCGCCGGGGATTGACCGGCACCGGCTTGGCATAGCCGAAGACGATCCCGGCCTGCAGCAGCAACAGCAGCCCGGGCAGCACGATGGTCCCGAAGGGGTCGACATGGCGCAGCGGGTTGAGGCTGACGCGCCCGCGCTCCTGCGCGGTGGGATCGCCCAGTTCCTTGGCGGCATAGGCGTGTGCCGCCTCATGCAGGGTGATCCCCAGGATCAGCGGCAGGGCCCAGATCGCAAGAGTCTGGAGAAAATGCTCGATATCTGGCACCAAGGGGCTCCTTACATCATCGCTCACCAAGAGTGACCGATTGATCTCGCCGGCACGGGCCGGTCCGAAGCGATGGGCTCAGCTCATCGCAACACGACATGGTCCGGCCGGGCTGTGCGTTCGGTTAGACTTAAGCCTGTTTCACTCGGGGAGCCACCCAGACATGCGCCGCATCCTACCCCTGCTGGTCCTCCTGCTTCTGATCGCCGCCCCCGCGGCCGCTCAGGTCAAGAGCCCCTTTGCCAGCGGCCTCGCCTTCACGCAGGCCGACATCGACGCCATCCTGGCCGCCACCAAGCCCTTCTTCGCCGACGCGCCTGCGGAAGTCGGCGCCCAGCGCAGCTGGAACAATCCGGCAAGCGGGCTCAGCGGCACGGCGCGTTACGAGGGCGAGAACGAGATGAACGACAGCCCCTGTCGCAAGATCCACCACCTGGTGCGCAACGAGAAGACCAACCGAGTCTACGAATTCCGCATCGACCGCTGCCAGGCAGCAGACGGCAGCTGGCAGATCGTGGCCGGCGCCTGGATGGCCAGTTAGCCTTCAAGCTCGCGTTAGGCCTGCTCCGTCACCCGCGCGCTCTTCCGCAGCCGCTCGCTCGCACTCTTCAACTGTCCGCAGGCTGCCATGATGTCCTGACCGCGCGGGGTGCGGACCGGGGCGGCCAGGCCGGCGTCGTTCAGGATCTGGGCGAAGCGGCGCACCCGCTCGGGCGTCGAACACTCGTAAGGCGCGCCGGGCCAGGGGTTAAAAGGAATAAGGTTGGTCTTGGCCGGGATGCCCTCGATCAGCTTCGCCAGGGCGTGCGCATCGGCGTCGCTGTCGTTCACGTCGCGCAGCATCACGTATTCGAAGGTGATGCGCCGGGCGTTGTGGACGCCGGGATAGTCGCGGCAGGCAGCAATCAGCTCGGCCAGGGGATACTTGCGGTTCAGCGGCACGATCTCGTTGCGGATCTCGTCGGTCACCGCGTGCAGAGAGACCGCCAGGTTCACCTCCAGCTCTTCGCCGCAGCGCTGCATCATCGGCACCACGCCGGCGGTCGAGAGCGTGATCTTGCGCTTGGAGATGCCCAGGCCCTCGCCGTCGCGCAGGATCTTGATCGCATCGGCCACGTTGTCGAGATTGTAGAGCGGCTCGCCCATGCCCATGAAGACCAGGTTGGTGATGACCCGCTCGGGCTTGGAGGCCGGCCACTCCCCGAAGTGGTCCTTGGCGGTCAAGACCTGGCCGACGATCTCGGCGGCCGAGAGGTTGCGCACCAGGCGCTGGGTTCCGGTGTGGCAGAAGCGGCAGGTGAGCGTGCAGCCGACCTGGCTGGAGACGCAGAGCGTGCCGCGCTCCTCGTCGGGGATGTGCACCATCTCCACCTGATGACCGCCGGCGATCCCCAGCAGCCACTTGCGCGTGCCGTCTTCTGAGGTCTGGTCGGTGGTGACTGTGGGTCGAGAGACGCGATGGGTCTCGGCCAGCCTGGCGCGAAAGCCCTTGGACAGCGAGGTCATGGCCTCGAAGTCGGTCGCACCCTTGTCGTAGAGCCACTGCCAAAGCTGGCGCGCGCGAAAGGCCGGCTCGCCCTGCGCCGCCATTTCTTCCGCCAGCGCTTCGCGCGAAAGTCCGATCAGGTCCTTGGCGCGCGCCTCTTCGGGCGGCGCAAAGGCCGATGCATGTGCCGTCTGTGCCATGCCGCTAGATAAGTGGGCAGGGGGGCCTTAGGCAAGGGGTCAGCGTGCAGGGCTGGTAGGAGGGAGCGGCACCATCAGCAAAGGACGAAGCCCGCGACACATCCAAAGTCGCATGTCACAGATGGAAGGTACTGTGCTGGGGCTTTGGCAGGAAACCTTCGCCGGAACAATGCCTCACTCTTTTCGTGGTTGCGCACGGATGATTGCTTCTGCCAAGTCCAAAGCGTGCCGCGCTATGCGCATACCCTCCTCGACATTCTCAAGCTCATCGGCGAAGGCCGCTGACATATCGATAACTGGGGTCGACGCATCAAGATAGACACTCTTTGGGTGCCATTTCAGGACAAATCCTTCAGGAAAAGTGATCCCCAATTTGACTTCGTCCAAGATAAGGGATTCTTCAAATTCCTGAACTGACAAGTACCCCTCGAAGGGATGGTGCCAAATTGTGAAGTTATGAGGGTTTCTGCGTGGTCGGTATAAGAATTCATCAGTTTTTCCTATTTGAGTATTTGCACTCCAATCAGGTGTTTCCATGATAAATTGGTGCCATGCAGATTTGAAGGCAAGTAGCTCCGTCGAAACCTGTTCTCGAGCTGCAGAATTTTTTGCGAGATCGTGCGCCCGAGCAGCCCTGTTTCCAGCGTTGAGCAGGATAGTTTTCTTCCATTCACTGCGCGCGTCACCCGACGCAATGCAGTTGGCAATCTCCGCATAGGAGCACATTGTGTCCCAGCTTCCTTTCGGGACGGGACCCAGATAGACTTCGGGGGCAATCAGGACCGTCCGGACTTCTGTGCCGTTCTTGGCATGGTGCTCTGCTCTGGCTCGATAACGCTCGGCTTGATCGGGCTGAAAAACGGGAGAAACCTTGTTCTCGATCAAGAGCAATGCTCCGTCTTCCAGTTCGACAAAGATGTCTGTCTCACCCCAAGCGTTTGCGCCAAAGTTCTCCTCCTCAGAATGTTTGATCTTTCGGATCGGACGAAATTCGAAGCCGATCTTGGCGCAAAAGGACTCAAAAAAGCGCTCGCCATAGGCAAGTTCTTCTATGAACAGTCGATCAAAGTCGCGTTCATTGTTCTTCATCTCAGGAATGACAGTTTTCAAAGCGCTACGACGATCCCCACCACTGTCCGACAAGACGTGAAGCATACCCAAGGGTGACGTCAACGCAGTAAGAATGGTCCAACGCTTCGGCGTTCTGGCAGAGAGGTCTACCGCCTTCCCAGCCAAAGCGTCGGGTGACGTCCTAAACCGACATTCCCCGGACAGCTCTCAATTCTGCACCCGATGGTAGCCGAACAGGCTCTATCCTGGAACCAGAAACTGCTCTGTCGAGCGGTGGGCCAAACTCTCGGAGCTGCCTTCCCTACCGCCGCGCCACCATCAGTTTCTTGATCTCGGCGATGGCTTTGGCCGGGTTCAGGTGCTTGGGGCAGGTCTTGGTGCAGTTCATGATGGTGTGGCAGCGGTAGAGGCGGAAGGGGTCTTCCAGGTTATCCAGGCGCTCGCCGGTGGCCTCGTCGCGGCTGTCTGCGATCCAGCGGTAGGCCTGCAGCAGGATGGCGGGGCCGAGGTAGCGGTCGGAGTTCCACCAGTAGCTGGGGCACGACGTGGCGCAGCAGAAGCAGAGGATGCATTCCCACAGGCCGTCCAGCTTCTCGCGGTCTTCCGGGGTCTGCAGACGCTCGCGGCCGGGGGCCGGTGTGGTGGTCTTCAGCCAGGGCTCGATGGAGGCATGCTGGGCATAGGCGTGCGTCAGGTCGGGCACCAGATCCTTCACCACCGGCATGTGCGGCAAGGGATAGATCTTCACGTCGCCCTTCACCTCGTTGATGTACTTGGTGCAGGCCAGTGTGTTGGTGCCGTCGATGTTAAACGCGCAGGAGCCGCAGACGCCCTCGCGGCAGGAGCGGCGGAAGGTCAGGCTGGCGTCGACCTCGTTCTTGATCTTGATCAGCGCGTCCAGAACCATCGGACCGCAGTCGTCCATATCGATCTCGAACTTGTCGAGACGGGGGTTCGCCCCGCTGTCCGGGTCGTAGCGATAGACCTGAAAGGTCTTCACGTTCTTGGCCCCGGCCGGCGCCTTGTGGGTCTGGCCGCCGACGACCTTGGAATTGCGGGGAAGCGAAAACTCAGCCATTGCTGACTCCCTAGTGGCGCTCGTGCGGCTTAATAGACCCGCGCTTTGGGCGGGAAGGACTGCACTTCGTTGGTCATGGTGTTCAGCTTGACCGGGCGATAGTCAAAGCTGTGCTCGCCCTTGTCGTTCACCCAGCAGAGGGTGTGCTTCATCCAGTTGACGTCGTCGCGATCGGGGAAGTCTTCGCGGGCATGCGCGCCGCGGCTTTCCTCGCGATTGGCACCCGAGGCGATGGTGGCCACGGCCTGCGCCATCAGGTTCTGCAGCTCCAAGGTTTCCATCAGGTCGCTGTTCCAGATCATCGAGCGATCGGTCACCTTGATGTCGGGCAGCTTCTTCCAGGATTGGGAGAGCAGCTCCACGCCTTCCTTCAAGGTGTCGCCGGTGCGGAACACGGCCGCATGGTTCTGCATGGTGTGCTGCATCTCAAGCCTGAGGTCGGCCGTCGGGATGCCGCCAGAGGCGTGCCGGGTCTTGTCGAGGCGATCCAAGGCCAGCGCACTGGCATCGCTGCCCAGCGGCTTGTGCGGCATGCCGGGCTTGACGATCTCTGCTGCGTGCAGGCCGGCGGCGCGGCCGAAGACCACCAGATCCAGCAAAGAGTTGGAGCCCAGGCGGTTGGCGCCGTGCACCGAGACGCAGGCCGCCTCGCCGATCGCCATCAGGCCGGGCACCACCACGTCGGGATCGCCGTCCTTGGCGGTGACCACCTCGCCGGTGTAGCGCGCCGGGATGCCGCCCATGTTGTAGTGGCAGGTCGGCAGCACCGGGATCGGCTCCTTGTGGACGTCGACGCCGGCGTAGATGCGCGCGCTCTCGGAGATGCCGGGCAGGCGCTGGTTCACGATCTCCGGATCCAGATGCTCGAGATGCAGGTGGATGTGATCGGACTTCTCGCCGACACCGCGGCCCTCGCGGATCTCCATGGTCATCGCACGGCTGACGACGTCGCGGCTGGCCAGATCCTTGGCTGAGGGGGCATAGCGCTCCATGAAGCGCTCGCCCTCGCTGTTGGTGAGATAGCCGCCCTCGCCGCGCGAGCCCTCGGTGATCAGGCAGCCGGCGCCGTAGATGCCGGTCGGGTGGAACTGCACGAACTCCATATCCTGCAGCGGCAGCCCGGCCCGCAAGGCCATGGCATTGCCGTCTCCGGTCTGGCTGTGTGCGCCGGTGCAGGAGAAGTAGGCGCGACCATAGCCGCCGGTGGCGATGATGGTCATGTGGGTGCGAAAGCGGTGCAGCTTACCGGTCGCCAGGTCCCAGGCAATCAAACCGCGGCACTCGCCGTCCTCCATCATCAGGTCGATCGCCAGGTACTCGATGAAGAACTCGGCGTTCTCGCGCAGCGACTGCTGATAGAGGGTATGCAGGATGGCATGGCCGGTGCGGTCGGCGGCAGCGCAGGTGCGGTGCGCGATGCCCTTGCCGAACTCCGTCGTCATGCCGCCGAAGGGGCGCTGATAGATACGCCCGGCCGGCGTGCGGCTGAAGGGCACGCCATAGTGCTCCAGCTCGATGATCGCCGGGATTGCCTCTTTGGTCATGTATTCGATGGCATCCTGGTCGCCCAGCCAGTCGGAGCCCTTGACCGTGTCGTACATATGCCAGCGCCAGTCGTCCGAGCCCATGTTGCCGAGCGCGGCCGAGATGCCGCCCTGTGCCGCCACCGTGTGGCTGCGGGTCGGGAAGACCTTGGTGATGCAGGCGGTCTTCAGCCCGGCCTCGGCCAGGCCCAGGGTCGCGCGCAGGCCGGCACCGCCGGCGCCGACGACGGCGACATCGTAATCGTGATCGATGATCTCGTAAGCCGGTCCGGCTTTGGTTTCAGCCATCAGTCTCTATCCTTGCACCAACAGCACGATCACGGAGAGCGCGCAGGCCAAGCCCAACAGCAGCAACAATCCCTTGATCGCCAAGAGCGAGGCAATCTTCACTGCCTCGTTATGGACGTAGTCCTCGATGACGACCTGAACACCGAGCATTGCGTGCCAGAAGGTCGCGACGATCACCAAAAGCGCGATTGCGGCCGAGAAGGGCGAGGAAATCCATTCGACCATGTCGGCATGATCGGCCCCGGCCATGAAGATGATCGAAATCACGAACCAGAGGCTAAGCGGGATCAGGGCAATTGCGGTGACGCGCTGCGCCCACCAATGCTGCACGCCTTCCTTGGCGCTACCCAGACCGCGGACCTGACCGAGAGGGGATTTGAGGCTCATGGCGACTCTCCTTAGGCGAACCGGCTATTTGACCGCGTAGGCGATGATCCAGGCCAGGATCGTCAGGACCCCCGTTGCGACCAAGACCGCCATGCCGGACCCTTGGGCCGGGCCCAGTTCCAGCATCTTTCCGCTATCCCAGAGCAGATGCCGAATGCCGTTCGACAGATGGTAGAAGAAGGCGACCGACCAGCCGAACAGCAGAATCTGGCCGATGAAGGAGCCGATGAAGCCCTGCGCGCTCTCGAACGCCGAAGGGCCTGCCGCAGCAGCGACCAGCCACCAGACCAGCAGCAGGGTGCCGACGACCAGAGCCACACCAGAGGCGCGGTGGGCGATCGACATCGCCATGGTCCATTGCCAGCGGTAAATCTGAAGGTGCGGTGAGAGGGGCCGGGCCGGGCCGTCCGTCTGATCCGTCATGGCAAGCTGGTCCTCGAAGGAAGTGTTGCTAACCTTAGAAGGTTGAAGACCAGACATAGCCTGTCGGCCCCTGGAGCGTCAATGTTGGCCGGGTTGCCCGCTACCTTCTGTCCGCGCCCAAGAGGCTCTGGTGATCCCGGTACAACTATCGGAAATTAGGCGGTTTTCTTGCGGTTCCGGACGGACTGTAAGAGTCCTTTTGGAAATGAGCAGGTCTGCTCATTTCCCAAGCGGCACCGGCCCTCACCCCCGCCCGACCGCCCAGTCCATAATACTTTCGTGGGCGGCCTCATGACTCAAACGGGGCGGGGGTGAGGGCCGGTGCCGCGCTTTTCCAAAAGGACTCTTAGACAGGCTCTTCGCCAACCGTAATCGTGGCCTTGTGATCGACCGGCAGGTTCAAGCTGTTGGCGATGAAGCACTTGGCGCTGGCCGGGCCGTGCAGGGCTTCGGCCTTTGCCGCGTCGCCGCCGGGCGCGATGGTGACCTCCGGATGCAAGCTCAAGCTGGTGAAGCGGCCGCCGCCGTCGGCATCCTGGGTCATGGTCCCGCGCACGCTGTCGCGATAGGCCAGGACCGAGATGCCCGCGTCCGAGCAGAGATGCAGGTACCAAAGCATGTGACAGGTCGAGACCGCCGCCAGCAGCAGGTCTTCGGGATTGTGCAGCTGAGGGTCGCCCAGAAAGGCGGCATCGGCCGAGCCTTCCAGGGCGGGCTTGCCCTCGATCTCGATCCGATGGCTGCGGCCATAGCTGCGGTAGTCGGGGGTGCCTTCGCCCAGGTTGCCGGTCCAGGTGATCGTCGCCTTGTAGGAATGCTCGCGCGCCATGCTTCAGCTCCTTTATCCTCGTCGTTGGAAAGTCTAGACCAAGATGATCGCAGATCGAAACGACCCGCGGTCTGAATCTTGGTCTACTTTTAAACAAGTAGAGTGCGATTCAGACGATAGATCGATTCGATCTATCGTCATCGCGCTCTAAGACCAAGACGAGACAAGAGGCCCGCGCCGTGACGGCACAGCTGCTATGCCGGTCGCCTCACGCTATAGTGCACGGCCTTGGGTTGGCGATCGGGACCGTTGATCGGCGTGATGTCCATCGGGCAGGCCGAGAAGATCAGAACCAGATCCATCTCTGCACGCAGCAGCACATGATCGCCGGGCCGGCCTAGAGCCCGTCCGGAAACTGCTTGTGCCCTGCACTGACTTATCAAGGTCTTGGGCAAGGAGAGTGGCGCGTGGCGATGCCGGGCGCATCGCAAGCGACGCACGACGCAGTCCCAAGGCCTTGATAAGTCAGCCCTTCGGGTCGCTGCCGGAGCCACGATTGCCGCGTCGCGCCGGCTTGACGATGCGCCCGGCATCGCCAGCGCCACCGCTCCTAACACGCGCGGCTCCGGCAGCGATGCAGGGCACAAGCAGTTTCCGGACGGGCTCTAAGCGGTGTGGTGACATCGATGGCCTCGCCGTCGACCGGCACGTTCGTCCAGAGATTGACCGGGTTCGGCACCGGCGGGGCTTCGAGATCCAGCGCACGCAGGGCTTCCAGAAAGTTGTCGTGACAGTTGCGATGGCCGTCCGGGCAGTCGAAGTGCCGGTAGAGCCAGGGGTCGCAACAGGCAATCAGCATGTCGTGCCTGCCTGGAAAGCTGTCTTCCTCCAGGGTCAGCATAGGGTTGCGCCGATTGCTCCAGAAGGGCTGGCCCTGGCGCACGAAGAGGCCGGCGTTCATCCGGCGCGTTTGCTCGACCGAAAGATACTCGCTCGGATCAGCGGCAGAGAGCGCCCAGGTATCCACCACCTGCGAGCCGTGGGTGTTGCGCAAGGTCAGCGCCTGGCCGGCCCGCAAGGCGACGGCACGGCCGTGGCCGCCAGGGACTTCCGTCCAGTTCTCTTCACTCACGCACTCTGCCTCCAGACGATCGGAAAGAGGTCGTCGCGCAGCGGATCGCCGTCGCCGAACGTCACGCCGGGATAGGGCGGCGAGGTGGTGCCGAGGCGCTTGCGAAAGCGCACGTCGTCGCCCAGCCAGCGGGTCGAGAAGCCGCGCCGGCGGCTCTTGCCGCTGTTGCCAGGCGCGGCGTGCAGGGTCAGGAAGTGAAAGGCGATGGTGTCGCCCGGCTCCAGATCCCAGCTCAGGATTCGCTCCTTGCCGCGGTCGATCTCCGGCACCGTCTCGTAACCGGCATCCTTATAGTCATAGTCCGAACCGTCGTCGAAGAGGCGGGGGTAGTAGAGCTTGCCCCAGCGATGGGAGCCGGCCAGGAACTCCGGGCAAACCGCGCTGGCGACCGGGTCCAGCGCCGTCCAGAAGCTGACCGTCTGCTGTCCCTCGACGGGGTAGTAGGGCATGTCGTGATGCCAGGGCGTCACCTTGGTGGTCCCCGGCTCCTTGATCAGCACATGCTCATGGAACATGCGGACCGTCTCGGCCCCCATCAGGCGCCCGGCCAAGGCAGCCGCCGGACTCTCCTCGACAAAGGCCCGATAGGCGGCAATCCGCTCCCAGCTGCAGTAGTCCTCGAAGAAGCGTCCCTTGCCGTCGTCCAGGCGGTGGTTGGAGGCCAGCGGACTGGGCGCCCGCAGGTTCTCCTCGACCCCCGCGCGCAGGCGCTCCAGCCAACCCGGAAAGGGATTGCGCAAACGCACCGCCCCATCGCGGCGAAAGGCTTGGATCTGGCATTCTTCGACCATCTCAACCTCCAGCACTCTCTCAACGCAGGGTTATCCGATAGCCGTGGCGGTTTCCATAAAAAGAAAGAGGGCGGCACCTGGAAGTGCCGCCCTCTCCAACTCAGTTAGAACGCTACGAAGCGTTAGGCCTCAGCCGGGGCCTCGGCTTCCAGGTCGGCGCCGCTGTCCTGATCGACGCGCTTCATCGACAGCTTGACCTTGCCGCGGTCGTCGACGCCGATGCACTTGACCTTGACCATCTGGCCTTCCTCGATCACGTCGCCGACCTTGCCGACGCGGTGCGGGGCCAGCTCGGAGATGTGCACCAGGCCGTCGCGGGCACCCAGGAAGTTCACGAAGGCGCCGAAGTCGACGATCTTGACCACCTTGCCGTCGTAGATCGTGCCGACCTCGGGCTCGGCGACGATGGAGCGGATCCAGTCGATGGCGGCCTGACCGGCATCGCCGTCGACCGCTGCCACCTTGATGGTGCCGTCGTCTTCGATGTCGATCTTGGCGCCGGTGACCTCGGTGATCTCGCGGATCACCTTGCCGCCGGTGCCGATCACTTCGCGGATCTTATCCTTGGGGATCGTGATGGTGGTGATGCGCGGCGCGGTGTCGGAGACGCTGGAGCGTGCCGAGACCAGGGCCTTGCCCATCTCGCCCAGGATGTGCAGGCGCCCATCCTTTGCCTGGGCCAGGGCCTGCTCCATGATCGCCGGCGTGATGGAGGTGATCTTGATGTCCATCTGCAGCGAGGTGACGCCCTCTTCGGTACCGGCGACCTTGAAGTCCATGTCGCCCAGGTGATCCTCGTCGCCCAGGATGTCGGAGAGCACGGCGACGCCGTCGTCTTCCTTGATCAGGCCCATGGCGATACCGGCGCAGGACTTGGCCAGCGGCACGCCGGCATCCATCAGGGCCAGCGAGGAGCCGCAGACCGTCGCCATCGAGGAGGAGCCGTTCGACTCGGTGATCTCCGAGACGATGCGCACGGTGTAGGGGAAGTCTTCCTTGGCCGGCATCAGCGGGTGGATGGCACGCCAGGCGAGCTTGCCGTGGCCGATCTCGCGACGGCCGGGGCTGCCCATGCGGCCGGCCTCGCCGACGCTGTAGGGGGGGAAGTTGTAGTGCAGCATGAAGTGCTCGCGGTAGCTGCCCTCGAGCGCATCCATCAGCTGCTCGTCGTCGCCGGTGCCAAGCGTGGTGACCACCAGCGCCTGGGTCTCGCCGCGGGTGAAGAGGGCGGAGCCATGCGCCAGCGGCAGCAGGCCGACCTGGCAGTCGATGGGGCGCACCTCGGTGGTGCTGCGCCCGTCGATGCGCTGTCCGGTCTTCAGGATGTTGCCGCGCACGATGTCCTGCTCCAGGCCCTTGAAGACGCCGCCGGCGAGCGCCAGCAGCTTGTCTTCGCCCTCGAGGCTGGCCATGGCCTCTGCCTTGACGGCCGCCACCTTCTCCTGGCGGGCCAGCTTGATCGGCTCCTGATAGGCCTCGGCCAGCTTGGCCGAGAAGCCGTCGCGCAGGCGCTGGCGCAGCGGGGCCAGCTCTTCCGGCTCGGGCGTGAGGTCACGCGGCTCGCGCGCGCACATCTCGGCCAGCTCGATGATGGCGTCGATAACCGGCTGCATCTTCTGGTGGCCGAAGTTGACGGCGCCCAGCATGATCTCTTCCGACAGCTCCTTGGCCTCGGACTCCACCATCAGCACGCCTTCGGAGGTGCCGGCGAGGATCAGGTCCAGCGCACTCTCTTCCATCTCGGCAAGCGTCGGGTTCAAGACGTACTCGCCGCCGATGTAGCCGACCCGGGCACCGCCGATCGGGCCCAGGAAGGGCAGGCCGGAGATGGTCAGCGCCGCAGAGGCACCGACCATGGCGACGACATCGGGATCGTTCTCCATGTCGTGGCTGATGACGGTGCAGACCACCTGGGTCTCGTTGCGATAGCTCTTGTGGAAGAGCGGCCGGATCGGACGGTCGATCAGGCGGGAGACCAGGGTCTCCTTCTCAGATGGACGGCCTTCGCGCTTGAAGAAGCTGCCGGGGATCTTGCCGGCGGCGAAGGTCTTCTCCTGGTAGTTGACGGTCAGCGGGAAAAAGTCGATTCCGACCCGCGGCTGCTGCGCGCCGACGGCGGTGCAAAGCACGATGGTGTTGCCGAGGCTGGCCAAAACGGCCCCGTCGGCCTGGCGGGCGATGCGCCCGCTCTCTAGGGTCAGCGTACGCCCACCCCAGTCGATCTCTTTTTTGTAAACGGTAAACATGTCTTTCGGTCCTTTGTATTCGTCATTGGGCCGGATCGATCAAAGCCGGACCCAAGTAAGCGGGGCTTGGCAGATCGCCTGCCCGCGCTTACTTCGGCCCGGCCGATCGAAGCGACATACCGGCCCGGTTCTGTCGCTTCGCGTCAGCTCGTCGTTCGCTTCTGTGTCCGACGACCGCCTTAGCGGCGCAGGCCCAGACGCTTGATCAGGCCCTCGTAGCGGCCCTGATTCTTGCCCTTCACATAATCAAGCAGGCGCCGCCGCTGACCGACCATGATCAGAAGACCACGGCGGGAGTGGAAGTCGTGCTTGTGGATTTTCAGGTGCTCGGTCAGGTTCGAGATGCGCTCGCTCAGGATGGCGACCTGCACTTCGGGGGAACCGGTATCGCCGTCTTTGGTGGCGTACTCTTTGATCAGTTCAGCCTTCTTGGCTGCGGTGATCGACATCGGGAAAGTCCTCTTTCTACTTACTGGTTGATAACGCGAACCGGGTGCACTTCGCCTGCCTCGTAGCGTGCCAGTGCGACCAGCCGTCCGGCGGTCGTGGCACAAACGATGCTTCCCTGTGAAAGGTCGCGTAGGCGGTCGCGATGCACGCGGGCCAGGAGTGAGACGGTCTGGCCGCAGCGCAGCCGCCTTGCTTCTGCTTCCGAAAGGGCGAACGCCGGGATGTCGTCCAGCGCTGTCTCGATCGGCAACAGTTGCTCTTGCAGCGCCGGACTATGCCCAAGCGCCTCCAGCGACTCCAGAGGAATCGCCATCTCTTCGCTAAATGGGCCGACAGCCGTGCGGCGCAAGGCCACAACGTGGGCGCAGCTGCCCAGGGCTTTGCCCAGGTCGCGTGCCAGTGCGCGCATGTAGGCACCCTTGCCACAGGTCACCAGGAAGCTGGCGCGGTCCGAATCCTCCAGGCAGTCGAGTTGCAGATCGTCGATCCGCACCTGCCGTGGCTGCAAGGTGACAGCCTCATCGCTGCGGGCCAGGTCGTAGGCGCGCTGTCCGTCGACCTTGATGGCCGAGAAGATAGGCGGGGTCTGCTCGATGGCGCCGCGAAACTGCGGCAGCACCGCCGCGATCTCTGCGGCTGTCGGTCTGACCGGGCTTTCTTCGATCACCGCGCCCTCGGCGTCGTCGGTGCTGGTCGCCTGTCCCCAACGCAGGGTGAAGCGATAGCGCTTCTCGCCTTCCATGACATAGCCGACGGTTTTGGTGGCCTCTCCCAGCGCGATCGGCAGGATGCCGCTGGCGAGCGGATCCAGGGTGCCGCCATGCCCGGCCTTGCGCGCATTGAAGATGCGGCGCACACGGCCGACGGCCTGGGTCGAGGTGACCTCAAGGGGCTTGTCGAGGATGATCCAGCCGTTGACCAGGGCGCCGTTCTTACGCCGTGCCATCGTCGTCGCCCCTTTCGAGGTCCTCTTCTGCAGGCAGATCCTGGCGGACGCGCGGGCGGCGCAGGACACGGTCGATGGACTGGGCCTGATCGAAGGAGCGGTCGGCCTGGAAGGAGAGGCGCGGCACGACGCGCAGCTCGACGGCAGCCGCAATCTGTCGACGCAGGAAGCCGCTGGCCCGGTTGAGCGCAGCCACGGTCTCTTCCAAGGCTTCGCCGCCCAGGGGCGTGACGAAGGCCGTCGCGTTGGAGAGATCGGCCGACACCCGCACTTCGCTGACCGTCACCGAACGGCCGGCGAGCGCCGGATCGTCCAGCAGATCGCGTTCGAAGGTGGCTGCGAGCGCGTGGCGTAAGGCCTCGCCGACCCGCAGCTGTCTTTGGCTGCGCCCCTCGCTACTTCCACGCGATAAGCGCTCGGCCCCGAATTTCTGCTTCATGTCTGTCGTCCGCGTGAGGGACGATGGTGCGCGTCTCGCTAGAGAACGCGCGCCACCTCCTCGACTTCATAACACTCGATGCGGTCACCGACCTGGATGTCCTGGTAGTTCTCGAAGGCCATACCGCATTCGTAGCCATGGTTCACTTCGCGGACCTCGTCCTTGAAGCGGCGCAAAGTCTTCAGGGTGCCGTCGTGGATCACCACGTCGTCGCGCAGCAAGCGCACCTTGGCACCACGCTTCACCATGCCCTCGGTAATCATGCAACCAGCGACCTTGCCGGCCTTGGTGACATCGAAGATCGCCCGGATTTCCGCGTAGCCCAGGAAGTTCTCCCGTGCTTCCGGCGACAGCAGCCCGGTCAGCGCCGCCTTCGCGTCGTCCACCACCTCGTAGATGATGGAGTAGTAGCGAATATCGACCTTGTCGTTGCGGGCCTGCTCGCGTGCTTGCGGGTTGGCGCGCACGTTGAAGCCGATGATCAGCGCACCGGTCGCCTGCGCCAGGGTCACGTCGCTCTCGCTGATCGGACCCACGGCGGCATGCAGGATCTGCGCCTGCACCTCGTCGTTGCCCAGCTTTTCCAGTGCGGAGACGATGGCTTCCATGGAGCCATGCACGTCGGCCTTGATCACCACCGGCATGTTCTTGGCCTCGCCCTCGCGGATGCGGGACAGCATCTGCTCCAGCGTGCCGCGCGACTGTCGGGCCAGGCCCTTCTCGCGCTCCTGCTCCTGACGGAAGTCGACGACCTCGCGGGCCCGGGCCTCGTTCTCGACCACCAGCAGCTGGTCGCCAGCCGTCGGCGTTCCCTGCAGACCCAAGACCTCGGCCGGCATGGAGGGGCCGGCTTTCTTCATCGGCTTGTTGCGATCGTCCAGCAGGGCACGCACGCGGCCCCACTCCGACCCGGCGATGAAGACATCGCCCTGCTCCAAGGTGCCGGAGGTCACCAGCACGGTGGCAACCGAACCGCGGCCCTTCTCGACCTTGGATTCGATCACGATACCCTCGGCGAGCTTGTTGGGGTTGGCACGCAGCTCCAAGAGCTCGGCCTGTAGCAGGATCGCCTCCTCCAGCTTGTCCAAGCCGGTCTTCTTGGTGGCAGAGACCTCCACGTTCAGGATGTCGCCGCCCATCTCCTCGACCACCAGCTCGTGATGCAAGAGCTCCTGGCGGACGCGGTTGGCGTCGGAAGCCGGCTTGTCCATCTTGTTGATGGCCACGATGATCGGAACATTGGCAGCCTTGGCGTGGTTGATCGCCTCTGCCGTCTGATCCTTGATGCCGTCGTCGCCGGCCACGACCAGCACGACGATGTCGGTGACCTCCGCACCCCTGGCGCGCATGGCGGTGAAGGCGGCGTGACCGGGGGTGTCGATGAAGGTGATCTTGGCACCCGAGGCCAGCTCTACCTGATAGGCGCCGATATGCTGGGTGATGCCGCCGGCCTCGCCCTTAACCACATCGGTCGAGCGCAGCGCGTCCAGCAAGGAGGTCTTGCCGTGATCGACGTGACCCATGATGGTCACGACCGGCGGTCGCGGCTGCAGGTCCTCGTCGCGGTCCGGCTCTTCACTCTTCAATCCCAACTCCACATCCGCTGCCGAGACACGCTTCAGGCGATGGCCGAACTCTTCGACCACCAGTTCAGCCGTGTCGGCATCGATTACCTGGTTGATGGTGGCCATGATGCCCATCTTCATCAGGCTCTTGACCACCTCGCCACCGCGCTCGGCCATACGATTGGCCAGCTCCTGCACGGTGATCGTCTCCGGCACCACAACCTCGCGGACCACGCGGCCCGGCATCAGGTTCTGGCGCATGTCCATCATCTGCTTCAGCTTCTCGCGCTGGCGACGGACCGAGGCCAGCGAGCGCTGCCGCTCTTCCTCGCTTTCGCCGTCCAGGGCCTGGGCGATGGTCAGCTTGCCGTGGCGGCGCCGCGGCGCCTCTCTGGTCCGCTGTCCGGGCTTCGGCAGGTCGCGCTTGCGGCGCTTGATGCGTCCACCCAGCTCGTCCAGCTCGCTCTCGACGCCCTCTTCGGCAGGGGCCGTGCTCTGGGCCGGATCGCTCTCCTGGCCCTCGGCTTGAGGCTCGCCGGCCTTTTTGCCGGCCTCGGCCGACGCGGGGCCGTCGTCTTGCTTGGCGGCCGCCTTGGCCTCCTTGGCCTCCTGCTTGGCCTGCACTTCGGCTTCGAGCGTCTGGCGCGCAGCTTCCTCGATCCGGCGGCGCTCTTGCTCCTGCTCGGCGAGCTTGCGGGCCTCTTCCTCGGCCGCCTTGCGCCGCTCTTCCTCGGCAGCGCGACGCCGGGCCTCGGCCTCGGCCTCCTGGCGCTTCTGCTCGGCCACGCGCCGGGCCTGATCCAAGGCCTTCGCGCGGGTCTCGCGCTCGGCCTGGGTCAAGCCCACGTTGCTTGGCGTCGTGCTCTTCGAGCGGGATCGATCGCCGCGCCGCTCGCCCGAGCGTGGCCCCCGCGAGGGCTGCCCCTTGGGTTGCGGCGCGCGCGGTGTCGCTGCCGGCGGAGCCGTCTGCTCAGCGCTCGTTGTCGTAGCAGCCTGATCGCTCTCGCTTCCCGCAGTCGGGCCGATGGCCCGCTTGCGCTTGACCTCAACCGTCACGGTCTTGCTGCGACCATGGCTGAAGCTCTGGCGAATCTGGCCGGCCTCGACCGTCTTCTTCAACTCCAGGCGACCCGGTCGATTGAGGCGGAGCTGCGTCTTGTCGGTCTCTTTCGTCATATCCTACCCGTTACCCTCACGCGGCGCTGCCCTGCTCTAGGGCCAGTGCCAAGGCTGCGCGCTGGGACAGCCGATCCGCCCAGCGCTGTTCTGTTACGGCGAGGTGCACCGCAATGTCTCTACCCAAGGCCTGCCCTAAGTCGGCGGCCTGGAAAGAGCCGATGCTTGCGACACCCCTACCTGCCGCCGTCAGAAGCCGCTTGTGTGCCTGCTCGGCACCGTCGGCGGCCCCTATCAAAAGCTTGACCTGATGGTTTGCGACGGCAGCACGTACCGCCTCGTACCCGGAAACCAAAGCCCCCGCCCGTTTGGCCAGGCCCAGCTCCGACAAGAAACGCTTGCGAGCCATCCTTACCAAATGTTCGGGCAGATCGGGAGCCACCGTGATCTGTTGCCGTGCCGCCTTGGCAAAGAGCTTCTTGGCCAAGGCTTCCCGGACTATAGACCTCTCCGGCGTCAACCACAATCCGCGCCCGGGCAGGCGGCCGGCAAAATCCGCGACGATCTCGCCGCTGGGAGAGACGACGAAACGCAGCAGCTGCTCGGGCGGCAAACGACGGCCGGTGACCAGGCAGCGGCGCAGCGATCCTCGCTCCTCCGCGTCCTCGTCCGCTCGGCGCAGTTTTTCCTGCTCTTGTTGCAGCATAGTCCTTCTCGTCGAACCCTCTCAACTGAGCCGCTTAACTGCGCGGCTCTTCGCCCTCGGTCTTTACCTCGCCCTCTTCGGCTGCCGGCTCATCGCTGCCGTCAGCCGCCGCGGCTTCGGTCTCTTCCGTGGTTTCTGCCAGCGCTTCGCCCGCTTCGGCCTCGGCGGTCTCGCCATCACCCTCGGGCGTTTCACCCTCAGGCGTTTCACCCTCAGGCGCTTCACCTTCTGGCGTTTCACCTTCTGGCGTTTCACCCTCTGGCGCTTCGGCGGCTTCCGCGTCCGCTGTCTCTTCGTCCGCTGTTTCTTCGTCTGCTGGCGCTTCGTCCTCGAACCAATGCGCCCGCGCGGCCATGATCACCTCGTTGGCCTCGTCCATGGTCAAGGATTCAGGGCCCAGGATCTCGATCAGCTCGTCGCTGGCCAGATCGGCCAAATCGTCCAAGGTCTTGATCCCGGCCTCACCCAATGCCACCAGCATCTCGGTGCCCAGGCCCGCGACTTCGGCCATCGCGTCGTCGACACCCAGCTCGCGGCGCTGCTCGTCTTGCTGACGCTGCTGCTCTTCAAGCCAGGTCTGCGCGCGCAGCCGCAGCTCTTCGGCCACATCCTCGTCGAAGCCCTCGATCTCGGCCAGCTCTTCCAGCTCCACGTAGGCCACTTCGTCGACCCGGGTGAAACCCTCGGTCACCAGCAGATGGGCGATCACGTCGTCGACGTCCAAGGCCTCGATGAAGAGCTGCGAGCGGCGATGGAACTCTTCCTGGCGGCGCTGCGACTCTTCTTCCTCGGTCAGGATGTCGATGTGCCAGCCGGTCAGCTGCGAGGCGAGGCGCACGTTCTGGCCGCGTCGGCCGATCGCCAAGGACAGCTGCTCGTTCGGTACCACGACCTCGATGCGTCCGGTCTCCTCGTCCATCACCACCTTGGTCACCTCTGCAGGCGCCAGGGCGTTGACGACGAAGGTCGCGATGTCTTCCGACCAGGGAATGATGTCGATCTTTTCGCCCTGCAACTCCTGCACGACGGCCTGGACGCGGCTGCCGCGCATACCCACGCAGGCGCCGACCGGGTCGATGGAGGAATCGGAACTCACCACGGCAATCTTCGCTCGGCTGCCGGGGTCGCGCGCGACGGCCTTGATCTCGACGATGCCGTCATAGATCTCCGGCACTTCTTGGCGGAACAGCAAGGCCATGAACTGCGGGTGGGCGCGCGACAGGAAGATCTGCGGCCCGCGCGGCTCTTCGCGCACGTCCAGGATGAAGGCGCGCACACGGTCACCGGTGCGGAAGCTCTCGCGCGGCAGGCTTTCCTCGCGCCGCAGCATGGCCTCGGCCCGGCCCAGATCGACCGTGACGTTGCCGAACTCGGCGCGCTTGACGATGCCGTTCATGACCTCGCCGGCGCGATCCTTGAACTCGTCGTACTGACGGGAGCGCTCGGCCTCGCGGACCTTCTGCACGATCACCTGCTTGGCAGTCTGGGCGGCGATACGGCCCAAATCGATCGGCGGCAGCTCGTCGGTGATGAAGTCGCCGATCTCAAGCTCAGGATTGATCATCTGGGCATCGCGCAGGGCGATCTGCGCCATGTCGTTCTCGACCTCGGCCTGGGTCTCCACGACCTGGCGGTAGCGCGCCAGCTTGATGTCGCCGCTGCGCCGGTCGATGGCGGCGCGAATGTCGTGCTCATGGCCATACTTGGCGCGACCGGCCCGGCCGATCGCCTGCTCCATGGCCTCCAGAACCTCGTCGCGCTCGATGCCCTTGTCGCGCGCCACGGCGTCGGCGACCTGCAGGATCTCAGTGCGCGCAAGCGCCAGATTATCCATCCCTCTTCATTCCCTTTCTTCCTGTCCCCGTTCAGGGACGACTACTCCCGACCCGCAGCTTCGCCCGTGTCGTCGCCCATCTCGTCGCCCGTGTCATCTTGTTGGGCCTCGCCGCGGGACTCACGTGCCGCATCCTCGGCAGCCTGGTGATCGGCAATCAAAGCATCGGTAAGAACCAGCTTGGCTTTGCTCATATCGGCAAACCGCAAGCCTATGGATCCCTCCTCGCAATCGAGCAAGATCGTCTCTCCCTCGATTCCGAGCAGGGTTCCCGAAAAGCGTCTGCGCCCCTCTTGCGGGACGGCCAACTCCACTTTCGCCAGATGACCGGCAAAGCGCCGAAAATCCGCCAAACGGGTCAGCGGCCGATCGATACCGGGTGAAGAGACCTCTAATACATAGGCGGTCGATATCGGATCCTCAACGTCCAGGATCGCGGCGGTCGCACGGCTGGCGGTGGCGCAGTCATCGACGTTGACCGTGCTGCCGTCCTGGCGCTCGATCATCAGCTGCAGCTTTGGCCGGCGATCTCCGCCGAAATGCACGCGCACGATCTCATAGCCCAACTCAGCTATGGTCGGCCCGATCAGGCGCTCGACCTCCGCGGCCAAGCCCTCGCTGGTCTTTCGCAACTGCAGATCACCTTCGCTGGCGCTCACCACGCGTGCCTGGTCCTTCTCAAGTTCGCTCTCAAGTCCGCTCTGGGCCGGTCGGTCAAACCCGGGCGGCCTAACCCGGTCGGCCAAACCTGGGCCCAGAAAAGAAAAAAGGCGGGCTCCGGAGGAACCCACCATCTTGCAGTAAACCGCTTAAGCAGCAGGTTACTCTATGGTGGCACCGTTCCTACGCGCTTGCGGGTTCTTTGGCAAGACCTGGTCTGGTGTTCGCTTGCTGCCGTCACGAAAGCCATCCGGCGGGCCGGCGCCGTGGTCGAACATCGGCTACTTTGCCGATTTCCGAACGGAGGCTAGCGCCGCCGCCAGATCATGAAGACCGGCTTGCGGCCGGCGGCCAGTGCCTTTTGCTCGTAGCGCGTCGCCGGCCAATCGGCCGGGCGCTGTCGCCATTCGGCAGCACGGCGCACCGGCCATGCAAATTCCGGGTGGCGGTCCAGACAGGAAAGCATCCAAGCGGCGTAATCGGGATCATCGGTGCCCAAGCGCAGTTCCGCACCGGGCTGCAGCAGCGCGGCCAGCCTGTCCAGGGTCTCCGGCTGCACGATGCGGCGCTTGTTGTGGCGCGCCTTGGGCCAGGGGTCGGGGAAGAGGATGAAGGCGCGCGCCAGGCTGGCGGGCTGCAGACAGTCGAGCAGATCGCGCGCGTCGCCGGTATAGATACGCACGGCTTCGCTTTCCTGAGAGGTGAGCGCGCGCAGCGCCTTGGCAACACCATTCAAGAAGATCTCGGCGCCCAGAATGCCGACCTCGGGGTTCTCTGCGGCCTGCCAGGCCAGGTGTTCGCCGCCGCCAAAGCCGATCTCCAGCCAGACATCCGCAGGCGGTGTGGCGAAGAGGGCACGCGGGTCGAGGGTTTCGCCCTCTCGGGGAAGCGTGATTGCCCGCCGCTCCAGTTCGGCTTCGAGCAAGAGCTTCATGCCGCCGCGCAGTGGGCGACCCTTGCGCCGACCATGCAGATGACGCCGCAAAGGACTCTCCATCGAAAGACTCATCGCATCAAAAGACTCTTCGGGGGCAGATGGATGCGATCGTTCGTCGTCGCAGAAAAGGCCTCAGGTCAGGGCGCTCTTCAGATCCTCGGCCAGATCCGTCCGCTCCCAGGAGAAGCCGCCGTCGGCCTCGGGCTCGCGGCCGAAATGGCCATAGGCCGCCGTGCGCGCATAGATCGGGCGATTGAGGCCCAGGTGCTGGCGTATGCCGCGGGGCGAGAGATCCATCACCTCGACGATCGCGGAGACCAGGCGCGATTCCGAGATCGATCCCGTGCCGTCGAAGCTGGCATAGATCGACAGCGGCTTGGACACGCCGATCGCGTAGGAAAGCTGGATCGTGCAGCGCTCGGCCAGGTCGGCCGCCACCACGTTCTTCGCCAGATAGCGGGCCGCATAGGCGGCCGAGCGATCAACCTTGGTGGGATCCTTGCCGGAAAAGGCGCCGCCGCCGTGCGGGGCGGCACCGCCATAGGTGTCGACGATGATCTTGCGGCCGGTGAGGCCTGCGTCGCCGTCGGGACCGCCGACCACGAAGCGGCCGGTTGGATTGACGTAGAAGTCTTCCTCCGGGCACATCCAGCCCTTCGGCAGGACGTCGCTGACGAAGGGGCGCACCATCTCGCGGACCTCGGCTTGATCCAGGCCGTCGGCGTGCTGGGTGGAGACCACGATGGAGGTCGCCGCAACCGGCTTGCCGTCCTCATAGCGAAGCGTCACCTGGCTCTTTGCATCGGGTCCGAACTGTGGCTGGCGCCCGTCCTTCCTGGCCGCTGCCATCTCTTGCAGGATTCTGTGCGAGAGATAGATCGGTGCCGGCATCAGGGCTTTGGTCTCGCGGCAGGCAAAGCCGAACATGATGCCCTGGTCGCCCGCGCCTTCGTCCTTGTTGCCGCTGGCGTCGACGCCTTGGGCGATGTCGGGCGATTGCGAATGGATATAGTTATCCAGGTTGGCGTGGCGCCAATGAAAGCCGTCCTGCTCATAGCCGATGTCGCGGACCGCGTTGCGCGCAGCCGCGTCGATCAGCGAGCCGTTCACTGACTCCGGCCCACGGACTTCGCCGGCCAAGACGATTCTGTTCGTCGTCGTCATCGTCTCTGCCGCGACCCGCGCTTCGGGATCGTGGGCCAGATAGAGATCGACGATGGCGTCGGAGATACGATCGCAAACCTTGTCGGGGTGACCTTCCGACACGGATTCACTGGTAAAGAGATAGGTCCCTTGACGCACGGCCCCTCCAAAATGCTCTTCGATGATCGCCTGCAAGAACGAAGTGGCGATCGGCAGACACAGCTGCAAAGCACGCCTGCCCGCTTTCCGATCCAGAAGCCTTATCGGGCGGCATCGAGCCTACGTCAAGCGTCGCGCGTGCAGATCACTCACCAGGAATGGAGTATTCATTCTTGTCAACTCCTTGACTGGTCAGTCTCCCTCAGACCGGCGAAAGCCTAGTCCCAATCTGCACCGCCCGCGCTTGCTGCCTGCCCAAAGGGCCTTGGACTGCTCCTATTCGTTGTCGCCGGCCGAGGCCAGGACTTTGCACATCTCGAACAGGCGCTTGCGAACTTGCGGATCGCGAATGCGGTAGTAGGCGCGGACTAGTTCCAGAGTCTCACGCTTGGCCATGGGGTCGAACTCGTACTCGGCCTGCTCTTCGGCGAACTCGTTGAGCGCGGTGATGCCGCCCTTCTCGCCGGGAGCCATATAGTCCGTCAGCTCTTCGAAGAAGAAGCCAACCGGCACGTCCAAGACTTTCGACAGGTCGTACAGGCGGCTGGCACCAATACGATTCGTGCCACGCTCATATTTCTGAACTTGTTGAAAAGTAAGGCCAATCGCTTCGCCCAACTTTTCTTGACTCATGCCAAGCAAGGTGCGCCGCATGCGTACGCGACCGCCGACATGAACATCTACTGGGTGCGGTCTGCCAGTACCGCGCCCATACTCCAGAACCGGACGTACAGCTGCCATCGATCATTTCTCCCTTCAAGGTGCGTCCTTACTCTAGGACGCGAATGCCCTCAGGCATACTCTAGAATTCTCACCGGTCAACAGTCCGAAGAGGGGGGCTTGTGCAATTCGTTGGTGTAGCACGAATTGCTACCGCTGTCTGCGGTCCTGTCCAAAAGCGTAGGCGAGGAGAGCAAGCCCCAGGATCAATGGGAGCAAAATCCAGTTACCCCAGCGCGCGAAAAAGGTCGGCTTCAAGGCGACCGGTAGTGGAGCGTCTAGCACGGCAATCTCATCCAGATCGAGGCGACCCAGGACCCGGCCATAAGGATCGACCATCGCCGAGATGCCGTTGTTGGCCGCGCGCACCAGCGGCAAACCTTCTTCGACGGCGCGCAACTTTGCGCTGGCGAAGTGTTGGTATGGGCCGCTGGAGCGACCGAACCAGGCATCGTTCGTCAGGTTCAATAGAAAGCCAGGACGTGGCCCGTCAGGGTCGGTGACGGCGCCCGGAAAGATGACTTCATAACAAATGAGGGGCGATGCGGCGGGCAGGCCCGGCAGGTTCAAAGTCGTCAAACCCGGCCCCGATGAGAGACCGCCGCGGGCCACGGCAATGTTCAGTCCGCCCAGGAAATCGGCCAGTGGAACATACTCGCCGAAGGGCACCAGATGGACCTTATCGTAGGTTTCCCTAATGCTTGCGTCTTCATCGATCACATGTAACGCGTTAAATCCCTCGCCGTCGGACGTGTAACGAGGGGCGCCGGTGACCAGGGACCCGCCCGGCGGTGCCGCCGTGGCAACTATCCGAAGCAAATTGGGATCGCGCCAGAGATTAAAAGGGACAGCCGTTTCTGGCCAGACGACAAGGGTGATATCTTCAAAGCCGTCACTTTTGGATAATTTAAGCAATCGCTCAACATGTTCCGCTGCGCGACTTGCATTCCATTTTAGACTCTGAGGGATCGAAGGCTGAACCAGGCGCACAATTGGTCCGGTTTCCGTGACCTCCGCCGTGGCCAAGCGCCAGCTTCCAAAGGCCAGAACGGCGGCCAGCAGAGCCCAGGAAACGGCGATCAGTCCAAGGGCGCTGCGGGAACGCTCGCGCTCTCCCAAGCTGGCCAGGGAGACGGCCGCAAGGAGGCTCACCACCGTTAGTCCCCAGACCCCGGTGATGGAGACCACTTGCTGCATCGCAGGGATCTCCGACCAGGTGGTTCCGATCAGATTCCAGGGGAACCCGGACAGGACCCAAGACCGCAACCACTCTGCCAAGAGCCAAAGCAGGACGAAGGTCACCAGTCGTCGCGGGCCGACGAAGCGCGTTCGCCAGGTGGCCCAGGTTACCGCACCGACGAAGAGCGCCAGACCGCAGGAAAGGCCAGCGATAGAAATCGGTAGGAACCACCAAAAGCGCTCAAAATCGACCGTCATGGCGATGCCGACCCAGTAGAGCCCGGCGAGAAAGTGACCTACACCGAATGACCAACCAATAACGAAAGCGTTGCGCGCAGAGGTTGCTGAGGCGAATTGCCACATAAGTATCACAAACGCCGGTATCAGCAAGACGACGAGGGAAATCGGTGGCAGGGCGGCAGCGGAAACCAGCCCGGCACCAAATGCCAGCGCCAGTCGACGCCAACCGCGCAAGGCCCCTATACCGATCGCCAATCGCGACAGCGCCGGCCACAGCGGAGGGGCGGCACTGTCGACGGGAACGCTCATGTTTGCGCGTCCTTCGCCGCCTCGGATGCGCTCTTCCTCTCGGGCAGTTCCTCGGCTTCGTCTGGCGGTTCCGCGATGGCAGCCTCCTCGGCGAAGCTCTCCTCAACGGAGCCCCCTTCCGCCGGGGCCACGCCGCGAAGCCGCAGACGCTTCAAGCGCCGCGGGTCGGCCTCGATCACCTCGAAGGTGACGCCACTTGCCTCGTGGGGGATGAGCTCACCGCGCGCCGGTAGGCGCCCCGCCAGCGACACCACCAGGCCGCCCAAAGTGTCGATGTCGGCGTCGCGCTCTTCCTCGGTCAGCAGCGGCCCGATCTCTTCCTCATAGTCCTCGATCAGGACGCGGGCATCGGCCAGGATGGTGCCATCGCTGCGCCGGATCAGCCTCTGGGCATCGTCGAGGTCATGTTCGTCCTCGATTTCACCGACGATCTCTTCCACCAGGTCCTCGATCGTGATCAAGCCGTCGATGCCGCCGTACTCGTCGACGACGAGCGCCATGTGACGCCGAGAGAGGCGCATTTCCAGCAGCAGGTCCATCGCCAACACCGAGGGGGAGACGAAGAGCGCCGGGCGCATGATCTTCTCCAGGGAAAAGCCGCTGGGATCGGTGGCGTAGTGTATGGAATCCTTCAGATGCACCATGCCGACGATGTTGTCCAAGCTCTCTCGGTAGACCGGCAGGCGCGAATGACCGCGTTTCGAGATCATCTCCAGGAAATCGGCGAAGCCGGTCTCCACCTCGACCGCGTCGATGTCGGCGCGCGGTATCATCACGTCATAGGCCGTGAGATCGCGCAGATTGATGATGTTGGACAGCAGCACACGCTCGTGGCCACCGATGACCGGTGCCTCGCCGTCTTCGCCCTCCTTCTGATCGACCTGACCGATGATCTCTTCGATCGCCTCGCGCAGGGCCGCTTCGCCCGCCTTCGGCCGCAGCTTGCCGATCAGGCGGCGCAGCATGCTGCGCTTGCCATCGTGTCCGTTACCGTTCTCGCTCATCGCCTCATACCGTTGTGCTGTGAGCCCTGCTCACTGCTTCGTAGCGGCCCACTCCCGGCCAACCGATAGGGATCCGGCACCGCCAGGTCGGCCAAAATGCGCCGTTCGCGCCATTCCATGCGTTCGGCTGCCAGGCGGCAGTCATGATCGAAGCCGAAAAGGTGCAGAACAGCATGGACGACCAGATGCGCCAGATGCTGTCGCGCGCTCTTGCCCTGAGCGGCGGCCTCGCGGAGCAAGGTCTCTCGTGCCACGACGATGTCGCCGAAGCGCCCCGCGCTTGGAAAATCTGGAAATGACAGCACATTGGTGGGCTTGTCGGCGCCGCGGAAGTCGCGGTTCAGCACCCGAACCTCGCGGTCGCTGCTCAGCACCAGCACCAGGCCGCCCGGCGGCGCACCGATGTCGGCCAGCGCTCGGCGGGCCGCTCGTCTTGCCGTCGAGGCCGCCGCAGGGACAGTCGAACGCCAGGCCCGATCTTCGATCAGAAGATCGATCTCCCAGCGCCTTCTAGGTCGGGGTTCCGTCACCACGCAGGCGCCACTAGGAGGGTCGTTCGAAGAGGTCGGCGGCCTGTTGGCCTTCCTCTTCGGCAAGGCGATAGGCGCGCACGATCCGCAGCACCAGGGGATGGCGGACCACGTCCGATTCGGTGAACTGCGTGAAGGCGATGCCATCCAGCCCGGCCAAGAGGTTCTGCGCCTCGCGCAGACCGGACTGCACGCCGCGTGGCAGGTCGACCTGGGTAAGGTCGCCGTTGATTGCCATCCGGCTGTTCTCGCCCAGCCGGGTCAGAAACATCTTCATCTGCA
This sequence comes from Kiloniellales bacterium, assembly GCA_040219175.1. Taxonomy (GTDB): domain Bacteria; phylum Pseudomonadota; class Alphaproteobacteria; order Kiloniellales; family JACOMY01; genus JACOMY01. Next base: position 166,200 of record JAVJSY010000039.1, read on the forward strand.
TCGGCGTCGTGTTCTGGGCTTCGTCGAGGATGACGAAGGCATTGCCCAGCGTGCGGCCGCGCATGAAGGCCAGCGGTGCCACCTCGATCTCGCCGCTCTCCAGGCGGTTGGCCACCTGGTCGCCCGGCAGCATGTCGTAGAGCGCGTCGTAGAGGGGGCGCAGATAGGGATCGACCTTGTCGCGCAGATCGCCCGGCAGGAAGCCGAGGCGTTCGCCCGCCTCGACAGCCGGGCGCGAAAGGATCAGGCGTTCGACCTGCCCTGCCATCAGCATCTCGACGGCAACGGCGACCGCCAGATAGGTCTTGCCGGTACCCGCCGGCCCGATGCCGAAGGTGAGCTCGTGTCCGCGCAGGGCCTCGATGTAGCGCGCTTGCGCAGGCGTGCGTGGCGAGATCTTGCGTTTGCGGGTCTGCACCAGCGCCTCGACACTGTCGGCGACCTTGGCCTCGCCGGCCAAGGCCAGACGCGCCGCGCCGTCGACGTCACCGTCAGCGACCGGCAGGCCACGCTTCAGGCGACTGTAGAGGCTCTCGAGAGCCGAAACCGCAGCGGCCGTTGCATCCGGCGCTCCGGAGACGGCAAGACGGTTGCCGCGCGCCGCCAGGGTCACCTGCAGCTGGCGTTCCAATCTGGCCAGATTCTGGTCGTGTTCGCCGTAGAGGAGGGGCAGCAGAGAGTTGTCGCCGAACTGAAGCAAGGTCGGGTCGCTCTTGGCGCGGTCGCTCACGCAGCCCCCAAGTGTCTGGTTTCGGCCAGGGGCTCGCCGGCCAAAGAGTTGTCGCCGACCCCGACCACCTTGACCCTTTGGATATGGCCAAGCGCGCTCTCGGGCAGAAGCGCGTGAACGGCTTGCATCCAAGGACTGCGGCCGACCAACTGCCCGGGCTTGCGGCCAATCCGGTCGAAGAGGACCGGCAAGACCTGACCCAGTTGGGCGGCGTTGAAATCGCGCTGTTGCCGATTCAAGAGGGCCTGAAGGCGCGCCAGCCGTTCGCTCTTGATCGCTTCGGGTACCTGGCCCGGTAGAGCGGCTGCCGGTGTCCCCGGCCGCGCGCTGTATTTGAAAGAGTAGGCCTGTGCGAAGCCGACCTCGGCCACCAGGGCCAGGGTCTCTTCGAAATCACGCTCGCTTTCGCCGGGGAAGCCGACGATGAAGTCGGAGGAGAGGGCCAGGTCGGGCCGCGCGCGGCGCAGTTCCTCTACGGTCCGCCGATAGTCCTCGACCTTGTGGCGACGGTTCATGGCCCGCAGGATTCGATCCGAACCCGACTGCACCGGCAAGTGCAGGAAGGGCATCAAGACCTCCAGCTCGCCGTGTGCCTGGATCAGTGCCTCATCCATGTCGGAGGGATGCGAGGTGGTGTAGCGCAAGCGGGTGATGCCCGCGTGCTCGGCCAGGGCCCGCAGAAGGCTTGCAAGGCCCCAAGTCCGCCCATCGGGTCCCAGACCATGGTAGGCATTGACGTTCTGGCCCAGCAGCGTGATTTCCTGCGCGCCGCCTGCGATCAGGCTAACGGCTTCCGCCAGGATCTCGTCGACCGGGCGCGAGACCTCTGCGCCGCGGGTATAGGGCACAACGCAGAAGCTGCAAAACTTGTCACAGCCTTCCTGGACCGAGAGGAAGGCAGAGACTCCCTGCGGGCCGCGCGCCTTGGGCAGCAGGTCGAACTTGCTCTCCAAGGGGAACTCGGTATCGGTCAGCCCGCCTTGACCGCGCTCGACCTGGGCGATCAGTTCCGGCAGGCGGTGATAGGTCTGTGGCCCGACCACCAGATCGACCACCGGTGCGCGCCGCCGCATTTCTTCGCCTTCGGCCTGGGCGACGCAGCCGGCCACGGTCACCGTCATCCGCCGCCCGGCCTCAGCCGCCGCCGCCTTGGCTTGGCGGAGCCGACCCAGCTCCGAATAAACCTTCTCGGCCGCTTTTTCGCGGATGTGGCAGGTGTTGAGGATAACCAGATCGGCCTCGCCGGCGTCACTGGTTTCGGCATAGCCCAAGGGCGCCAACAACTCCGCCATGCGGGCGGAATCGTAGACGTTCATCTGGCAGCCGTAGGTCTTGAGAAGCAGCTTCTTGGGCAAAGGCGTTACCGGCAAAGGATGCAAGACCGGGTGCCAAAGGACCGGTCAGCGCTGTTGTATGAGTTCGGCAAAAACTGGCTCATTTCTGCGACAAGTCTAACATTCGGGCGCGCGGAGCGCCAATCGCGGAGGTATGACATCTTTGCGCAGGTCTGTCTCGGCCTAAGCAGAGGCGAGCGTTTCGCGCGCCGCCTTGGCCTCGGTCGGCCGGCGGCGCCCGGAAAGCGCGTCATTCAGCCCCCGCTGGACGGCGGCATGGCAGTGCTGCGCCAAGGCCTTGCGCGATCCCAGCTCGGCCAGGGTGACCGGCGGATGGAACTCGACCGTGACGGTCACCTTGCCCAGACCGCAGGCATCCCAAATGTGGGGCGCCAGCTCCATATCGCCGTACCAGGCGAAGTAGGGGCGCAGGAAGCGCCCCATGGGCATGCCGTCCAGATGGCTGTAGGCGATCGAGACCGGCTGGACCAACAGGTCCTCGCCTTGCGGCTTCAGTTGGGCGGCCGCAAAGAGTGCGGACTTGAAAGGAAGAACGCGGTTGCCGTCGCTGCTGGTGCCCTCGGCAAAGAGGATAAGGCTGTCGCCGGCCTCCAGACGCTCGCTCATCTCGTCGCGCGCGTCGGCCGTGCGCTGCACCCGGCGCTCCACGAAGACCGTGCGCTGCAGACGTGCCAGCCAGCCAAAGATCGGCCAGCTGCGCACCTCGGACTTGGCCACGAAGCTGCCTTTGATCAGCGAGCCCAGCACCTCGATGTCCAGGTAGGACACGTGATTGGCGATATAGAGGGTCGGCTGCTTGCGTGACTGTCGCCCACGGCGCTGCACCTTGAAGCCGAAGATTCGCAGCATCTGCTTGTGATACCAGAGCGGAAAGCTCTTGGCGAAGGAGAGCTTGAGGGTAAGTGCAACGAACTGGATCAGCATGGCCGCCGGCATAACCGCCAGATAGGCCGCAAGCCGCCACACCGCGCGATAGCGAGAGACCATCTTCTGCCGTGCCGCCCCCTGTCGTTGGCTTCAGCTCTGGGGCTTCAGCTCTGGCTGCTGTCCGATTGCGAGCGATAGTGGCGCAGGTATTTTTGCGTGACCCATTCGGTCTTCACCACGACGGCGACATCGGTGGTTCCGAAGTCGTGGTCTACCACGGCACCATCGCCGACGAAGCCGCCCAGGTGCAGATAGCCACGCATCAGGGGTGGCAGCTGGCGCCGTGCCAAGCGGACGTTGATGGCTTCCGGCGGGCTCAAGTTCATGTCCACATAGCGCTCTTTGACCGCCGTCGGACGCAGGGCTGGGGGCGCCAGGTGATGATGGTAGAGGAAGCTCAGCGAGTCTTTCAGCCGCTTGGGATCGGTGGACGGCAGGCTGGCGCAGCCGAACATGATGTCGATGTTGTAGAAGAAGACATACTCGGCAATGCCGCGCCAGAGCAGCTGCATGGTGGTGCCGGTGCGATAGTCGGCGGCCACGCAAGACCGCCCAAGCTCTAGAATCTCGCCGGGATAACGCATCAGCGGCGCGATGTCGTACTCGTCGATGGTGTAGAACTGACCGCGGCGCAAAGCCTGCTCGCGGCGCATCAGCCGGTAGGTACCCACCACAGCTTCATTGCCGCGCTTATTGCGGTCGAAGACCAGCAGGTGATCGCAGTAGGAATCGAAGCTGTCGTACTCGCGTTCTTCCAATCGCTGCTGGATCGTCGGTGTGGCCGCCATCTCGTCGCAGAACACGCGATAACGCAAGCGTTGCGAGGCTTTGATCTCTTCCGCTGTCTCGGCCAAGCGGATGTGCAGATCGCCGGTGATCACGTCGACCGGCTTGCCCGCATTCGCTTCCATTAAAACCATCGCAGCTCCTCCTTCATGAGATCTGCCCCGTCAAGTCCAAACATTTTCGCACCTACGGGAGCGCAAACCCCGCGACTTAGGCCTTAATGTGGGGCCAATTCGGCCCCAAGCCAACTGAAATCTCGATGACTCCTGCGCAACAGCGTCCGCTTCCCCTGTGGAATCAGGCCTGGTCCTTGCTGTTGTTGGTCTTGACTGCATAGAGCTCCATGCGGTGATCGACCAGGCGATAGCCCAGTCGCTTCGCCACTTCCACCTGCAGGCGCTCGATCTCCTGATCGACAAATTCAATGACTTCGCCGCTGTTCACGTCGATCAGGTGGTCGTGATGATCGCCGCTGCGCTCTTCATAGCGCGCTCGCCCTTCGCCGAAATCGTGCCGGTCAAGAATGCCCGCTTCTTCGAAGAGCTTCACGGTTCGATAGACCGTCGCGATCGAAATCTTCGAATCGATCTTCGAGGCGCGCTCGTGCACCTGTTCGACATCGGGATGATCGCTCGCCTCCGACAGCACGCGTGCGATCACGCGCCGCTGGCCGGTCATCTTCAAGCCCTTTTCGATACAGAGCCGTTCAAGGCGGTCCGGCATCGTACGCATCTCCCACTCCCACTTTGGCTCAAACCCACAAGACAGTCGTCCCGCCGGCCTTGCCGAGGCTTCCCATTGTAACCTGTCGTCACGCCTTAGCGGCGCGTGATGACAAAGGCGTTGGGTCTCCGCCCTCTGTCCTCGTCGTGCTCGCCGCTGCGCTGGTGATGCGATCGAGTGAGGAAGAGAGTGTGCTCGATTCGGCGCGCGTGTTCCATCCCGCCGTCGAGACACTTGGCCCGTTTCTTGTTCGCCTGGGTGTCTGTCTAGCACTTTCCTGCCGTGCGAGGTAAGCCCGGAACAACTTAAGTGCTGCAACGAGAAAGGGAGGCAGTGGCGCTTTGTCCACTGCCTCCCGATTTTCCGCGGGCTCTTAGCACGCGCGACCGAAGAGGACCATCGTCGGCAGCGGCTTGCGTCAGCCGTCAGAATCGCCCCACGGACACCGACACCAGTTGGCGGCGTGGGGCTTTGCGTTTGCTTAGCTGCGGCGGCGCGCCTTGGTGCCCAGGCCGATCTCCTTGGCCAGCTGCGAGCGCTGCTTGGCATAGTTCGGCGCAACCATGGGATAGTCCGGCGCCAGGCCCCAACGCTCACGATACTGCTCGGGTGTCATGTCATAGGCGGTCTTCAGATGCCGCTTCAACATCTTCAACTTCTTCCCGTCCTCAAGACAAATCAGGTAGTCGGGTGTGATCGACCGCTTAATCGCCACAGCAGGATTGGGCCGCTCCGGCTCGACTTCCTTAGGCTCCCCAACAGTCGCCAGCGACTGGTAGACGTCGCGGATCAGGTTGGGCAAATCTTGTGCGGACACTGAATTGTGAGTGACATGAGCCGCGACAATGGCAGTTGTTAGGTCAAGCAGCTTGTCGCCGCCCTCTTGCTCCGACATGAGCCTTCCTCCAAAAGTTTACGTACCTAAGACATCTATACGGCGCCGTACCCACGAAAGCAAGAAAGGATTATTTGATTTGTGCATAGCTGTGTTGAAGAGAACAGAAGTTCTCACGAGATGGTCCTTTCAGATGCCCGGTTCTCTGCAAAGCGACCGGACTGTCTACGATCTCTCGCTCAAAAAACTGTTAGTCTCTCCAATTTTGTCAATTGCAAGCCGCAAAACCGCTGCATCCGCCCCGTCTCGATAGTAATCCTTTCTGATTCCCACCTCAGAGAAGCCAAGGTTGCTGTATAGGGCCAGGGCGGGGTCGTTGTTTCGTGCCATCTCCAAATAGAGGCCAACGACGCCGCGTCGGCGCAAGTCCTCTATCAGGGTCTGCATCATCACGGTAGCCAGACCCTTGCGGCGACAGGTTGGATCGACCGCCAGGGTCAAGACTTCGGCTTCCCCGGCGGCATGTCTTGCGAGCAAGAGGCCGAGCAGTCTGTTGCCTGCCTCGATATGCCAAGCCAGGCTACCGGATAGCGTCTCCAGGCTTTGAAGGTCATGCTGCGACCAGGTCTCGGCCGGAAAGCAGCCGGCATGCAAGCGGGCGGCAGCATCCAGCGGGCCAAGCCCGTGATGGAGTGTGGGATCTATGTGCCTTCCCCCCCTAGCGTTTAGCCTTGGCCAAGGTGGTGTCGGCTCCGCGCAGATAAAGGGGGGCTGGCAGCGGCCAGGGTCGCGCTGGCAGAGGGCGCTGCGCTGCCAGGCGCGCCACGACTGCCGCAGACAGCGGCGTCGGCGCCTGGCTGAGACGAATGTCGAGACCCGCCGCCCTCAGGCTCACGACGCGCGCCGTCGCTGCGTCGCCGGCCAGCAAGAATGGCTCCGCAGGAAGGGCTTGGACCAGGTCCTGCTCTCCGATCAGGACCGGCCCCAGATGGAGCGCGCCGTCCGGCTTGCAGAGCTGAACGTAGACCTCGGCACGTTTGGCCTCGATCAGCATCAACAGCCAGCGCAGGCCGGGCTCGTCGGGTGGAAGCGACGCGCGAACCGCATCGAAGCAGGACAGCGTGATAACGGGCAGATCCCAGGCGAGTGCCAAGCCTTGCGCCGCTGCCAGTCCGATACGCACCCCGGTAAAGCCACCGGGACCACTGGTCACGGCAATGGCGTCCAAGGACTGCCAGGGGATCCGGGCGTGTCCCATTGCGCGTTGCACCATGGGCACCAGCTGTTCGGATTGGCCGCGCTGCATCGCCCGCGTGTCTTCGACCAGCACCACCCCATCGTGCCAGACGGCGACGGAGCAAGATGCCCCGGCCGCCTCCAGCGCCAGCAAGGTCTGCGGCAGATGCGCGTTCGCCGCCATCAGCCAAGGCAATCCAATTTGAACGGGCTCTATTCGAAGCGGCAGGCCTCGTCGGCTGCCAGACGCGGCCCGCGCGGATGCAGCCCGGCGGGATCGCCATAGCCCAGATTGCAGATGAAGTTGGACTTCACCGCAGTCCCCGCGAAGAAGGCCGCATCGACCATGGCGTTGTTGAAGCCCGACATGGGGCCGCAGTCCAGGCCCAGCGCGCGGGCGGCCAAGATGAAGTAGCCGCCCTGCATCGATCCATTGCGGAAGGCCGTGGTCTCGATGTGTTGCTCTTTGCCGACGAACCAGGAGCGCGCATCGGTGTGCGGGAAGAGCTTTGGCAGCTGCTCGTAGAACTCCAGGTCGTGGCCGATGATCGCCGTCGCCGGCGCTGCCATGGTCTTCTCGAGGTTGCCCTCGGCCAAGGCCGGGCGCAGCTTTTCCTTAGCCTCTTGGCTGATCACATAGACGACCCGCATGGGCAGGCAGTTGGCGCTGGTCGGTGCCCAGCGCGCCACTTCATAGACCTTGGCGAGCAGTGATTCGGGGACGGCTTCGTCGCGAAAACTGTTATGGGTTCGCGCCTCGAAGAACAGCTGTTCCAGCGCAGCTTGATCGAGCTCCCGCGCCATCGGCACTCCTTTCAATTCCAAATTGGCTATGATCGACGAGCGTGGGGCTTACACCGTCGGCCGAACCTCGACCACCTCGGGGATGTAGTGCTTCAACATGTTCTCGATGCCCATCTTCAAGGTCGCCGTCGAGGAGGGGCAGCCGGCACAGGCGCCCTGCATGTGCAGGTAGACGATGCCCTTTTCGAAACCATGGAAGACGATGTCGCCGCCATCCTGTGCCACTGCCGGGCGCACACGCGTGTCCAGCAGCTCCTTGATCTGGGAGACGACCTCGCTGTCCTCTTCGGCGTGCTGCGGCTCTGCTTTTGCATCTTCGAGCAAGACCGGGCGACCGGCCGAGAAGTGCTCCATCAGGATGCCGAAGACGGCTGGCTTCAGCGCGTGCCAATCCTTCGTCTCTTCCTTGGTGATGGAAATGAAGTCGCCAGCAAGGAAAACGCCGACGATGCCGTCGACATGGAACAAGCGCTCAGCCAGCGGCGAGCGCTCCGCACCTTCCGGATCGCGAAAATCCGCAGTTCCGGAGGCCAGAACCTCGACCCCTGGGATGAACTTCATGGTCGCCGGGTTCGGTGTCGCCTCGGTTTGAATGAACATGGGTTGGTTTTCTCCGCAAGCCTGATCGTAACGGTGTCGGCGCTTCTCTTCGCCGCCTTGGAATATCGGTCTAGCGACGACATGGGGAGTAGTAAGGTCTCTGGCAAGCAGACCGGCAGGCACAAGAGCGTTACGATATCGCGTCTATTGCCGCTTCGCTGAGATTTCCGGGGACCACAGTCATGGGCACGGTGAGGCGGCTTAGAAACTTGCCGGTCAAGGCCTGGATCAGCGGACCGGGAGAGCCGCTCTGTGTGCTGGCGGCCAAAACCAGGATTGAGATCGCGGATTCCTCCTGCACCAGTTTCAAAAGCTGGTCGCGACGGTTGCCCTCGCGCAAATAGACCACCGGCAGTCGGCCGGATATCTCTTTTACCTGCACGGCCAAGCGTTGCACGAACTGCTCCGCATTCTGGCGTGCCTCTTCGGCCAAGAGGTCGCCCACGCCCATGAAGTGCTGAAACTCGGTCGGCTCGATGACATAGAGCAGAGCCACCCGCCCATCGGTATGGCGGGCGCGGCGGCAAGCAAAGCGCAGCGCGATCTTCATCTCGTCGCTGTCGTCGACGACGACCAGGAACATGCGCCCCGGTTCGACTTCTGTTTCGGCCTCTTCCTGCGGTGTGTCGTTCATTGCGGCGACCTCCCGTAACGCATGTCGCCCTATCGGCGGCGGAAGAGCAAGTGGGCAATCCACCCGAACAAGAGGGCGATCAAGATAGACAGAATACCATAGAGGGCGGAGTGCTGGTGTGCCAGCGCATAGATCTGTGCCTCGACCCCGACCTTGCTGACGGCAAGAGGCAGGCTTTGTGCGGCGACATTCAGCCCGTCGCGGAACAGATAGACGTCGATCAGATAGGTGCCGGTGGGCACGTTAGAAGGCATCTCGATCGCGCTTCTGAAGAGGTTACCGCCCAGAATCGTTATCTCCGAGGGCTTGGTGACGTAGAGCCCCTGGCGTTGCTTTGCCCGGACCAGCCCTTCGCGCCATTCCGCCAGCAGGTTCGGCGACGCGCGGCCGCTGGGCCGAAGATTTAGATCGTCCAGGCCCAGCCTTAGCCTGTCGCGCTCGTAGGGCGCCACCATCTCTTCCAGCGGTGCGGAGCTGGCGAGCGCATAGAAGGACGGTGCGTTCGGAAAGGTCATGGTGGCCGTGTTCACCCAAACTCCGGCGATAGAGCCTTTGCGATGCATCACGGTCGGCCTGGCCGGGCCGCGCACGACGATTGCCAGATCGCCATCCTTGGGCAGCATGCCGAAGACCAGGATGTTGGTACCGTCGAAGCCGGTGTGAATCGCGACCAGGTGGTCGGCGAGGTCGGCCAGCACCGCCTGCGCGCGCGCATCGCGACCCGTCAGGCTGCCCATGATCAGACTGGCCCCGATCAGACTGCCCAACGACAGCAGGACCACAATCGCGATGGTGGCCAGGCGGCTCAAAAGCCCGACCCCAGGACATAGGTGTCGGCGGGCGGGGTGAAGAGGTTCACCGTCAGATTGATACCGACTGCGACCACCAGCACCGCCAGCATCAGGCGGAGCGCATCGCCCTGCACCTTGGCTCCAAGACGTGTGCCGATCTGGACACCGACGACGCTGCCGACCAGCAGCAGCAGCGCCAGCACGATGTCGACGGTCTGGTTCTCCCAGGCCTGCAGGAATGTCACGTTCATCGAGACGAAGATGATCTGGAAGAGAGAGGTGCCGATCACCACGCTGGTCGGCATGCCCAGCAAGTAGATCATCGCCGGCACGATCATGAAGCCGCCGCCGATGCCCATCAGGGCGGACAGCATGCCCACCGCAAAGCCGATCGCCAGCGGCATCAGTGCGGAGATATAGAGCCGCGACTTGCGAAAGCGCATCTTGAAGGGCAGGCCATGCACCCAGTGGTGCTTGTGCAGCTTCTTGCGGGTCGGCAGCTTGCGCTTGCGGCGAAACACGGCCCGGCTGGATTCCAGCAGCATCAGGGTGCCGACCGTTCCCAAGGTCGCCACATAGATCAGCTTGATCGCGAAATCGATCTGCCCCAGCTCTTTCAGCCAGGAGAAGATGACGACGCCCAGCGCCGAGCCGATCAGGCCGCCGACCAGCAGAACCAAACCCATCTTGATGTCGACGTTGCCGCGCGGCCAGTGCGCCATCACGCCCGAGACCGAGGTGGCGATCACCGAATTGGCCTGGGTTCCAACAGCAACCGGGGCCGGCACGCCGATCACCATCAAGAGCGGCGTCATCAAGAAGCCGCCGCCGACACCGAACATGCCCGAGAGCACACCGATAACTCCGCCCAGGCCCAAGAGCAGGAAAACGTCGATCGAGATCTCCGCCACCGGCAGGTAGATCTGCATTGCCCTCAGTCAGCCTCCCGATCCGTTGCTCTTGCCCTCCGCTGGAGAGACTAGCGCCTAGCCGGGCGCCGCCGCAATTCAGCTGCGCAGAAATCCAACGGCGTCGTGAACCTCGGCCATCACTGGCTCGGCCAGCGCGCGGGCACGCGCAGCCCCATCGGCCAGCACGCCGTCGACATAGCCGGGGTCGGCCATCAGGCGCTTCATCTCTTCGCCGACCGGCCCCAGCTTGGCGACCGCCAAGTCGGTGAGGCTCTTCTTGAAGTCGGAGAAGCTGGCGCCGCCGTGCTGCGTCACCGCCTGGCGCAAGCTCTGCTCGGCAAGGGCGGCATAGATGCCAAGCAGATTCCAGCACTCGGGCCGTTCGCCGCGCGTGCCTTCCGGCAGAGCGCCGGCCTCGTCCAGCGCCTCCGGTCCCGGAAGGTTGTGGGGATCGGTCGTGGCCTTGCGGATCTTCTTCGCGATCTCGTCCGGGCCGTCCGTCATCACGATCCGGCTCATGGCGGAGGGGTCGGACTTGGACATCTTCTTCTTGCCGTCGCGCAGCGACATGACCCGCGTGGCGTCGCCCAGGATCAAGGGTTCGATCAGCGGGAAGAGCTCGACCTCGTAGTCGTGATTGAATTTCTGCGCGATGTCGCGGGCCAGCTCCAGATGCTGCTTTTGATCCTCGCCCACCGGCACGTGGGTTGCCTTATAGACCAGGATGTCGGCCGCCATGAGGTTGGGATAGACATAGAGACCGGCCGAGGCCTTCTCGCGGTCCTTGCCGGCCTTGTCCTTGAACTGCGTCATGCGGTTCATCCAGCCGATGCGGGCGACGCAATTGAAGATCCAGGCCAGTTCGGCGTGCTGCGGCACGCGGCTCTGGTTGAAGACGATGTGCTTTTTCGGGTCGATGCCGGAGGCCAGAAATGCCGCGGTGATGGCGCGGGTCTGACCGGCCAGGTCGTCATGGACGAGCTGGGCGGTGATCGAGTGCAGGTCGACCACGCAATAGATGCAGTCATGGCTATCCTGCAGCGCGACGAATTTCTGCAGCGCGCCGAGATAATTGCCGAGATGCAGATTCCCGGTCGGCTGGACGCCGGAAAAGACGCGCGGCTGGAAGGCGGACATGGGTAGTCTCCGGGGCTGGTGGAGGGCCTCGTCGCGGGCGAGGAGAAATGCGGGTGGATTATGGCGGATGGCGGGGGATTGTGCAAGAGGTGGCGTAGCCACGTAT
>JAVJSY010000040.1:0-63934 GCA_040219175.1 Kiloniellales bacterium
ACGAGATGGAAGCCGCCGGCTACTAGAGCGCGATGACGATAGATCGAATCGATCTATCGTCTGAATCGCACTCTACTTGTTTGAAAGTAGACCAAGATTCAGACCGCGGGTCGTTTCGATCTGCGATCATCTTGGTCTAGACCGCTTAGCCGGTGCCGCTTGGCCGGCACCGCCTAACTCTCCGGGGCGCAGCACCAGGCTGCCCCCGGTCCCAGCCCTGAGACATCGCGCGAGGACGGCGGCCGCAAGCCGGATGCCCATCGCCCGCGAGGAGGCAGGTCATGGCAACACAACATTCAAGATCCGCAGCCAGAGTGATGATGGCCCCGGCCGTCGTGCTGCTCCTCGGCTGGATGCTCGTCCCGCTTCTGATGACGCTCTACTTCTCCTTCAAGAAGTTCCTGCCGTTGCGCGGTGGCGATCTGGGCTGGGTCGGTTTCGACAACTATGTCCGCTTCCTCACCTCCAGCGCCTTTTGGCCCAGCGTGCAGGCAACCCTGGTGATCGTCGGCGGCGTGCTGGTGATCACCGTTGTCTTCGGCATCTTGCTGGCGCTGCTGCTGGACCAGCCGATGCTGGGCCAGGGGATCGTCCGGATCCTGGTCATCGCCCCCTTCTTCGTTATGCCCACCGTCTCCGCGCTGGTCTGGAAGAACATGCTGATGGATCCGGTGAACGGCCTCTTCGCGCATCTCTGGCAGTTCTTCGGCGCGCAACCGGTCGAGTGGCTGAGCGAGGCGCCGCTCTTCGCCATCATGATGATCGTCTCCTGGCAGTGGCTGCCCTTTGCGACCTTGATCCTGCTGACCGCGATTCAGTCGCTGGACAGTGAGCAGCTTGAGGCAGCCGAGATGGATGGTGCCCCGCCGCTGGCACGCTTCGGCTTCATCATTCTGCCCCACCTCAGCCGTGCGATTACCGTCGTCGTGCTGATCCAGACGATCTTCCTGCTGTCGATCTTCGCCGAGATCTTCGTCACGACCCAAGGATCCTTCGGCACCCGAACGCTGACCTATCTGATCTACCAGCGCGTGCTGGAAAGCCAGAACATAGGCCTGGGCTCGGCCGGCGGCATCTACGCCGTCATCCTGGCCAACATCGTCGCGCTCTTCCTGATGCGCATCGTCGGCAAGAACCTGGACGCTTGAGGGAGGACGAGACATGGCCCGCACAGTCACCACCCAGCGCAAGACCATCAACACCATCGCTGCATGGTCGGTCGGACTGCTGATCTTCTTCCCGATCCTCTGGACGATCCTGACCAGCTTCAAGACCGAAGCCACGGCGATTGCCGATCCTCCGGTGTTCCTCTTCTTCGACTGGACCTTGGAGAACTACGCCGTCGTGCAGGAGCGCTCCGACTACATGCGCTTCCTGTGGAACTCCGTGATCATCGCCGGCGGCTCTACCCTGCTGGGCATCCTGATCGCGGTCCCGGCAGCCTGGTCGATGGCCTTTGTTCCCTCCAGACGGACCAAGGACATTCTGCTATGGATGCTGTCGACCAAGATGCTGCCGGCGGTCGGCGTGCTCTATCCGATCTACCTGATCTTCATCGAGTTGGGCCTGCTGGACACACGCATCGGTCTGACCCTGGTCCTGATGCTGATCAACCTGCCGATCATCGTCTGGATGCTCTACACCTACTTCAAGGAGATTCCCGGCGAGATCCTGGAGGCCGCGCGGATGGACGGCGCGACCCTGAAGGAAGAGATCCTCTACGTGCTGACGCCGATGGCCGTGCCGGGGATCGCCTCGACCGTTCTGCTGAACGTCATCCTGGCCTGGAACGAGGCCTTCTGGACCTTGAACCTGACGGCAGCCAAGGCCGCCCCCCTTACCGCCTTCATCGCCAGCTATTCGAGCCCCGAAGGGCTCTTCTACGCCAAGCTTTCGGCCGCCTCGACCATGGCCATCGCACCGATCCTGATCCTCGGCTGGTTCAGCCAGAAGCAACTCGTGCGCGGCCTCACCTTCGGCGCGGTCAAATAGGGAGAAGCAAGAATGGGACAGATTACGCTCGAGAAGGTCACCAAGAGCTTTGGCGAACTGGAAGTCATCCCGCCGCTGGACCTCAACATCGAAGACGGGGAGTTCACGGTCTTCGTCGGGCCTTCGGGCTGCGGCAAGTCCACCCTGCTGCGGCTGATTTCGGGGCTGGAGGACATCTCCTCGGGCACCATTCGCATCGACGGGCAGGACGCCACCGAGATCCCACCGGCCAAGCGCGGCCTGGCGATGGTGTTCCAGTCCTACGCGCTCTACCCGCACATGAGCGTGCGCAAGAACATCGCCTTCCCGCTGCGCATGGCGAAGATGGATAAGGCCGAGCAGGAGCGGCGCATAGAGCAAGCCGCCGCCGCGCTCAACCTGACCGACTATCTCGATCGTCGCCCCGGTCAGCTCTCCGGCGGACAGCGCCAACGCGTCGCCATCGGCCGGGCCATCGTGCGCGAGCCCGCCGCCTTCCTGTTCGACGAGCCGCTCTCCAATCTCGACGCGGCCCTGCGCGTCGGCATGCGCCTTGAGATCAGCGAGTTGCACGAGCGCCTGAAGACGACGATGATCTATGTGACTCACGACCAGGTCGAGGCCATGACCATGGCCGACAAGATCGTGGTGCTGCGGGCCGGCCATATCGAACAGGTCGGATCGCCGCTGGAGCTCTACCGGGAGCCCTGCAATCTCTTCGTTGCCGGCTTCATCGGCTCGCCCAAGATGAACTTCATCGAGGGTGAGGAGGCGGCCAAGCACAGCGCGCACACCATCGGCATTCGGCCCGAGCATATCGAGGTGGCAGCGGAGGGCGGTGCCTGGGCAGGAACGGTCGGCGTGGCCGAACACCTGGGCTCCGACACCTTCTTCCACATTCACAAGACGGGCCTGGCAGAGACAATGACGGTGCGCGCGCCCGGCGAGGTCAGCTTCAAGCACGGCGACCGGATCACGCTCAATCCTCGCAGCGATCAGATCCTCCGCTTCGACGAACAGGGGCTAAGGATCGCGTGACAAGGCTGCAAGGAAAAACCGCACTGATCACCGGTGCAGCGCGCGGGATCGGCCGCAGCTTTGCCGAGGCCTACGTCCGCGAAGGCGCCAGGGTGGCGATTGCCGACATCGATAGCGAGCGCGCCGGCCAGGCGGCCAAAGACCTGGGCGCGGCGGCCACGGCGGTCCGGATGGATGTGTCCAAGCAAGAGAGTATCGAGGCTGCAGTGTTGCAGACCGTCGATGCCTTGGGACGCATCGATATCCTGATCAACAACGCGGCTCTCTTCACCGCCGCGCCGCTGGTGGAGATCGAACGCGCCGACTATGAGCGCATCTTCGCCGTCAATGTCGCCGGGACGCTCTTCACCATGCAAGCCGTTGCCCGGCACATGATCCAGCGTGGCGGCGGCGGCAAGATCATCAACATGGCAAGCCAGGCCGGACGCCGTGGCGAAGCGCTTGTCGCGGTCTACTGTGCGAGCAAGGCGGCCGTCATCAGCTTGACGCAGTCCGCCGGTCTCAATCTCATCCGGCACGGCATCAACGTGAACGCCATCGCCCCGGGCGTGGTCGACGGCGAGCACTGGGACGGCGTCGACGCCTTCTTCGCCAAATACGAGAACAAGGCCCCAGGCGAGAAGAAGGCCGAGGTCGGCCGGGCCGTTCCCTATGGCCGAATGGGCCGTGCCGAGGACCTGACCGGAATGGCGATCTTCCTGGCCACTGCAGAGGCCGACTACATCGTCGCGCAAACCTACAATGTAGACGGTGGTCAATGGATGAGTTGATTCCCCTCGGCGACCGGACGCTGGCGGACCTCCCCGCAGCCGTCAGGCGCCCGCGCTATGATCGACGCGCGCTCACGCCCGGGATCGTTCACATCGGCCTCGGCAATTTCCATCGCGCCCACCAGGCCTGGTACCTGCACCGGCTTTTCGAAGAGGGGCACTGCCAGGATTGGGCAATCGTGGGGGCCGGCGTGCGCCCGGCGGACGCTCTACAGCGTCAAAAGCTGCTGGCGCAGGACTGTCTGACAACCTTGATCGAGTTGGCGCCTTCCGGCATCTCCGCCGAAGTCACGGGATCGATGATCGGCTTTGTCGCGATAGAAGACAGCAATGGCGCACTCGTGCAGCAGATGGCTGACCCGGCCATTCGCATCGTCGCGCTCACCGTAACGGAAGGCGGCTACTATGTGAATCCGGCCAACGGCAGCTTCGACGCGGAGCATCCGGACATTCTGCACGATGCAGCCAAGCCCGACAGCCCGCGCACGGCCTTCGGCGCAATACTGGCAGCCCTGAAGTTACGTCGGTCGACAGGCAGAGGCCCTCTGACGAGTCTCAGCTGCGACAACCTTCAGGGCAACGGCACGGTTCTGCGGCAGACGCTGCTCGGCCTCGCGCGCTTGTCAGATCCGGGCCTCGCCGACTGGATCGAGGCCAGCTGCTCATTCCCGAACTCGATGGTTGATTGCATCGTGCCCGCCACCGGTCCGAAGGAGATCGCGCTGGCGCATCGCTTCGGCATCGACGACAAGGCGCCGGTCACCCACGAGAACTATCGCCAGTGGGTGATCGAGGACGACTTCTGCGCCGGCCGCCCGGACTGGAACCTGGCAGGTGCCACCTTCTCCGACCGGGTCCATGACTACGAAGCCATGAAGATCCGCATCCTGAACGCCGGCCATCAGGTCATCGCCAACCCGGGCGAGATTCTGGGCCTTGCGAGCATCTCAGACTGCATGGCCCACCCTTTGATTCGCGCCTTCTTCCACAAGGTTCAGGAATGCGAGATCGCACCGCAGGTCAAACCTGTGCCCTTGATCACGCCGGAGGCTTACGTCACCTTGATCGAGCGTCGTTTCTCCAATCCGGCGATCGTGGACACCACAAGACGGGTCGCCTTCGATGGCTCGTCGCGCCATAGCGGGTTCGTACTGCCGATCCTGCGCGACGCACTGGCCAGCGACGCGCCGCTGGAGGGACTTGCCCTCGTCGAGGCGCTCTGGGCGCGAATGTGCGAAGGCAGGCGCGAAGATGCTTCGGTTATCGAGCCGAATGATCCACACTGGGACGGCCTTCGCCGCGCCGCGCAAGCTGCTCGGCAGCGGCCGCGCGCTTGGCTGGAACAGCGCCAGTTCTACGGTGAGCTGGAGGGGGAAGCCCGTTTTGCCGATGCTTTCGAGGGATGGCTTTCGATGATCTGGCGCGACGGCTGCGCGCGCGCGCTCGAGACCTATGCCGGCTCGGGGGCGTCGACCGGAGCGGCTCAAGAAATGGGAACGCCCTGAGATGTTCGTGGTTTGCGGCGAAGCGCTCTGGGACCTCTTCGGCCAAGAGGGCGAAGCGGGCCTCAGCTTCGATGCCCGGATCGGCGGCTCACCTTTCAACGTGGCCGTAGGGCTCGCAAGGCTCGGCCAGCCCTCGGCGCTCTTCACCGGGCTTTCAAGAGATAGACTGGGCGAGAGGCTGCACGCCGCGCTGACTGCCGAGGGGGTCGTGACCGACCTCCTGGTCCGCAGCCAGCGCGCGACCACGCTCTCAATCGTCGATGTCGGACCGGACGGCGGACCGGCCTATGCCTTCTACGGCGAGGGTGCGGCCGATCGGGCAATCGAGGTCGGCGATCTACCCGACCTCGATGCAGCGGTCTGGGGCGTGCATGCCGGTTCTTACTCGCTGGCGGTAGAGCCTGTGGGCTCGGCGCTCCTCGCCCTCTTCGAGCGCGAAGCAGGGCGGCGCCTGCTCACACTCGACCCCAATGTACGCCTGAATGTCGAACCCGACGTCGCGCACTGGCGCCAGCGGGTCGAGCGCTTTGTGGGCCAAGCCGATGTGGTGAAGGTGAGCGACGAGGACCTCGCACTCCTCTATCCCGAGGACGCAGCGATTGCAGTGGCAGAGCGCTGGCGGAAACTGGGCGCGCGCTTGGTCGTCGTGACACAGGGTGCGGAAGGCGCAGAGGCTCTGACCGCCAAGGGTAGGGTCGTCGTACCGGGACGAGAGGTGGAGGTGGTCGACACCGTCGGCGCCGGCGATGCCTTTCAGGCCGCCCTTATCGCCGCGCTGGCCCAGCAGGGCATCAAGACACCGGCATCCCTCGATGATCTCAGCGCTGACACGCTAGGCCGCATTCTCGAGGTCGCGGTCGGCGCGTCCGCCCTTGCCTGCGCGCGGCGTGGTGCGGACCTGCCGCGAACCAACGACCTGCTGCAGCAAGCACCAAGATAAGACTGAGAGCGAGTGCGCCCCCTATCTCTTGCGTTCTATTCAACGCTTAGAGCAGGGTTCAGGCGACAAATCGTTTCGATTTGATGTCATCCTGCTCTAGCCTGGAAATCATACCAGTATAGGACAGCGCAAAGCCTCGCCTTTCAAGAAACGATCGGCCTCTTCGGCTGCAAGGCGCTGGAGGTTCTGCAGCGACTTGTTGGAGTAGAAAGCCGCATGTGGCGACAGCAGCGTGTTCGGCGTCGACAGCAGCGGAGAATCGGATGCCAGGGGCTCGTTCTCGAAGACGTCGATACCGGCACCGGACAGCTGGCCGGACAGGAGCGCCAGGGCCAAAGCCGGCTCGTCGATCAGACCGCCGCGCGAGACGTTGACCACCACCGCACCCCGGGGCAGGGCCGCCAGCGCTCGAGCATCGATAATGTGGCGCGTGGCGTCGATCAAAGGCAGGTGCAGGGACAGGGCGTGAGAGCGGGCAAGCAGCGCCTCGAATTCGACCAGTTCGACCTTGGCCTTGGCGGCAAGGCTTGGTGCGACCAGAGGATCGCAAGCGATGATGTCGAACCCGAAGGGACGCAAACGCCGCACAACGGCCTGCGCGATACGACCAAAGCCCAGCAGTCCGACGGTCACTTCCGAGCAGGCCGGAAGGGTCGCCACCAACGCTGTTGCCCCCCAAGCACCGGAACGAACGGCCGCATCGAATTTAGGTAGGCGCCGCAACAGGGGCAGCAGCATCGCCAGAGCATGATCGGCCACCTCCTCGGCCCCATAATCGGGAACGTTGCACAGGGTCACGCCGGCGGCCTTGGCGGCAGCGAGATCGACATTGTCGACACCCACGCCATAGCGGATCAGCAAGGCGCCAGGCGCCATCGCCTGCAAAGCCGCGGCGTCGACCGGCGCCAGATTGGCGAAGACGACACCGGCACCCGCCACCGCGGCGGCGGTCTCGGCTGCTTGGCTGCAATCGAAGACCTCCAAGGTCAATCCATGGGCTCGTGCAACCGCCTCTTCATGGCACAGGTTGCCGAAGCTGTGATCGGTGACGACGATTCTCATCCAGCCCGTCTCGCTAAGCTGCCTCGATCGGGTGAAGGAAGCAGCCGGCCTCTAGAGGAGACCGCGGGCGGCAAGGTTGCGCATCAGGTCCGCCGCCCCGAAGGTCCAGGGCCGACAGTCGGTCGAGAGCGCCACCCGATTGACGAGCGATCCCAGCTGGGCATTTGCGATGGTGACGACATCGCCCAGCTTGTGGGTGAAACCCTGGCCCGGATGATCGCGGTCCTCGGTCGGCGCGAAGAGCGTTCCCATGAAGAGCATGAAGCCGTCGGGATACTGGTGATGACTGCCGCAGGTCTGGGCGACCAGGTCCAAGGGATCGCGGCTGATCTCGCGCATGGAGCTCTTGCCGTTCAAGACGTAGCCGTCCTCGCCGGTCACGGTCAGGTCGAGGTCGGCTTGGCGCACATCGTCGAGCGAATAGCCCGCATCGAAGAGGCGAATGAAGGGACCGATGGAGCAAGAGGCATTGTTGTCCTTGGCCTTGCCGAGCAGCAACGCCGATCGTCCCTCGATGTCACGCAGATTGACGTCGTTGCCGAGCGCCGCCCCCTTCACCTCTGCCCTGCTGTTGACCGCCAGCACGATTTCCGGCTCGGGGTTGTTCCAGGTCGAGATCGGATGCAAACCCACCCTGGCGCCCCAGCCCACGGACGATAGCGGCTGGCACTTGGAAAAGACCTCCGCATCGGGGCCGATGCCGACCTCGAGATAAGGTGACCAGAGATCCTCCTCGATCAGGGCGGCCTTCACCTTGGCCGCCTCCTCCGAGCCGGCCTCGAGATCGCGCAGGCTGTCGCCGACGATCGCCACACAGCGCTCGCGGATGGCTGCCGCCTTGGTCGGGTCGCCGGCTGCTCGCTCTTCGATGACGCGCTCGATCATCGACTTGGCGAAGGTGACGCCACAGGCTTTGACGGCCTGCAGATCGTTGGGTGCCAGGAGGTGCAGCTGCGCGCTGTCGTTGTCGGCTTCCAGGCTGCTGGCGGCAATCGCCTCCAGCGTGCCCAAAGATTCCCCCTTATCGACGGCGCCCTCTAGAAAGGCGACCGGATCAGGCAGCTCCAGAAGATCGCGCATGGTCGGAACCTGGCGACAGGTGATGTCAATCACTGCCGCCTCGCGCAAGGCGCAAACCGACGGCCCCTCGCGGTCTGGCCGCCAGACGCGCGCTACGAATGTTCCCTTGTCCAGTTCGCCCGGAGAAATGCTGGCCACGTGGCAACTCCCTTGCTGATAGTCACACTACGCAGTCTTGGCAGAACGCTCGGTTAATGCAAGGGAATCTCAGGAAAATTTCTCCAATGAGGTTGGGTTTCTTAGACCCTCTTACTCTTTAAGCAATTGTAATATAGTATGAAATCATCAAATCCTGCGGCATCCCAAAGATTCTTGACAGGCACGTAGTGTTACTAGATCCTGAAAGGAGAAAACAAAGAAAGGGAGGATGATCATGCTGTTCCAAAAAACCAGTGGCCTCGTTGCGGTGGCTGCAGCGGCGGCCGTCGCGCTGGCTGCTCCAGCCATTGCGGACGACGGCTTTACCCTGGCCGATATCCCCGAAATTGAGAACAAGGAACCCATCCACGTGGCGCTCGAAGCCGGCGGAGCGGCCGATCTGATCATTCCCTATTTGCAGGCCTTCTCCGAGGCCACCGGCGTTCCCGTGACCTCCGAATCGATGGTCTTCGCAACGATCTATTCCAAAGAGGTGGTCGAGCTGCAGGGGCAGACCGGCGCCTACGATGTGGTGGTCACCGAGACCTCCTGGACCAACGAATGGCGGGACTACCTCCACTCTCTGAACGAGCTGGCGGAGAAGTACGACCCAGAGGGCGTTGCCGGGCTGCAGAAGGTGGTCGACGGCATCGATCCGGGCTTGCTGCGCATGGCATCGACCCGCGACGGCGTGCTGGTGGGTGTGCCCTACTACACCTACACCATGGTCTCGATCTATCGCGAGGACCTCTTCAACGACGCCGGCGAGCAGGCCGCCTTTAAAGAAAGGTATGGCTACGACTTGGCGCCGGCGACGGAGTGGCAGCAGCTGGTCGATCAGGCCCAGTTCTTCACCCGCAAGAAAGGCGAGACGCTGCGCGGCGAGACCCTGGACCATAACTTCTATGGCGTCTCCATGATGGCCGGCCGTTTCCCGCACGTGCAGGACGAACTGGCCGCCATGGTCTGGAGCAAGGGCGGGCACTGGGCCTCTCCGGTGCGCGAAGACGGCAAGCTGGTCGGCTTTACCATCACCGACAAGGATCGCGAGGTCCTGGAGTGGGCCTTCACGCTTTATCAGGAGCTGATGAAGTATGCGCCTCCGGGGTCCGAGAATGCCTTCTGGGACTTCGCCACGGCACAGTTCGTCGAGGGCAACACGGCCATCATCCCGCTGATGTACAACGGCCTGTGGAACTGGGCCTCGACCGTTCAGGCCGAAGTACCCGGCGCCCGTGCGGCTGCCGCCCCGGTGGTCGGTTCGCGCCCCTATACCGGTGCCTTCCATTTCGCCCCCAGCCGCGACAGCGGCAATCCCGAAGCTGCCTACTGGCTGCTGAAGTTCATCGGCTCCTATGCCACGCAGAAGGAGATGATCGAGGGTGGCTGGGCCGGCACCCATGCCAAGGTCCTGGGTGAGCCCGACAAGACGGTCGAGACCAACTATGCGGCCTATGGCTGGATTCCGCCGACCCTGGAGCAGTGGGATGCCCAGGCAGCCGACGTCGACAACTACCTGCACTTCAACAGCTCTGCCTTCGGCAAGATCTACGAGCAGATGACGATCATCGGCCACGAGAACGCGACCGGGGCGACCACGCCGGCCGAGAGTCTGGAGGCCTGGGAGACCTCCTTCGGTCGCCTGCAGAAGAAGTTCGGCGAGCTGCCGGTCCAGTAGCCCGATAACCAGCCGGACGGCCCAGCGCCGTCCGGCTATCGTCCCCCTCACCGCTTCTTAAGGAATGGCCGAGCATGTCCGCTACGCCAAAGGCGAAGCTATTCGAAGACGACCGCTTCATGAAGTGGCTGCTGATCGGCCCCTTGGTCGTCTTCCTGCTCGCCTTCATGGTCTACCCGACGCTCTACAGCCTCTACATGTCCTTCACCGACTATGTGATGAAGGGCGATCCAAACTTCGTCGGCTTGGACAACTATCGCTGGGTGCTGTCGGATAAGGCCTTCTGGGAGGCACTCGGGCGCACCGTCTACGTCCTCGTGCTCTGCATCGCCATCGAGCTGGTGGTCGGCATGGCCTTGGCCTTGCTGCTCAATCGAAACTTCCGGGGCCAGGGCATCGTGCGCGGCCTCTGCTTCATTCCCCTGCTGGTCTCGCCGCTGTCGATGTCCCTGATGTGGAACTACATTCTGCACATCCAGTTTGGCGTGGTGAACACAGTGCTGGGGTGGCTTGGCATCGAAGCCGTGCCCTTCCTCTCGACGCCCTCGATGGCGCTCAACACCATCGTCTTCATCACAGTCTGGCAGTGGCTGCCCTTTTCTGTCTTCGTCCTGCTGGCCGGCCTGAAGGGCATGCCGCGCGATCAGTTCGAGGCCGCGCAGATCGACGGCGCTTCGTCGATCCGAACCTTCTTCCGCCTCACCCTGCCGCTGTTGAAGCCCTTGATCATCATCATCGTGCTGCTGCGGGTCATGTGGTTGATGCGCCTCTTCGATCCGCTTTACGGAACCACCCGCGGCGGACTGAACACGGAGCTGTTGGACTGGATGATCTATCGTGTGTCCTTCGTCTTCTTCGACATCGGCCAGGGTGCCGCCTACGCCCTCTTCGCGCTGTACCTCACGCTGATCGTCGGTGCCCTGCTGTTCAAGCAGCTGATCAAAGCCATGGATGGACGCTAGACCATGCGGAGCCTTCTCTTCTGGATCGCCGTCGGCCTGATGGTCTTCGTCTTCGTCTTCCCCGTGCTGTGGATCTACGTCACGGCCCTGAAGGCACCGGACGACATCTTCTCCGACAATCCCTTCGTCTTC
This sequence comes from Kiloniellales bacterium, assembly GCA_040219175.1. Lineage (GTDB taxonomy): Bacteria > Pseudomonadota > Alphaproteobacteria > Kiloniellales > JACOMY01 > JACOMY01. The sequence continues at coordinate 11,277 of JAVJSY010000040.1, forward strand.
AGCCCGACCTTCGAGAACTTCGACTATCTGATCAACGTGCGGCCGGCGTTCGGCGAACTCTTCAACTCTATGATCCTAAGCGTCGGCAGCACCATCGTGGTGATGCTGATCTCCATCCCGGCGGCCTACAGCTTCGCGCGCTTCAACACCGGAAGAGGTCACATTCTCTTCATCACCATCTCGACCCGCATGTTCCCCGGCGTGGTTGCGGCCATCCCCTTCTTCCTGCTGTTCCGCAACCTGGGTCTGCTCGATACCCACTTGGGACTGATCCTGCTCTACACCTACTTCAACATGAGCTTCGCGACCTTTCTGCTGTATGGCTTCTTTCGCGAGATCCCGGAGAGCCTGGAGCATGCGGCGATGCTGGACGGCTATGACCGCATCACCATCCTGCGCCGGATCGTCTTCCCGCTGATCAAGCCCGGCATCGCCATCACCACAATGTTCTGCCTGATCTGGTCGTGGAACGAGTTCCTCTTCGCCTTCCTCTTCACCCGGAGGATTGCGCGAACCATCTCGGTCGGCCAATCGACCTTCTGGGGATCGGTCGAGATCCAGTGGGGACCGATGGCCGCCCTGATGTGCGTGGCCGTCCTGCCGACCCTGCTGGCGGCATGGATCATGCAAAAGCACGTGGTGCGCGGTCTCACCTTCGGCGCGGTGAAGGGATAGCCGGCCATGGACATGATGGATCGCATCTTCTGGGGCATGGTCGGCTTCATCGGCCTGCAGTTCATCCTGCTTGGCGGGGTGGAGCGCTACATCAACTATTACATCGGCACGGCGATCTCCTTCGCCTTCCTGATCTGGTTCATCGGTTGGGGCTATCGGATCTTCGATCGTTTCAAGAAGGACGAGCGATGAGCGCGCTTAGCCTAGAGGCCGTCTCCAAGCACTACGGCAAGACGCAGGCCCTCGACGAGATCTCCTTCGAATGCCATGAGGGCGAGTTCTTTACGCTCTTCGGGCCGTCCGGGGCCGGGAAGACCACGATTCTGGAGCTGATCGCCGGCATCAAGAGCGACTATTCCGGCCGCATTACGATCAAGGGGCGCCCGACCGACGGCCTTTCGATCCAGGACCGCAACGTCTCGATGGCCTTCGAGTACTATGCGCTCTATCCCCATCTCAGCGTCGGTGAGAACATCGCCTTTCCCCTACGCTCCCCGCGCGCAGCCAAGCTGGGCGAGGCGGAGATCAAGAAGAAGGTCCAGTGGACGGCCGACGAGCTGGGCATCGGCCATCTACTCGACCGGAACCCGGTGCAGCTGTCGGGCGGACAAAAGCAGCGCGTGTCGCTCGCCCGCGCCCTGGTGCGCCCGGCCGACGTCTATCTCTTGGACGAGCCGATCGCCCACCTGGACGCCAAGCTGCGCAGTATCGCGCGCGCCAACCTGAAGGCGATGGCACGTAATCTGGGTGCGACCATCGTCTATGTGACCCATGACTTCCGCGAGGCCCTGGGGCTTTCCGACAGAGTCTTGGTGATCAACGAGGGCCGGGTCCTGCAGATTGCCGAGCCCCGCGAGCTCTATCACCGGCCGGCAACCGACTTCGTCGGGCACCTGCTGGGCGATCCGGTGATGAACCTGGCCGATGGCACCTTGATCGAGCTGACGGACGGGCCGGTCTTCGAGACCGCGGGGCTGCACCTGAAGCTGGTCGGTAAGCTGGCGGCCGAGGCGCGCGATCGCCTGGGTCGAGGGCAGCCAAAGGTGCGGCTGGGTGTGCGGCCCAGCGGCGTCGAGGTTGCCCTTGAGGACAAAGGCGGAGCGACGCGGCTGCCGGTCTATACCGTCGAGCAGACCCCCGATCATGCGCTTGCCTACTTTCAGCTGGGCCGCACCTACTTCGGCGGAGTGGCACCGCTGCACACCCCCTTGGCCGTCGGGCAGAGCGCCTGGGTCCGGCTTCGGGACGATGCCGGGCACCTCTTCGATGCCAGCTTTCCGCTGACCGTCTCCAGCCGGCACGAGGGGGCCAAGGCATGACCACGCTTAGCCTTCAGAACGTCTGGAAGATCTACAAGGGCGATGTCGTGGCCGTGCGCGACGCCAGCTTTCAGGCCAGGGAGGGTGAGTTCGTGGCCCTGCTGGGTCCCTCTGGCTGCGGCAAGAGCTCGACCATGCGCATGATCGCCGGCCTGGAGGAGATCTCGCGCGGCGAGGTTCGCTTCGAGGATCGGGTGGTCAACCAGCTGTCGCCGAAAGAGCGCAACATCGCACTGGCCTTCGAATCCTACGCCCTCTATTCGCCGCTTTCGGTGCGCGAGAACCTGGAGTTTCCCCTGCGCTCCCGCGGGCTTTCCAGTGCGGTCATCCAGTCCAAGGTTCTCGAGGTTGCCGAGACCTTTCAGATCGACGAGCTGCTCGACCGGCGCCCCTCCGCGCTCTCCGGCGGACAGGCACAGCGCGTCTCCTTGGCCCGCGCGCTCATACGCGATCCCAACGTCATGCTGCTGGACGAGCCGCTTTCGCATCTGGACTATCGCCTGCGCACCGAGCTGCGCGTGCGCATCCGGCGTATCCACGACGAGCTGAGCGCGACCACCATCTACGTGACGCACGATCAGGAAGAGGCCGTCGCGCTGTCCGACCGGATTATCGTGATGAACCACGCCGAGATTCAGCAGTTCGGCGACATGGAAAGCCTCTGGCGCCAACCGGTCAACCGCTTCGTCGCCGGCTTTCTGGGCGATCCGGCGATGAACTTCATCGAGGTCACCCTGGCGTCGGGTGCCGCGCAGGCAGAGGCCGGTGCGGTCGAACCGGTGCTGCCCGGCGAGAGGGTCTCAAGCGAGAAGGCGATCCTCGGCTTTCGTCCGGAAGACGTGATGACCCATCCCGCTGCCGAGACCGAAAGCGGGTTGAAAGGTGAGGTCATGGTCAATGAATTCCATGGCGAGCGTTGCGTGCTGACCGTCGCCAGCGCCAGCGGTCAGTTGAAAGCCGTTGAGCCCGGCGACAGCGTCTGGCGCCCCGGAGACAAGGTGGCGCTGCTGCCCAATACGGACGCGCTGCACCTCTTCGACGCCGAAACCGGGCTGGCGCTTCAGCATGGCGGGGAGGTGGTTCGATGATCGAGGGCAAGATGTTGATCGATGGCGCCTGGGTCGTTGGCGAGGGCTCGCGCATCGCCGTGATCAATCCCGCCCGCATGGACGAGATCGGAACCATTCCAGCCGCGAGCGCAGCGGAGGTCGAGCGCGCGTTGCACGCCGCGCGGGCTGCCTTTCCCGCCTGGTCCAAGCGCGCGCCCGGCGAGCGCGCTCGCCTGCTGAAGACAATCGCCGAGACGATCTCTGAGCGCGCCGAGGATCTGGGGCGCCTCATGACGGCCGAGCAAGGCAAGCCGGTGAACGAGGCTGTCGGCGAGATCCGCAAGCTGGCCGAGACCTTCGTCTTCTATGCCGAAGAGGCGACCCGCGTGCATGGCGAGGTCATCCCCAACAGCTCCAACGCCTATCAGAGCCTGGTCGTGCGCGAGCCCGTCGGAGTCGTTGCCGCCATCGCGCCCTGGAACTATCCAGCAGAGCTGATCGGCTGGAAACTGGCAGCCGGGCTTGCCGCGGGCTGCACCCTTGTGATCAAGCCACCGGAGCTGACCCCGCTCTGCCCGCTGGCGATCATCGCCTGCCTGCAGGACGCGGGCCTGCCGCCGGGCGTAGCCAACATGGTGACGGGATCGGGCAGCAAGGTCGGCCAGCAGCTCGTCGAAAGCCCCCTCGTCGACAAGATCGCCTTCACCGGATCCAGCGAGATCGGGCTGCACATCCAGCGCTCGCTCCGCCAGGTGAAACCGCTCTCCCTCGAACTCGGCGGCAACAGTCCGCTGATCGTCACTGCCAAGGCAGACCTTAAGGCAGCCGTGAAAGGCGCCCTGCGGCGCAGCTTTCGCAACTGCGGACAGATCTGCATCGCCATCAATCGGATCTACGTGGCCCGGTCGATCTACGACGACTTTCTTGCCGATCTTGCCGCCGGCGCCGAGGCCTTGAGCGTCGATGACGGGCTGGAGAACCCGGCGGCCGATCTGGGCGCGCTCTGTTCCGAGGAGCCGCTGGAAAAGACGAAAGCGCATCTTGCCGACGCCCTAAACAAGGGTGCCCGCCTGCTTGCCGGCGGCGGCCCTCCGCAGGGCAGCAGGTTTGCAGATGGCTACTTCTTCAGGCCCACGGTCGTCGCGGACTGTACGCCGGACATGCAGGTCATGCGCGAAGAGACCTTCGGCCCCTTGGTCGGGCTTGCCCCCTTCGACTCCTTGGCAGAGGCCGTGCGGCTGGCCAACGACACACCCTACGGCCTGGCCGCCTACCTCTACACCAAAGACATGGACGAGATGCGTTACGCAAGCCGCCACCTGGCCTATGGCAGCGTCGCCGTCAACAACGTCGACGCCGGAATCATCAATGCCCCCTACGGCGGTTGGAAGCAGAGCGGCATCGGGGTGGAGCATGGGCGCGACGGCCTGCTCGAGTACCTGAGACTGAAGCACGTTCGGCTTGGTTTCGACGAGGAGGCGGTATCGTGAGCGGCAGCTATCTCGGGGTCGACCTGGGTACCTCGGCCTGCAAAGCACTGCTGATGGGGCCGTCCGGCGAGGTCATCGACAGAGAAACGGTCGACTATCCGCTGAGCACGCCGCGCGAAGGCTGGTCCGAGCAAGATCCCGAGGACTGGATCAAGGGGGCAGCGATGGCCGTCCGCGCCGTCCTGGGCCGCAGCGCTCAGCAACCGCGCTGCATCGGCCTGTCGGGTCAGATGCACGGCATGACGCCGCTGGACAGCGCGCATCGGGTGCTGCGGCCCGCGATCCTGTGGAACGATCAGCGCAATGAGGCCGAGTGCGACGAGATCACCGCGCAGGCCGGCGGCCTCGACAGCCTGGTGCAGCTGGCCGGCAACCGGATGCTGCCCGGCTTCACCGGCGGCAAGATCCGCTGGCTGCAGAAGCACGAGCCGGACCTCTTCGCCCGCACACGAACGGTCCTGAACCCGAAGGACTATCTGCGCTTGCGGATGACCGGCGAGCGTGCGACCGAAGTCTCGGATGCCTCGGGCATGGGCCTCTTCGATATCGGCGAACGCCGCTGGTCGGACGACCTGCTGAACCGCATCGAGCTGGATCGCGCCCTGCTGCCGGATTGCTTTGAATCGAGTGTCGTCTCCGGAACAGTCTCGGCGAGCGGCGCCGAGTTGTTCGGCCTCAAAGCGGGCATAGCGGTGGTCGGCGGCGGCGGCGATGCGGTGATCCAGACCCTGGGGTCCGGCGTGGTCTCGGAGGGCGTGCTGCAGACCACCATCGGCACGGCCGGCATCCTCGCCACCGCCTTGAACCGCCCGATCGAGAACCCCGAGGGGCGACTGCAGGTCTTCTGCAACGTCGCACCCGACCTCTGGCACTGCATGGGCGTCTCGATGAATGCCGGAGGCGCCTTTGCCTGGCTGCGCGCCCTCTTGGCCGACGGCGGCCCCGAGCGGAGCTTCGATCACCTGACCGAGGCCGCCGACAAGGCAGGCCTGGGCGCCGGCGGTCTTCTCTTCCTGCCCTATCTGATGGGCGAGCGCTGCCCCTGGCCCGATCCCTCGGCCCGTGGCGCCTTCCTGGGCCTGCGCTTGCATCACGAAAGCGCGCACCTGATCCGCGCCTTGATGGAGGGCGTGGTCTTCGCGCTCCGCGATATGGCCTCGTTGATGGCCGAGGCTGGGCTGGCACAGACCCGGAGCATCCATGCCTCCGGCGGAGGTGCCGCGTCGGACCTCTGGAACCAGATGCAAGCCGATGTCTTCGACGCAGAGGTCGTCACCACCTCCAGCGCTGCCGAGGGGGCTGCCTATGGTGCTGCGATGGTGGCAGCCGTCGGCAGCGGCGAATGGTCGAGCCTGGAGGAAGCCGTCGGGGTCTGTCGCACAGACAATCGCTGGGCACCCGATCCGGGCCGACACAAGGCCTATGCGGAACTGTTCGAGCTTTATCGCGGGCTCTACGCGACCCTGCGTCCGCTCAATGAACGACTGGCAGAGCTTGGCCAGCAGGGGTGGGACAGGTGACGGCCGACCGCCAAAGGCACAAGGCCGTCGTCTTCGATTTGGACGGCACCTTGATCGACAGCGCCCCGGACATCGCCGCTGCCGTCAACAAGGTCGTCGGCAAGCTGGCGGACAGGTCCCTCTCCGTGGCGTATGTCGAATCCTTTATCGGCGACGGCTCGCGCTCCATGCTGCGCCGCATCTTCGCCGACAACAGTATCGAGGCAGATCCCCAGTTCCTGGAAACCCAACTTGCCGCCTATCTGCAGCACTATCACGCCGAGCCCGTGGTGCGCACACGCTTCTATCCGCATGTGAAGGAGGATCTCTTGACGCTCCAAGCTGCGGGTTTTCAGCTGGGTGTCTGCACCAACAAGCCGCACGAACTGACCAAGCTGGTGCTGCAAGAGCTGGGCATCGCGTCGCTCTTCGATGCGGTCTGCGGCGCCGATGCGGTCGATCATCGCAAGCCGCACCCGGAGCATCTGCTGGCCGTCGTGCGGCAGCTGGGTCTGGCCCCGGAGGAGATCCTCTATGTCGGCGACACCGAAATCGACCGCGCCTGTGCGCACGACGCCGACATCGCCTTCTTTATCGTAAACTGGGGTGGGGGCTTGCGTATGGCAGACGGTGCCGACACACGGATCGGACGCCTCTCCGATCTCTTGGCCTACGGACAGGTGCCGGAGGTGAGCCGGCGATGACGGAATCGGGCAGCCTGCTGCACCAGATCTCCTCCGAGATGACCAATCTCGGCGCGGCGGAGCGTCGGGTGGCCGAATATGTGACCGCCGACCCGCGCCAGGCAATCAGCCTCAGCATGGCCGCACTGGCGGCCGAGTGCCAGGTCAGCGATCCCACCATTGTGCGCTTCTTCCGCCGCTTCGGCTTCAACGCCTACAATGAATTCAAGATGCGCCTGGCGCAGGATCTGGTACCGGCGGCCCCCTTCGAGTACGAGGGCATTCACCCGCACGAGTCCGTGGCAGAGGTGGTACGCAAGACCTGCAACAACTCGATCAATGCCATCCAGCGCGCACTTCAGGATTTCAAGGTGGCCGAGATCGATCGGGCCACAGAGGTCCTCCTGAACGCCGATTGGATCGCCATCCTGGCCACCGGAATTTCCGAGATCGCAGCGCTCGATGCCGAGCATAAGTTCTTTCGCTTGGGCTTGCGCTGTGCCGCCATCGTCGGCTCTTCGCAGCAAACCGCCTTGGCGCGCAACACCAGAGCCGGCGAGGTTGTCCTGATCTTCTCTCAGTCGGGCGCGACGCGACGCATGGTGGAAGTCGCACAGCAGGCGCAAGGCCGCGGGGCAACGACGGTCGCCGTTACCGCGCCCGGCAGCCCCTTGGCCGAGACCGCCGACCATCTGATCGGCATCAAGCCTTACGAGCGGATGGAGTTGATGACCCCGCTGGCCTCGCGCCTCAACCATCAGCTCTTGGTCAACATGCTGGTGACAAGTATGGCGATTGCCAGCGATTCCCCCTTCCCCGATCAACTGCCGGCCCTGGATTCCTGGGTCACGGAGAAGATCTAGCGATATGGAGCAGAGCATGACCCCTCAGGACAAGGCCAAGGTCCTGGCCGGCCAGCGCGTGATCGAAGAGTTGGTCGAGGACGGGATGACCCTGGGATTGGGTTCGGGCACCACCTCGCACTTCTTCGTGCGATCGCTCGGGCAGCGAGTTCGCGGCGGGCTGCAGATCACGGCGACGACGACCTCCAGATCCACCACCGCTGTCGCGCAAGAGGTCGGCATTGCCATCACCGACATCAACGAGATCGGCGTCATCGATCTCACGATCGACGGTCCGGACGAGATCGACCGCTCCTTCCGCATGATCAAGGGCGGCGGCGCCTGCCTGCTGTGGGAGAAGATCGTCGCGCATGCCTCCAAGCGGATGATCACGGTCTGCGATGAGACCAAAATCGTCGAGCGCCTCGGCGCCTTCCCGCTGCCGGTCGAGGTGGTGCAGTTCGGCTGGGTGCAGACGCAACGACAGATCGAAGCGGTCTTGGCCCGCCACGATGTCGCGACGGTCGAGGTTGCGCGCAGGATGGCGGACGCAGACCCAGTCATCACCGACAGCGGCAACCTCATCCTGGATTGCCGCTGCGAGGCGATCGGCGATCCGGAGGCACTGGAAGCAGCGCTCAACGCCATCCCCGGCGTGGTCGAGAACGGCCTCTTCACGCGCGAGTCCGACGGCATGTGCGTGGGGTGCTTCGATGGCTCGTCCTATCTCACGCTGCGGGAGAGGTCTTAACCCGGCACCTCTGACCAGGTCATGTGCATCGTCGGTCCGCATCACTGCCACGCGCCATAAAGTGTCCATCGAATCAATTGCTTCTCCTCATACCCGTGCTTGACATGGGCATCCACGTCTGACGATCCCAGCAAACACGCCAGGCTCGTGAGAGTCACCCCCTGGACCCTCGGGTCAAGGTAGATGGCGACCAATAATTGAGTAAACCCTGTGCGAACCCGTTGATAGAAAATGGCCGGCCAATACCAACCCGCGTTGAGTGGAACGCATCGGGGGTTGGCAAGCGCGACCGCGCGCCCGCAGCGCAGCGAAGATAAGCCCGCGTGGCGTCTGAACGCTAAAAACAGATGCAATGAGTCCTAATCTCTGCCGTGTGGTTTAAGGGGGTGTCGAGCAGGTTCGGGCCGGGGTCTAAGCCAGAACGTTCGCGACAACCGCCAGGCAGTCGCCCATCTTGACCAGGCCCGGAAAGTGGCGTCCCGCCAGGATTCCGGTGTTGGGTGCAGGCACGCGCAGAGGGGCGCGCCCGCTGTGCTTGGCCGACCAGATGAGGGCGAGATCCTGTCCTGCCTCGACCGGCGCGCCCAGATCGACGTGGAACTCCAGCAAGCCCTCCTCCTCGGCGAAGCAGAAGCACGTGCCCTCCGTCGTGTCTATGGCCGTCGTCGGTCGACTCTCAATCGCGCCGGAGACGATCCCGGCATGGCGCAAGAGGTTCCAGACACCCCGCTTGGCGATGCCGACGGTCTTGGCCGTCGTGGTGCCGCCGCCGCCCAGTTCGGTGGAGACGAAGACCTTGCCGGTCGCCTCCACCGCGGTGTCGTACATGCCGGTCGCATCGATCTCCTGCAGGATCATCGAGTAGGGCGCGTTGAAGGCCCGCATGGCGGCGACGCAGGCCGCCTGCTGTGCTTGATCCTCCAGCACATGGGCGGCGGCGAAGGGGACGAACTCCAGGCTCTTGCCGCCGGAATGGAAGTCCAGCACGACATCGGCCTTGGGGATCAGCACGCGCTGGAAATAGTCCGCGATCTTCTCCGTCGGCGAGCCGTCCGGCCGGCCGGGAAAGCAGCGATTGAGGTTGACGCCGTCCAAGGGTGAGGTTCGCCGAGCAGCCTGGAACGCGGGGAAGTTCATGAAGGGCACGATAATGATGCGCCCGCTGACATCCTCCAGCTTTAGGTCCTGCACCAGGTTAAGCAGCGCTGTCGGACCCTCGTACTCGTCACCATGATTGGCGCCGGTCAGCAGGGCCGTCGGCCCGCGGCCGTTGGCGCCATCGCAGTTGCGAACGACGGTGATCGGAATGCGCAGCGAACCCCAGGCCGAGTCATCGCGGCTGTAGGGCAGGTTCAGATGACCGTGGTGCACCCCGTCGACATCGAAGGGGATGCACGCCGCGATCGGGCTCGCGCGCAGGCCTTCGCCGGTCATTCCTTCACCAAGAGCTTGCGCGGTACCGAGGCCAGGATTTCCGGCCCGTTTTCGCCGATGACGATGCTCTCGGTGATCTCGAAGCCCCAGTCATCCATCCACAGACCGGTCATGAAGTGGAAGGTCATGTTGGCTTCCAGCGGCGTCTCATCGCTGCTGCGCAGGCTCATGGTGCGCTCGCCCCAATCGGGCGGGTAGGAGATGCCGATGGGATAGCCGGTGCGATTGTCCTTGACGATGCCATAGCGTGCCAGGACGGCGAAGAAGGCATCGGCGATGTCCTTGCAGCGCTGCCCGACCTTGGCGGCTGCCAGCCCGGCCTCCATGCCCTCCAGCACGGCCTTCTCGGCATCCAGGAAGGTCTGATTGGGTTTGCCAAGGAAGATGGTGCGCGACAGCGGGCAGTGATAGCGCCGATGGACACCGGCGATCTCGAAGAAGGTGCCCTCTCCTGCGCGCATCGGCCGGTCGTCCCAGGTGAGATGCGGGGCGGCCGCGTCGCTGCCCGAGGGCAGCAGGGGCACGATCGCCGGATAGTCGCCGCCGAAACCCAACGCGGGATCGTAGCGCAGGCCTGCGTCGTAGATCTCCGCCACCAGGCTGGATTTCGGCATGCCGGGCTCGATCACCTCGAAGATGCGGGCGTGCATGCGCTCCACCAGGCGCGCGGCTTTGCGCATGTAGTCCAGTTCTTGGGGCGACTTGACGGCGCGCTGCCAGTTGACCAGGCCGGTCGTGTCCGAGAAGGCGGCGTTCGGCAGCGCGCTTATCAGGGTCGTATAGGCCTTGGCCGAGAACCAGTAGTTATCCATCTCCACGCCGATCCGGCGGGAAGACCAGCCGCGTGCCTCCAGGCATTGGGCCAGATAGGCCATGGGATGGCGCTCTCGCGACTGCACATAGTCGTCCGGATAGCCGATCACGTCGCCATCGGCCAGATCCGTCGTGCGCAGCGCGCCCTGCGCATCCTGACCGCGACCGAACCAGATCGGTGGAGCGTCCAGGGCAAGCACCACGCATTGATGGACATAGAAGGACCAGCCGTCATAGCCGGTAAGCCAGGCCATGTTGGAGGGGTCGGAAACCAGGATGACTTCTACCCCGGCCGCCTGCATCGCCCGGCGGGTCTTGGCGATCCGCGCTGCGTACTCCTCTTGGGAAAAGTGAAGGATGGGTTCGGGCATGCAGGCACCTTCCTGTTCGGCTGGGCTCTTGTTCGTTCGATTAACTCTCGATGCTTTGGCCGGCGCCTGCCGCTGCAGCACGCTCGCGCGCCAGGGTGGCAATCGCTGTGTCCTGAACGCCGGTGCCGGTCAGATCGGCAAGCGTGATCTCGTCTGCCGTCCTCCGCCCCGGTGCCGCACCGACGATGATGCTGCCCAGCTCGGCAAAGTCGCGGTCGGCCGGGATCAGCCCGCTCTCGATGGCGACCCTGAGTTCGCCAAGAGAGCGGGTCTGGCTCAAGCGGTCGGGCACGTAGATATCGGCTTTCGTCAGGCAATGCGGATCAAGCTCGTTCTTGATCGGGGCATCGCAGCCCATGGCCGTTACATGCTGGCCGGCGCGAAGCCAGTCGGCTTTCAAGATCGGCGCCTCTGCGGGTGTCGTGGTGACGATGATGTCGGCTTCGGCTACGGCTTCGGCGGCATCGGCGGATGCGGAAACCGCGATGCCCAAGTTCTCGGTCATCGATTGCGCCAGAACCTCTGCCTTCGCCAGGTCGCGGCCCCAGATCGTCGCGCGCTCGATGGAGCGGACCAGGGTCAAGGCTTCGAGCTGTAGACGCGCCTGCAGACCGGTCCCCAGGATCGCGGCGGTGGAGGCATCGTCGCGCGCCAGATACTTGGCTACGACAGCACCGGCAGCGGCGGTACGAACATCGGTCAGGTAGCCGTTATCCAGCAGCACGGCCTCGACCAGGCCGTTCTTCGTCGAGAAGACCACCATCAAGCCGGAGAGCGATGGCAGGCCCAGCGCGACATTTCCGTAGAAAGCAGTCGACATCTTGAAGGCGAAACTCTCGAGACCCGGCACATAGGCCGTCTTGGCATCGAACTCTCCGCCGTCGTGATGCAGGTCCATCGAAAGGATCGGCGGCATCACCACCTCGCCGCCGGCCAGGGCGCGAAAGGCAGCCTCGACGCAGTCTACAGCCGCCAGATCCAGCGGCACGGCGGTCCTCAACTCGGCCTCGGTCAGGATACGAATGCTGGGCATCAGGCAGCGTCCCTTTTGACATCGACGTCTTCGCCGGACACCACCCGATGGTGCAGTTTCATGTCGATGTTGCCGCCGCTCAAGAGCAGCACCGCCGGTCCCTGCAGTGTGACCTTTCCGGCAAGCAGTGCTGCTACCGCCGTTGCGCCAGATCCCTCGACGATCTGCCGCTCCTGCCAGTAGCAATGACGAATGCCGGCGGCGATCTCCGCCTCGTCCAACAGCACCACCTCGTCGACCAGTCCGCGCACCATGGCAAAGGTGTAGCGGTTCTCCAGCCCGATCCCGCCACCCAGACTGTCCGCCAGGGTCGGCTCCTCCTCGACTTCCACCGGCTTTCCAGCCGCCAGGCTGGCATGCATCGCAGCACCACGGGTCATGGAGACTCCTACGACCCTGATGTCGGGCCGCTTTGCTTTCAGCGCCGCGGCTATTCCGGAAATCAAGCCGCCGCCGGATACCTGAACGACGACCGTCGCCACCTCCGGCAAGCCCTCCAGGATCTCCAGTCCCAAGGTCCCCTGCCCGGCGATGATCTTGGCGTGATCGAAGGGTGGGACGAGGGTCATGCCCTCGGCCACCAGGCGGTCGACCTCGCCCTGCGCTTCGTCTTGCGAGCGGCCGGAGATCAGCACCTCCGCCCCCTCGCCGCGTATCGCCTCAACCTTGTTCTGCGGCACCAATTCGGACATGACCACGATGCAGCGTACGCCGGCCAGCGCGGCGGCGCGGGCAAGGCCACGCCCGTGATTACCGGTCGAGACACCGACGACGCCGGCAGCGCGCTCTGCCTCGCTCAGGCTCTGGATGGCATTGCTGGCACCGCGAAACTTGAAACTGCCGCTGACCTGATGGTGTTCGAGCTTCAGATGAACCGGAACGCCGGAAAGCTCGCTCAGGCTGGCAGAGGCTTCCATCGGCGTCTCGCGGATACGCCCCCGCAAGGTCCGCTGCGCTTCCTCGATATCGGCTAAGGCAATCAGCCCGCTCATGCGCAAGCCTCCAGTGGCGCGACCCGGAAAAGACGGCCGGGTGCCCGGTTCTTCGGTGCCACACCACCATGACGCAAGAGACGCCAGAAACCGGCCTGATTGGATGAAACCACCGGTTTTCCCAAGCGCCGCTCCAGCCGGTCGATCACCGCCAGAACCGGCAATGCCGTGCAGGAGACGAAGAGAGCCTCTGCGTCCGGGCAATCGGCCGCCACAGCCGCGGCCTCGATGCTGTCGGCCGAGATCCGCGCCATCACCCGGTCGTCCTCGAAACCCAGACACTGGGCCGAGACGAGATCCAGCCCGCGGCGTGTGAAGTAATCCACCATCGGCGCGGTGGTCTCGATCAGATAGGGCGTCAGCAACGCGATGCGGCGAACGCCAAGCGCGGCGAAGGCCTGGACGGCCGCGCTGGTCGGCGTCACCACCGGAATACCCGGGCGCACCTTCTCGATCGACGCTGTGACCGCTTCCTCGCCGATGGTCACCGAAGCGGCGGTGCAGCTGTAGTAGATCCCGCCCAAGGCGACACCCGGCGCCAGCGTGTCCGCAGCGGCCGTCAGGCGTGGCTCCATCTTGCGCAGGTTCTCCGGCGTCGTCGGGTTCTCGTTGGCGACGCGGGTGACATGCACAACCGCACGCTCGCACGGAATGACCAGACTCGCGTCACGCTCTGAGGTGAGGTCGCTCGCCAGCGCAATCATGCCCAGACGCCGCGGCACACCCTCCGGCTCCAAAACCACGTCTACTGGAGACTTCCTTAGGTCTGCGCTCATCTAGACAACCAAAACAGGGCACTCGGCCATGCCCGTGACCTTGTGCGAAACACTCCCCAAGAGGTAGCTTTCCAGCGAACCCAGACCGCGGCTGCCGATCACGATCAGATCCATCTCGTGTTCTTCGGCAAAGGCGACAATGGCGCGCGCCACCCAGCCGTTTCGCACGAAGGCACGCGGGTTATCGGCGCCCAGCGCAATGGCATGGGCCTTTGCCTCTTCCGCCACAGCCTTGGCGTGCTCGCGCATGATGTCGTCCATGTTGTCGGGGTCTTCGCGCCGCACCATGGAGAACGAGGCCTCCAGCATGGAGTGGTGGCGGTAGACCGTCAGCAGGGTCAGCTTCGCCCCGGTCAGCTTGCAGAGCTCTACCGCCTTTTCCAATGCGGCCATGGCATTCTTCGAACCGTCGACGGGGACGAGGATCTGCTGGAACATCGGAGCCCCCTACTTATCGAAGGCCAGGTCACGCAGGAAGAGCGCGATCTGCGGGAAGAAGATCAGGGCGACCGCCACACCCAACAGGATAACGATGAAGGGCGGGGTGCCGCGGATGACCTCGATATAGGGTCTTTTGAACACTGCAATTGCTGTGAATATATCGCACCCGAAGGGCGGCGTCGCAGAGCCTATGGCGACCTGCAGGGTGATGATCGTGCCGACCAGGACCGGGTCCAGGCCGACCGCCTTCACCACCGGGGCGAAAATCGGCACCAGGACCAGGATGACGACGATGGGGTCGACGAACATGCAGCCGACGAAGAAGGCGATGGAGATGACGAAGAGCACCCCGATCGGCCCCATCTGATCGATGCCGATGGACGTCAGGATGGCCTGCGGGATCTGCGCGAAGGAGATGATCCAGGAGAAGGCAGCACCGGCAGCCACCAGGATGAAGACGACCGCGGTGATCAGGCCGGTCGACTTGGCGGTGCTGTAGACGTCGGCAATCGTCATCGAGCGGAAGACGATGACTTCCAGAATCAGGGCATAGAGGACGCAGGCCGCCGCCGCCTCGGTCGGCGAGAAGATGCCGCCGTAGATCCCGCCGATGATGATGACCGGAAAGCCCAGCGGCCAGATTGCCCGCTGTACCGAGCGCAGGCGCTGAAGCCAGCTGGCACGCTCTTCCGTCGGCACATGGTTACGGATCGCATAGGCGATGCTGTAGAGCGAGAAGAGCAGCAGGATCAGCAATCCCGGCCCGATACCCGCAATGAAGAGCTCCGAGATCGAGGTGTTCGAGACCACGCCATAGATGATCATGCCGATCGAGGGCGGGATCAGAAAGGCGATGTCGGAGGCATTGACGATCAGCGCCAGGACGAAGCTGTCCTTGTAGCCGGCCTTCAGCATGCGCGGCCGCAGGGGGCCGCCGACCGCAACCACGGTCGCCTGGGTCGAGCCCGAGACGGCGCCGAACATGGTGCAGGCAGCAGCGGTGGAGACCGCCAGCCCGCCCTTCATGTGGCCGACGAAGTTCATCACCATGTCGATCAGGCGGTTGGAGGACTGGCCGCGGGTCATGATGTCGGCGGCAAAGATGAACATGGGAACGGCGATCAGCGAGGCCGGGCGGATACCGGCCATGAGCTGCTGCACCATGGTCTCCATCTGCCCCATGCCGTTCAGCATGATGAAGAAGCCGACGAAGGCACCGACGATCAGCGGCATCATCATCGGAAAGCCGATCAGCAGCAAGACGACCATAATGGAGAAAATCGTTAGAGCCATCACATGCCTCCCTGGCAGGCTCTGGCCGTACGGCACCGGCCCGCACCCCCGCCCGACCGCCCACGAGAGTGTCCTGGACTGGAAGGTCGGGCGGGGGTGCGGTCCGCCGGTGTCGTCTCGAGATCAAACACCATGCTGCTAGACCTCCTGCTCGTCGTTGTCGTAGCCTTCGAGCACATTGGTCGAGAGGTAGATGTCTTTCTCGACGATGTTCTTGATGGCGGTCAGCAGGTACTGCATGCCGGTCATGAAGAGCCCCACCGGCACCCAGACCAGGGTCCACCAGACGGGAATCTGCAAGGCAGGCAAGACCCGGCCACGGCCGGCCTGGGTCTCGATATAGCCATAGGCATACCAGCAGAGTCCGAACATGAAGACAGCGGTGGTCAGCGCGATCACGATCATCAGGATCTTACGCACTTTAGGCGGCATGGCGTCGTAGATTGCCGACATGCGGATGTGCCGGCCCTGGCGGGCGGCATAGCTGATCCCGGCGAAGGTGATGACGATGATCAGGATGCGGTTCAGCTCTTCGGAGAAGAAGATGCTGGACTGAAACACGAAACGCCCAAGAACGTTGCCGACCGTGTTGGCTGCCATCAGCAAGACGCCGACGGCCAGCATGACCGATTCGACGCGGCTGATCAGGCTATCCAGCAGACCGAACGGTCCCGGCAGGCTGGAGCTGTGTTCGGACGGGCGCTTGGTGTCGCTCACGGCTCAAAAGGGCGCGCTGGCAAGAGCCGCCAGCACGCCCTCCCCTCTCTTTTAGCCTTGCTCGGCAGCGGCCAGGTCGGCCTTCATCTGCTCGAGGATGGCCTTGCCGCTGTCACCGGTCATCTCGATGAACTTGGCCTCCACCTCGACGGCGGCGTCCTTGAAGCACTGCCGCTGCTCGTCGTTCAGCACGGTCACCGTCATCTCCGGCTTGGCGTCCTTGATCTTCTGCAACTCGCTGTCGGCCAGACCCTTCTGGTAGTCGACGATGAAGTCATAGGCCTTGGTCGCAGCATCCTGAATGACCTTCTGCGTCTCCGCATCCAGTCCTTCGTAGAAGTCCATGTTGGCCATGATCGCCGTGGTGAAGTTGTTGTGGCCGGCGTAGGTGATGTGGTCGGTCACCTCGTAGATCTTGGTCGAGAAGAGGTAGAAGGTCGGGTTCTCCTGCCCTTGGATGATGTTGGTCTGCAGGCCGCCATAGACCTCGCCCCACGGCAGCGGTGTCGGCGTCGCACCGAAGGCCCGGTAGGACTCGACCAGCAGCGGATTGGTCATCACCCGGAACTTCACCTCGTTCAGATCCGCGCAAGACGCGACCGGAGATTTGGTGGTCATCGCCACCTCGCCTTCCGGGTACATCTTGAGCAGCTCCAGCCCCTGGGCGGCGTAGAGCTCTTTGAAGGTCTCGTTGATCGCCTTGCTGTCGCGATAGAAGCGCGCCAGCTGTTCCTGATCGGTCGGCAGCAGGTAGGGCACGAAGAAGACCTGCGCCTCGGGGATCAGAGAACCGGTGAAGCCCGGAGACTGGTTGACGAACTGCAGGATTCCGGCCTGCGTCTGCTCCATGATGTCCGCCGACTCTCCCAAGGTTCCATAGGGGAAGAGCTGGATTTCATGCTCGGAGTTCGCCTCGACATACTCCTTGAACTTCTGTGCGTACTGGCCCTGCACCTCGTCCAAGGATTCCTCGAAGGCATAACGCCAGGTATCTGCCGATGCACTGGATGCCGCCAGCATGATGGCGGCGACACTCGCGAGAACGATCCTCTTTTTCATCGATGACTCCTTCCTGTTCTGGTTCCGGTTGTTCGGCTTCAGATTGCGCGCAGCCTTAGCCACACAGAAAATCATGTCAAATTCTATATTAAATCATGACAATATTTTTCACCCTCGCACAGCGAGCTAGATTGCCAGTAAAGCGGGTTCTGGCGTGCAGCGAGCCAGACGCGCAATGACCTTCAGCCCCTGCTCGATGTCCTGCTCCGATCCGGCCCCGAGGCTGATGCGGACACCTTGCACCGGCTGGGGAACGCGGTAGGCAAAGTTGGCACCGGCCGCGATCGCGACACCGCCATGGCGGGCATGCGCAACGAACGCCTCTTCGCGCCAGGTCTGTGGAATCGGCAGCCAGATATGCAAGCCATTCGGCGTCGCGCAGAAGTCGATGCCCTCCAGGATACGGACCGCGATGGCGTTGCGTCTGGCCAGCCGACCCCGCTGCCAGTTCAGCAGTTCCAAGGCCGTACCGTCGGCCAGCCAGCGCGCAGCAATCTCCGCCATCAGGGGGGTCGCCATCCAGCTGGTGACCAGATGGCGGGTGCGCGCGGCCGCACTGAGGGTATCGGGCACCACCAGCCAGGCGATTCTCAGACCCGGAAGCAGACACTTGGTGAGCCCGGTGAAGTAGAAGGTGCGCTCCGGCGCCAGGCTGGCGATCGGCGGCGGTCGCCGGCTTTGAATCGGCCCCCAGGCATCGTTCTCGATGATCCAGACATCGTGCGCTCGCGCGACCGCCGCGATGGCCTCTCGGCGCTCCAGGCTCATCGTCGCGGTGGTCGGATTGAGCCCGCTGGGAAGCAGAAAAAGCGCTTTTACTTGAGAGGCTTCACAGGCTTGAGCGAAGGCACCCGGTAGGACCCCCTCCCGGTCCATGGCAATGCCAGCCAAGCGCAGGCCCAGGGTGTTGGTCAAAGACTGCAGGGTGTGATGCCCCATCTCCTCGGTGACGATCAGATCGCCCGGCATGGCGGCCGTCATGAGCGCGACGGTCATGGCGCTGGTGTTGCCGTTCGTCGGCAGGATCTGGTCTGCCGTCGTCTCCAGGCCGCAGCGCGCCAGCCAGGCCAGCGCATGCGCGCAATGCGACTCCAGTGTTGCGCGCGGACGGAAAGAGAACAGGGAGGTCGCGGGCAGGTCTTCGGCAAGCTCCGACAAGGTTGCCGCCATGCGGGTGGCATGGATCTCGCCGGTCACCGGCACCAGCATCGAGCAATCGATGACCTCTTCGCTGCGCGCCAGCCGATGCCAGGGCATGCGCGCATCCGGCGGCCCGGCGCGCACGAAACTGCCGCGGCCGACCTCGCCTTCGACGATCCCCATACGCGTCAGTTCTTCATAGGCACGGCTGACGGTCTGCACGCTCAAGCCCAGATCGTAGGACAGCGCCCGATGTGTCGGCAGGCGCGTCCCCGGCTTCAGCTCGCCAGCCTCGATCGCCTCGATAATGCTCTGTGCAAGCGATCGATAGGCCGGTCGCCTAAGACTTCCCGGTTCAGGGGGCCAAATTGACATGAAACAGAATGAGCATGTTGCAGTGTCAATGACAAGGGATCAGCCGCGTGGAAAGGGTGCGATTGCCGACCTGGCAGCGACCAGGCCCGATAGCACCATCTCTTCTCCACTCTCGACGATGGCGTCCCTGCCGATCGCTCCCAGAGCGGCAAGGTAGGCCTTGCCGAGACCTGGACCCGCGATCAGCCCCAGATCTCCGCCATCACTGTCACCGGCCGCCGCCGCCAGTTCCGCACCGATCAGGATACCGGAGAGCCGCGATCTTCCCGTCGCCGGCGCCAGGCCGTGCAGCAGGTCGGCGGCCCGCAGCGCGAAGAGGCGCCCGGGCAGGGACCGCGGGGCGCGAAAGGCAGCCAAGACGGCGTCCAGAAAGGCCGCCTCATCTTCCTCATCGCTGCGAAGCGAATGGCGCAGGACCGAGTGCTCGGCAAGAAGGGCGAAGAGTTCTCCCGTCATGAAGGTGGCGAAGGACAGCACCTGACCGCCCTCTAGCCGAACCCACTTGCTGTGCGTCCCAGGGAGGCAGAGGCTGCCTGCAAAACCCGGATGCTTTGCCAGGAAGCCCGCAATCTGGGTTTCCTCGCCGCGCATGACATCGGCCGGCTCCTCCTGTGCCAGGCCAGGCAGGATCGAGACCGCGATGCGCGGGTCTTGCGTAGCCACGGCCAGGGTTGCGTCCGCTGCAGCCGGACGGCAAGGCAGCAAACGATAGGGAGCCTCCATCCATCCCTGGCGGGCACCGACCATGCCGCAGGCCACGACGGTCATCACCTCGCCGGATCGCAGCCAGGGGTCAATGACCTCCAAGAGCGCCGCTTCGAAGGCCCCCGGCTGCAGGGCATTCATGCCTTTGTCGGAACCGGCCTCCGCCAACTTGCGGTCAGCGTCCATCAACCAGACCCGCAGGTTGGATGTTCCCCAGTCGGCTGCGATCCAGCGCTCCACCTTTCAGCCTCTCCTCATGTTTCCTCAGGGAACTCCAGCGACCAATGTTGTGCGTTCGGAGACTTCTTTTTGCGCCATCGGGTCTTTACGCCATCGGGCGACCGCCCGCTGGACTAAAGCCACAAGAAATCGGTCGCCGTCAGTTGCCCAGCCGAAGAGAGCCCGGCGACCAGGAAGGCCTGATCGACGGCGCCGTCGCCGTCCTGATCGACTTGCACCTGGCCACCGCCGTCGAAACGCGCTTCCGAACTGCCGCTGCCGGAGAAGGCAGCCGAGCCAACGTAGGCGAAGAGCCCGACCTCCAGGCCGGCTGCAAAGACAAAGCCATCGCCCGCGGTGCTGGAGAAGTCTTGTATCTTCGGGCCGCCAAGGCCGGCACTCCCAAGCGCGCTGCCATTGAAGCGAAAGGCGTCTGCGCCGGTACCGCCGAAGGCCTCGACACCGCTCAATATCAGCAAGGTGTCCGCACCCTGGCCACCTTCCAGCAGATCCAGCCCAGCCCCACCGAAGAGCCTGTCGTCGCCGGCCCCACCTTGCAGGCGGTCGCTTCCCGCCAGTCCGCGTAAGAGATTGTCGCCGCTGTTGCCCTGGACCGTGTTGTTCAGTCCGTTGCCGCCGGCATCGGCATCGCCGGCCACGCTCAAGAGCTGAAGGTTTTCCAAGAAGTCTTGCGCACCGCCGCCGGCAAGGGTGAAGCCCACGGCGGTCTGCACCAGATCCGTCCCGCCGCCGGATTCCTCGCGCAAGACCTCGCCGGCCTCGACCACCAGAAAGCGATCGTCGCCGGAGCCACCAAAGGCCGTATCCAGACCGCTGCCGCCGATGAGAAGGTCGGCACCAGAGCCGCCAAAGAGCTGGTCTACGCCGCTGTCGCCGTAGAGGCTGTCGTCACCCAGGTTCCCGGCGGCAGTATCGTCGCCCTCTCCGCCATAGAGAAGATCTTGCCCGACGGCGCCATAGAGGCCGCGGTCGTCACCGCTGTTGCCGTGCAGAATGTCGGCGCCGCTGTCACCGAAGAGAAAGGCATCGTCGCCGCTGCCGCCCGAGAGCCTATCCATGCCGGAGCCAGCGAACAGCAGGCTGTCCACGGCTGCGCCGCCATAGATCCGATCGTCGCCCCCTGCACCGTAGAACAGGCGATCGCTGCCGGCATCGCCTGTGAGACGGTCGTCGCCACCGCCGCCGTAGAGCAGCGAATCAGCATGGGCACCACCGTAGAGGCTGTCTGCCGCTGCATCACCGAAGAGCGCGCGGTCGCGCCCGTCTCCGCCGAACAGGCTGTCATTACCGGATCGACCGCGCAGCTGAGAGTCGTCGCCACTGCCGCCGAAGAGGCTGTCCACACCCGATCCGCCGAAGAAACGACGATCCTCTCCGGCACCGCCATAGATCGCATCGGCACCGGCCTCGCCAAGAAGCGCCGCGTCGTGACCATTGCCGCCAAATAGGCTATCGGCCTGCGCCCCTCCATAGAAGTAGGAATCGCTGTTCTGGCCGCCGTAGAGGCTGTCTCCACCGCTGCCGCCATAGAGTCCGAGATCGACACCGCTTCCCGCATAGACACGATCGCTGCCATCGCCGCCGAAGAGGTAGGTATCGCGACCGTCCGCGCCCTCGATCCAATCGGCATCTCTGCCACCAAACAAGGCGAAATCCTCGCCCAAGCCGCCGGTGACCCTGTCATCGCCGTCTCCGCCGAAGAGGTAGCGGTCATCGCCCGATCCACCGAAGAGACGGTCGTTCCCCGCTTCGCCCCGATGATCCAAGTCCTCGCCACTGCCGCCGAAGATGCGATCCGCCTGGGCACCGCCGAAGAGGTAGGAGTCATCCCCGCCGGCGCCGCTCAGACGATCCTCGCCAGAGCTGCCGCGAAAATTCGTATCGTCTCCTTGGCCGCCGAAGACGGTGTCATTGCCAAAATCGCCAAAGAGCCCCGTGTCGTCGCCATCACCACCGACCAAGCGGTCTCCACCACTGCCGCCGAAGACTTCACCGTCGCCACCGCTGCCGCCTCTGATCTCATCGGCGCCGCTGCCGCCTTGTATAACGCTATCGTCCCCTGAACCACCGTCGATCAGATCATCACCCTCGTCTCCGTAGAAGCGCAGGTCGTCTCCTGCATCACCATAGAGCCGGTCGTTTCCTTGATTTCCGCGGATCTGGTTCGAAAGCGTCACCGCGGGATTGCCATCCTGCCCACTGCCCCCAAAGACCCGATCGTCGCCCGAGCCGCCGCTCAGCAGTGCCTCGTCGCCAGAACCGCCAAAGAGGATATCCCCGCCCGACGCGCCCATCAAAAAGCGGTCCGAGCCGAGGCCGGCTATGATGACGTCCTTGCCATCGCCACCCACCAAGCTAAGGTCATCGCCGGCACCGCCGTCGATGCTATCGTCACCATCGCCGCCAAATAGGCTGGCATCGGGACCGCTTCCCGCGTAAATCCGATCCGCCCCGCCTTCGCCAAAAATGACAGCATCGGCACCCTCGGACCCATAGACGCGATCATCTCCCGCGCCTCCGTAGAGGGCCGTGTCCTCTCCGGCGCCGCCATAGATTGCATCATTTCCCGACTGTCCGAAGAAAAGGCGGTCATCGCCTTCATCTCCGAACAAGCGGTCGTCGCCGGATCCACCGTAGGCGAGCGTATCGACGCCCAGGCCACCATAGAAGAGGTCCTGCCCCGGCCCCAGGAACACGAAGCGATCGTCTCCTATGCCACCGAATACGCTTTGATCGCCGCTTCCTCCATAGGCGCTGTCCCGCCCCGCATCGCCGAAGAGGCTGGCCTGGCCGGTGGCAAAGAGACCGTCGAAGCCCTCGTCGCCATAAACAAGGCGGAACAGGGGTTGCGCAGTCACCCGGTCGTCGAGATCCGTGCCGCGCACGATCAGGGCTTCGACCCCGCCCACCGACACACCGGCCGGCAAGGTAATGCCAGGCCCTACTGCAAAAGTGTCCAGCCCGGCACCGCCATCGAAACTGTCGCCTGGCTCGAGGGCTTCCTGGTTCTCGATGAGGAAGAGATCATCGCCGCCGCCACCTTCGAACCGGTCGCGTCCCCAGCCGCCTATGGCCCGATCGTTGCCGGCACCACCGAAGACCGCATCGTCACCGCTACCGCCACGAAGATTTCGATCCGCACCGATCCCGCCGTAAAGGCTGTCTTCTCCGGTGTTTCCATAAAGGCTGTCGGCGCCAAGCCCACCGCTTAGAAGGTCATCGCCGTCCGCACCGAAGAGTTCGTCGATCGCGGCACCGCCATAGAGCCTGTCATTGCCGCTTGCACCATGCAGGGTGTCGTTATCGCCAAGACCGAAGATCCGGTCATCGCCATTGGTACCAACGAGACTGTCCAAGCCAGGGGTGCCGTAAATCGAAGCCATCGTCGCCTCCACACCAAACACGTTCGGAGCAACATCGCCGTCGAAGAAGTATACCACATTTCCCTCGGCATCGGCATCGGATACCAAGGGGAGCAGATAGAGACCCGTTCAAGAGCACGATTCAGATCGTACCAGTAGCTACTCTTCACAGTTACCGCAAAGCCTGGCGATCACAGCCAAAGGAAGTCCGTTCCCGTCAATTGCCCGGCCGCGGTCACGCCCTCTAGGAGGAAGGCCTGATCGACGGCGCCGTCGCCGTCCTGATCGACTTGCACCTGGCCACCGCCGTCGAAACGTGCCTCGGAATTGCCATTGCCGGAGAAGGCGGCACCGTCGATGTAGGTGAAGCTGCCGACCTCCAGCCCGGTGATGAAGACCAGCCGGTCGCCGTCTGCGCCATCGAAGTCGGTGATGGTCGGCCCGCCGGAGCCGGCGTTGCCCAGATTGTCACCATTGAAACGGAAGTCGTCTGCCCCGGAGCCACCGGTCGCCTCCACACCACTCGCGATCAAGAGACGGTCGAGGCCGCTGTCGCCGAACAGCCGGTCGCTGCCGGCACCGCCGAAGAGGTTATCGTCCCCCAATCCTCCGACCAGGCTGTCGTCTCCGGCGACACCAACCAGACTATCGTCGCCGGTCGATCCATAGGCGAAATCATTGCCGGACTGACCGCGGACAAAGTCGTTGTTTGCACCGCCAAAGAGGGTGTCGCTCGCCGAACCACCATAAAGGGAATCGTTGCCGGTGCTGCCGTAGAGCATATCGGCCTGATTGCCTCCCTCGAGGACGTCGCTACCGCGCCCGCCAAAGAGGGAGTCGGCCCCGTTGTCGCCGTAGAGGCCATCGGATCCGGATTCCCCATAGATGCGGTCGCTGGCAAAGCCGCCGAACAAGCCGACGTCGTCGCCGTCCCCACCGAAGAGGCGGTCCGCACCGGCTGCGCCGTAAAGGGCGCTATCGTCACCACTGCCGCCCACGAGGCTGTCGTTGCCGGTGTCTGCGAAGAAGGACGCGTCGGCGCCGCTGCCCCCGTCCAGCAGGTCGACGCCCGATCCGCCCCGCAGGACGCTGTCGTCACCTACGCCGCCGAAGAGGTCATCGTCACCGTCGTCACCGTGGAGCTGGCGGTCGTTGCCGCTTCCCCCATAGATGCTGTCGTCGCTCTCTCCGCCGAAGAGGAAGCGCTCGTCGCCGCCGCTCCCCTCGATCCTATCGGCACCGCTGGCCCCGAACAGACCGCGCTCGTTGCCGTTGCCACCAAAAAGACTGTCACTGCCACTGTCGCCATAGAGGTAGGAATCGCTGTTCTGGCCGCCATAAAGCAGGTCGTCTCCGTTCCCGCCATAGAAGCCGCGGTCGATGCCGCTGCTCCCGAACAGCAGATCGTTGCTGGCTTCACCGAAGAGATAGGCATCGAAGCCTTCGCCGCCGTAGAGACTGTCCGGCCCGGCCCCGCCTCTAAGATCGCTATCGTCACCCGAGCCGCCGAACAGACCGTCCAGGCCGGCGCCGCCGAACAGGTTCTCATCCCGACCGCTGTCGCCGGAGATGCTGTCGTTGTTTGCGGACCCGAACAGGCCTGAATCGTCACCAAGCCCACCATAGAGTCGGTCGAACCCATCGCCGCCGAAGAGGGCGCCGTCGTCACCGGCCGCGCCATAGATACTGTCGGATTGGCTACCCCCGACCAAAGAGGTGTCGTCGCCAAGGTCGCCGAAGAGCGTGTCCTGGCCACTTCTGCCCACCAGAATCTCATCGTTGTCAGTTCCGCCATAGAGGCGGTCATTGCCGTCTTCCCCGTCGAGGAGCAGATCCTCCCCACTCGCCCCGAAGAGGAGATCGACCCCCTGTCCACCCACCAGAGAGCTATCATCCCCATCACCCGCGTAGAGGCGATCGTTCCCGGCGTCGCCGATCAGTTCCTCATCGTCGCCCTCGTCGCCGTAGACCCTATCGTTGCCGCTTCCTCCCAAGAGCCCGCTATCGGCGTCGGCGCCGCCGAACACCCTGTCGGCACCCGTGCCGGCATCCAGGCTGGTGTCAAAGCCAGCGCCTCCATAGAGGCGATCATCGCCATCTTCGCCGTAGAGCCCCTCATCCGGTCCGCTAGCAGCGAAGAGCCTGTCGTTGCCCAGACCGCCAAAGAGTTCTGTATCGAAGCCTGACCCTCCATAGATCCGATCGACACCGTCACCGCCTTGCAGCCCCCGGTCGTCGCCCTCGCCGCCATAGATGCGATCGGCCCCACTGTCGCCTTCCAGCCCGGCGTCAGACCCGGAACCGCCGAAGAGCCTATCGCTTCCCGAGCCTCCTCTGAAGACCCTGTCATCGAGATCCTCACCGAAGAGGCTATCATCGCCGGCTCCACCGAATAGGCCGGCGTCTTCTCCAGCCATCCCATAGGCCGGGGCGGTGATCCCGTCGCCGTAGATCAGATCGTCGCCGCTGTCACCGTAGAGGTTGGTGTCGCCTGCCGCATCGCCGTAGAGGACATCGCTGCCCTTGCCTCCGTAGAGGTATCGATCTGCAGAGCCTCCGCCAAAAAGGCTGTCGCTCGCATTGCCGCCGAACAGAGAAGCGTCGTCGCCGGCATCGCCATAGACCCGGTCGAAACCGGCACCGGCTTCCAATGACGTGTCGATCCCAGATCCACCGAAGATCAGGTCGTCCCCGGCGCCACCATTCAAGAGGGAGTCATCGCCGGCATCGCCGTAGAGGCGGTCGTCACCGCTGCCGAGAGCGAAGTCGTCGTCATCGCCGAAACCCCCGAAGGCCCGCTGCGTGCCGGTTCCGCCGAAGGCCTGATCACCATCCGCTTCGCCGTAGAAAGTGGCATTCGGCGCGCCGTAGAAGATGTCGCTGCCTTGCTCGCCATAGCCAAGCGTGAAAGTCACATCGCTGTAGATCAGATTGTCACCGCTGTCGCCCAGAATGAAGATCTGCTCGATGTTGGTCAGCGTGACACCGGCGGGAAGCGTGAGCGTCGGCGCCAGCGCAAAGCTATCGCTGCCGACACCGCCGTCGAAGCGGTCGCCTGCGGCCAGATTGGCCTGGTTCCTGACGTTGAAGAGATCCGCGCCACTGCCGCCAAACAGGGAATCAATGCCGCTGTCCCCGGCGAGAGTGTCGTCGCCAGCATCGCCAAAGACGCGGTCATCACCGCTGCCGCCGAAGAGCGAGCGCTCGTTTCCCAGTCCACCGAAGAGGCTGTCGTCGTCCCTGCCGCCGAAGAGCTCGTCTGCCGCCAGTCCGCCGAATAGCCCGTCATCGCCAGCCGAGCCGTAGAGCGTGTCGAAGGACGCAGCGCCATAGAGACTGTCGTCGCCCGAGACACCGAAAAGCGTGTCACCGGCCCCAAAACCCAAGATCGTATCGACGGTGTTGCTGCCGGTGAGCACGTCGGGTCCGGGTGACCCATAGATCACGGCCATGCTGCCCTCCTATTGCCAGTTCAGGACAGCCCCCAGCGTCGCAGTCCCGGGAGATTCTCTCGATCCCTGTGCGGACTGTCCGTTCAGCGGTGTTCACCCTGCCCCGCCGCCGGTCGTTATGCAAGTCGCGCAGCGTTCACAACCTCGCAGCAAAGGGAAGAGACTGTCGCTCGAAGTCCAGTCTCCGCGCGCTTCGGCACGCTATGTCTTTACTCGTCTAAAGCATTGCTTACAGCCATAAGAAATCCGTTGCAGTCACTTGACTGGCCAGCGAGACCCCATCGACCAGGAAAGCCTGATCGGCGCTACCGTCTCCATCTTGATCCACCTGGATCTGCTCCGATCCGGCAAAGCGCGCCTCGGAATCTCCACCGCCGGAGAAGGCGGCGCCGTCGATGTAGGTGAAGGAACCGACTTCCAACCCGGTCAGGAAGACCAGGAGGTCGCCCTCTAGGGCATCGAAGTCCGCCACCCTCGGACCACCGGAACCGCCATTGCCCAGGCTGTCGCCATTGAAGCGGAAGGCATCGGCACCCGAGCCGCCGAAGGCGGCGACGCCGGTGTCCATCAGCATTGAGTCTTGGCCGCTTTCGCCTACCAGGCTGTCGCTGCCCACTCCACCGAACAGGAGATCGTCACCCAGGCCGCCCTGTAAGAGATCGTTCCCCCCCAAACCGCGCAAAGCGTTGTCGCCGCTGTTGCCTTCCAGCGTGTTGTCCAGGCCGTTGCCGCTGGCGTTGGCATTACCGGCAGCGCTCAAGAGGATCAGGTTCTCGACGAAATCCTCGGCGCCGCCGGAAGGCAGGGTATAGCCAACCGACGAGCGCACAAGGTCGGTGCCGCCGCCGGATGAGTCCTGCACCAGATCTGCACTGGTATTGACCACGAAGGTGTCGGCGCCGGATCCGCCGACAGCCGTATCGACACCACTGCCGCCGTTCAGGAAATCGTCACCTCCACCGCCTTCCAGGCGATCGAGCCCGCTGCCGCCGATTCCCCGGTCTTCGCCGCCACCACCATACTGGACATCGTCGCCGTCTCCGCCAAAGAGGCTGTCCACTGCATTGTTGCCCTGGAGGAGGTCATCGCCCGCATCGCCCCTGACCATATCGTCGCCGGAGCCACCGAAGAGGTTCGTGTCGTCGCCCTCGCCACCGTAGAGGCTGTCGGCCCCGCTGTCGCCCCGCAGAAGCGTATCCTCGGCACTGCCGCCGTAGATCACATCGTTCCCGTCTCCACCGAAGAGGAAGCGGTCCGTTCCGCCACCGCCGTCAATCAGGTCGGTGCCCGAACCGCCCATCATTCGGCGTTCATTCCCATTGTCGCCAAAAAGGCTGTCGACACCACTGCCGCCATAGAGGTAGCTGTCGCTGTTCTGGCCCCCGTAGACGCTGTCGTTCGCCAGCCCGCCGTAGAGCGCCAGATCGATGCCGCTGCCGCCCTCGATCCGGTCGTTACCGGCCCCTCCATAAAGGTAGGAGTCCAGGCCGCCACCGGCATCTAGGAGGTCGCTGCCGCTCAGTCCGTTGATGCTGCGGTCCTCGCCGCTGCCGCCGAACAGGCTATCGTTGCCCTGCCCCCCATAGAGCAAGGCGTCATCGCCGTCGCCACCAAAGACGCTATCGCTGCCGCCATCCCCCGAAAATTTGGAATCGTTTCCGGAGCCGCCGTAGAGGATGTCTTGGCCTTCGCCGCCGTAAAAAAAGGTTTCCTTCCCGCTGTCGCCCTCCAGACGGTCGTTGCCCTCAGCCCCATAGAAAGCGACATCGTCACCCATAGCACCAAAAAGGCTGTCTACCCCCGCTTCGCCGTAGACCATCGTCTCGCCGCCATCGGCTCCATAGATCAGGTCCGAACCGGTCTCTCCGAAAACAAAGACTTCATCCCCGGATCCTCCGAATAGATGGTCGTTACCATCCCCGCCGTAGATGTCCCGATCTGCGCCGGAACCGCCATAGACATGATCGTTACCGCTCCGCCCATTGAGACAATCGTCCTGACCGTCTCCGCCAAAGACGCTATCCGCGCCACTTCCACCATAGAGGAGTCGGTCGGTGCTCGAAGCACCGTAGAGTGTATCGTTCCCTAGACCGCCATACAGCCCGTATTCTTCGCCCGAGCCGCCGAACAGGCGATCGGTATTGCTGCCCCCGGAGAGGGAGAAATCCTCGCCATCGCCGCCATAGATGCGGTCGCTACCCTGGCCGCCGCCGAGGTAGCGGTCATCGCCTGCGCCCCCATAGACGCGATCGGGGCCGGAAGCGCCGTAGAGATACCGATCCAGGCCATCGCCGCCGTAAATGCGATCGGAGCCACTACCGGCATCCGTCCGAAAATCGTCCCCTTCGTCGCCGAAGAGGCGATCATTGCCGCCAGCGCCGAAGGCATAGCTATCGTCGCCCTCGCCCCCGAAGACGCTATCGTTTCCGCTGCCGAGTATGAAGTAGCTGTCGTCGCCCGACCCACCATAGACACGCTGTCGACCGGTTTCTCCATAGGCCCTGTCTTCTCCAGGCCCGCCAAAGATCGTGGCGTCCTCGTCGCTGAACACGACGTCGTCCCCGCTCAGGCCATCGGCGCGTCTGAAGATCGTGTCGGTCTCGATGGTATCGTTGCCGCTCGTCCCGAAGCGCAAGAGGCTCTCGAAGTTCGTAACGCCAACGTCAATCGGGAAGGCTATGTCGAACGCGATTGCCAGACTATCAATACCCGAACCACCGTCAAAGGAGTCACCTGAGACGATATTGTCACTTGCTTCAATTCGGACCGTGTCGGTGCCACTATCGCCGAAGAGCAGATCCATACCGCTCTCGCCCCGAAAAACGTCGTCTCCCAAACCCCCGAATAGGCTGTCGTTACCGCTATTGCCGTAGAGGATAGTGTCGTCCCCGCGGTCGCCAAAAAGGCTGTCGTCTCCCAAGCCGCCAAACAGCGAATCCGCCCCCAAGCCACCGAAGAGTCCATCGCCGTTCTTGTTGCCATTAAGGCTATCCGCCCCACCGCCGCCGTAGAGAAGATCGTCCCCCTGTGCACCGGCCAATGTATCGCTGGATCCAAGACCTTGGATCGTATCGTCCATGAGCCCTCCGAAACGGAGATCAGGATCGGGCGTACCATAGATCGTTGCCATCTTCTTCTTTCCTCTTCGCGGTCACTGTCCACAAAGCCTGCCTCGTAGGGTGGCGGGATGCAAGCCGGGCAGCGAGCCAACAACGACTACGGGCCCCGGAAAGTCGTGGCAGGTCGTGGCAGGTCGCGGCAGGTGTGCTGACCACAATTGCTTTCCACAAGGTCGCGCCAACACGGATCACTCGAAAATAGAGTAGATGCATTGGCCGTTCACAACTGACTTTGGCCAATAGACACCTTATCAGAGCCAGAGAAAATCCGTTGCGGTCAGAAGATTTGCCGCGGTGACGCCGTCCACCAGGAAGGCCTGATCGACACTGCCGTCGCCGTCCTGATCGACTTGAATCTGGCGAACGCCAGCAAAACGTGCCTCTGAGTTGCCGCCGCCGGAGAAAGCGGCCGCGCCTATATAGGCAAAGACCCCGGTCTCCAAGCCGGTCGCGAAGACCAGGCGATCGCCTGCGCTGCCATCGAGGTCGCGGACGATAGGCCCGCCGCTGCCGGCGGTGCCGAGACTGCCGCCGTCGAAGAAGAAAGAGTCCGCACCGGCGCCGCCGAAGTTCGCATTCCCGCTCTGCATCGCCAGAAGATCGTCACCGCTGCCGCCCACCAGTCGGTCGTCACCGGCATCGCCATAGAGGAAATCCGCACCGCTGCCGCCGAACAGGGTGTCGTCGTCGTTCCCACCGATCAGCAGGTCGCTGCCCTGATCGCCCGCCAAGCGATCGTCGTCGGCATCTCCAACCAATCGATCGTTGCCCGAGCCACCGTCGAGGCGATCGTCGCCATCGCCACCGAAGATCAAGGAGTCATCGCCATCGCCGCCGAAGATGAAATCAGCCCCCGCGCCTCCGACAAAGAAGGTATCGATCCCTGCGTCGCCGAAGAGGCGGTCGCCACCCTCGTCACCATAGACACGCGCATCATCACCCGCGCCCCCATAGAAGCGATCTACTCCACTGCCACCGAAGGCGCTTTGATCCACTCCACTGCCGCCGAAGGCCGTATCGCTGCCCTCGCCACCGTTGAAGCTCTCGTCATCACCCTCGCCGCCATAGAGGAGGTCGGCGCCGCTGCCACCGTCGAAGGCGGAGTCCTTGCCCGATCCACCATAGAGCAGATCGTCGCCATCATCGCCGTCAAGGCGCCTATCGTCTCCTCCTCCACCGAAGATCCGATCAATGCCACTGCCGCCAAAGAGAGAGCTGTCAGCCCCGCTGTTACCCGAAAGACGGTCGTCGCCATCATCCCCGAACAGCCGCTCGTCCGCGCCGCTGCCTCCGCTGACAGTGTCATTGTCAGCAAAACCACGCAGCAAGTCATCATTGCCGTCACCGCCGTAGACGCGGTCGTCACCATCGCCACCGAAGAGCTGGAAATCGCCGCCAGATCCGCCATAGAGTGCGTCGCCCTCCTCCAGACCCTCCAAGCGATCGACACCACTCAGCCCATAGAGAAGGTTGATCCGGCTGTCACCGATCAGCGTGTCGTTGCCGTTGGTGCCTTCGCGGGCCAGAACCTCAATCGATACGAGGTTCACGCCGGCCGGCAGACTGGCGCCGTCGCGCAGCAACAGGGTGTCGACCCCGGCGCCGCCGTCGTAGGTTTCGCCAGCCTCGATCTCCATCTGACTTCTAACAACCAGGACGTCATCCTGCTGTCCGCCATAGAGGCTGTCGATGCCAAGCCCGCCATAGAGCTGGTCGGCGCCTGCATCACCAAAGACCTGATCGGCCCCGCTGCCGCCGTCTATCTCCCTGTCGGCGCCGGCGAAGCCCGCTATGAAGTCTGATCCGCTACCGCCATAGATGAGGCTGTCGTCACCGGCTCCAGCGGCAATGACATCGTTGCCGTTGCCCCCGAAGAGCGAGGCATCATCGCCGCTGCCGGACGTTATCTCGTCATCTCCGCTGCCACCGGACAGCTCTTCGTCGCTGCCGCTGCCGCCAAACAGCAGATCCAATCCGCTCCCGCCCTCAAGACGGACGTCGTCGCCTGCACCGGCTTCAATGCGATCGTTTCCGTCGCCGCCGGCCAGGCGTATATCTGCGCCGCTATCACCGTAAATCCGATCGCTGCCCCCGCTACCGAACAGGCTGACATCCGATCCGCTGCCGCCGAAGAGGCTGTCATTGCCGGCCACTCCGAAGAGGCCTAGATCATCACCCAAACCGCCCTCGATCGTATCGTCACCGCCGGCACCGAAGAGGCTCACGTCGTCACCCTGATCGCCATGGACGCGGTCGTCGCCATCGTCGCCCGATAGCGAGCGGTCATTGCCACTACCGCCGAAGAGTTGGTCTTCTCCACTGCCGCCGAAGAGCCCGGTATCGTTTGCTTGCCCACCGCTCAGCGAATCGCCCCCGCTGCCGCCGAAGAGCGAGAGGTCAATGCCGTCACCGCCGGCCACTGTGTCATCGCCATCGCCGCCGGCAAGGTTCCGGTCCACACCGCTGCCGCCGGCCACGACATCGTCACCGCTGCCGCCGTCGAGAGATCCGAAACTGCCACCGTCTTGACCGCTGTCGCCGTAGATTAAATCCTCTCCACTGCCGCCCAGAAGGTTCGTATCGTTGCCGCCACCGCCGAAAATGCGGTCATCGCCGGCATCGCCATAGAGCGCCGTGTCGTCGCCGCCCTCGCCCAGCAGCGAGTCCGCATCCTCGCCGCCGAACAGGGAGGCATCCCCGCCCTCTCCACCGAACAGGGCATCGCTGCCCGCCTCGCCGTTCAGATCGAGATCTCCGCCGCTGCCGCCGTAAATCCGGTCGACACCGTCACCGCCATAGAGCTGGGTGTCATCGCCGGCATCACCGAAGATACGATCGCTGGCCTCGCCACCCCGAAGCGTGGCATCTGCGCCGTCGCCTCCGAAGACAAGATCGTCGCCCGAACCACCGAGGAGGTCGAGGTCGATCCCGCTGGCACCATAGAGGCTATCGACCCCGCTGCCACCGATCAAAGAGCTGTCCGAACCACTGCCGCCATAGAGGCTGTCATCGCCGCCGTCACCGATCAGAGAGGTGTCGTCGTCCGCATTGCCGGCTATGCGGTCATCGCCGCCGCCGCCGAAAAGGAGGGAATCGGCACCGCTTCCTCCCGACAAGACATCATTCCCGGCATTACCACGCAGTATGAAGTCATCGCCATTGCCGCCGTAGAGGCTGTCATCGCCATCGGCGCCCACAAGGAAAGCATCGGCGCCATCGTCGCCGCGAACCATGTCGTTACCGCTGCCGCCATAGAGGGAGAAATCCGTATCCCCTCCGCCCCTGACGAGGTCCGCACCGCTGCCGCCGAAGAAGGTCGCATCGATATCCGCGCCGCCAAAGATCTCGTCGTCGCCGAGCCCCCCGAACAGATCGATGTCCGTGCCTTCATCACCCTGAATGGTGTCGTTACCTGCGCCGCCTTCCAGTGAGTTCTCGTCTCCGGACCCGCCAAAGAGGCGATCGTCCCCGCTGTCTCCCTTCAGGGCGTAATCGCTACCGCTTTCACCATAGATCCGATCGTCGCCACTGCCGCCAAAGGCGAAGCCGTCGTCGCCTTCCTGGCCGAAGAAGCCATCATCGCCCTGACCACCATAGAAGATACTGTCCTTGCCATAGCCGGCAGCAACCCGGTCATCACCCAGACCGCCGAAGATGAAGGCGTCATCGCCGGAGTTGCCGAAGATCGTATCCGCGTCCGCGCCGCCAAAGATATAGGCATCGCCCCCGCTGCCGCCGGAGATGCGGTCGGCCCCGTCGCCGCCGTAGAGAGAGAAATCCCGACCGGCCAGGCCAAAGAGCGTGTCGTCGCCAAGACCGCCATAGAAGAGACGGTCGCCGCCGCTGCCGGCGTTCAAGACATCGTCGCCGCTGTCGCCGAAGAAGGAGGAGTCGGCGCCGGAGTTGGCGTAGAGAAGGTCGCCGCCATCACCGCCGTAGAAGGAGTGGTCGTCGCCATCGCCGCCGATCAGACCGTCATAGCCCTGGTTTCCAAAGGCAATGTCGGCACCCTCGTCGCCTTCGGCCACATCATTACCGCTGCCGCCGATCAGTCGGTCGTCTCCGCTTCCCCCGGCGATCAGATCATTGCCTGTGTTGCCGCGCACCTCATCGCTACCGCTGGCGCCATCCAATGCATAGTCATCGCCGTCGCCGCCCTGGACCAGGTCATCGCCGTCGCCCCCGTAGAAGGAGGAGTCCGCGCCGCTACCGCCGAAGAGCTGATCGGCACCGCTGTCACCCGAAAGAAGCAAGTCGGCACCGCTGTCGCCGTAAACGCGGTCGCTGCCGCTGGCGCCGCCCAGGTCACTGTCATCGCCATCGCCGCCGAAGACGCGATCGCTGCCATCCCCCCCGGTGAATGCGGAATCGGCGCCGCTATCGCCGAAGAGGCGGTCGACCCCGCTGTCGCCCGATAGCAGGGTGTCCACACCACTACCGCCGAAGACCCGGTCGCTGCCGCTGCCTCCCTTCAACGCATCGTCGTTGCCATCACCGCCAAAGACACTGTCGTTGCCGGCGTCACCATAGATGAGGAAGTCCGACCCACTGCCGGCGTAGACCAGGTCGTCGCCCGATCCGCCTTCCAGATAGCGATCGCTTCCGCTTGCGCCGAAAACACTATCATTGCCGTCGCCACCCAAGACGACATCATCGTTGCCATCGCCGCCATAAACACCGTCATCGGCCCGACCGCCATCGAGGAAGAAATCTCCACCTGATCCGCCAAAGACCTCATCCTCGCCGCTACCGCCGAAGAGGGATCCGTCGACGCCACTGCCGCCGAAGACTCGATCGCTACCCGCGCCGCCACCCAGGCGCCGGTCGCCACCCACCTGGCCGAGCACCTCGTCATCTCCGGCATTGCCGTAGAGTGCCGTATCGGCGCCGCTGCCGCCGTAGAGCCTATCGATACCGCTGCCGCCCGAGAGGGAGCGATCGGTACCGCTTTCGCCGTAGAGCCTATCCTCGCCACTGCCGCCGAGGAGCGCGGAATCGTTGCCGAGATCTCCGCTCAGCAGATCCTCGCCATCGCCGCCGAAGAGCCCGGTGTCATTGCCGCCTTCGCCAACCAGGGTGTCGGCCCCGGAACCGCCTTCTAGCGTAACATCATTGCCGCCGCCCCCGGTGATGCGGTCGTCGCCGCTGTCACCGGCCAAGGACTGATCGCCGGCCGCGCCGCCGCTGACGATATCGTCACCGAGGCCGCCGAAGAATCCCCTGTCGGCGCCGTTGTCCCCTTCCAAGGTGTCGGCACCGTTACCGCCATAGAGAAGGCTGTCCCCACCACTCCCGCCATAGATCCGGTCGTTGCCCTGGTCACCGGACAGCTTGGTGTCTGCTTGGTCATCACCATAAAGGGTGTCGATGCCACTGCCGCCATAGAGACCGCTGTCCTTGCCGCTTCCGCCGTAGAGGAGATCAAGGCCGCTGCCGCCGAAGAGGGCCGCGTCGTCGCCGCTTCCGGCCAAGACCCGGTCGTCGCCCAGATCGCCCGCCAGGGTGACATCGTCGCCCTGGTCACCGGTCAGGCTGTCGTCACCCGCCCCACCATAAAGGGAGGCATCCGCGCCAGAGCCGGCAGCCAAACGGTCATCGCCCGTGTCACCGAAGAAACCCTTGTCGTCGCCGGTGGAACCGGTGATGCGGTCGATCCCGCTGCCGCCGTAGATACCATTGTCGTCGCCTTGCGCACCAACCAGAGAATCGTCGTTATCGCCACCATAGATCAGGCTGTCGTCGCCCAGGCCGCCGGATAGGAAGTCGGCACCACTGCCGCCATCCAGCCGCGTGTCGTCACCCCCTTCGCCCAGGATATCCTCTTCGCCGCTGCCGCCCTCCAGCCTGACGTCATCGTTGTTGCCGCCGTAGAGCGTGTCGTCGCCCGCACCGCCGAAGAGGTTGGAGTCCGCACCCTCGTCGCCGAAGAGGCGGTCGTCGCCGCCCTGACCGCGCAACCCGCTGTCCTCGCCGCTGTCGCCGGCCACCTGATCGGCACCGCTGCCGCCGGAGAGATCGCTGTCGGCGCCGCTGCCTGCACGGATGATGTCGTCGCCGCTGTCGCCCTCAAGCCGCTCGTCCGCCCCGTCGCCGCCGAAGATGATATCGAAACCCAGCCCGCCCGACAGTCTGTTGTCGTCACCCGCACCGCCGTAGACCAGATCCGATCCGCTCCCACCCTGCAGGATGGAATCGTCGCCATCGGCGCCGTTTATCCGGTCGGCGCCGGACTGGCCGCGCAGCAGTCGGTCCGCATCGTCGCCGGCCAGCAGGGTATCGTCGCCGTCGCCACCGAAGATCTGGCTGTCTTTGCCGCCGCCTGAGGAGATACGGTCATCGCCGCTGTCTCCATGCAGCAGAGAGTCGTCGCCCGCAGCACCGTTCACCCGGTCGTCGCCGCTGCCTCCATAGACTAGGCCATCGTCGCCGACAAAGCCGATGACAAGATCATCGCCATCACCGCCGAAGAGCCGGCTATCATCGCCGGACCCGCCGTCGATACGGTCATAGCCGCTGGCGCCGTAGAAAGACGCATCCTGACCGCTCTGGCCGTAGAGGCGGTCGATGCCACTGGCGCCGCTGGCCTGGTCGTCACCATCGCCACCATCGAGCCTGTCGTCGCCGTCTTCACCGAACAACTGGTCGTCGCCACTGTCGCCATAAAGCGCATCATTGCCGGCACCACCATAGAGGACGTCCTGCCCACTGCCGCCGGACAAGCGGGAGTCGTCGCCCGCTCCGCCATAGAGAGAATCCTGGCCGGCACCGCCATAGAGCCCAAGGTCGTCGCCGGTCTGCGATGAGATGCGGTCGGCGTCGGCGCCGCCGAAGAGGAAGCGGTCCAAGCCACTGCCGCCGGATAGAGAATCCTCTCCCTCGCCGCCATAGAGGCTGACATCGTTGCCGTCACCGCCGAAGACCCGATCATCTCCCGCAGCGCCGGACAGCTTGGTGTCCTGATCGGCGCCGCCTTCAAGCCGGTCGTTTCCATCACCGCCATCGATGCTGTAGTCGTTGCCGCTGCCTGCGAGGATCAGGTCTGAGGAAGCACCGCCGTAGAAGTAGGAATCGTTGCCGCTGCCCGCGTAGAGGCTGTCGCTTCCTGCCTCGCCGAAGAAACTGACGTCATCGCCGTTATCGCCCGACAGCGTGTCGTTGGCATCACTGCCTGGCTCTGTACCGGCAGCCTTACCGCCCTTGACGATACTGTCGGCGCCCGAGCCACCGAAGATGACGTCGTTGTCCGCGCCACCGAAGAGGCTGATGTCCTTGCCGCTGCCTCCAAAGACCGAATCGTCGTTGGCACCGGCACGCAACGAGATATCGTTGCCCGCGCCACCGAACAGGGAGTCCATGCCACTGCGGCCGAAAAAGATGGAATCGTTGCCGGCATCGCCATAGAGACGGTCGTCTCCGGTGAGCCCACTGCTGACGCCATCGCTCAAGAAGGTGTCATTGCCGGACCCACCGAAGATGCTGTCGTCGCCATCGTCACCGATCAGGTTGCCGTCGCGGCCGCTTCCGCCGCGGACCCTATCGTCACCGGCGCCAGCGTAGAGCCGGAGGTCTCGGCCATCGCCGCCATAGACCAGATCTTTCCCGGACCCTCCCAGCAATTCCTGGTCATCACCGGCGTCGCCGGTGATGACATCGTCGCCGCTGCCTCCCCGCAACGCGCTGTCGGCGCCGCTGTCGCCCGAGATATAATCGTCACCGTCTTCCCCGAGGAGGTCGCGGTCGGCGCCGCTGCCGCCATAGACCGCATCGTCACCGGCGTCACCCACCAGGATGGCGTCGTTTCCATCCTGGCCGGCAATCACATCATCTCCAAGCCCGCCATAGAGTCTGAAGTCGTTCCCGGCACCACCGAACAGGGTGTCGCCCCCGGAACTGCCGTAGATCGAGCTATCGCTTCCACCGCCGCCATAGAGGAGATCTTCACCGGAACCACCGAAGCCCCGGTCGTTACCGGCTCCGCCGTAGGCCGTATCGTCGCCCTGGTCGCCGAAGAGACTGTCGGTTTGGCTGCCGCCGAAGAGCTGGTCGGACCCAGCATTGCCTTCTAGGCGGTCGCGACCGCTGCCGCCATAGAGCTGCAGGTCATCGCCCTCGCCACCGGAAAGCGTGTCGTCACCCAAATAGCCCAAGAGGCTTTTGTCGTTGCCGCTTCCTCCATAGATCTTGTCCGCCCCGCTATCGCCTGCGAGGCGCTGATCGAAACCCGATCCACCAAAGACAGAGTCATCGCCCGAACCGCTGAACAGACCGGAATCGTTCCCCGCCTCTCCTAACAGAAGATCGTCACCGTCATCACCGAAGAGGAAGCTATCGGTCCCGTCGCCACCGGCGAGCGTGTCGTTACCGCTGGCACCGGACAGCGCTCCATCATCGCCTGCATCGCCAAAGACGGTGTCGTCCCCGCTGTTGCCGCGCAGAACGGTGTCATCGTTGGCTCCGCCATAGATGATGTCGTTGCCCAGGTCGCCGAACAGTGAGGAGTCGGCACCGCTGCCTCCAAAAAGACTGTCATCCTCGACAAAACCGTTCAGTTCGTCGGATCCGCTCAGCCCAAAAATCGTGTCGACCAAGACTGTTCCATAAATCGTGTTGTTCTCGCCGGCAGTGCCGTAAAATATAGCCATGAAGCGACCTCCCCTCCCGCAGACGCTCTCAGCCTGTCACGCTAGTGGTGCAACCCAGAGGGATGGTTCCCATCCCTCTGGGTTGCACCACCAGCTCAACACGTTAGTGGGCCGATTCACCGAACGCTTGGGATCCAAGCGTTCGGATCGGACCACTAGGCACGCGCCAATCTAACAGACATCTCAGTCTGTCAGCTACGACTCTAACGTCAGCCTACGAGGGGTCACAAGCCTTTTGATCCGGCGGTCAGTAGATAATCTGTAAGAACTGGATCAGACTCGGACTGTCGCCCTAGAATTATCTGTTAGTCTCAGTGGTTTTACCAAGAAATGTTGAGGACCAAGCCTCCGAGTGCCCCCCTGTCGAAGCAGTGCGGGGGATTTCCGCGTCGCTTGCAAGCCTTTACGGCAGCAACAGCCGAAACTTCCAACCAATAGGAAACGACCAGGGTAAACTTGTCCGGAAAGGGGGCGCCGATAGGCTATTGGGTGACACGCCTGGCGACCTCCGCTTCCAAGCAGGCACGAGTCTGGCCGGGCAGAGCGACGATGGCTGCCCGGCCCGGGTCCTTGGGCGCGACTCTAGACGGCGGTGTATGCTTGCGCGCCGGTCAGTCGCGGGGCGCGCGCCGAGTTCACCTGCTGTTGTTGCAAAACCCAGAGTTTACGAAGCGCACGCGCCTTGAAGAAGGCCGCGCGCTGCTCGCGTGCCATGGCCCAGGCCCGAACCTCGTCAACGTCGTGATAGCGGCCTTTGCTGACTCGGCTTCGGGCCCGCTGTCCTGCTTGCCGTCCCGATTGACCGTTCTGTTGTTCCCTCATCGTCGGGGCCTCCTTTCTTGAACATCTAGAAAGAAGGTCGTTCATGACTGTGAGGGCAGGAGGTAGCGAAGAAGGCCTTTCCGTGTCTGGCTAGGTCGGGCGTGCGGGTTTACTCGACCCAAAGGCTAAGCAGCGTAGCGCGAGAGCGCGGTTTCATCCCACGCAAGACCGAAACCGGGCTTCTCCTCAATCACCAGGGTCCCCGCCTCGCGTGCGATCGGGCTATCGCGGATCGGCTCGGCCCAGTCGACGAACTCGACCCACTGGCGGGTGGGGGTCACGGCAAGAAGATGGGCCGAGAGGTCGGGGAAGAGGTGGCAAGAGATCGGAATGCCCTGCGGCTCGGCCAGGGCGGCAGCGCGCAACCAGGCGGTGGGGCCGCCGATCTTCATGAGGTCGGGCATGTAGTGGTCGCCGGCGCCGACCTCCAACGCCCTGGCCAGCTCGCGTGGGCTCCAGAAGTTCTCACCCAGTTGAATCGGCGTGCGGGCAGCGGCGCGCAGGCGGGCATGACCTGCGAGGTCGTCGCTCGGCAGCGGTTCCTCGATCCAGGTGAGCCCGACGTGGTCCAAGGCCAGCACACGGGTCTTGGCCTCGGCATAGGTGAGCGACTGGTTGTAGTCGGTCATGATGGCGATCTCGCTGCCGACCGCTCGACGGACCGCATCCACGACCGCCAGATCCTCGGCCAAGGTGGGATAGCCCAGCCTCAGTTTGATCGCCTGGAAGCCCTCATCGACCAGTTCTTCGGCCTCTTTGGCAGCTGCCGAGGCGCCGATGATGCCCAGGCCGTTGGAGTTGTAGGCGGGCAGGGCCTGGCAGCTTCCACCCAGATAGCGGGCAAGAGGCAGGTCAGCCAGCTTGGCCACCGCATCCCAAGCCGCCATGTCGATCGCCGCCATCGCCATGGTGACTAGTCCGGTCACACCCAGCAGCTTGAACCTGGCTGAAATCAGCCGCTCGATGTCGTAAGGGGCGAGGCTCTGGCCGATCAGAAGCTGGCCCATCTCTTCGATCAGTCTGGCGGTCGGGGCCAAGGCAGCTGGCGTGTAGGTGAAGATGTAGCCCAGACCGTGAGCGCCATTCTCGCCGCGCAGGTCGACCGCGATCAGCGGCGCATGCTCGACTTGTCCGCTGGCCACCACCAAGGGCCGGCGCAACGGCACCAACAGGGGCCGTACAGTGATCGAATGCAAAGTATCGTGCGCCGTGGTCATGGCAGCGTCCTTGTCGTCGGGCCGAAACAGCCAGGGCCGAAACAGCCAGGGCTAAAGTAGCCAGGGCCAAAATAGCCAGGGCCGGTCAATCCGCCCTTCAACAGGAAGACTAACCGGCCCTCGGTCTAGGTTACAGCCAGATCCGTGGAACAGGACCTGGAGTTGGGGATTAGGCCAGCCACCAGCGCTCGGACGCGCGCCAGCCATCCAAGGGATAGTTGCCGGCTACGGCCTCGTCGTGCTGGACACGATCGGAAATGCCCATGACGTTGTTGGCAAAGGCCCAGACCAGCGCGCCGCCGTCGTCGCGGACGATTGCCTGCATCTCGGCATACATCTCGCGGCGCAGATCCTGGTCCAGCTCGGCACGCGCTTTGATCAGAAGCTCGTTGAAACGCTCGTTCTTCCAGAAGGTGTCGTTCCAGGCCGCATCCGCGGCATAGGCCGTGGAGAACATCCAATCCGAAGTCGGACGACCACCCCAGTAGCACGCGCACCAGGGCTTGTTCATCCAGACCGAGGACCAGTAACCATCGCTGGAAACCCGCTCGACATTGATCTCGATCCCGGCCTTCTTGGCCTGCTCGGCATAGAGGACGGAGGCATCGACGGCACCGACGTAAGCCGCATCGGCGGCGGCCAGATTGACCTTCAGATTGGAGAGACCGGCCTGCTTGAGATGCCACTTGGCCTTCTCGGGGTCGTAGGTACGCTGCTCCAGCTTGGCATCAAAGAAGGGATCGTTCGGGCCGATCGGCGAGTCGTTGCCCAGGGTTCCATGGCCGCGCAGGATCTTGCGCATCAGCTCTTCCCGGTCGATCGAGTACTTCAACGCCATGCGCACGTTGTTGTCGTCGAAGGGGGCTGTATCGGTGCGCATGGGGAAGGTGTAGTGCAGATATCCGGTGTTCTCGAGGATGTTGACGCCGTCCACCCGGGCCAGACGATCGACGACCTTGACGTCGACCCGATCGATGGCATCGACCTCTCCGGTCTGCAGGGCGTTGACGCGCGCAGAGGGATCGAGCAGCGCCAGGATCGTGTACTCGTCGAAGAAGCCCTGACCTTCCTTCCAGTAGTTCGGGTTCCGTGTCATCTCGGCACGGATGCCGGGCTCGAAGTTCTGCATCACCATCGGCCCGGTGCCGACGCCATCCTCCCAGTTCATCTTGCCGTCCTTCTCCGGCATGATGATCAGGTGGTAGTCGGAGACAAGGAAGGGGAAGTCCGCGCTGCCCGACGAGAGGTTGAAGACCACGGTATGGTCGTCGTCCTTCTTCACGTCGGTGATCGACTTCAAGATACCGGCTGCACCGGACTTGCTATCGGGACCGCGGTGATGATTGATCGAGGCGATGACATCGTCGGCCGTCATGGTCTTGCCGTTGTGGAACTCGATGCCCTTGCGCAGCTTGATGGTCCAGGTCGCCGCGTCGGCCGAGGCCTCCCAGCCTTCCGCCAACTCAGGCTCCAGCTCACCGTACTTGTTGAGGACGCTCAGGTTGTTCGCCATGGACCAACCGAAGCCCAGATCGAAGCTGTCGTCATAGACCGCCGGATCCAGGCTGTCGGTGGTCGAGCCGGCAGCGATGCCAACGCGGAAATGGCCACCCTTCTTTGGCTCCGCTGCGCGGGCCGAACCGGTCCAGAGGTTGGCCGCCGCAATGGCACCCACACCGAGCAGCGAAGCGCGCTGCATGAAGGCGCGCCGTCCGAGACGCTCGCGCTTGAGAGCCGCGAGCAGCAGCCCTTCTTGTCTGTCGTTCATATCCGTTCCTCTCCTGTGTGATCGGCGCATCGGCCGTCTCGGTGCACCCGATTGGCTCGGCGCATTCTTCCGGGATTCAAACCCCTTAGGCAAGTTTTCTAAAGTGACAATATTAAGATATCCAATATAACAGAAGATGCGGTGACTTTCACAAAAAAACTGTTACAAACTTGCTTGCATAGGCGAATTTCTGTGATAGCCTGTTAGAAAGGACCGCTAGGGAGAGGTCATGTGCGAGCCGAAATGCGCCGCCAAAGAATGCTGGAAGTGATTCGCAGCCAATCCACAGTCTCGGTTGAGGATCTGGCGGCGACCTTGGATGTCAGCAAGATGACCGTGCATCGCGATCTGGATGCGCTCAGTCAACAGCGGCTGGTGCGCAAGATCCGCGGCGGCGCGACGATGCAGCCTTCGGTCCTCTTCGAAGCCGACTTCAGCCAGCGCGCGCAGCTGAACCGCTTGCAGAAGCAGGCTCTGGCAGAGGCCGCCGCGCAGCTCATCGAGCCCGGCATGGCGATCGCGCTGGACGACAGCACCACGGTGGCCAGCATCGCACCCCTGCTGCGCGACAAGCGCCCGCTCACCGTGCTGACCAACTCTCTGCCGCTGATGCTGGAACTGGGAGAGGTCGAAGAGATCACCGTGATCTCGGTCGGCGGAACCTACGACCGCACGGCACACGCCTTCTTCGGGCGGGTCACCGAGGATGCAATCTCCTCACTTTGGATCGACCTGGTGATCATGTCGGCCTCGGCCGTCAGGAACTGCACCACCTACTACTTCAACGCCGATATTGCGCGGACAAAACAGGCCTTCCTCGACATTGCCGATCGCAAGGTGGCGATCATCGATTCGTCCAAATTCCGCAAGTCGGGCCTGCACAAGTTCGTCCACCTTTCCGCCTTCGATCAGGTCTTGGTTGCCGGTGCACTGCCCGGCGAGACCGAACGCTTGTTGAGCGAGGAAGGCGTTGCCTATCGCCTGGTGGACGACAAGCTGCAAGAAGCAAACGCGATGGGAGAGAGATCGCCATGAGTGGTAAGGCTCTGAGAAGTGCTGCCTTCCTCAACGCCAAGACCGGGCGCTCTTTTTCGGTCGCTCTGGATCACGGCATGCAACTGGGCCCGGTCCCCGGTCTCAATCAAGCCCGCCCGATCATAAAAGCCGCGGTCGAGCTAGGCGCCGAAGGCCTGCTGCTGACCCCGGGCCAGATGCAGCGCAATGCCGATGTCTTGGCGGTCCGCGGTCGCCCGGCGATCATGCTGCGTGTCGACCAGACCAGCATGTGGCGCCAGGGCAGTCCGACCGGCTATGTCCAAGGCCAGACCCGACTGGTCGGCACGGTCGAGGACGCCATGCGCCTGGGTGCCGACGCGGTCATCACCTTCCTCTTCACCTGTCATCAGGACCCTGAACTGGAAAACCGTTCGATCGAGATCTGCGGGATGATGGCGGAACGCTGCCGCAGCCTGGGCATGGCCTTGGTGGTCGAACCCATGGCGGCGCGCGGCGGCCTATACGAGGACCCCTTCACGGCAGAGGCAATTGCCATGAACTGCCGCATCGCCGCCGACATGGGCGCCGACATTCTGAAGACGGACTGGTCCGGCGATGCGGAGAGTTTTGCCGAGGTCGTCGCCGCCGTCGACATTCCGGTGTTGCTGGCCGGCGGTGCGGCACTCACAAGCGAAAAGAAGACCAAAACCATGGTCGGCGAAATCATGAAGAGTGGCGCCAAGGGTCTGGTCTTCGGGCGCAACATCTTCCAGGCGCCCAATCCCAAGCGGATGATGCGCGATCTGCAGAAGCTGGTGCATAATACCAATGGAAGGGAAGCGGGCGCAAAAAGCCCATAGCGGAGGGGGTTTTGCCGCATCAGGTGGCGCGCCCCGAACAGGTGCCAAAGAAGTGCCAAACGAGTGGAGGATTAGATGACGATTGGAACAGCAAGGAAACGCTGCCTGTGGCTGTCCGCAGTGGCAGGTCTGGCGCTAGGCATCGCCGGCTCTGCGAGTGCGGAGGAGGAAACGCTCACCTTCGTGTGGCATGCCGGCACCTGCGCGGATGCCATCGTGAAGATCGCAGAGCGCTATCCGGATAAGAACGTGAAGATCGTGCCGGCCCTGGTACCCTATGGCCCGGAGTGGCATGGCAAGATCGCCTCGGAGTTCGCGATCAAGGGCGACGGCTTCGACTTTGCCATGTGGGACAGCCAGTCGACGGCAGAGTTCGCCGGCGCCGGCCATGCCTATTCGATCAACAAGATCTTCGAGGATTCCGACTCCCTCGATGCCTCGCTCTTCCCGCGCGCCTCCTTGGCACGCTATGGCGAGTACCCGGACAACTCCGGCGAATTCTGGGGCCTGCCGGTCAATCAGGATGCCTATGGATTCATGTACCGGAAAGACCTCTTTGAAGACCCCAAGGAGCAGGCCGCCTTCAAGGAGAAATACGGTTACGACCTGGCCGTGCCGCAGACCTATCAGCAGGCCCGCGACATCGCCGAATTCTTCACCCGACCGGACCAGGATCTCTATGGCTGGGGCCAGATGGGTGGACGCGAGTATGACTTCGCGACCACGGCCTCCAACTCTTTCCTCTGGTCCTACGGTGGCGAGCTCTACAATCCCGAGACCTTCGAGGTCGATGGCTACCTGAACTCCCCGGCCTCGGTCGACGGCGTGC
This sequence comes from Kiloniellales bacterium, assembly GCA_040219175.1. Classification (GTDB taxonomy): domain Bacteria; phylum Pseudomonadota; class Alphaproteobacteria; order Kiloniellales; family JACOMY01; genus JACOMY01. The sequence goes on from JAVJSY010000040.1 coordinate 56,041, forward strand.
AGGCCTATGTCGACATGTTCGAGTATGGCCCGCCAGGCTCGCAGAACTGGGGCTGGGATGAGGTCAATGCCGCCTGGCAGCAGGGCAAGCTCGCCATGGCCATGCAGTGGTACTATTTCCACGGCTCCAACGCGGATCCCGATGTCCACCCCTTTGCCGAGGTGACCGGCTACGCCAACCTGCCGGGTGCGGTCGGCCGCGATGGCAAGTTCCGCCGCCAGTTCTCGGTCGGCGGCCAGGGCATGGGCATCAACGTCTATTCCGAGAAGGTGCCGACCCTGGTGAAGTTCATGGAGTGGTACTTCCAGCCCGAGCAGCAGAAAGAGTATGCCGCGGTCTGTCAGACCGGCCTGAAGTCCGTGCTGGAGAGTGCCGACTGGCAGAACCTCAACAGCTATAACAAGCACTTCGCCAAGGCCTTGGACTACACCAACGACTATTGGCACCTGCCGGAATATGCGATCCTGCTGGACGAGCTGCAGGACGAGGTCTCCAACGCCATCACCGGCAAGAAGACGGTGCAGCAGGCCCTCGACGATGCCGCCAAGCGGCATGAGCGGACCCTGCGTCGCGCCGGCTACGAGATCAAGCGCGGCGATACCAAGCCGGAAGTGCCCGACCAGGTGATCACCCCGGTCGGTAAGGACGAGGTCGAGGTTCTGACCGTCAACTAGGGCCAAGGAATGGGGTCGTCGGCCTTTGGCACGACGGCCCCCCTTGCCGCTGGAGGAGAGCCTAGAGTGCCGAGAGATGATCTCAGCGGCGCGCGCACCATAGGTGCGGCTGCAAACGATCCAATCAAGCGGGCGCTGCACTTTCTGCCGATCGTCCTGCTGCTGCTCTACAGTTTCTACAACATGGGTCCGATTTTCTGGCTGATGATCTCGTCGATCAAGGATCGCCAGGACCTCTTCACATTTCCGCCGACCCTGATCTTCGAGCCGACCTGGGCCGGCTATCAAGCCGTCTTCGGCGTCGGTGAAGGCGCCGGTGCTGCCTCGGCCATCGGCCTGGTCGACGCGCTGATCAATTCGGTCGTGATCTCCATCTCCGGGACGGTGATCGCGGTGATCCTGGGCACCCTGGCCGGCTATGCCTGTTCGCGCTTTGCCTTTCCCGGGCGCAACGATTTCCTGTTCTTTGTCCTCTCTACCCGCATGCTGCCGCCGGTCGCGGTGCTGGTCTTCTACCACATGATGTTCTCGGAGGTCGGGCTGGCCGATACGCGCATCGGCCTGATCCTGATCGCCACCTTCATCAACGTCGGCCTGGCCACCTGGATCATGAAGGGCTTCTTCGACGGGGTCTCGACGGATATCGAACGCATTGCCATCAACTGCGGTTATTCCCGCTTCTACGCCTTCCGCCGGCTGGTGATCCCGCAAGTCCTGGGCGGCATCGCGGCCACCAGCGGCTTCTGCTTCATCTTCGCCTGGAACGAGTTCGCCTTCGCCTCGATCATCTCGACCACGCAGGCCAAGACCCTGCCGGTCAAGATCGCCTCGGCCATGGGGGCGACCGGCATCGAGTGGACGCAGATCTGTGCGGCCGGCACGGTCCTGATCGTGCCCGTGGTGATCCTCTTCTACTTCCTGCGCCATTACCTCTTGATGGGCATGACCTTCGGCGTTCTGGGGCGGGCAAGATGACCGGCCGGCGCCGCTTCGAGCTTTCCGACCGGGCTATCATCTGGCTCTTCCTGGTGCCCTGCCTCGTGCTGCTGATCGGCATGGTGGGCTATCCCTTCGTCTCCTTGATCATCCTCAGCTTCTATCGCTTCTCCATCCTGCGCTCGGACGCCGGGCGCGAGTACATCGGGCTGGAGAATTACGATTTCCTGCTGGGCGATCCGGAGCTGTGGGAGCGCTTTATCTTCACCGGCCAGTTCGTGATTATCTCGGTCGCCTGCCAGTTCCTCATCGGTATCTTCGTGGCCTATTACCTGCAGAAGAACTTCCGCGGTCGCGACATCATCTTCACCGCCCTGATGATGCCGATGATGGTCTGCCCAATCGTCGTCGGTTTTCTATGGCGCTACATGTTCAATTCCGAATGGGGGGTGGTGAACTACCTCGCGACCCTCTTCGGCTCGGATAAGATCGACTGGCTGGGCATCACCGACAACGCGCTGGTCGCCGTGGTCATCGCCGACACCTGGATGTGGACCCCCTTCATCATCCTGCTGGCGACAGCCGCCTTCCGCGGCATCCCGAAGGTGATCTACGAGGCCGCAGACATCGACGGCGCCTCCGCCTTCTACCGCTTCACCCGCATCACCCTGCCGCTGGCCGCGCCCATCCTCTTCATCGCCCTGCTGTTGCGCATGATCGATTCCTTCAAGCAGTACGACCTCTTCTTCGCCATGACCGGCGGCGGACCCGGCTCGACCACGCAGACCGTCTCCTTCACCCTGGGCAAGATCGCGTTCAGCTACTTCTATACCGGTGAGGCCTCGGCGCTGGCCGTCATCCTGCTGCTGATCATCATCGGCCTGTCGCTTGTCTTGGTGCGCTACCTCAACCTCTTGAGCACGAAGGCGCGGGGCTGAGACATGGCCAGTATCACCATCGACCAGCTCCGCGTCAGCTTCGGCGATTTTCGTGCGGTGGACGACATTGCGCTGGAGATCGAGGACGGCGCCTTCGTCGTCTTCCTCGGCCCCTCGGGCTGCGGCAAGACCACCACCTTGCGCTGCATCGCCGGCCTGCAGGAGGCCGACAGCGGCTCCATCCGCTTCAACGGCGAAGAAATCCTGGGGCTCAGCCCCAGCGCGCGCAATGTCGCCATGGTCTTCCAAAGCGTCTCGCTCTACCCGCACCTCACGGTGGCCGGCAACATCGCCTTTCCGCTGAAGGCCCGCGGTGAGCCCCGCGAGGTGGTGCGCCGGCAGCTCGACTGGGTTGCCGAAATCCTGGATCTGGGCGCGATCATGAAAAAGCGCCCCGGCGGTCTGCCGCCCGGTGCCCTGCAGCGTGTGGCGCTCGCCCGCGCCATCGTGCGCAAGCCCAACGTCCTGCTGCTGGACGAGCCGCTCTCGGCCGTCGACGAGCAGTTCCGCGAGAACATGCGCTGGGAGCTGGGGCACATCCAGCGCGAGCTGGGCGTGACCACGATCTACGTGACCCACGATCAGCGCGAGGCCATGGCGCTGGCCGACCGCATCGTGCTGATGCGCGACGGCAGGATCGAGCAGTTCGGCGATGCCGACGACCTCTATTTCCGCCCGCGAACGGCCTTCACCGGCTACTTCATCGGCTCGCCCTCGATGAACTTTTTTGCAGCGGAGCTCAGGGACGACCGGGTGCTTCTCGAGGGCACGGCCTTGGGCGGCAGCGGCACCGAAGGCCTGAAGCACGCCCTGGCCGGCCGCGAGGGGTGCCGCCTGGGCATCCGCCCGCAGAACATGGTCTTGAGCGAGGCCGACGGACTGCCGCATCTGGCCGAAGCCAGCGAGGTCCTGCCCTTCCAGCAAGGCACCGAGCGGCTCTTCTCCTTTAAGCTGGGAGAGCGGGTCTTCTTGGGCCAAGACCGCTCTGCCGGCGGCACGCCTGAGATCGGCCTCGACCTCTCTCGCGCCTTTCTCTTCGATGCCCAGGACCAGCGCATAGATCTCGCGCCCAGCGCTCAGGAGGTCGCATCGTGAGCTTCCTTGCCATCGACGATCTGACCAAACGCTTCGGCAGCACGCCTGCGCTCGACGGCCTTTCGCTCGACCTGGCCGAGGGCGAGGTCTTGGCGCTGCTGGGGCCGACCGGTGCCGGCAAGTCGACCACCCTGCTCTGCGTCGCCGGTCTGGAGAAGGCCGAGCGCGGGCGCATCCATCTGGACGGGCGCGACCTGACGACCCTGCCGGCCAATCGGCGCAACGTTGCCATGGTCTTCGAGGGGCTGAACCTCTTCCCGACCCTGAGCGTCCGACAGAACATCACCCTACCGCTGCAGGCTCCCGGCCAGGAGGTCCCCTCCGGCGATATCGAAGCGCGGCTCAAGACCGTGACCGAGCAGCTGCGGATCGCACATCTGATCGATCGGCGTCCGCAGGGCCTCAGCGGCGGCGAGACCCAGCGTGTCGCGCTTGCGCGTGCCCTGGTGCGCCGCTCTGCCCTCTACCTGCTGGACGAACCCTTGAGCGCGCTCGACCTGAAGCTGCGCGAGGACCTGCAGGCCGAGCTGCGCAGCCTGCACGCCCACTATGGCTCCACCCTGCTCTATGCCACGCACGATTTCCACGGTGCCACCGCGATCGCCGACCGCCTGGCGCTGGTCGCCAAAGGCAAGGTGATCCAGATCGGGCGGCTGCAAGAGATCATGGCAGCACCTGCGAATGCCGCCGTCGGCCGCCTGGTCGGCAGCCCGCACATGGCCTTCCTGCGCGCCAGACGGCAGGGTGACGAGATACGGCTGCCGGGCCAGGAGCCCAGCCTGCCGCTTGCCGCCTTCCGGCCGAAAGCAGCGGTTCCAGAGAGCGTCACCATCGGCGTCTGGCCGGAAGACATCAGCCTGGTCGAACAGCAGGGCTTCGCCGGCAGCATCTATGCCGTCAATCGCCGCGGCATCGACAAGGCCATCCAGATCGACGGCGACTTCGGCAGCTTTCGCAAGGCCGTACCGCTTGAGCTACCGGCCCGCCAAGGAATGACGGCGGCCTTCTCCTTCGACCCGGCGCGCGCCTTTCTCTTCGACGCCAAGACAGAACAGCTGTTGAGCCAGGTGCAGCACGGGACGGCCAGCGCATGAACGCCAAACTGCACGGCCGGCTCTTCACGCTGCTCTCGACCGTGATCTTTTTGGGCGTGGCCCTGATGATCCAGCCTTTCGCCTTCGACCTCTTCACCTATGGCTTTCCCTTGCTCTTGGTCGGAATCGTGGGTTTCATCGTGCTGGATCATGTGCCGACCAGGGCAGCAGGCGAGGAGAGCGACGATGTTTAAGATGAAGAAGGTCCTGAACGATCCCGCCAATGTGGTCACCGAGATGCTCGACGGACTGGCGCTGGCATCCGACGGGGCGGTGATGCGTTTGCCCGGGCTCGATGCTCTGGTGCGCAGCGAGATCGCGGACGACAAGGTCGCCCTCCTGATCGGTGGCGGCAGCGGTCACGAACCCCTCTTCCACGGCCTGATCGGACCGAACCTGGCCGATGGTGCGGCTGCCGGCGGAGTCTTCGCCGCCCCCGCCCCCGACCTGATCCTGGAGGCCACCAAGGCCGTCCACCGCGGCCGCGGCGTGCTTTATCTCTACGGCAACTATGCCGGCGACAACATGAACTTCGACATCGCCGCCGAGATGGCCGAGGACGAGGGCATAGAGGTGCGCACGGTGCGCGTCTGGGACGACGTCGCCGCCGCACCGCCGGATCGCAAGGAAGAGCGGCGCGGCATCGCCGGCGACGTCTACATGATCAAGATCGCAGGTGCTGCGGCCGCCAAGCTGGACAGCCTGGCGGCGGTCGAGGCCGTCGCCGTCAAGGCACGCGAGAACCTACGCTCCCTTGGTGTAGCGGTCCGCGCCGGGTCCATGCCCGAGACCGGAAAGCTCACCTTCGAGCTACCGGACGACGAGATCGAGATCGGCATGGGCGCGCATGGCGAGGCCGGGGTCAGCCGCCAGAAGCTGCCGCAAGCCGACGCTTTGGCCGATCAGATGATGGAGGTCTTGCTGGCCGACATGCCGCTGAAGGCCGGCGACGAGATTGCGCTTCTGTTCAACAACCTGGGCGCCACCACCTTCATGGAGATGCTGATCGTCAACCGGCGGGTCCGCGCCATCCTGGCCGACCTGGGGGTCAAGGTGCACAAGACCGACATGGGGGCCTTCGTCACCAGCCAGGAGATGGCCGGTTTCTCCATCACCCTGTTGAAACTGGACGCGGAGCTGAAGGGCTATTTCGACGCCCCGGCCTCCTGCTTCGCCTTCACCCGCTGAGCCTCCAGGGGCCGTCCTGGAGGGTTGAGAAGATCGTGCACGAACCGGCCTCCCGCTTTCTCCGGACAAGGTGACATGAACGCAGAAGAAACGAGACAGTCTATGCTGGCCGTTGCCGAGGCCGTCATTGCCGCCGAACCCCTGCTGACCGATGCCGACCGGGCCATCGGCGACGGCGATCACGGCATCGGCATGCGCCGCGGCTTCCTCGGCGTGCAGGAAAAGCTGAAAGCCGAGACGCCGGAAACGCCTGGAGCCGTCCTGAAGGTGACGGGCATGGCTCTCCTCTCGAAGACTGGCGGTGCCGCCGGCGCCGTCTTCGGTAGCTTCTTCCGGGCCGGAGGACTGGCCCTGGGCGATGCTGAAGAGATCGATGCGGAAGGCTTTCGCGCCTTTCTCGCGGCCGGACGCGACACCGTCATGAAACGCGGCGGGGCGGCCGAAGGCGACAAGACCATGCTGGACGCCCTGGCCGGCGCGCTGAGCGCCTGCGCAGAGGCACAAGACTTGAGAGGCGCCCTTGCGGCAGCCGCAGAAGGTGCCCGCCAAGGTGCTGAAGCGACCAAGACCATGGTCGCGCGCTTCGGCAAAGCCAAGACCCTGGGCGAACGTGCGATCGGTCACCCCGACCCCGGCGCGCTGTCGCTTGCCATCATGCTCCAGGCCTGGCACGAGTCTGCCGATCACGGCTAGAGACGGTTTTCCCCAAGAACGAAGATAGAGGCTCGGAATGTCAGGAGTTCAAGGACGCGTGGCTTTGGTCACCGGCGCAGGCAGCGCGGACGGCATCGGTTTTGCTTGCGCAAAGCTCCTCTTGGCGGCTGGCGCCAAGGTCGCCATCACCTCGACCACCGATAGGATCTTCGAGCGCCTGGCCGAGCTGGGTGGCGATTCCGCGAACAGCTTCGCCAAACCGGCCGACCTCAGCAAGACGGACGAGGTCGAGGGCCTGGCGGCAGACGTCACGGCGCACCTGGGCGGCATCGACATCCTGGTCAACAACGCCGGCATGACGCAGATCGGCGGCGACGAACCGACAGGGCCTTTGCTGGAGACGAGCGACCGGGGCTGGAACTACGGCATCGCCATCAGCCTCACGTCCGCCTTCCTCATGACCCGAGCGGTGCTGCCCGGCATGGTCGAGCGGCGCTACGGCCGGGTCGTGCAGATGTCTTCCGTCACCGGGCCGCTGGTCGGCATCCCCGGCAGTTCGGTCTACGCCACCGCCAAAGCCGGCATGCTGGGCATGACCCGTGCCCTGGCGATCGAGGTCGGCGCCAGCAACGTGACGGTCAACTGCATCGGCCCCGGCTGGATCACCACGGCCTCCAGCTCCGAAGCCGAGGAAACCGCCGGCCGGCACACCCCGGTCGGCCGCTCCGGCACGCCCGAGGAGATCGGCCACGTCGCCGTCTTCCTGGCCAGCGAAGAAGCCAGCTACGTCACCGGCCAGTTGATCGTCGTCGACGGCGGCAACACCATTCAGGAGTACAAGGTGGCGCTGGAGTGAAGCGCTCCCTCACGAGCGGGATGATGACTAATACCACACGGCAGAGATTAGGACTCATAGCATCTTTTTGAGCGTTCAGACGCCACGCGGGCTTATCCTCGCTGCGCTGCGGGCGCGCGGTCGCGCTTGCCAACCCGCGATGAGTTCCACTCAACGCGGGTTGGTGTAACGATACCTCTTCCAAGAGCCCAACCCGTTTCCGGACGAGATCCAAGCGTGTCGTTTGTGGTTAAGAGAACCAGGGGTCTGGTGTGAAACACATAACCCAGTCCCCGGATTCTGCCGACGCGGCAATATCCCTATAGCCACACGAAGTCAGTGGCCGTGAGCTGGCCTGCTTCGGTGACGCCGTCTACCAGGAAGGCCTGGTCGACGTTGCCGTCGCCGTCCTGATCGACTTGAATCTGGCGAACGCCAGCGAAGCGGGCCTCGGAGTTGCCGGCGGCCGAGAAGGCGGCG
>JAVJSY010000041.1:0-15937 GCA_040219175.1 Kiloniellales bacterium
CAGGTGAGTCCACCTGATCGCGAGACTCTGCTCTAGGGCCGGATTCCCCCATGCGGATCAATCGGCGCATCCGGCTGGATCCGGTCGGCTGGCTTGAGACCACCCGGATCATTCCCGTCAGGCAGCTGCGCTGGCTCTTGCTGCCGCTGGCCCGGCTGCCCGCCGTTCAGTTCCTGCTTTTGGATCCCATGGAAGGGCTCCGCCGGCACGCACCGCTGGGGATCGGTCGCTTGGCCGTCAGGGCGCAGCGCCGCCGGCAGCGACGCAACCTGGCCCGCCTGCAAGCGGCCGGCAATCCGCTGGTCTCCGTCATTGTCCCGGCGCACAATGCCGCTGCCACCTTGGATGGGGCGGTCACCAGCTTGCTCCGGCAAAGCTACCAAGCGCTGGAAATCCTGATTGTCGACGATATCAGCGAGGATGACACCGCCCAGGTCGCCGCTCGGCTGGCGCAAGCAGACGGGCGTGTGCGGCTCTTGAGCGCGCCGGAGCATCTGGGTGCTGCCTTGGCCCGCAACATGGGTTTAGCGGCAGCGCGCGGTGTTTATCTAACCTTTCAGGATGCCGACGACTATTCTCTGCCGGGCCGCATCGAACGCCAACTCGTTCCCCTACTGGGCACGCAAGGCCATCTTGCCAGTCTTTGCGCCTACTGCCGTGTCGACGACCAGGGCCGGCCGCTGCGGGTCAATGGAGAGATCTATCGCAAACGCACGACCTCGCTGCTCTTCGCGCGCAAACCGGTGCTGGAGCGCATGGGCGGTATGGCGCCACTGCTGCGCGGCGAGGACAGCGAGTACCTCAGCCGCTTTCGGGCAGCCTTCGGTCGCCAGGCGCTCCACGTCCTCTACGCCCCTCTCTACGAGGCCCGCTTCTCGGAGGACTCGCTGCTCTGGTCCGACAGCCAGGTGCGACGGCAGGGCGACGAGATTCACTACGACGTCGCCGAAACCGCACCGGCAGCGCTTGCCGACTATGAGGACTGGCACCGGCGGATCGCTGCCGGAGAGGCCTCCCCGCATCTCGCTCTTGCGCGCAAACGCGACGATCCGCCCGCCGGTCGAGGGAACTAGACGTTTACCCGATCAGCCCGATCGGATAGCTCTTCGCTAGCGGTTCTACGCGCGGCGGCTCGGTCTGGCTGACCGCAGCGCCACAGTCTACTTCGTGAGCCCACGACATCGCCCCAATCAGCAGGGATTTCCGGGAAGCCTTTGCCATGACCAAACACAAGCTCGTCGCCTTGATGCCCATGCGCCACCACTCTCAGCGCGTACCCGGTAAGAACTATCGGCCCTTCGGCGATGGCCGGCCGCTCTATCAGCACACCCTGGAGAATCTGCTGGCGGTTGAGCAGATCGAGAAGGTGGTGATCGATACCGACTCGCCGATCGTCAAGGAGCAGTGCGCGGAGAAATACAAGGACGTCATCGTGCTGGACCGGCCGGAGCACCTGCGCGCGCCGGAAATTCCGATGAACGACATCCTGAGCTACGACGCCAGCCAGATCGAGTCGGAGTTCTATATGCAGACCCACTCGACCAACCCGCTCTTGAAGCACGAAACCATGGCCAAGGCGGTCGACCTCTTCTTCGAGCAGTATCCCATCTATGATTCCCTCTTCGGCGTTACCGTGATCCGCGACCGGATCTGGGACGTGCTGGGACGAGCGGTCAATCACAACCCCAACATCCTGCTGCAGACCCAGGATCTGCCGAAGTGGCTGGTGCAGGAGAACTCCACCCTCTACATCTTCGAACGCAATCGCCTGCTGAACGATCGCAACCGGATCGGCAATCGTCCCTTCCTCTTCGAGGTGGACGAGGTCGAGGCGCGCGACATCGACATCGAGATCGACTTTCAGATCACCGAAATGCTCTTCAAGGCAAGAAAGGGCGCCGACAATGCCTAAGGTCCTGGTCACCTGCCATCACTTGCTGCGCCACATCGACAGCTTCCGCGACCGCTTCGAGGCCGCCGACATCGAGCTGGTGCTGCCCGAAGCCACCGGACAGCAGTTCTCCGCCCACGAGATGCTGGATCTGATCCAGGGCGTGGAGACCTGCATCCTGGGCGACGACTTCGTCGACCGGGCCGTCCTGGAGACCGGCAAGGAGAGCGGGCTGAAGGCCATCATCAAGTGGGGCATCGGCACCGATTCGATCGACAAGGAGTCGGCCGCCGAGCTTGGCATTCCGGTGCGCAACACGCCCGGCACCTTCGCCGAAGAGGTCGCGGATGCCGCTTTGGCGCTGACCCTGATGCTGACCCGCGGCTACCACCTGATGCATGCCTCGGTAAAGGAGGGCGGCTGGCTGAAGATCCAGGGCCGCACCCTGGCCGGCAACACGCTTGGCGTGGTCGGACTGGGCAGCATCGGTCGCGCCGTCGGCCGTCGCGGCACGGCCTTTGGTATGACCGTCATCGGCTCCGATCCGGTCGAGATCCCGGCCGATGTCCTAAGCCCCGCCGGGATCACGCAAAAGTCCTTGGAGCGCGTGATCGCCGAGAGTGATTTCCTCTGCCTGGCCTGCAACCTGACGCCCGACAACCACCACCTGATCAATACCGAGACTTTGGCCCAGATGAAGCCGGGTGCGACCCTGGTGAACGTCGCGCGGGGTCCGCTGGTCAAGGAAAGCGCTGTGGTCGAGGCGCTGAAGAGCGGCCATCTTGCCGGCGCTGCCCTGGACGTCTTCGAGAACGAGCCGCTGCCGAAGAACAGCCCGCTGCGTGACTTCGATAACGTGGTCTTCGGAACGCACAACGGCTCCAACACCCGCGAGGGCGTCGACCGGGTCAACGAGATGACGGTGTCAATGGCGCTGGAGATCGTGGCCGGAGGATAGGGCGCGAGGGGCGTTTCTCCGTCTGTCAGCCCGCTTCAGGATGGCCCACGACGATCTCTTCGACCAGCTGGCCTTCGACGTCTATGCAGGCCGCAACCAGCGGCCCGCCGAAGGCGCTGCCGCCGTCCAGAGTGATCAAGCCCGGCTCTGCAAGGATACCGGGCTGGGTTGCCGAGGAGCCGCGGATGACGCAGCGGAAGGGGCTGAACTGCTTCACCTCCTCGCCGAAGGCTGGATGGCCCCACCAGAAGGTGTCGCCCTGCTGATTGAGCGCCCTGGTCGGATCCAGGCCGGCACTCACCAGCAACAGCCCCTCGTCGTCGCTGTAGGCAGCGCGGCGTAGGCTGGCAAAAAACTGCGTGTGGCCTTCATGGGCGTTCATGCTGGCGCGCAGGTTCTGCGTCCAGCGGGTAAGCGAGAGTGCGCCGTGCCGTGCCTCGGCCCGTCCCTCGCGCAGCGAACCGCCGTAGGATTCGAGGGTCGCGCCTACGCCATGGCCCAAGAGCCATTCCAGGACGCCGGCCGGATCAGCGGCAAACTGCAGCTGCAACAGCTTCTGCCACATCTCCTCCTGACGACCGCGCAGGAAGACAATGTCTTCGGGAATAGCGTTCGGGACGGCCAGGATGCGCCGTCGGAAGGCCAAGGCCTCGACGATGGCACCCAGACAATCGTCGCCGTGACCGATGATGTTGCCAAGATAGACGATGCGGTCGAAGTACTGCCAGCGCTCGGCGATCTGCTCATGCAACCGGCCTAGCAGCTCGGCCTGCCCGTGCACGCCGCCGACTGCCCAGACACGCTGGCAGTTTCGCAGGATAGCGATCGTCTGTTGCTGTGCGCCCTGTGCCGGAGCTGCCGACCTTGCGACCGCCATCCGCTCCTCCTCGTCGAAACTCTCTCGACCGGTCTAACAGGCATCGCCCCGCGGCGGGAAGGGCTTTCCCACCACGGGGCGATGCTTCGATCTTGAACCGCTAGCCCGCCAGGCTGTCAGATCCATCCGATCCAAGGCCTGAAACGCACCCTATCCGCAGAAATCCGGGCTCTATTCGCCGCGGAGAATTCCTTCAAGTTTCTGTGCAGCCGCCGCTTCTTCGGTTGCATCGACAGCAGCAAACTCGCGCGCCAGACGGTCCATGGCCGCCTGATACATCTGCCGTTCGCTGTAGGACTGCTCGGGCTGGTCCTCGCCACGATAGAGGTCGCGCACCACCTCGGCGATGGAAACCGGATCGCCGGAGTTGATCTTGGCTTCGTATTCCTGCGCACGCCTGCTCCACATGGTGCGACGCACGCGGCTCTTGCCCGTCAGGGTATGCAGCGCGTCATCGAGCACCTTACGCGTCGAGAGCTTTCGCAGACCCGAGTTGTGTGCCTTCTCGACCGGCACGCGCAGGGTCATGCGGTCTTTCTCGAACTTGATCGAGATCAGGCACAAAGAGATACCGGAAATGTCTTGAGTCTCGATACCGATAACGCGCCCGACACCGTGCGTTGGATAGACCACGTAGTCGCCGGTCGCATAGTCGCTGTCGTTGTCTTCTTCGGCTGTCGCCTTGACCGCTTTGCGGCTAGACTTGTTCGCTACCGACGTATCGGCCTCTGCACTCTTAGAGACCACAACGGCCTGCGCCTCGCCACCTTGCTCGGCACGTGCGCTATCAAGCTGGATCACTTCACTATCCATTCTTTTTACACCGTTCCCTTACTGATATGGGCGCTCAGGCCTTTGGCCTACGCTTTCCAGCGCACTACCGTTTTGGCCGCTTGGCGCCAGCTGCGGTCATTCCCTCTACGGTGACGACTGCCGTTAAGCCGACAAGAGAGCGCAAAAGCCCCCCAGCAAGTGGCGATCTCTGTCGATCCTAGAATATATATAATGCCATGCATTCTAAGGAAAATCAAGCGTCCACGGTCACAGGCCAGCCTCCAGCCAACCGCATAAGTGGTCGGACGTTCACAGTTTGGGGCCCTGCCCCCGCTCTAGCGTCCCTGTCCGCGCTCTCCCTTTGAGAGCGAACCGACCGTCGAATCCAAGCAAACCGAGATTTAGAGACCTTTACCCGGATTCTTGCTGAAGAACTTCTCGAACTTGTCCTTCACGCCGTTGAACTCATCGGCATCGGCCGGCGCCGTGCCTTTGCGGACGATGTTCGGCCAAAGTTCGGAATACTCGCGGTTCATCTCCAGCCAGGCTTCGGCACCAGGGTCGGTGTCCGGCAGGATCGCTTCGGGCGGACATTCCGGTTCGCACACGCCACAGTCGATGCACTCGTCAGGATGAATCACCAGCATATTCTCGCCCTCGTAGAAGCAATCTACGGGGCAAACCTCTACGCAATCCATGTACTTACACCGGATGCAGGCGTCATTGACGATATAGGTCATGGCGGCGGGCGCACTCCTCCTCTCGCTGAATCTGGCGGACAGTAGCCCCGCGCCCGCAAGGCTTCAAGCCGCTTCGCTCTCACTTAGGCGCATAGCGACCTAACGCCCAGGGGCGGGCTCTTCGCCCTCGGGTGAAGGGCTTTCCGCCTGCGTGCGCAAAGCCTCCGCACCCACGCGGTTGTTGTCCGCCAGGTGGACGACGCGTTGCGGCAAGGCCATCTCGATCCCCGCCTCGCCAAAGTGCTTGACCACCGCCATGCGGAGGTCGTTGGAGACCTGGATAATCAGCTCGTAGATATCGGGCACATAGACCCGAATGTCGAAATCCATACCGTCCGGCGAGAAGGCCTTGAAGAAGACATAGCTCGGCGGATGAGCCAGAACCCGCTTGCAGTCCTCTGCCGACTTCATCAGCAGATCGTGCACGACCTGCGGATCGGTGCCGAAGGGAACCCGAACCGCAACGTCGACTCGGCCCAACTTGTTCTTGTGCGTCCAGTTGGTCACCGCGGTCGACACCAGGTCCGAGTTGGGCACCAGCACCGAGGAGCGCTGCCAGGTTTCGATTTCCGTTGCCCTGACCGAGATGCGTTTGACGACGCCCTCGTTGGTTCCGACGATGACCCAGTCGCCGACCTTGATCGGTCGTTCGATGAGCAGAATGATGCCCGACACGAAATTGGAGACGATGTTCTGCAGGCCAAAGCCGATGCCGACCGAGAGTGCACCGGCGATCAGTGCCAGGTTGGTCAGATCGAAACCGACCACATTGATCCCCAGCAGGATGGCTGCAATCACGCCGACGTAGCCGATCCCCGTCGAGATCGACTGCTGCACGCTGTTCTCAGGTGTGATGCTCGCCAGTACGCCACGGCGCAGCCGGCGCTGGATGAAGCGGGTAACGCCCAAGATGGCCACAAAAACCGCGATCGCCATCAGAATGTTAAGCGGCTTGACGGTTACCCCGCCGACGGCAAAGCCCTGAAGAATGCTGTAGAGCCAGACCTGTACCTCGTCCTCGGCCATGCCCAGGCTGGGCAGCACCGCAAAGAGTGCAATCAACAGCAGGATGCCATCCAACAGGGCGAAGATCAGGAACTCGAAGAAGCTGAGTCCGCGCTCGCTCTTGATGAAGAGCCGGAGCCATCCGCCGCGCTTCTTCTGCTGCCGGAAGAGATAGCTGTGCAGGCTCTCGCGAACCGCCTGCCGGAGGACCAGCAAGGCAAAGCCGACCCCGACGATCGTCATGAAGGCCAAGGCGATGTAGTCGGAAAGCGCGACGTAGCCAAGCACGGCTGCGACCAGCACGACCAAGGCGCAGAAGAGTGCCACCAGACGCAGCCAGCGAGCCTCGCCCAACCAGGCCAAGGAGGAGCTGCCGCTCTCTGCCTCCTCATTCTCCTGGCTGTCTTGTGTGTCGGCTTGCGCTTCGGCCTCTGGCTGCTCTGCATCCGGCCGCAGCCAAAGGTGGGCCGGCAAGAGCGACAGCAGGATCAGCGACCCAATCAGAGCCTCCAGCGCATTGGCGATCGATTCCAGAACCGGATCGGGCTGCAGATCGAAGGTGATCATGCGCATTGCCAACACGAAGCCAAGGAAGCCACTGGCCAGCAGCCAGCGCCGATAGAGGGCGCGCGCCGAAGCGGGGCTTAAAAGGACGACCCCCCAGTTCGGCAGCTTGGGGGCAATGGTTGCATGGCCGACAGCCGCCAGGAAAAAGGCGAAGCCAATGCCACTGGCCAAGGAGAAGGCCACGGGCTCGAACACCGCACCCCAGGTGGTGTTGGCGACGACGGCCAGGAAGGTGAGCAACAGGAACAAGAGCGCGAAGGAGGGCAGAACAAAGCGCAGCGCTGTCTCCAGCAGCGCCGCGACCACGCGCTGGCCATAGGGTATGTCGCCCTTTCCCGCAGCACGCCGGCGGTCGAGCCAAGAGCTGAGGCGGCGAATCACCGGCACCGCCACGATCAGCACGGCAAGGGCGCCCAATCCCAGCAGGAAGCGCCGCGTCTGATCGTCGTCCTCGCTGGCCAGGTTTCGCGGTGTCAGCCGTGCGTTGATCGAGGAGCGCAAGGAGGCAAGGCTCGTGGGGACGGCCTGCCAGGTCGACTTCCGCAGCAAGGAGCTGCTTCGCTGCAGCAGCTCATCGGCGAAGGCCCTGATCCGCACCTCGTCGAGCTGACGCAGCATCAGGTTGGCTTTGGCAACGATCAGATCGGAGCGGCCCTTTAGCGCTGAGACCGCGGCCAGTTCCTGGTCCAGCTTCTTGCGCTCGGCCAGCACTTCCGGAGCCTCTGCCGGCTGCCCGTCCGCCGGTGGCGGGCCGAGAGCGTCCAAGAGACGCTGGGTCTCTTCCTGCTTTTGGCCGAAACGTTGACTGGCCCTGGTTGCCTGACCGGCGATATCGACGAGGGTCAGCCGTCGTTTGTTGCGCTGTTGATGATCAAGTTTATCGGACTTCAGGTCGCCGTCGATCGTGGCCAGACTCTTGTCCCAGTCGTTCAGCGTCTTTGCCGCCTCACTCGCCGCCTTCTGCTCCAGAGTAAAGGTTATCTGGTCCAGCGTCTGGGTCGGGTCTTGAGCCTGGCCTTGGACCTGAGGCACGGGTTGCGTGGGGACCTGGCTTGAGGTCTGATCCCCGCCTTGGTCTTGCGCCCAGGCCGGCAGCACGGAAACCAACAGGCAGATCGACAGAAAGAGACCGCGCAGAAGCATCATCGCACTAGCCCTGCTTGCCGCTGAGCGCGCGCAGGCGGCGCCGGTCTCGCGCATCCGGTCGTGGGCTGCGTGGCGGCTGTGCCGGCGTGATCCGATTGTCCGCCGTGGGCGGCTTTAGATCTTCATAGAGCTGCTGGGCGATAGGGGCAGAGCCGCGCCGCTCGGCGAGATCCACAATCCGCCAGATGCGGATGTGGTCGCCCTGCGGAAAGGTCAGAACGTCGCCCTGCCGAACCTTGAGATGCGCCTTGTCGGTCACCTGCCCGTTCACCCTAACCTGCCCCGAGCCCGCCAGCTTGCTCGCCGCGGTCCGGGTCCGGCAAGCACGAGCATGCCAGAGCCACTTGTCCAGGCGCATCGCCGCAACTGCCGCAGCGCTCTCCGCCATCAGCGCGCCTGCCTGAGCGCAAGCTTCAGGTCCTTGAGCTCGGCAAAGGGCGAATCCTCCTCGACGTTGCCTCGTGTCCCCGCCGGTCTCCGCTGTTTTTTCTTCGCCGGTCGCTTGGCGTTGGATCGACGTCTGCTGTAGCTCACCATGCCGCCCTCTTTCGCCTGACGATAGCCGATTGCCGCCAGCAAGAGCGACAGCTTGTCGTCGTCGCCGCCGACCAGACGCAAGAGTGCCGGCGTCGGCTGGAAGGCGCCGCTCTGCCGCGCCAACCCGGCCGCCTTGCCGGCCACCTGTTCCAGAAGCTCGACGCGAACCGCCAGACGCTGCCCCTTGCGCTCGAGCAGCCGGTAGCCACAACAGGCATAGAAGCTTACATCGGCGATCGATCCGTCAGGCAGCGCCTCCAAAGGCGCGCTTGGTGGCGGCGGAGCGGAGATGCCGTGTTTCACCTCCCAAAGCTGCAGCAGCACCTTCCTGGCCTTCGCCGTCAGCAGCGCCGGCAGAAAGAGGCTCTCCGAGCCCAGGCGCACGCCGGCAGCACTCAAAGCCTTCGCATCGCTCTTCTTCAGCCGCAACAGCCCCTCTGCCGAGCGCCGAGGCATGCAGCCCAGAGCCTCGACCAGTTGAAAGGCAATACCGCGCGGCAGGGCCGTGAGCGGCGCTTCCTGCAGGGTGAAGAGCGGTGCCAAGCGGCGGCGCAGGAAAGCCTGCAGCCAGTCCGCCAGACGCAGGCGAATGCGCTCGCGCTGCGGGCCGTCCAGAAACTCGCTGGCAAAGACCTCCACTGCGGGTTGGAGCGTTAGCACACCGGGAACCAGGCGCCCCAAGGCGGCACCGCGCCACAGCACCCGCCCCTCGGCATCCAACTGAAAGGCCTCGTCCGCCTCAGCCTCGACCCGCGCGACCCGGCGCGGCATCTCCTGGGCCAGAGCCCGGCGCAATGAGGTCATGGCCTGGCGCGCATCAGCGCCTTCAATGCTTGGATCCAGGTGGAAGCGGAAGGCCTTGAGCCGGCCGACGGAGTGTCCCTCCAAGATGACCCCGCCGTCGCGTTTGACTGCCGCAATCATGGTCTCGCCTTCGGCCAGCCGGCGGGCGAAGAGGGCGGCACGCCGATCTACAAAGCGCTCGGTCAGGCTCTCGTGCAGGGCGTCGGAGAGGCGGTCTTCGATGCTTCTCGCCTGCTCTTGCCAGCCGTTGGCATCCTCCAGCCAGTCGGCACGGTGGGTGATGTAGGTCCAGGTGCGGATCTGCGCCAGGCGCTGGGTCAGGGTATCGATGTCGCCGGCCACCCGGTCGATACGGCGGAGCTGGCCTGCCACCCAGGACTCGGGCAGCGCGCCATTGCGATCGATCAGGTGACGATAGACCTGTGCCAACAAAGAGAGGTGATGCCCGGTGATGGTCTTGCTGAAGTCCGGAATCTGGCAGACGTCCCACAGCAAGCGCACCTGCGCATGGCCATTGGCCCGATCGGCAACGTCTTGGTCCTCGACAAGGGCTGCCAAGGCGGCTTGATCTTCGGCGCCGCGCACGCGCTGTAGCTCCGGTATCGGCGCCTTGACCGTGAGGCTGGAGAGCAGCGCGCGGGGTCCGGAAAAGTCGAGCGCGCGCGACCGCCAGAAGAGGCGCCTGAGCGAAAGGAAGCGATGCTCCTCCACCGCCTCGACGATCTCGGCTGCGATCTCTCCCACCTCACCGGTGGTGCCGAAGGTGCCGTCGCGCATATGCCGGCCGGCGCGACCGGCGATCTGCCCGATCTCGCCGGCATCCAGGCGGCGGATGCGACGGCCGTCGAACTTGGCAAGACCGGCGAAGGCGACATGATCCAAGGCCAGGTTGAGGCCCATGCCGATGGCATCGGTGGCAACCAGATAGTCGACCTCTCCGGCCTCGAACATCGCCACCTGGGCGTTGCGGGTGCGCGGGCTGAGCGCGCCCAGCACCACGGCCGTGCCGCCGCGCTGGCGGCGCAGCTGCTCGGCCAGGGCATAGACCTCCCCGGCGGAGAAGGCGACGACGGCCGAGCGTGCCGGCAGCTTGGTCAGTTTCTTCGCGCCGATGTAGCTGAGCGTCGAGAAGCGCGCGCGGTTCTCGAACTCGGCCTCGGGGACCAGCTTGCGCAGCAGGGGCCGCACCGTCTCCGCACCTAAGAAGATCGTCTCCGCCAGGCCGCGGCTGTGCAGCATGCGATCTGTGAAGACGTGACCACGCTCCGGATCGCCGGCCAGCTGCACCTCGTCCACCCCGACGAAATCGACGGCGCGCTCCAGCGGCATGGATTCGACCGTGCAGCAGAAGTAGCGTGCGCCCGGCGGCACGATCTTCTCTTCGCCGGTCACCAGTGCGACCTGGCTGGCGCCCTTTATCGCCACCACGCGGTCATAGTTCTCGCGTGCCAGCAGACGCAGGGGAAAGCCGATGATGCCGCTGGCGTGGCCCAGCATGCGATCGATCGCAAAGTGCGTCTTTCCGGTGTTCGTTGGCCCCAGGAGAGCCATCACCCGAGACTCGGGGTCACGCGGCATGAGGCGGCCTCACTTCCTGCCCTTGCGGCCTAAAGCGGCTTAGCACATATGCATCCAGGAACGCCATAAGGCCGGCATGCGTCTCGCCGGCAGGTCTGGCACAGCCCTGATGCGAAAGAAACAGAGGATCGAAAACACAGATGAGTGAGCAAGCGACACGCGAACAACATAGCTTCAACGCGGAAGTGGGACGTTTGCTAGAGATCGTAACCCATTCCCTCTATTCCAACCGCGACATATTCCTGCGCGAGCTGATTGCCAATGCCGCAGACGCCTGCGAGCGTCGGCGCTTTGCCGCTATCGCCGAGCCGGCCCTGCTGCCCGAGGACGGCTTTGCCATCGAGATCTCGGTCGATAAGGACGCCGGCACCTTGACCATCGCCGACCGCGGCATCGGCATGACGCGCGAGGAGCTGACGGCCAACCTGGGCACCATCGCCGCCAGCGGCACCGGTCGCTTCCTCGAGCAACTGAAGGAGAAGGGCAAGGATCCGGACAAGGCCAGCCTGTCGCAGATCGGCCAGTTCGGCGTCGGCTTCTACTCCGCCTTCATGGTCGCCGACCTGGTGACCGTCGACAGCCGCTATGCCGGCAGCGCAGAGGGCTGGCGCTGGCAGTCCAGCGGCGCCGAGGGCTACACCCTGGACCCGACCGAGAACGCACCGGCCGGCGGCGGTACGGCCGTGGTGCTGAGCCTCAAGGAAGACGCCAAGGAGTATCTCGACGGCTTCCGCCTGAAGCAGCTGGTCAAGACCCACTGCGAGCACATCGGCGTCGAGATCAGAATCCCGGACGAGGAGGGCAAGAGCGAGGCGGTCAATCAGGCCTCGCCGCTGTGGCGCCGCCCGGCCTCGGACGTCACCGAAGAGCAGTACGCCGCCTTCTACCGCGATGCCTCGCGCGCCTTCGACGAACCCTGGCAGACCCTGCATTGGAAGGCGGAAGGCGCCATCGAATACACCGGCCTGCTGTTCGTCCCGCGCGAGCGGCCGCCCAGCATCTTCCACCCCGACCGTCAGTCGCAGATCAGACTCTACGTCAAGCAGGTTTTCATCACCGACGACTGCCAGGCCCTGGTGCCGCCCTACCTGCGTTTCCTGCAGGGCGTCATCGACTGCGAGGACCTGCCGCTCAACGTCTCGCGCGAGCTGCTGCAATCCAGCCCGGTTCTGACCAAGATCCGCCAGGGCCTGGTGAAGCGGGTGCTGCGCGAACTGGGCAAGGCCGCCGACAAGGATGTCGAGGGCTACAAGGGCTTCTGGGAGGCCTTCGGGCCGATCCTGAAGGAGGGCCTCTACGAGGACGCCAGTCAGCGCGATCAGCTGCTGGCGCTGACCCGCTTCCGCTCCAGCACGCAAGAGGGGCTGACCTCGCTTAAGGACTACCTCGGGCGCATGAAGGAGGGGCAGGAGGCGATCTATACGCTCTCCGGCACCGAGCTGGACCGCCTGGCCAGTTCCCCGCACCTGGAGGGCTTCCGCGCCCGCGACATCGAGGTGCTCTACCTGACCGATCCGGTCGACGAGTTCTGGACCACCATGGTGACCGACTACGAGGGCAAGCCCTTCCGCTCGGTCACCCGCGGCCAGGCCGATCTCGACCGCTTCGACGGCAAGGAAGAAGACAGCGCCGAGAGCGAAACGCAGGAGGAGGGTCAGGGTCCCCTGTTGGCTGCCATCCGTCTGGCCCTGGGCGACAAGGTGAAAGAGGTGCGCGTCTCCAAGCGCCTGGCCGAGAGCCCGGCCTGCCTGGTCGCCGGCGAAGGCGACATGGATCTGAACCTGGAGCGCCTGCTGCGCAGCCAGGGCCAGGTCGCCGAGGCCAGCCCGCGCATCCTGGAGGTCAACGCCAAGCACCCCCTGCTGCAGGCCATGAGCAAGCAGATCGCGTCCGGCACCCAGGGCGGCAGCATCGACGACAGCGCCTGGCTGCTGTTCGAACTTGCGCGCGTGATGGAGGGCGAACAGGTCAGCGACCCGGCCAGCTTCTCCCAGCGCCTGACCCGGATTATGGGACAGGCAGTCGGGTCTGCTTGATCGACAAAACCCGAGCGGTCGGTGTCTCTTCGCCGGCCGCTCTTACTTCATTAACTAGTCGTTGGCGACGGGAAGCTTCGCATCGCGGCAAGCCTGCAGGCGCTCGCGGCCGCCCCAGGCGATGAAGGCTATGTCGGCGGATTCCTTGACGTTTATTGCGTCATAGGGCGGGTCCAGGGGTGTGCCGCCGAAGAAGACCCAAAGCACGTGGGAGCCGGAGATGGCCCCGGCAAAGCGGTTCGCCCGTTCAATCGGGACACCCGTCTTCAGCCCATTGATGGCGCGCGTCATCCACAGGGACCCCTCGCCGACACCCGGACCGAGATCGCCGACCACGAAGGGGACCGGATCGCACGTACGGCCGGGGGCGCAGCCGTTTATTCGCCAGGCCACACCCAGGGTGCCCAAGGCTATGCCGGACTCGGGGCCGACGGCGGCATAGGGGACGGTCAGGGAATCGACATAGCGGGCCTGGTCCTCAGGCGGAAAAGCCGGATCGGCCAGTGCCGTGGGCGATACATACGCGCGGGATTCGCCGTTGTAGACCGGGCGCACGCCGACGATGGACTGTCCTGCGATCTCGGCAACACCTTCGGCCAGGATGCCATTCCATCGCACAGCCCCCACGTTCGGGTCGTCCCACCCAGCCGCCTCGATGCGCGCAAGATCGTCCAGAAAGCGGCCGGTGCAGGTCGTGTTGGACTCCGAGCCCCGATAGAAGGTGCCGTCCGGCAGATAGACCTGGCCGGCGTTGCACAGGCGAAGGATGGCACCGCCGTCAAAGCCGTCCCGGTGGTAGGCGCGCTCCGCCCCATCCAGGTCGACCCGCATCGGCGCCACCGTCGCGGTCGTGCCGTCGGCCAGTTCGAGCAAGCGCTGACCACCACGGATGACTTCACTGCCGGAGCAGGCCGGCGCCTGCGCCAGCTGCACAGGCACGGGAGCTGCGCGTTCCCTCAAGGCTTCCTCGGCCTCACCGCTATCGGCGATCAGGACAGAGCCTGCTGCCAAGACAATGCTAGGCAGAGCCCGATAGAAAAGCCTCAGCAGCATGCGTCACACCCCTGGCAAGTTGCCCGATCCATCGCCACCGCCATCACGCAGCCGGACGACTAAGCTGCCGGCCAGCTGCAATCGACGGTCCTTCAGCCTCGAGACAGCCCCGCTCCTCCCGTGGCAGGATCGCGGCGTAGCGCTTGAGCCGACGGTCGAGCCGGTCGTCGTAGTAGTCTGGAACCACCCTGCTGCGGCCTTCGTGGAAGGCCTTGAAGCCGGCGTCCTCGTCGAAGAGCCGGCGGAACTGGCGCAGCTCTGCGCGGTAGGAAACCAGGCGGTAGCAGAAGAAGAACCAGAAGATCCGGGCCGACAGCGGCGAAGGCTGCACCATCCGGCGCAGGAAGTGCCGGGGCCGCAAGATAAAGCTCAAGAGGTCGATCTTGCGCTCGATGATCTCCGGCATGGAGTAGTGCACCAACTGGTGCGTCAGCACCGGACTTGCGTAATGCATCGGCGGCAGCGGCAGCAGACGGCCCTCTTGTGCCAGGCTGTCGCGCAGCGGCGTGCCGCCGAAAGCCATCGGCAGGTTGATCACCGGGAAGACGGTCGGATAGCGCTCGATGAATTCCTTGGTCAGCTCGAAGGGCTCGTCGCCCTGGTCGCCCTCGTCGCCGATCAGGAAGTTGGCCTGCAGCGAGGGAATCTTCTCGGTCAGCTCGTCGAATTTCTTGCAGACTTGTTCGAACTTGGAGGCACCGACCGAGGCCGAAGTCTTGGCCTTGTCGCCGTAGAGGTACCAGGACTCGATCCCAGGGGCCAGGTAGGAGCAGTTGGTGTCGCGCAGGCGGTCGATGCGGTCGGAGCGCAGCAGCGAGAGCGAGGACTCGACGATGTAGGGATTGCGCCCCTCCGTCGGCATCTGCTCGAAGGCGGCCAGGGTCTGATCGAAGCGGACGCCGAAATTGGGATCGTGGAAGGCCAGCAGGTTGCCCGGAAAGTGCTCGGCGGCGGTCTTGAGATCCTGCACGATCTCTTCGGTGCCGCGCGCTACGTAGACGGAGTTCCAGTCCGAGCAGAAACTGCAGGTATAGGGGCAGCCGGTGCTGGTCAGCAGCGAGACGGTCGACAGGCGCGAGCGCTTGCCGTTGACGTAGTTGGCGGTCTTCACGTCCTCCAGCCGCTCGGCCAAGGTGGGAACGGCGATCGCCTTTTCGCTCGACACGACCCGGCAGCCGGGTGCGATGCGATCCTCGACCAGATCGATGACCTGCGATTCGCTGCAAGAGACCACCACATTGTCGAAAAAGCGTTCGGCATCCTCGGGAAAGCAGCTGGCGTGCGGGCCGCCCAGAACCGTCCTAGTACCCTTGGCTTTCAAGAGCTTAGCCAGCGCAAAAGCCAGCGGGGCGGCACGCGTATAGGCCGAGATAAAGACGATATCGCTGTCGGGATCGATCAGGGCCTCGGGGTCGTCCTGACCGAAGAAGGTCGCGTAGGTAACCTCGTGCCCGCGCCGCCGGCACCAGGTCGCGACAACCTGCGGCATGATCGAGTAGTACTGGCGGCCGACGTGATTGAGAAAGCTGCGCTCCGGTCCGCGCGGCCCGACCTTGTCGGTCAGGATATCCAGGATCGAAACGCGTCGACGTGCCACCATGCTGTTTTTGTCCCTTCTACGACACCGAGAGACAGCTGGGGATTAGGTGCCGCCGGTTTCGCCTGCGCGCAAGAATGACTGCGGCGCCGCGGCTTGTCCACGCCAGAGCGATGCGCCTAGCCGATGTGCCTGGCCGATGTGCCTGGCCGATGTATCAGAGCGGTGCGCCGGCCCCGTGCAGGCAATCGAGAGTCGGCGTTAAGCGGATTTGCTCGACACTGGCGCTGCATACTAGGCGGTGTGGACGAAATGACTCATGTAGAGGGGATTCCTCGGATCGGAGGAATTGTGATTCGTAAGGAGCCGATGCTCATTGGAGGGATCGGCGATGTCAACACAGATGACGGAAGCAGACTGGGAGATTGCAGTGC
>JAVJSY010000042.1:0-34728 GCA_040219175.1 Kiloniellales bacterium
GCACTGCAATCTCCCAGTCTGCTTCCGTCATCTGTGTTGACATCGCCGATCCCTCCAATGAGCATCGGCTCCTTACGAATCACAATTCCTCCGATCCGAGGAATCCCCTCTACATGAGTCATTTCGTCCACACCGCCTAGCCTGGATATCGCACCAGGCTAGCTTTCACACAAGGCAAAATATTTAGCATAGATAAGGCTGTCTTATTACCTTTTGATGTGAATCAATGCTATTGAGAATAAAGGATTCTACTTAAGAGTCGGTGTGCGTGTTTAGCGCTTGGATGGAGGTAGCGAGAGCCATGAAGCCAATCCAGTGCATCTCCTGCGCGCGCGCCTGCGATGTGCTGAGCCTCCACGCGAGGTAGTTCCCTAACGGAGGGTGACTTGGAGAAATCGATGATAAAGCGACTGCTGGTCGGCGTTGCCGGAACGCCGGTGCTACAAGCCAAGATCGACTACAGCCTGGCGCTGGCACGTCAGCACAAAGCAGAGGTCAGTCTTCTCTCCGTCGTCGACAGAGAACGCCTGGGCGCAATCGGGCCGGTCCCGATCGGTGCCGGCAGATATGCCGAAGACATGCGCAAGAGCCGGATCGCGCGCAGCCACAAGCTGGATGAAGAGGCGATAGCCCGCTTCGAGGCCGCCGGAGCGGAGGCAACTGTGGCGATCGCCACGGTACGTGCCGAGGGCGATCCCCTGAAGGTGATCGCCGCGGCCTGGCGCTATCATGATCTCTGCCTTCTGGGGCTCAGGGGATGGTTCGACCATGACGTCCTCCCCGACCCCGAGAATGCCCTACAGCAACTGATATCGGGCTCGGTGCGTCCGATCCTGGCCGTGCCGGAGCAACTGCGGCCGGTCAAGAAGGCGCTGATCGCCTACAATGGCTCGCTGGAATCTGCAAAGACCATGAAGCAGTTCGTACAGATGGCGCTCTGGCCGGATGTGGCGCTCCATATCGTCTGTATCGGGGAACCGAAGTCTGGCGAGGATGCGACCAGACTGCTGGAGGAAGCATCCTCCTATTGCCGGCTCCATGGCTATGCGACCACCACAGCCACCCGCGACGGTCGTGCGGCCGAGGCTCTACTTGCGGAAGCCAAGAGCAGCAATGCCGATCTCATCGCCTTGGGCAGCAGTCATCGAAAACTGCTGTTGTACAAGCGTTTCGGCAGGAACGCCCTGGCGTTGATCAAGCAAGCCGAGGTGCCGCTGTTTCTATCGCATTGATCGGTGGCGAACTGGCCGCAATCTAACGCTTCCCGGTCAGGCGCCTGAGCACCTCGCCGAAATCGACCTTCCTCTCCAAAGAGGCCTCGACACCGACGCAACAGGAGTGAACCTCCCTTGCAGCCGCCATCTCCTCGGACAGGATGACCACTCTTCCAACGTCGCGACGGTTCTTGGCTTGGTCAGACTTCGATGCGGACATATCAGTCTCCTTTTCCTATGGAGAGACTATCTCGCCTGAGCGGTGACTAACCAGTCTGTAGCTACAAGTGTGCGAAGAGCCGCCCCACAGCCGCCTCGTGTCGCGACAGTCCCAGCGCCCTCATCAGACAGAAAACCATGGCCTGATTGGAGGTGATCACGGGCTTGTCCAGCCGGGATTCCAGCTGGTCTTGGACTTCAAGCGCGCGCATGTCTGTGCAGCTCAAGACGATGGCCTCTGCGTCCTGGTGGTCGGCGCGCAAAGCCAGCTGATAGACCTCTTCCGGCGTCAACTCGCCTTGACCGTAGTTGCCCAGCGGCCGGCCGATGTCGGCGCAAAGGACTGTCCGGATACCCTCGGCCTCAAGGAAGGCGACGGCCTGGTCGTTGATCTCGCCCAGGTAGGGCGAGGCAAAGCCGACGCGACGCAGGCCCAGTGCTTTGATGCCCGCAATCAATGCTCCCGCGGCCGTGATCGAGACGGCGTCAGCCACTGCCTTGATCTTCGCCGCCAGATCGCGGTCGAAGTCCGGGCCATGCGTCAGGGTGGCGGAGGTACAGCCATAGAGCACGACGTCGGGACGCACGCCGGCGATCAGGCGCAGAGGCTCGTCGAGCGACGCGGCACCCAGACCCGCCATCTGTTCCGCACCCGGAATTTCCTCGACGTCGTAGCCGCCCAGCCGTGCCGCATGCACCGTTGCGCCCGGCGGGCAAAGCAGACGCAAGTCGGGTTCGAGGTTCGTGTTGGTATAGGGCACCAAGACCCCGATCTTGGCACCGCTGCGATCGTCATACGCCATGGCAAACCTCCTCTAGCACGGTCAGGCAGCGCTGCATCACGGCCTCATCGCCAATGGTCGCGCGCAGGCACTGCGGCAAGCCGTATCCGGCCATGCCGCGGAGGAGCAGACCCTGCCGCCGCAGTGCTGCATCCGCAGCAGCGGCAGCTGCCGCCGACGCAAAGCCGATGAGGACGAAGTTGGTCCGGCTTTCCGGCACGACCAAACCCAGGCGACGCAAACCGGCCGCGAAGCTGCCGCGAATGCGCGCCGTCTCTCTGACCGTCCGACGCTTGGTCTCTTGATCGCGCATGGCCGCGGCCGCCGCCGCCTGACTGATCAAGGAGACGTTATTGGGGTTGAGGAGCTTGCGAACCTGCACGGCTATTTCGCTTGGAAAGTAGCCCCAGCCGACGCGCGCACCGGCCAACCCATAGGCCTTCGAGAAGGTCCGCAACACCACCGTATCGCCACGTGCAACCAGATCGAAAAGGGGCTCTTCTTCGGAGAATTCGCCGTATGCCTCGTCAACGACCAGCAGCAGCTTCCCCGGCAGCGCCGCGCGCAGGCGTCGAACCTCTGCCGTCGTCAGGGCCGTGCCGGTCGGGTTGCCGGGATTGCAGAGAAACAGGATCTTCGCCCCCTGCCCGACCCCCTGCAGCAAGGCCTCGACCGACACCCGGAAGTCGACCTCCTCGACCTGCAGGTAGTCGGCTTCGACCTGCTGGGCGGCAGTGGCGACGAAGGCATAGCCGTACTCGCTGCCGAAGACCCGGCTGCCCGGTCCGCCATAGGCCTGCAGCAAGACAGTGATCAGTTCCATAGACCCGGCGCCGCAGAGAATCTGCGCCGGCTCCAGAGCATGCACCTCCGCTATCGCCGCCCTCAGATCCGTCCAATCGGGATCGGGATAGAGGCGCAGATCGGCGACTGCCGCTTTGGCTGCAGCCAGGGCTTTAGGACTGGGCGGAAAAGCGCTCTCGTTCTGCGCCAAGGAGACGAGCTCGGCAGATCCCAGATCGGCCAGGGCATAGGGAGCCATGGCCGCGATGTGCGGGCGCGGGGCGATCATGGCTTGGCCCCATAGTCGCGCGCCGCCGCCTCGGGACTGACCAGGCCTTGCCTCAGGTCACGCGCCAGCGCCTCCGGCGCACGCTCACCGGGCGGGCCGAAACCACCGCCTCCCGGCGTCTCGAAGATCAGGCGCTCGCCGGGTTCGACGCGCAGCTCGCCCTTGCCGGGGACATCCTCGAGCCGACCAGCCACACGGATGCGGCCTGGCGCGCCGGCCGCACCCCCGGCCCGACCGCGCGCCGGATTGCGCAAACGCTCCACCGAGAGAAAGACCAGAAAGGCCGCGTCGTTGGCGGCCGTCATCTCGATCCGCTGCCCCAAGCCGCCGCGAAAGCGCCCTGCTCCACCGGAATCCGGCACCAGCTCGCGACGCCAGACCGTCACCGGCGCCACCGCTTCGGTGATCTCCACCTGCGAGCCGAACACGCCCGACGGATAGGCCGTCGCCGAGAGCCCGTCGGCTTTTGGCCGCGCACCGGTCCCGCCGTTGTGCACCAGCTCCACCGCAAAGCGCTGGCCGCCGTTCAGCGCCACCTCGGGCGCATG
This sequence comes from Kiloniellales bacterium, assembly GCA_040219175.1. Lineage (GTDB taxonomy): Bacteria > Pseudomonadota > Alphaproteobacteria > Kiloniellales > JACOMY01 > JACOMY01. Next base: position 3,836 of record JAVJSY010000042.1, read on the forward strand.
GCGCAGCGGCAGATCGTACATGCAAGAGGCACCCTCCGCCGGCACGCGCTGCGGCAAGGCTTGGTGCAGGCAGCCCAGCACCAGATCGGGCGTCATCTGTCCCAGCGTATGGCGCATCGCGACCGGTGCCGGCCGCTGCGCATTCAAGATGCAACCCGGCGGCCCGGTGACACGGAAGGGATCCAGAGAGCCTGCATTGTTTGGAATGTCGGGGCCGATCAGGCAACGCAAGGCAAAGACAGAATAGGCCGCGGCGTAGTTGAGCGGCACATTGATGCCCTTCTTGGAGCAAGCCGAGGTTCCGGCGAAATCCAGCAGCAGCTGATCCTCGCCAACCGTCAGACTGGCCTTCAGCTCGATCTCGCTCTCATAGCCGTCCAGCAGCAGCACATTGCAGTAGACGCCGGGTGTCAGAGCGGCAATGGCCGCCAGGGTCCCGCGCCGCGAGGTCTCGATAATATAAGCGGAGAGCGCGTCCAGGTCGTCCAGAGCAAACTCCTCCATCATGGCGACCAGCCGCCGCGCACCGGCCTCGCAGCAGGCAATCAGGGCATAGAGGTCCCCTTCATTGGCGATCGGCTCGCGTCCGTTTGCCTTGACGATCTCGATCAGAAGGCTGTTCAAACGCCCTTCCTCCACCAACTTGCAGGGCGGAATCAGCAAGCCCTCGTCGAAGATGTCGGAGCCCTCCGGCCCCATGCCCAGCCCGCCCAGATCCACCAGGTGCGATGTACAGGCGGTGTAGCCGACCAGGTTTGCCCCCTTGAAGACGGGCATCATCAGCAGGAAGTCGTTCAGATGCCCGGAGGCCAGCCAGGGATCGTTGGTGACATAGATATCGCCCGGTTTCATGGTCTGGGCCGGAAAGAGATCGCGCAGGCTCTTGACCGCTTCGGCCATGGTGTTGATGTGGCCGGGCGTGCCGGTCACAGCCTGCGCCAGCATGCGCCCTTCGCGGTCGAAGATGCCGGCCGAGATATCGCCGCACTCGCGCACGATGGGGGAAAAGGCGGCCCGGATCAGGGTCTGCCCCTGCTCCTCGACCACCGCCAGCAGGCGGTTCCACATGACTTGCAAGCGGGCGGGTGAGATCTGGTTCATGCTGCAAGGCCTCCGGATTGGGTGCGCTCAAGGATCAAATTGCCCAGGGCGTCCACGGCTGCCGTGAAATCCCCGCTGACCAAGGTCGTTGTCTGTGCCTCGACGATAAGGGCGGGTCCGGCAAGCCGGTCACCCGGCCTCAGGTCCCGGCGCTGCACCAGCCTGGCCGGCTTCTCCGTTGCATCCAGATCGCAAAGAATTCGGCAGTCCGCCTCTGCAGAATAGTCACGCGCCTCCGCCCCCTGCCGCGGCGACGACTGCGCATCGCCGAGGGTCGCAACCCGAACCGCCCAGTTCAGGATCTCGATCTCCATGCCGGGTACCGGGCGCGAGAACTGGTGGCGATAGGCCTGCTCAAATGCTTCCTGCAAGGCTGTCAGATCTCCGATCGCCAGCGGCTGTTGCGGCAAGGCGATCTCTATCTCGTGACCCTGGCCGCGATAGCGCATGAAGGCCGAGCGCTCGATGCCGACGGCGCGCTCGCCCGCACCCTGGCGGACGACATCGCGCGCCTCCTCCTCCATGGTAGCGAGCAAGGCATTGATCGCCGCGACCTCGAGGCTGCCAAGCAGGGAATAGCGGCTGCGCACGATCTCGAAAGCGATCGGCGCGAAGAGAAAGCCGACAGCAGACCCGACGCCGGGATTGGGCGGGATCAGGATGCGCGAGACCCCGGCGCTGCGGGCAACGCGCGTCGCATGGAGCGGGCCGTTGCCACCGAAGGCGATCATCGTTCTTCCTTCCAGATCCTTGCCCGATTCGACCGCATGCATGCGCGCAGCCGATGCCATGGACTCATCGACGATGCGGCTGACGCCATCGGCAGCCGCTTCTTGACTAAGCCCCAGAGGCGCCCCCACCTTTTCGCCAAGGCTGCGCGCAGCGGCCGCGCTATCCAGCTGGAACTGCCCCTCGGCAAAGCCTTGCGGACGGATGTAGCCCAGGGTTATGTCGGCGTCGCTCACCGTCGGCTCTTCGCCGCCGCGTCCAAAGCCGACCGGGCCCGGCTCGGAACCCGCACTCCTGGGCCCGACGGTGAGGCGCCCCAAGCGGTCGACGGCGGCGATCGAACCGCCGCCGGCACCGATCTCGATCATCTCGATCACCGGAATTCGGACCGGCATGCCGGACCCCTTGATGAAGCGCTCCGCACGGGCGATTTCGAACTGCCGAGAGGTCTGCGGCCGCGCCTCGTCGATCAGGCAGAGCTTTGCCGTGGTGCCCCCCATGTCGAAAGAGAGAACCTGCCCCAGGCCGCTCTCTCTGGCGATCTGCGCAGCCAGGATTGCACCGCCCGCCGGCCCCGACTCGACCAAGCGCACGGGAAAGCGCGCTGCTGTCGCCAAGGTGGTCATGCCGCCGCCGGCCGTCATCATCAAGACCGGGCAGGCGACACCGGCCTCGGCAAAACGCGCGGCGAAGGTTTCCAGATAGCCCTGCATCAAGGGCTGAATGTAGGCATTGGCCAGGGTGGTACAGAGCCGATCGAACTCGCGCGCCTCGGGGCTCACCTCGCAGGACAGCGCGATGGTCAGTTGAGGGCGCCGCGCCAGGATCAGATCCATCAAGCGCAGTTCGTGCAGAGGATTTGCGTAGGCGTGCAGCAGGCAGATCGCGAGGGCCTCCACGCCGGCGGCATCGATCTCGGCGATCAGGGGCTCGACGGCCGCCTCGTCAAGTGGCAGCAGCACCTCGCCCGCCACCGACATGCGTTCCGGGACGGTCAAGGCGCGCTCGCGCGGGACGATCAGGTCCGGCTTCACCAGGTCGATGTCGTACTGGCTGTAGCGCCGCTCATAGGCGATCTCCAGGATATCGCGAAACCCTGCCGTGGTGATCGTGGCCACCGCCGCACCGCGACGCTCGATCAGCGCGTTGGTCGCAAGCGTCGTGCCATGCACGAAGCCGGTGACCTCACCGAAGCTGCACCCGCTTTGCTGCATCAGCCGTCGGGCGCCCTCCAGCGCGCCCAGTGCCGGATCGTCATGGGTCGTCAGGGTCTTGGTGGAACCCAGCACCCGGTCGCGCCCGGCGACCAGGACGCTGTCGGTGAAGGTGCCACCGATGTCGATGGCAAGGCGGAGGTCGTTCGATTGGGACATGAGGAAAGCCACAAATGGAAAAGCGACGGGAGAGTCCGAAAGGGGCGCTAGAAAGCGCCGGCAGTGTCACCCGCGACTGGGCACCAGATCGCAGCCGGTGGCCCGGCGCAGCTGCGAGAGGTTGGTCAGACGGCTTTCCATGGATCGAACCCTACAGGGCGGTTTTCCCGCGAGCAAGCGCCTGACCGCTCGCCACCTTGTGAAATCGCGACGCCTGCTTCGGCCTGTGCTTGACGCGCCAGTGCGTTAGGCTCAGTGACTCTAGCGGCAGGAACGCCGCCTCCCCCTGCGAAAGGAACCACCGACATGAGAGATCTCTTGGCCCTCAAGTCTCGCAGCAAGTCGCTGCTCGCCGCCGGCCTAATGGCTGCCACCTTGAGTCTCGCAGCGCCAACCGCCCAGGCAGCACCGGAGGTCTACAAGCTGGACCCGCGGCATACTTCCATCGCCTTCCTGATCCATCACATCGGTTACTACGATGTCGCCGGTCAGTTTCTGAAGTCGGAAGGCAGCTTCACCTATGACCAGGAGACCAACACCCTATCCAAGCTGCAGGTCACCATCGATGCGGCCAGCATCTTCTCGAACGACGAGCCGCGCGACAAGCATGTGCGCGGCAAGGACTTCCTCCACGTCGAGCAGTTCCCCGAGATCACTTTCACCATGACCGAAGCCAAGGCCAGGGACGCCACCAGCGGCACGGTCACCGGAGACCTGACGATCCTGGGCGTCAGCAAGCCGGTCACCCTCGAGGTCACCTTGAACAAGGCCGGCGACTACCCCTTCGCCATCGGCGGCAAGATCCCCTACGTCCTGGGCATCACCGCCGAGAGCGTGATCAAGCGCAGCGACTTCGGCATGGACTATGCCGTCGCCAACGGCTGGGTCGGCGACGACATCGAGATCTTCATCTCGTTTGAGGCGGTGAGGCAGTAGCGCCGCTCAGTCGTGCAGAAAACAGGCCACCCTGTGGCCGCTTTCGGCCTCTTTCAGCTCCGGGGTCTGTTCGGAGCAGATGGGCATGCGGTGCGGGCAGCGGGTGTGGAAGCGGCAGCCGCTGGGTGGGGAGATCGGGCTGGGGACGTCGCCCTCCAGCACGCCCAGGTCCTCCACCCGCTTGGCCTTGGGGTCGGGTAAAGGAATGGCGCTTAGCAAGGCCTGGGTATAGGGGTGCAAGGGGCGGCGGTAGAGGTCTTCGCTGGGGCCGGTCTCGACGATCTTGCCCAGGTACATGACCGCGGTGCGGTCGGCGATGCGCTTGATGACGCTGAGGTCGTGCGAGATGAAGATGTAGCTGAGGTCCAGATCGCTCTGCAGGCTGAGCAGCAGGGTCAGGATCTGGGCCTGAATGGAGACGTCCAGGGCGGAGACCGGCTCGTCGAAAACCACCAGCTTGGGCTTCAGCACCAAGGCGCGGGCGATGGCGACGCGCTGGCACTGGCCGCCGCTGAACTCGTGCGGGAAGCGGTCGAAGTCGCGCGGCTTCAGGCCGACGATCGCCAGCAGCTCGTTGGCCGCCTCATGCCGTTCGGCGCGGCTGCCCAGGCCGTGGAAGCGCAGCGGCTCGGCCAGATTGACGCCCACACTCATCCGCGGGTTCAAGGAGGAGAGCGGGTCCTGGAAGACCAGCTGCATCTCGCGGCGCAGCGCGCGCAGTTCGCCGGCCGACGCACCTAGGACATCGGCACCCTCGAGGTGGACCGTGCCACCGCTGGGCTCGATCAGGCGCAGGACCAGGCGGGCGGTGGTGGACTTGCCGCAACCGCTCTCGCCGACCAGGCCCAGGGTCCGGCCGCGCTCCAGCTCGAAATCGATGCCATCGACGGCCTTCAGCTTCTCGCTTCCGGTCTGCAGCAGCTTGCGGCGGGCGACGGGGAAGTGCTTGGCGAGGCCGCGAACCTTGAGCAGGGGCGCGCTCATGCCGGGGCCTCCTGCGCGGCAACCTCGGCCAGATGGCAGGCGACCCGATGGCCGTCGCGACCCTGTCGCAGGGTGGGCTCGACTTCTCTGCAGCGCGCCTCGGCCAGCGGGCAGCGCGGCCAGAAGCTGCAGCCGCCGGGCAGATTGGCCAGGTCCGGCGGCAGGCCGGTGATCGGCTGCAGATCGCTGGCGCGGGTGTCGTCCAGGCGCACCAGAGAGGACAGCAGGCCCTTGGTATAGGGATGGGCGGGCGCTTCGAAGATGGTCTCGACCGTGCCGTACTCCACCATCTTGCCGGCATACATCACCATGACCTCGTCGGCCATGGCGGCGACGACGCCCAGGTCGTGCGTCACCAGGATCAGGCTGCTGGAGGTCGCGACCTGGATCTGGCGCAGCAGGCGCAGGATCTGGGCTTGAATGGTGACGTCCAGGGCGGTGGTCGGCTCGTCGGCGATCAAGAGGTCCGGCTCGCAGGCGATCGCACCGGCGATCAGCACGCGCTGGCGCATGCCGCCGCTGAACTGATGGGGATAGTCGCGGTAGCGCGCCTCGGGCTGCGGAATGCCCACGCGCGCCATGATCTCGATCGCCTCCTTGCGCGCGGCCTCCTTGTCCAGGCCCTTATGCGTGATCAGGCCTTCGGCGATCTGTTCGCCGACGCGGAAGGAGGGGTTGAGCGAGGTCATGGGGTCCTGAAAGACCATGGCAATGCGGTCGCCGCGCACCTCCTCCATCTCCGCTTCCGACAGCTGCATGAGATCGCGCCCGCGATAGACCAGGCGCCCCTCGACGATCTTTCCCGGCGGATCGATCAGGCGCATCAGCGAGAGCGAGGTCACCGTCTTGCCCGAGCCGGACTCGCCGACGATGCACAGCGTTCGTCCGGCGCGCAGGGTGAAGGAGAGACCGTCGACCGCCTTCAAGGTGCTGCTCTTCAGCTTGAACTGGGTGCGCAGGTTCTCGACCTGCAGGATCACGTCCCCGTCGGGCTTAGGGGCGGCCATGGGATCGGGCATGGGATCGGGCATGGGGCTCTTGGCTATCCCTTGTGGTGACGGGCGCCGGATCTGGGATCCAGAGCGTCCCTCAGGCCATCGCCGACGAAGTTGAAGGCCAGGGCCACCAGCACGATCATCACGCCTGGAAAGATCGTGGCATGCGGCGCCTTGGTCAACGCAACGCGACCGTCGCTCACCATCGTGCCCCAGTCGGCCGCCGGCGGCTGCGCGCCGAGCCCCAGGAAGGAGAGGCCGGAGCCGACGACGATCATCAGACCGATCAGGGTGGTCGCATAGACGATCACCGGCGAGATCATGTTCGGCAGGACATAGCGCAGCAGGATGGTGCCTTGCCCGGCACCGCCGGCCCTGGCTGCCTCGATATAGGGCTGGGCCGCAACGCTCAGGGTCGAGGTGCGCACGATGCGCGAGATGTAGGGGATCAGCACCACGGTAATGGCTATGATCTCGGTCACCACGCCGGGCTGCAGCACGCCGGCAATGGCGATCGCCATCAGCACCAGAGGGACGGCGAAGAAGGCATCCAAAATGCGCATGATGATCTGGTCGATCCAGCCGCCGAAGTAACCGGCAAGCAGCCCGAGCAGGAGGCTGATCAGTGTCGCCAGAAAGGTCGGCACGAAACCGACCAGCAGGGAGATCCGGCCGCCGTAGATCAGCCGGGTCAGGATATCCCGCCCATTGCTGTCGCTGCCCAGCCAGTAGCCCTCGGTCAGCGGCGCACGGTTGCGCATCAGGCGTTCGGCCTCATAGGGGTCATGCGGGCTGACCCAGTGGGCGAAGATCGCCAGCAGGATGACGATGCCCAGGAAGATGAAGGAGATCAGGGCTGCGCGGTCGCGGGCGAAGGCACGCCAACCACGCAGCCAGCGGCTCTCGTGCTTGGCCTCCAGCGCCTCTGCCGCTGCCCGCAACTCTGCATTCTCTGTTCGGCTCATTGGCGTTCTCACATCGTCCGCACGCGCGGATCCAGCGCGGCGTTCAAGACATCGACGGCCAGGTTCACCAGCACGAAGGCGAGCGCGATGATGATGATGGCCGCCTGCACCACCGGGACGTCGCGCGCGACGATCGAATAATAGAGCTGGTTGCCAAGCCCGGGCCAGGCGAAGACCACCTCGGTAAAGAGCGCGCCGCCCAGCAGGAAGCCCAGCTGCAGGCCGGCGATGGTCGCAATCGGCGGCAGCGCATTGCGCAGCGCGTGATGCCAGAGGATCCGTCGCTTGGGGATGCCCTTGGCCCTGGCGACCCGCACGTAGTTCTGGCCCAGCACCTCCAGCATGCTGGCACGCACCATGCGGGTGATGATCGCCGCCGGTGCCGCCGCGGTGGCGATTGCCGGCAAGACCAGATGGTGCAGGATATCGACAATGCCGCCGTCGCCGGTGATCGAGACCATGCCGGTCGCCGGAAACCAGCGATACTCCAGCGCAAAGGCCAGGACCAGCAGAAGGGCCAGCCAGTAGGGCGGCATGCTGCCGACGATCAGGGTTGTCGACATGCTGACCCGGTCGAAGGTCGAGTAAGAGCGGGCGGCGGCGAACATGCCGACCCCGAAACCGACGGTCAGCGCCAGGAAGAGGCTGGCAGCAGCCAGAATGACGGTGTTGTAGAAGCGCGGCAGCACCACCTCGCTGACATCGCGCTTGGTGTGCACGGAGACCCCGAAGTCGCCCTGCAGCACGTTGCCCAGCCAGTGCGCGTACTGAACGAAGAGGGGCTCATCCAGGCCCATGGAGATGCGCAGCTTCTCCTTCGCCTCCTCCGTCGCCATCGGGCCGAGAAGCGCGTCGGTGACGTCGCCCGGCGCCAGGTGCACCAGAAGGAAGGCAAAGATCGAGAGGATCAGCAGAATCGGCAGGATGGCCAACAGGCGGGTTACGATCTGCCTCAGCACCGACTAGGACCTCCGATCACAGTGTGGCTGACTTGCCAGAAGAAAACACGCAGGCAGGCCGATGCTGCTAGACATCGACCTGCTCACGAACGAGTTGCGCAGTCGCCAGAGCGTCTCTCTCAGGTGCTGTTATCCTAAGACGATGCTCTGGCGGCAAGCTTACTCTTCGATCCAAACGGTGGAGAAGTCGTACCAGTCGTTCGGCGGATTGACGAAGCCCTTGACCTCCGGGGCCAGGAAGATCGGCTGCAGGTCGCGCACCAGCGGCACGAAGGCAGCATCCTCCATGATCATCCGGTTGATCTGCTGATAGATCTCCTTGGCCTTGGCCTCATCCTTGATGGTGACGGCCTCGTCCATCAGCTTGTCGACCTCTTCGTTGCAGTACCAGCCCGAGTTCACGCCGTTCGGCGGGAAGGACTTGCAGCTGGCCACGATGCGGATAAAGGCCGGATAGGTCATGCCCCAGCCGATGTGGTTCATGGCGATGTCTTCGGTCATGCCGGAAGCCCAGCGGCGCAGATAGGCGATCCACTCGTACTTCTGGATATTGACGTCGACGCCGACCTTCTTCAGATCGCGCTGGATCCAGGACTCGACCAGTTCGCCCGTGCCGTACTGATAGATGTCCCAGTTCAGCTCCAGCCCATCGCCATAGCCGGCCTCGGCCAGCAGCTGCTTGGCCTTCTCGGGATCGTACTCATAGAAGGTGAAGTTGGGATCGTAGGCGAAGGTGCCCGGTGATATCATGCCGTTCTCGACATGTGCGGTGCCGGCATAGATCTCGTCGACCAGCCCCTTCTTGTCGATCGCCATGTTGAGCGCCTGGCGCACCCGCTTATCCTCCAGCGCCGGATGGCGGAAGTTCAGGTGGATGAAGGTGTAGTTCGGCACGTTGTCGTTGGTGGTGAGAATAAAGCCGTCTTCCTCCAGACCCTCGACATCGTCCCAGGGCGGCACGCCGATGAAGTTGACCTCGCCGGTGCGCAGGGCATTGACGCGGGTCGAGGGATCCTCCAGCGGGCGGAAGATGATCCGGTCCAGCTTGGCGTTGTCGCCCCAGTAGTCGTCATTGCGCTGAAGCACGGTTTTCACCCCCTGATCGCGCTCGACGAAGCTGAAGGGTCCGGTGCCCACCGGGTGCAGCGCGATGCCCTCATTGCCGTATTTCTCGACTGACTTGGGGCTGATCATCAGCGGCTGGCCATAACTCTGCAGACCGGTGCGCAGCCACTCGTAGTTGGGCTGGGTCAAGGTGACCTTGATGGTCATGTCGTCGAGCTTCTCGACGTCCTTGATCCACTGGGTATAGGCCGAGACGAAGGCCGCCGTCTTGTCGTAGTAGTGCGGCGAGTCCTTGTTCCAGAAGCGGTCGAAGTTGAACATCGCCGCATCGGCATTGAAGGGTTCGCCGTCGTGGAAGGTGACCCCTTCGCGCAGATGGAAGGTGTACTCCGTCCCGTCCTCCGAAACATCCCAAGAGGTTGCCAGGCCCGGCACCAGCGGCGGCGTCATCACGTCGGCAACGGTGAGATCTTCCTTCACGAAACCTTCGAAGATGTTGTAGGTGACGTGATAGGTGATCCAGCCCCCGGTCGCATGCGGGTCTAGGATGTCGTGATCGGCCGGCATGCCGTAGATCAAGGTGCCCTGGGCGTGGGCCTCCTTGTCGGTGACGCCGGCCGTGGCAGCCACCAGTCCCAAGGCCGCCAGCGACAGGGTCAGCCGCTTCAAAAATCCAGTTTTCATGTCTTTGCCTCCTTCTTAGCTGTTCTTGTTGGTCCTGCTGTTCTCGATGGTCGGGCGTCAGGCCAGGGCGGCCTCCGGCTGCCGTGCCGTCTCTGCGAGCGTGTGCTCGACGGCAAGTGTTGCCGCCTTTGCCATGACGGAGAGCGGTAGAGAGGGCTGTATCCCCTCTTGGGCCAGGTGCTCGGCCACGAACTCCGGCGTATAGGGCACATGCAGAAAGCCGCAACGCGTTGCCAGGCCGTGCTGTTGGGTCAGATGCAGGGTCGTATAGAGCATCTGATTGCAAAGGTGCGTCCCCGCCGAATAGGAAAGCTCGGCCGGGATGCCGGCCTTCAGCATCGCTTCCACGATCGCGCGCGAGGGCAGCGTGGAGAAATAGGCGGCGGGGCCCTGCTCCAGAATCGCATCGCCGCGCAGCTGGACGCCGTCGTTGTCGGGCACGATGAAATCGCGGCAGTTGACGCCGATCGCCTCCATACGGATCGTCATGGTCTCCGGCGCCACGCCCAATCCCAGCCAGATATCCGGCCGGTGGGTCGTCAGCGCCTCCTCGACGAATGCGGTCAGGCGCTGGGTGCGCACCGGCACCTCCAGCGCGATCATCTCACAGTCGGGCCAAGCCTGGCCGCGCAGCCGCTCCAGGGTCAAGGCGGCGGGATTGGACGAGGTCATGGCCCAGGCTCCGTAGCCGGCGACAACCACCTTCGTTCGTCTTGCCATTCGTCAGTCCTCTCCTCGCTCATCACCCAGCAGTGACGGAAAGCCTATCAAAGCACCGGAGAGGCGACCAATCCGATTATCGCATAGATCCATAACAGGATATTATGTGATTGGCGATGGCTGTGCGCCATACTGCGTTCTGGCGCGCGTGTCAGACGGCAGTACCCTTCACGCGATCTGCCTAACTGTTGTGCAAAGACGCGAGGAAAGCTGCATGCGAAACCGCCAAATTGAGGCATTCCGCCATGTTATGATCAATGGCACGGTGACCGCTGCTGCCGACTCTTTGAGCATCACCCAGCCGGCGGTCAGCCGCTTGATCGCGGATTTGGAGGCGAGCCTGGGCTTCCTGCTGTTCGAGCGCCACCGGGGCAGGCTGCTGCCGACCTCCAACGCCTTGCGCTTTTATCAGGGTGTGGAGACCTACTTCCAGGGCATCGACCGGCTGGACCGGATCGCCAAGCAGATCCGCACGCAAAGCCAGGCGGATCTGCGGGTCTGCGGCACCTCGGCGCTCTCGACCTGTCTGCTGCCGCAGACGGTGCAGCAGTTCCGCGGCCTCTACCCGGATGTCCACCTCTCGATCGAATCCCTCTCCTCCTCGGAGATCCTCTCGCGCCTGCAGATGCACATGACGGACCTGGCCCTCACCCTGGCCTTTCCGGAGGTCGCCGGCATTGCCCAAGAGTTGCTGCTGGAGGCGCGCCACGTCTGCGCCGTCCATGCCTCTCACCCGCTCGCCGCCAAGGCCGTGGTGCGGCCGGAGGACTTCGCCGGAGAGGAGGTGATCTCGATCCTGCCTTCGGGCTCGATCAACTGGAATCAAGTCGGTCAGGTCTTGAAGGACGCGGGCGTCACCTATCGCCGGAGCCTCAGCGTGCAGAACTCCCACACCGGCTACTCGCTGGTCGCCGCCAATCTGGCGATCGCCCTGATAGAGCCCTTCGCGGCACGCACCTGGATCAATCAAGACGTTGTGGTGCGCCCCTTCCTGCCTGCCGTCCGTTTTCGCTATGTGCTGGCCTATCCGAAATCCCAGCGGCTGACCGAAGAGGTCAAGAGCTTCATGCAGATCGTCAGGCTGGCCGCCGAGGAGCAACCGCTGCTCTCGGGCGAGGCAGCGCCCGCCCCTACTCCGCCGCCGCGCTGATCGCCTTGTCGGCCAGCTTGCCGGTGATCTCCTGCAGGTGATCGAAGGCAAAGGTCAGGCTGCCCACGCCGTGGGTGAGCGAGCGCAGCTCGAGCACCAGGTCGTGCAGCTCTGCCTGCGGCAGGTGGCAGGTGACCTCGTCCCAGCCATCCCAGTCCGCCTTGTCCTCGAAGCCCAGGATCTGGCCGCGCCGGCTGTTGATCAGCCCGTGGACCTTCGCCGTGGCCTCGTTCGGCATCGAGAGCGTGACGCTGTAGATCGGCTCCAGCAAGACCGGCCGGCATTGCGGCAGGCCCTCCGCCATGGCCATACGGCCGGCCGTCTTGAAGGCCTGGTCGGAACTGTCGACGGCGTGGTGCTGTCCGTCGACCAGGGTCACCTCGACATCGACGACGGGAAAGCCCAGAGGCCCACGCTCGAGATACTCCTTGACGCCGCTTTCGACCGAGGGGATGTAGCCCTTGGGGATGGCGCCGCCGACCACCTTGTCGTCGAAGACGAAGCCGGCGCCGCGCGGCAGCGGCTTGATCTCAATCTTGACGTCGCCGAACTGACCGTGACCGCCCGACTGCCGCTTGAAGCGGGTGTGCTGCTCGGTGGATTGGCGGATGGTCTCCTTGTAGGCGGTCTTCGGCGGTCCGGTCTCGACATCGACGTTGTAGCGGCTCTTCAGCTGCTCCACAGCGAGCTTGAGATGGATCTCGCCCTGCCCCCACAGCAGCAGTTGATGGGTGTCCCGGTTGCGCTCGATCGCCAGCGAGGGATCGTCCTCGATCAGCTTGGCCAGGCTCGCCATCAGCTTCACCTCGTCCTGCCGCCGCTTCGGCGCCAGCGCACGCGCAAAGACCGGCGTAAGTGGCTCGGGCCAGAGCATGTCGCCGCGCGCGGACCGCCCTTCGGCAGTCAGGAAGTCGCCGGTCTGGAGGGCGTCCAGGCGCTGCAGGCCGACCAGTGCGCCGGCCCCGGCCGCTTCCAGCTTCTTGGTCTCGGATCCCATCAGTCGGTGTAGGCCGGCCAGCCTTTCGCCTGCCAAGCCTTCGCTGCTGGAGATGCTGCCGCGCCACAGCCGCGCCAGGCTCAGTTTGCCCAGATGCGCCTGATGGAAGGTCTTGACCACGGTTGCCGCAAAGCCCTCCCCAAAGGGCACTCTCAATCGCGCCGCGGTCTGACTGGCGTAGGGGCCCTCGTGCCGCAAGGCCTTCCACAAGCGGCCGACCCCGTTCATATGCTCGGCCGCGCCCAAAAAGACCGGCACCACCTGGTCCTGCTGCAGGGCCTCGGTCGCCAGGCCATAGACATCGTCGCTGGCCGGCACCTTGTCTTCCAGCAGCTGCTCCAGCAGGGCATCGTCGAAATCGGCCAGCGATTCCAGCATCTCCTGCCGCGCCTCGCCCTCGCGCTCCCTGACCGCGTCTGGCATCTCGATCAGCTTGGAGGGCTTGCCTTCGGCATAGCGGTAGGCCCGCTCGCTCACCAGATCGACGAAACCGGTCACCGTGTCGCCCTGGCGGATCGGTACCTGGCGCAGCAGCAAGGGCCTGGAGGAGACAGCCTGTAGCCCCTCCAGGATGTCCTTCACCCGCCAGTTGGTCTTGTCCATCTTGTTGATGAACAGAAGATGCGGGATCTGGTAGCGGTCGAGCAGTTTGAAGAGCGGCGCCAAGCTCGGGGCACGGTCGGGATCGGGCTCGGCAACGATCACCGCCACATCGGCTGCCATCAGGCAACTGATGCCCTCTTGGCGCAGCTCGACAGAGCCGGGACAATCGATCAGCGACCAGGGCTCTTCCAGAAAACTGCAGTGCGCGACATTGGGCTCGACCGTCATCTCATGCGCAACGGCTTCCGGCGAGCGATCGCCCAGAGTGTTACCCTCCGCGACGCTGCCGCGCCGTCCGCGCGCGCCGGCGGAAAACAGCAAAGATTCCAGTAGCGTCGTCTTACCGGACTTGTAGGGGCCGACCAGGACGGCGCAGCGCTCCCCCTGTTCTTGGCTTTTGTCTCCAGGACCGTTTCCCTGCACCATGCGCGCCACCCTTTCCCTCTTCGGGTCCCTCGTCGGGTTCCGTTTCGGTAAGACGGCCGTGCTGCCGGGCAGGCAAGCCAAGCGCCCACGGCGCATCCTGCTTGGAGGGACAACTCTGCTTCAATTCCACAGAGGCTGCAAGCAGGAGGGCCGCGGCAGAGGCCCTGGCTTCCCATCACGGCAAGTAGACCGCCCAGAGACCCAGCGCGATGCCGGCAAGGCCGATGAGGACCAGCAACAGGGTGAAGAGCCCATGCCGCCGCCGCCGTCCAGCCTGGAGGATCTTGGGATCGACGTTACGCAGCGCACGCTCGTCGGCGGCTCGAGAAATCGAGAGCGCCTCGCTAATCGAGGATGCGGCATTGGTGTTGAGGTAACGATCGAACTGACTGCGTGACATTGATCTGACTGCCTTGCTCGACGCCGAGGCCGGCGCGCGCTTGCAATCCGATCAAAGGGGTGGAAGCGTGTCGCCGTCCACCGTCATCATTTCAACTATAGGTTGCTAAAGAAGGTGAAAGCGTATTATGGGCGCACACAAAATGCGCCGAGCGGCTCAGCCAGCTCGGGTCGAGACATACGGATGTCGACGAACGCTTTCATACCGCGTTTTTATCAGCAGTCGCCGCCGCAAGTCAACGCGCCGCTTCGCCGAACGAAAATCCTAGACACTCGCCCAGCTGTGATTGCGGCTCTGTGCCTGCTAGGCTCTACAGTCTCAGGGTCAGATCCAGCCATAGCGAGAGCCCGATGCAGAAGACAGCCATCGCCACCTTCGAAGACCTACCCAACCGCAAACCGCAGTACGCCCTGGTCGGCGAAGTTGACCTGGTCGTCGTGCGATTGGACGAGGACGTCGCCGTCTTCTATGGCCGCTGCCTGCACCGCGGCGCGCTCATGGCAGACGGCTTCGTGCGCGGCAACAACCTCTTTTGCGGTGTGCACTATTGGGACTATCGGCTGGACAGCGGGGTCTCGGCCTACAACAACGAAGAGGCGCTGCCGAAATTCAAGGCCTGGATCGAGGCCGACTCGGTCATGGTCGACAAGGAAGAGATCGACGCCTGGGCCAAGCAGAACCCGCAGCCTTTCAACCGCAAGGCCTATCTTGGGCTCTATGCAGACACTTCGCACGGGACCGAAGAAGAGCCCTACAACGGCTTGATCCAGCGCTATGCCAAGCAGGGCAAGGCCAAGGCCGGCCATCACGGCGCCTTGGATGCCATGGGCGTACCGCGCGGCCAGCTTCCCGACTGGGACGATATTCAGATCCTGACTGCCCAGTTGCACCGCGCGCCCCTCCTGGACGAGGCGGAGGTCGGGACCGAGGTCACCATCGGGCCGAACGCGCAAAAGCCGCTGAAGCTGAAGATCCCGCTCTTCGTGTCGGATATGAGCTTCGGCGCACTGTCCGAGCCCGCCAAGGTGGCACTTGCCCGCGGTGCGGAGCTGGCCGGCACCGGCATCTGCTCGGGCGAAGGCGGCATGCTGGCCGAAGAGCAGGCCGAGAACAGCCGCTATTTCTACCAACTCGCCTCGGCGCGCTTCGGCTTTGCGTGGGAGAAGCTGGCGCGGGTGCAGGCCTTCCACTTCAAGGGCGGCCAGGGGGCCAAGACCGGCACCGGCGGCCACCTGCCCGGCAACAAGGTGAAGGGTAAGATCGCCGAGGTGCGTGGGCTGGAAGAAGGCCAGGCCGCGGTCTCGCCCGCGCGCTTTCCCGACTGGACCAAGGTCTCGCAAATCCGCGATTTCGCCGACCAGGTGCGCGAGCGCACCGGTGGCATCCCGATCGGCTACAAGCTCTCCGCCCAGCACATCGAAAGAGACATTGACGCGGCCCTGGACGTCGGCGTCGACTACATCATCCTCGATGGCCGCGGCGGCGGTACCGGGGCAGCACCGACTATCTTCCGCGACAACATCTCGGTGCCGACGATCCCAGCCCTGGCCCGGGCACGTCATCACCTCGACGGTTTGCAGCGCAAAGACGTCACCCTGGTGATCACCGGGGGCTTGCGCAAGCCGGCCGACTTCGTGAAGGCCCTGGCCTTGGGTGCCGATGCCATCGCGCTCTCGAATGCCGCCATGCAGGCCATCGGCTGCATCGCCATGCGGGCCTGCCATACCAACAACTGCCCGGTCGGCATCGCCACTCAGAAGCCCCACCTGGTCAGCCGCCTGGTCGTGGAGAAGTCGGCCGAAAGACTGCAGAACTTCTTCGACGTCTCGGTCCAGCTCATGCAGGTCATGGCGCGCGCCTGCGGCCACGATCACCTCTCCGGTTTCTCCAAGGAAGACCTCACCACCTGGAAAAAAGACATGGCCAGTCTTTCCGGTATCGCCTACGGCGGGATCGGGTAAGCAGGCCACCAGATCGCAAGGTGGAACCTCGCCCTCCTGACCCTCGACGAGATAACGGTTGCCTGCCGCAACAGCCACTACCATCTCGAGTCAAATTGCTGTAACTGTCAGAGATCTTGACGTGAAAGGACAGACCATGAAGCGCCTCGCATTCGCTCTCGTCGGAGCAACCTTGTTGGCCGCCTCGCCCGCCCTGGACAGCGGCGCGCATGCGGAAACCGAAAGCGACACCAAGATCCAGCTGCTCTTCGTGCAGTCCGCTGGCGGAATGAGCCATCAAGACGGTACCTTGACCCTGAAGCAGATTGCCCCGCACACGCTCTACTTCAGCGATCGTCCGCAGCGCATCGCGGGCTCTTTGAACAACCAAGCCTTCGTCGAGCATTGGAACAAGGGCAAGGACAGCTTCGCCGACGACCCGCCGAATGCGGCCATCACCTTCGCCCCCGAGGCCAAGCAGCAGCCTGCCGTCATCGAGCTGACCGATGTGAAGCTGGAGGGCGACAATCTGGTCTATTCCCTGCGCATCCTGGACGGTGCCCTGCCGGACAGCAGCGGACCCGTGACCCTCTTCATCGACAATGACGAGTGGGGTGGGACGGGGCTCGGCTCCACCGTCGACCCGGCGACCGACCCGGAACTGGGTGTCGGCACCACTTTCGGCGACAACTGGGGTCCGGCCTTCGCCAATGCTTCGGAGCCCGAAGACCTGCGCGGTGACGGCCCCGGGGGCGCCGGATTGCCTGCCGGCAACAGCTGCGGCTCGCACAGCCTGTTGCGCATCAACATTTGCTTCTAAAAGACGCTTCAAGCAATTGAAACAGAATGTTTCTTTCTTTGTTTCAATGCAGGAAAAAGTGAACGTAGCTCCGCCCATCTAGACCGGGCCTCTCCCTCCAGGGTAGCCTCCTTCCAACCTTGGAGGGAGGGCCGATTATGACGGAAGAACGATTGAGCGTTGCCGAGGCTGCAAAACTGGGCGGCGTCGACCCGGAGATGATTCAGTTCTGGATCGACTTCGCCTATTTCCCGCAGCCACCTGATGCCGAGACACCCAGCGTGCCGAAGCGCGACTTCCTGCATTTCCTGGATCGCCGGCGCATGAACGAACTGCTCACCCGCGCGCATCGTCAGCGCCCGGACCTGGGCTGGCTCTACGCCAACTGCCCGGCCTGCGAGCGGATGATGATCGCGCCAAGCAAGCCGCATCGGAACTGGGTCTGCAGCGCGCCCTGCAAGGACAAGGTGAGCGACCACGAAGCGGTTCCCGATCTGGAAAGCCTTGGCGTCAAGACCGATGCGGCCTCCGGCCAGCCGCAGCATGGCCCGGCCTGGCTGGTCAATCCCGACTACCGCTTCGACCTGGAGCCGATCCCGGCCAAGGTGACCCTGCTGGTCGGCGGCGAGGTCGTCGGCGAGAGTACGAACGCCCGCGTGGCCCTGGAACAGGGCCATTCGGCCCTTTACTATCTGCCCCTCGCCGACTTGCGGATGGAGCACTTCCGGACCAGCGATTACGGCAGCTATTGCCACTTCAAGGGCTTTGCCGAGTACTGGCACATCGAAGCTGGCGGCGAGCGCCGCGAGAACGCGGCCTGGGCCTATCCGCAACCCTATGAAGAGACAGCCGATCTGGCCGGACTGGTGGGATTCCTCTGGCACAGCATCGACCAGTGGCTGGAGGATGGCCAAGCCATCGAGAGCCCGCGCGACATCGTCGGGCGCATCGGCCCCAAGAGCACCTTGAAGGCGCTCTACCCCGAACTGGCAGCGCAGTGGCACAAGACCAAGAACATCAACATGGGCTCCTACGAGGTGCCGCCTTTCTCCAAGCACCTGGCCTGGTGGCAGGACGCCGAGGGTCGCGCGTGGCAAGAACGGATCTGCGACCGCACACTTGGGCACAAATCCCCTCAAGCCGAGTGACCGACCAGCCGCCTCGCGTTCTCAGCGTCGCGGCTATTTCTGTGTAGAGGGCTCCTTGCTGGCGAATGGAACGAATGCGCCAAGCCGCGCATTCTTCGCGCCCTGCCTCAAACAGCCGCCCCCGCACGCTCATCGCTCTCCCCTCTACTGCTGTTCGCGGTAGAGGTCCATGAAGGTCTTACCTTGCGGGGCCGGCCGGTCGCGATGCCGGGTCCAGGAGGAGGAGTCGCAGCGGATGCAGCGCAGCCTGTCTTTTCAGCTCGTTGCCCGGCCTCTCGCTGCGATGGTGATCGACCAGGACGACGTGCATCTCCTCCGATCCATCCTGCTCTAAGTCAAAGCCTTCTACCATTTGTTGCAATGCAACACTCTTCGCTTGAGTCGAGGGATCACGCCAACCTTCCACTTAGCCGCACTAGGATTGGCCACAACAACCAAGCTATCGGCCGCTGCAGTCTTCAAGAATCCTCGGGCTGTGCCGGCAAGCTCTCGAAGCCGAAACGCCCGGTCCCACAGGGTTGCCGCGGCCCTCACCTACGGCCAATCCGGGAGTCACTAATGCAATCGCCTATTGTGCACTGCACAAGAATCGCTACACTCTAGCCTCAGACTCCGCGAAGATGAAAAGGAACAGCAAAATGAGCAACCGCCCGCCCGCCAACTTCCAAGAGTTCCTTGCCCTCTTCGAGCCGAGCAACGTCAACAAGATGTTCGATCCCATGCAGATGCTGGAAGGCTTCAAGCCGATGGCCATGCCCAACGTGGATCTGCAGTCGACGATGGCGAAGAGCCAGAAGCAGTTCGACGCCATGGTCGCCGCCAACCAGGCCGCGGCTGCCGCCTATCGCGACCTCTTGGAAAAGCAGATGCAGATCTTCGCCAAGATGACCGAGAACGCCAGCCAGCAGATCAAGTCCCTGGGAGCCGCTACCGGTCCCGACGGGGCGGCCAAGCAGGCCGAGATCTACTCTCAAGCCGTCGAGCGGGCGCTGGCCCTGATGGTCGAGCTCTCCGAGGCGGCCCGCAAGGCCAACGAAGAGGCCTTTGCCGCAGTCCAGAAGGAAGTCGACAAGGCCATGGCCGAGCTCAAGGCCGGCTGAAGCAAGGGCAGACCTGGGCACCCGGATAAGTCTGTTTGGGTGCGGCCTGCGCGAACGGACTTGACCTCAGGGTCAAGTTCTTGTGCAGTGCAGCAAGACTTGTGCCTGTCAGGAATGGGAAAATCAGACCTGCCGCGGTGACCCCGTGGCGCGTCTGGGCTATTGATCTATGCTGCGCTGGGGAGAACGCCCCCGGATCATCTGCGCTCCTCGAATTGGGCAACAAGAGAAACAGGGAGAGAGCATTCATGAAGATCGGTGCACTAAAGGAGATTCACGACGGCGAAGCGCGGGTGGCGCTGACGCCGGACAGCGCACAGCGGCTGCGGAAACTGGGCTACGAATGCCTGGTCGAAAGCGGCGCCGGCGCCAAGGCCAACATCTCCGACGATGTCTATCGCGCAGCCGATGTCACTGTGGTCGAGGATGCCGCCGCTCTGTGGAGCCAGGCCGACGTCATCATCAAGGTGCGCGAACCGACCTTGGAAGAGGTCGCCGCCGCACCCGAAGGCAAGACCCTGATCTCCTTTGTCTGGCCGGCCCAGAACGAAGAACTCCTGAAAGCGCTCAACGAGAAGAAAATGTCCGTGCTGGCCATGGATATGGTGCCCCGCATCAGCCGTGCCCAGAAGATGGACGCGCTCTCCTCCATGGCCAACATCGCCGGCTATCGCTCGGTCATCGAAGCAGGCGCCAATTTCGGGCGCTTCTTCACCGGCCAGGTGACGGCGGCCGGCAAGGTACCGCCGGCCAAGGTCCTGGTGGTGGGCGCCGGTGTTGCCGGCTTGGCCGCCATCGGTGCTGCGGTCTCGCTGGGTGCCATCGTGCATGCCTTCGACGTGCGGCCGGAAGTGGCCGAGCAGATCGAATCCATGGGTGCCGAGTTCGTCTATCTCGACTTCGAGGAAGAAGCCACCGACGGGGCCGAGACCGGTGGTTACGCCAAGCCCTCCAGCCCAGAATTCCGCGAGAAGCAGCTTGCGAAGTTCCGCGAACTGGCGCCTGAGATGGACATCGTCATCACCACGGCGCTGATCCCCGGCCGACCGGCCCCCAAGCTGTGGCTCGAGGACATGGTAAAGGCGATGAAGCCGGGCTCCGTCGTCGTCGACCTGGCGGCCGAGCGCGGCGGCAACTGCGATCTGACCGTCGCCGACCAGAAGATCGTCTCAGACAACGGCGTGACCGTGGTCGGCTATACCGACTTCCCATCACGCATGGCGACCCAGGCCTCGACCCTCTACTCCACCAACATCCGTCACATGATGGACGACCTGACGCCGGAGAAAGACGGCAAGCCGGTCATCAACATGGAGGATGACGTGATTCGCGGCGCGCTGGCCTGCCACGAGGGTGAGATCACCTTCCCGCCACCGCCTCCCAAGGTGAAGGCGATCGCCGCCCAGCCCAAGAAGAAGAAGGAACCGGAAGAGACTCGCGAGCAGAAGACCGCGCGCGAACTGGCCGAGTTCAAGAAGCGGGCGAACCGCACCACCGCGATGCTGGCGGGCGGCGGCATTCTGCTGCTGCTGGTCGGATCGGTGGCGCCTGCCAGCTTCATGCAGCACTTCATCGTCTTCGTGCTGGCCTGCTTCGTCGGCTTCCATGTGATCTGGAACGTCGCGCACAGCCTGCACACGCCCTTGATGGCAATCACCAACGCAATCTCTTCGATCATCATCGTCGGTGCGATCCTGCAGATCGGCTCGACCAGCGGGGTGGTCATCGTCCTGGCCGCACTCTCCGTGCTGATGGCCTCGGTAAACATCTTCGGCGGCTTCCTGGTGACGCGCCGGATGCTTGCCATGTTCCAAAAGAGCTGAGCGGGGAGATCAAGCAATGAGCATCGGTCTGGTGACAGCCGCCTACGTGGTGGCGGCAATCCTCTTCATCCTCGCGCTCGGCGGACTCTCCAACCAGGAGAAGGCTAAGCGCGCCATCTACTACGGCATCGCCGGCATGATCCTGGCCGTCGTCGCCACCGTCGCGGCGCCCGGGGTCGGGGCCTACTGGCTGATCATTATCATGGTCGCGGTCGGCGGACTGGTCGGCGCCTGGGTCGCCGGCAAGGTGCAGATGACCCAGATGCCGGAACTGGTGGCCGGCTTTCACAGCCTGGTCGGCCTGGCGGCGGTCTTCATCGGCCTCAACGCCGACGTCGAGATGGGACGCGCACTGGCGGCCGTGGCCAATGGCACGACCGATCAACTGGGCGGGTTTGCTGCGACAATCGCCAAGAAGACCGGCGTCGAGCTGACGATCCTGAAGGTCGAGCTCTTCCTCGGCATCTTCATCGGCGCGATCACCTTCACCGGTTCGATCGTCGCCTACGGCAAACTCTCGGGCAAGCTCGCCTCGAAGGCGCTCACCCTGCCCTTCCGCCATCAGATCAACCTGCTCGCCATCGTGCTCAGCCTGGTGCTGGGAGCGCTCTATCTCGGCGGTGCGGGGATCTGGACCATGATCCTGGTCGCCATCGTCGCCGGCGCCATCGGCTGGCATCTGATCATGGCGATCGGCGGCGCAGATATGCCGGTCGTGGTCTCGATGCTGAACTCCTACTCGGGCTGGGCGGCAGCCGCCATCGGCTTCACCCTGGGCAACGACCTCTTGATCGTCACCGGTGCGCTGGTCGGCTCTTCGGGTGCCATCCTCTCCTACATCATGTGCCGCGGCATGAACCGCTCCTTCGTCAGCGTCATCCTTGGCGGCTGGGGCGGCGAGACGCAGGCAAGCGCTGCCGTGGAGGGCGAGATGATCTCGGCCGACGCCGACACCGTCGCCTCGGCGTTGAACGACGCCGACAGCGTGATCATCGTGCCCGGCTACGGCATGGCGGTGGCGCAGGCGCAAGGTGCGGTCTCCGAGATCACCAGCCGGATGCGGGCGGCGGGCAAGACGGTGCGTTTTGCCATTCATCCGGTCGCCGGTCGTCTGCCGGGGCACATGAACGTGCTGCTGGCCGAGGCCAAGGTGCCCTACGACATCGTGCTGGAGATGGAGGAGATCAACGAGGATTTCCCACAGACCGACGTCGTCGTCGTCATCGGCGCCAACGACATCGTCAATCCGGCGGCACAAGACGATCCGGGCAGCCCGATCGCCGGCATGCCGGTGCTGGAGGTCTGGAAGGCGCGCCAGGTCTTCGTCTGCAAGCGTGGCCAGGGCACCGGCTACTCCGGCATCGAGAACCCACTGTTCTTCAAGGAGAACACGCGGATGTACTACGGCGACGCCAAGCAGAGCATCGACGATCTCTTGAGCCAAGTCGGCAAGTAGGGCGGCATGGCCGCACTCGCTGCCGCCACCTTCGGGACCGAAGGACCGCCGCTCCTCCTGGTGCACGGTCTCTTCGGTTCCAGCCGCAACTGGACGCGGATTGCCCGCAGCCTGGCGCGCTCGCGCCGGGTTCACGCCCTGGATCTGCCCAACCACGGCGAGTCGCCCTGGACGGAGAGCACGGACTACCCCTCGATGGCCAAGGCGCTTGGCGGCTACCTCGACGAGGTGGGTTTCGACAAGGTCGACCTGATCGGCCACTCCATGGGCGGCAAGGTGGCCATGGCCCTGGCGCTGTCCCAGCCCCAGCGCCTGTCGCGCCTGATCGTGGCCGACATTGCGCCTGTGTCCTACGACCATGCCAATCTCAGCTACGTCCGGACCATGCAGGCCCTGGATCTGGCCGGTGTGACGCGCCGTGCAGAGGCCGACCGCGCACTGGCCGACCAGATTCCCGATCCCGGCGTGCGCGGTTTCCTGCTGCAGAATTTGGTGCAGGGCGAGGCCGGCTTTCGCTGGCGCATCAACCTGGAGACGCTCGGCGCCTCGATGGCTGCCATCCACGGCTTTCCCGAGGCCCTGTTGACAGCTTCCTGGGATGGACCGACTCTGTTCCTGACCGGAGCAAGCTCGGACTATGTCCAAGCCAAGGACCGCGACCGCATCCGGGACCTCTTCCCAAGAGCCGCCTTTGAAGAGGTTGCCGACGCGGGTCATTGGCTACATGCCGAGAACCCGGCAGGATTTCTAACTGCAGTCGAGGCTTTTCTCGCCACCCACTAAGAAGCAACGGAGCCCGCGCCCATGTCGACCTCACCGCAAGCCCCCACTCCTGAAGACCAGGAGGCCCTGCTCGCCCGGTGGAACGACCTGGCCGAGCGCAGCCAGCGTGCCGTCCAGGCCTTCGTGCAGCGCCAAAGCGACAGCGGCGGATTCCAACTGGTCGATCAGCAAGGCCTGAACCAGGCCTTCGGCGACCTCATGCTGCAACTGGCCAAGGACCCCTCGCGGCTGTTCCAGGCGCAGATGCAGCTTTGGGAGCAGAGCCTGTCGCTCTGGCAGGCCATGGGTCAGAAGATGCTGGGTCAGGAGGCACAGCCGGTTGCCGAGCCGCCGAAGGGCGATCGGCGCTTCAAGGACGGCGCCTGGAACGAGGCCCTGGTCTTCGACTATCTGAAGCAGTCTTACCTGCTTGCGTCCAACTGCCTGCAGTCGCTGGTGCACGAGACCGAGGGTCTGGATCCCAAGAACAAGGAGAAGGTGGAATTCTTCACCCGCCAGTACCTCAGCGCCATGGCGCCGAGCAACTTCGCGGCGACCAATCCGGCCGTGGTCAAGAAGACCGTCGACAGCAAGGGCGAGAACCTGCTGAAGGGTCTGGAACACATGCTGGCGGACCTGGAAGCCGGCAAGGGTCGGCTGAAGATCTCCATGACCGACGAAGCCAGTTTCGAGGTCGGCCGGAACGTCGCCGCCTCGCCGGGCAAGGTGATCTATCAGAACGAGTTGATCCAGCTGATCCAATACGCGCCGACGACCGAGAAGGTGCACAAGCGCCCACTGCTCTTCGTGCCGCCCTGGATCAACAAATTCTATGTGCTGGACCTGCAGCCCAAGAACAGCCTGATCAAGGGTGCGGTCGACCAGGGGCACACGGTCTTCGTCATTTCCTGGGTCAATCCCCGCAAAGAGCTCGCGCACAAGGACTTCGAGGACTACATGCGCGAGGGTCCGCTCGCCGCCATGGACGCCATCGAGGCGCATCTGGGCGAGCGGGAGATCAACCTCTTGGGATTCTGCATCGGCGGCATACTCAACGTTGCCACCCTGGCCTACCTTAATGCCAAGGGCGACCAGCGGGTCAATTCGGCGACCCTGCTGGCCACCATGGTGGATCTGAAGGAGGTCGGCGAGGCCTCGGTCTTCATCGACGACAAGCAGCTGGCCTCGCTGGAAAAGCACGTGGCCGAGACCGGCTATCTGGAAGGC
Organism: Kiloniellales bacterium; assembly: GCA_040219175.1. Classification (GTDB taxonomy): domain Bacteria; phylum Pseudomonadota; class Alphaproteobacteria; order Kiloniellales; family JACOMY01; genus JACOMY01. Next base: position 28,178 of record JAVJSY010000042.1, read on the forward strand.
CACCACATGGCGCAGATGTTCAACATGATGCGCGAGAATGACCTGATCTGGTCCTTCGTGGTGAACAACTATCTCATGGGCCGCGAGCCCATGCCCTTCGACCTGCTCTACTGGAACAGCGATTCGACCCGCCTGCCGGCCGCCATGCTGGTGACCTATCTGCGCAAGCTCTATAGAGAAAACGGCCTGATGAAGCCCGGCCACCTGGTGCTGGATGGCGTGCCGATCGACATCGGCAAGATTAAGACGCCCAGCTATTTCCTCTGCACCAAAGAAGACCACATCGCCCCCTGGGTCTCCAGCTATCCCGCGGTCAAGGCCTTCGGCGGTCCGGTGAAGTTCGTGCTCGGCGGCTCTGGCCATATCGCCGGAGTGATCAACCCGCCGGCGGCTAAGAAGTACTGCTACTGGACCAACCGCAAGGCGCCGGCAGATCCTAAGGAGTGGCTCGCCGGCGCCGAGCGCCACGAGGGCTCCTGGTGGAGCGACTGGCACCGCTGGATCGCCCGCAAGGGCGGCGCCAAGGTCGAGGCCCGCCAGCCAGAGGCCGGCAAGCTATCCGTTATCGAGGATGCACCCGGCAGCTATGTGCGCGAGCGTGTCGACGACTAGCAAGTTTTGAGGGTGAGTAGAACCCGCATCGGCATTTGCTCGAACCCTTGAGTGTTTAGCAGCGGGCCTCTGTTGCACAAGCCTCGCCGGAACCACCGTCTCTCACCCCGCAGCCCCGGCCGAGGTAGGTCTGATCCGACAGATGGAAGGCACTGAAGGCCTCTTGGAAGACGGGCACAACGATTGCTGTGGCAGCCATAGAGACGTGCCGGCCTGCTGCATTCCTGGATCGATACAACGCTCGCACATCTGCCTTCCAATAAGAATTTCTCGAGAGGCCTGGAACCTGGCCGGCCTCCGATGCAAAAGCGCCGGAAAATATCTTTACTCCTGTGACAGATTCGACCCCTCCGGTCGCGCCTAAGCCAGACAGTCTTTCTCAATTGCTCCACGCTGTAGAGTGGCACCCACAGGCTTGGAGTTTGGCCCCATGTCGCAAATACAGCAAAGCACTATCGATGCAGCGACACCTCTTGCAGCCGTTCCTTCGCAAAGACCGCTTGCCGGCATCCTCTTCCTGCTGTTGGGCACCACGCTCTTTCCAATCCAGGACGTGATCATCAAGAGCTTCAGCGATACCTACGCCGTCCACCAGATCGTCTTCCTGCGCAGCCTCTGCGCGATCCCCGTGGTCCTTATCATCGCCCACGTCGACGGCGGGCTCAGACCCTTCAAGATCGGCTCGATCGGCCTGCAGACTTTGCGTGCCGGCACCGCCTTCCTCTCCTATCTGGTCTACTATATGGCGCTTGCCGCCATCGGCTTGGCCGAGACCGCCTCGATCACCTTCTCGACGCCGCTCTTCGTCACCGTCTTCGCGCTGTTCTTTCTGGGCGAGAAGATCGGCCTGCAACGTTGGGCGGCCGTTATCGTCGGCCTCATCGGCGTGCTGGTCATCGTGCGCCCCGGCCTGGGTGTCTTCGAGCCTGCGGCCATCCTCGCGCTCCTGGCGGCAATCGCCTATGCCGTCTCGATCGTGGCAACCCGCAAGCTGGGTCCCACCGCACGCGGCAGCTCGATGACGATCTTCATTCTGGGGTTCTTCACGCTGGGCGGCGGCCTGACCGGCCTCATCTTCTCGCAGATCGATATCGCCTCGCCGCACCCCAGCTTGGCCTTCCTCTTCCGGCCCTGGAGCTGGCCTGAACCGGCGCACTGGCCGCTCTTTGCAGCCCTGGGCCTGATCTCCGGGATCGGCTTCTTCGCCCTCACCCAGGCTTACCGCTTGGCCGATGCCAGCGTGGTCACGCCTTTCGAATACACCTACCTGCCCTGGGCCATCCTCTGGGGTTTTGTCTTCTTCGGTAACCTGCCGGACCTGGCGACCTGGCTCGGCCTCACCCTCATCGTCGGCGCCGGTCTCTTCATCCTGTTCCGGGAATCGGTCCGCGGCCGCGCGGTGGTCTCCAAGAAGGGGCTGGGCGTTATGCGGCAGCGTTAGCCAGCGCGCGTGTAAGGGCGATAGCGATAGTACTTGGGCGCTTTGTCCAGTCTGACATGCAGCCAGGCGACACCACCGCCCGCAACCGAGAGCCAGAACGGCCGATCGGAGAGCAGCCTCTTCGCCTGCGAAGCGACCTCTCGCCATAGCGCTCGTTGCTGCGCGAGCGGCGCGTTGCGAAAGAAGGCTGGAAGGTCGCTGTAGTCGGCGTCACGGCTGTAGGGCGAGGGCACGACCAAGAGGGCATCACCGCCGAGATTGGCGAAGCTTACGATCCCATCCGGCGCGCGCTCCGTGTCGAAGTAGTCGGCGAAGGTCATCTGGTCTGGACGTGCCCAAGCATGCGAGGTCCGCTGGATCACGAACTCAAAGCCCTGCTGCGACGATTCCCGCGAGAGCGCCGGCGTTTCCCAAACATAGCTGTCGCAACCGCAATTCCTGAAGATGGACAGGTAGAAGTCCAGAAATCCCAGGTCGTCTTGCCAGAGGTCCAGCACCTCGGCGTAGCTGAGAGGACGCCCGCTATCATAGAGCCTGTACTTGAATGCAGGGCCTAGCGCGTCCTTCCGGGCTTCGAAACGCCTGGAGGCCTGGTCGAGGCCTGGCATCGGGCGTTACCTCACGCTCTGAGCAGCGCCTTGACGATGTCGCCGCCGTTGACCTGGCCTACCACCTGGCCGTCCTCGGCGACCAGGATCGGCTCTTCGGAGACCAGGAAGGCGCGCATCAACTCACGGACCGGCGTCTCGGGCTCGGTGACGCGGGGGCCGCTGGGCGCTTTCGCGGTGAGCGCGATGGGCTCGGCAGGTAGCGGTGCCGGGTCTTGCGGGCGCATCACCTCGATCGCGCGCAGCACGTTCAAGGGGTTCATGTGGGCCACGAAGTCGGCGACATAGTCGTCGGCAGGGCGCAGAACGATGTCCTGCGGGGTGCCGATCTGGACGATGCGCCCACCCATCATGATGGCGATCTTGTTGCCGATCTTCAGCGCCTCGTCCAGGTCGTGGCTGACGAAGACGATGGTCCGCTTCAGGTTGGATTGGAACTCCAGCAGTTCGTCCTGCAGCTTGTTGCGGATCAGCGGGTCCAGCGCCGAGAAGGGCTCGTCCATCAAGAGGATCGGGGCCTCGGTGGCGAAGGCGCGGGCCAGGCCGACGCGCTGCTGCATACCGCCCGAGAGCTCCTGCACCTTGCGGCCGGCCCAGGCCTCCAGGCCGACCAGCTCCAGCTGCTTGGTCGCGCGCTTGCGGCGTTCCTCCGGGCCGACCCCGGCCAGCTCCAGGCCGAAGGAGACATTGTCGACCACGGTCCGCCAAGGCAGCAGGCCGAACTGCTGAAAGACCATCGCGATCCGCTCGGTCCTGAGGCGGCGCAGCACCTCGGGTGCCGCCGAAGCGACATCGACCGGGGCCTTGCCGTCGTTCACCCAGACGGCACCGCGGACCACGGGGTTGAGGCCATTGACGGCGCGCAGAAGCGTGGACTTGCCGGATCCCGACAGGCCCATCAGGACGACGATCTCGCCCTCGCCCACCTCGAGCGAACAGTCGTGCACGCCCAGCACCTGCTGCGTTGCCTCTTGGATTTCCTCGCGCGTTTGGCCCTTGTCCATCAAGGGCAGGGCCGCTTTCGGGTGATCGCCGAAGACGATGTTGACCGCCTCGAAGCGGACCATCGCGTGGGAGTTGCTGCTCATTTCTCCCCCTTCTTCTCCGCCCGGAAGAGGCGATCGAGTATGATGGCGATCATGACGATGGCGACACCGACCTCGAAGCCCTTGGCGATGTTGACCTGGTTCAGTGCACGCAGGGTCGGCACGCCCAGGCCGTCCGCACCCACCAGGGCTGCGATCACCACCATGGAGAGCGACAGCATGATGGTCTGGGTGAGTCCCGCCATGATCTGCGGCATGGCATAGGGCAGCTCAACCTTCCACAGCAGCTGCGATTTGGTGGCACCGAAGGCCTGGCCGGCTTCGAGCAGGGGCTTGGGCGTCGAGGAGATGCCCAGATGGGTCAGGCGGATGGGGGCTGGAATGGCGAAGATCACAGTTGCGATCAGGCCGGGCACCATGCCGAGCCCGAAGAGGATCAGTGCCGGGATCAGGTAGACGAAGGTCGGGATGGTCTGCATCAGATCCAGGATCGGCCGCATCGCAGAGAACAGCCAGGGCCGCCGCGCGGCCGCGATGCCCAAGGGCACGCCCACCCCCATGCAGACGGCCGAGGAGGCCAGGACCAGCGCCAGGGTCTCCGTCGTCTCTTCCCAATAGCCCTGATTGACGATCAGCAGCAAGCCCAGGCAGGTGAAGACCGAGAAGGCGATGGAGCGACGCAGATACCAGGAGAGCGCGGTCACCAGCGCAATGATGACCAGTGCCGGCGGCCATTGCAGAATGAACAGCAGGACCGAGATCACCGCGTCCAGGACGCTGGAGAGGCCGTCGAAGAACCAGGCCAGGTTGTTGGTCAGCCAGTCGACGATCGCCTTCGCCCACTTGCCGATCGGCACTTTCCAACTCTCCAGCCAGTCCATTTTGCAGCCCTTTCCAATTTCTGCCCGATAGGCAAAACGAAGAGGCCGCCGGCAGGTCTGAACCGCCGGCGGCCTCTTCCACTCGTGCTTAGTTCAGTTCTGCCTTCAGCTCGGCCAAGGCATCGCCGCCATCCGCGGTCTTGATGCCCTTCAGCCAGGCGTCGAGGATCCCGGGATTGGCCTTGAGATAGGCTTCGGCCGCATCTTCGGGATCTTCGCCCTCGTTCAGGATGGCGGCCATCAGCTCGTTCTCCATCGCCAGGGTGAAGACCATCTGCTTCAACATCGCATCGACGTTGGGGCAGTCCTCGGCAAAGCCCTTGCGCACGTTGGTGTAGACCGTCGCACCGCCATAGTTGGGGCCGAACCAGTCATCGCCGCCGTCGAGATAGGCCATCTCGAAGTTGGCGTTCATCGGATGCGGCTCCCAGCCCAGGAAGACGATCGGATCGTCCTTGCGCACCGAACGGGCGACCTGGGAGAGCATGCCCTGCTCGGAACTCTCGACCACCTCGAAACCCTTCAGACCGAAGGCATCCTGGTCGATCATGTCGAGGATCAGACGGTTGCCGTCGTTGCCGGGCTCAATGCCATAGATCTTGCCATCCAACTGGTCTTTGAACTTGGCGATGTCGGCGAAGCTCTTGAGGCCTGCGTCGTAGGTATACTTCGGCACCGCAAGGGTGTACTTCGCGCCCTCTAGGTTGACACCGGTGGAGACCACGGAGCCGTCATCCAGATAGGGACGAACGTCGGCTTCCATCGTCGGCATCCAATTGCCCAGGAAGACGTCGATATCGCCATTCTTCATCGAGGTGTAGGTCACCGGGATCGACAGCACCTTGACGTCGGTTTCGTAGCCCATCTCATCCAGCAACAGGGTGGTCATTGCGGTGGTCGCGGTGATGTCGGTCCAGCCGACATCCGAGAAACGGATGGTCTCGCATTGGGCCAAGGCCCCGCCAGTGGGAATGACCACGGCCAAAGCCGCCGCCAGGAGTGTCTTGCGTGCTGTCATAATTCGTCTCCAAAACTCGCCGGTTCGCATATTTTCTAAGAGCGGCGCTTGCCTTCCCGCCGTCTTCGGTCACAATTGAGCGGAGACTTGATTGACGAGTCAATCAAGAACCGGGATTCGGCCGGGTTATCGGGAAAGATTCTTCAGGAGACTGAGAAGGCCATGAGTGAGAGCCTGACCGCCAAGCTGCGACGCCAGTCCTTGATCGAGGCCACCATTACCTCGATTCATGTGCGCGGCTCGCTCGACGTTTCGGTGTCGGAGATTGCCAGACGTGCCGGCGTCTCCTCCAGTCTGGCGCACCACTATTTCGGCGGCAAGGATCAACTGGTGGTCGCCACCATGCGCCACCTCTTGCGGCAGTTGCATGCCACGGCCCGCGCCGAGACGGCCAAGGAAACCACGCCGCGCGGTAAGGTTTCCGCCCTCATCCGCGCCAGCTTCTCGCCCAGTCAGTTCGACGACGTGACCGTCTCTGCCTGGCTGGTCTTCTATGCCCGTGCGCAAGAGGCAGCAGAGCCCGCCCGCCTGCTGCGGATCTATATCCGCCGCCTGCACAGCAATCTCGTTTACTGGCTAAGGCCGCTGACGGCCGAGCGGGCCCAGTTCGTCGCCAATGGCGTCGGCGCGATGATCGACGGCCTCTATCTGCGCTGCGCTCTGGGGCATGGTGTCAGCGAAGAGCAACACGCCGTCGATATGACCGAGGACTATGTGGACGCGCAGATCTGGCAGGCCACCGCATCCTCACGGCCAAGTCGGCTGAATTGACCGGCCCTGTCGTCGCGAGACTTCCTCAGCCTCAGCTCGACTTTGTACGATTTCTGGTTCAGGTCCAGGTCCAGAAGATAGCCTCATTGGCGATGAACTCGAGGGCGTCGTCGAGGGGCATGACGACGCCGCCCATGTCGTCAACGTCCTGCCATTTGCGGTGGTGTGACCAGT